>NZ_JAKUDS010000027.1 GCF_023221775.1 Enterococcus cecorum | reverse complement strand
CAATGTATAACATTATTAGCTTTTTTAACAAATGCGTGGTAAAATTTAATACATAACTATAAAGGAGGGATTTTTTTGACTCCTAATCGCGAAGACTACTTAAAGCTAATTTTAGAGCTAGGTGGTCATGAAAAAAAGATTTCAAATAAACAGATTGTCGCCGGCCTCGGGGTATCCGCCGCCTCTGTAAGTGAAATGATTTCCAAATTAGAAAAAGAAGATTTAGTCATTCACTTTCCCTATCAAGGAGTGCAATTAACTGAACAAGGAGCCCAGACTGCGAGTTCATTAATGCGTCGTCATCGCCTATGGGAAGTCTTTTTAGTTGAATACTTACAATACTCATGGAATGATGTCCATGATGATGCAGAAGTACTAGAACACGTCACTTCGGATAAACTTGCTGACAAATTAGAAGCCTTTATGAATTTTCCTGATTACTGCCCACACGGCGGGAGAATTCCTAAAGAAAATGGTATTATCTCTGAAAAAAAACGTCAAACATTGGCTGATTTCCCAATTGGCAGTAAAATTCGTATTGCTCGAGTACTTGACGAAAAAGAATTACTTGATTATTTGGTCTCAGTTGATTTAAAATTACAAGAAAATTATACAATCATTGAAATTGCAGATTATGAAGGACCAATTACAATTAAAAATGATGATAAAACGATTGCTGTCAGTTATAAGGCTGCCAGTACGATATTTGTCGATTTATTAAACGAGGAGTGAAGAATATGAAGAAAAAAAAGGTTTTAATCACTATCTTTGGTGGAACGGGTGACTTAGCACAACGCAAACTCTACCCTTCTTTATTTCGATTATATCAAAAAGGGCTGTTAAAAGAGAGTTTCGCTGTGATTGGTACCGCGCGTCGGCCATGGTCTAACGAAACTTACCGTGAAGTCGTAATGTCTTCTGTCTCAAATTTAACTGCAAGTGAGCAACAAGCAGCGGCCTTTGCCAGTCATTTTTATTATCAATCCCATGACGTCAATGATACCAATCATTACGATACTTTAAAGAAATTAGCCAACCAATTAGACGAAGAATACGGTTTAGCTGGTAATCGCCTATTTTATTTAGCGATGTCCCCTAGCCTATTTGGTACGATTGTGCACCACTTACAATCACAAGGTTTACTTGAATCAAATGGTTATCATCGCGTCATCATCGAAAAACCATTTGGTACTGATTATCAAACAGCTGAAAAGTTAAACAACGAAATTAACGAAGTCTTTGATGAATCAGAAATTTATCGTATTGACCATTATCTAGGAAAAGAAATGATTCAAAGTATTTCTGCAGTGCGTTTTGCAAATTCTCTGTTTGAAGCGGTTTGGAATAATCGTTATATAGATAATGTGCAAATTAGTTTGGCTGAAAATCTTGGGGTGGAAGAACGCGCAGGCTATTACGATCAAAGTGGGGCCTTAAAAGATATGGTCCAAAACCACATCTTCCAAGTCTTAGCCTTACTTGCTATGGATCCACCCGCTGCTTTTAATGAAGAAGAAATCCGCAATGAAAAAATTAAAGCTTTACGTGCGATTCGTATGTACGATGCTGAAGAAGTAGAGAAAAACTTTGTCCGCGCACAATATGTCCAAGGAAAAATTTCTGGTCGTACTTATAAAGGTTATAAAGAAGAAGATCAAGTCAATCCTGAATCGCGTACAGAAACCTTTGTCGCTGGTCGTTTGTTCATCGATAATTTCCGCTGGTCTGGCGTACCGTTTTATATTCGTACCGGTAAACGTATGACCGAAAAAGGCACACGTATCAATATCGTCTTTAAGTCTGTGCCAATTAATCTCTTCAATCATTCCTTTGATGAAGAAGAACAAAATGCCCAAAAGCCAGAACCAAATGTCTTAACCATCTATATCCAACCAACAGAAGGCTTCTCACTTTCATTAAATGGGAAAGAAGTTGGCCCTAATTTCAATCTATTGCCGGTGAAACTTGACTACCGTAACAGCGCAGAAATTATCGCTAATACACCAGAAGCCTATGAAAAACTGATTCTAGATTGCTTAAACGGCGATGGTACCAACTTTACACACTGGCATGAAGTAGCCCAATCTTGGAAAATTGTGGATCAAATCCGTCAAGCTTGGGATGCTGACACTACTTCTCCTATTCCAACTTATGCTGCTGGAACAATGGGACCAGATGAAGCTTTCCACTTACTTCAAGAAGATGGCTTTAACTGGGTATGGCAACCTGATCATTGGTATCGCGAACACGGCGAACTATCATAAAGAAATCAAAAAAACCAACGGAACTCTTTTACCCTAGAGTCTCGTTGGTTTTTCTTTTAGGCTAATTTTACAGCACCAGTATATAATTGATAATATTCACCTTGTTGGGCAATCAATTCATCATGGGTACCGCGCTCAATAATGCGACCTTGATCTAATACCATAATCGCATCAGAATTTCGAACTGTCGATAAGCGGTGCGCAATGACAAATACGGTGCGTCCCTTCATCAATGAATCCATCCCCACTTGTACAATCGCTTCAGTACGTGTATCAATACTTGAAGTCGCTTCGTCTAAGATTAATACCGGTGGATCTGCCACAGCCGCACGAGCAATGGCTAATAGTTGACGTTGACCTTGAGAAAGAGAACCACCATCACCGGTTAACTCAGTATCATAGCCTTTTGGTAGTTGACGAATAAAGTGGTCCGCATTCACTAATTTCGCCGCAGCATAGACTTCTTCATCCGTCGCATCTAATTTCCCATAACGGATATTTTCTTTAATCGTACCAGTAAATAAATGCGTATCTTGCAGCACAATTCCTAGTGAACGACGTAAATCTGCTTTTTTCATCGCTTGAACATTTATCCCATCATAAGTAATCATCCCTTTTTGAATGTCATAGAAACGATTAATTAAGTTGGTAATTGTCGTTTTACCAGCACCGGTTGCGCCGACAAAGGCAATTTTTTGACCTGGTTTAGCAAATAGATTGATATCATGCAAGATCGTTTTATCCTCGCGATAGCCAAACGTCACCTCTTCAAAGCGCACATCACCTTTTAACTCAGTGTATTGCACATGCCCATTCGAATCAGTATTTTTCCATGCCCAATGACCCGTACGTTTGGCACTTTCTTCCATACGACCATCTTCATGTTTAACGATATTAACTAACTCGACATGTCCTTCATCCGTTTCAGGCACTTCATCTAATAGTTCAAAAATACGCTGCGCACCGGCCAAAGAAAGGATAATCGCATTGAATTGTTGTGAAATTTGGGCAATCGGCATCGTGATACTCTTAGTAAATTGCACAAAAGAAACAATGCTACCAAGTGTTAATGCCGTAACGCCAGTGATAGAAAAAATAGAACCCACCACAGCCGTTAATAAATACATGAAGTTTCCAATATTTCCCATAATCGGCATCATAATATTGGCATAGGTATTCGCTTTAGTAGAATTCACGCGCAAATCTTCATTTAATTCCACGAAACAATCAATCGCTTCCTCTTCATGATTAAAGACTTTCACGACTTTTTGCCCTTCAATCATTTCTTCAATATAACCATTTAACGTTCCTAAAGCTTTTTGTTGTAAAGAGAAATACTTTCCACTCTTGGAACCTAAATTTTGAATGACTAAAATCATTAAAGTAACCATGAATAAGACAAAAATCGTCATCGGAACATTAATCATAAACATTGCAATGACAATCGATAAGACACTAATCAAAGCGGCAATTGTTTGTGGAATCGACTGACTAATCATTTGTCGAAGGGTATCCGTATCATTCGTAAAATGACTCATAATGTCGCCAGTTGCATTACTATCATAGTAACGTACAGGAAGAATTTCCATATGCGCAAACATTTCATCACGAATATCTTTCAACACCCCTTGAGAAACAGTTACCATGGTACGATTATACACATACGTCAAAACCGCACCACTCAAATAAATCATCGCCATAAAGCCAATCGCCTTCGCCAAAGGAGCAAAATTAGGATTCGCTTTACCTAAAAGGGGCACAATATAATCATCTATCAAACGCTGTGAGAAACTAATTCCGATTGCATTTGCCGCCGCTGAAACAATAATGCCTATAAATACAACGATTAAACGCCAACGATATTTTTTACCCACATAAGATAAAATTCGGCCAAAAATTTTCAGTGGATTATGCGGTCTACCCATTGCTTTTTTCTTACTCACTTATACGTCCCCCTTTCACTTGTGATTCATAAACTTCTTGATAAATTTGATTATTTGCTAATAATTCCTCATGTGTACCGATACCGTTAATTTTTCCTTCATCTAGCACAATAATTTTATCGGCATCTTGGATAGAAGAAACTCGTTGCGCCACGATAATCTTCGTTGTATTTGGAATCTCTTCTTTAAATGCTTGACGAATTTTAGCATCCGTCTTTGTATCGACAGCACTCGTTGAATCATCAAGAATCAAAATTTTAGGTTTCTTCAATAAAGCACGGGCAATGGTTAAGCGTTGTTTTTGTCCTCCAGATACATTATTCCCACCTTGGTCTAAAATGGTATTATATTCTTCTGGGAAAGTCGAAACAAACTGATCTGCTTGAGCAAGACTGGCCATGCGCTTCACTTCAGCTAACGAAGCATCCTTATCCCCCCAACGTAAATTTTCTAAAATCGTACCAGAGAATAAGGTGTTTTTTTGTAAAACCATCGCAATTTGATCACGTAAGGTTACTAGGTCGTACTCTTTCACATTTCGGCCAGCAACATAGACTTCTCCTTGCGTGGTATCATAAAGTCTAGGAATGAGCTGAATCAAACTAGATTTCCCACTTCCCGTTCCGCCGATAATTCCGATTGTTTGCCCCGATTCAATCTTGAAACTAATATTGGTCAAATCAGCTTCTTGTGCTTTAGGATAGTACTTGAAGGATACATTTTTGAATTCAATTTCGCCATTTTCAATCGTTGTGACAGGATTTTCAGGGTTGGTTAACGTAGATTTTTCAGTTAAAACTTCAGCTACCCGTTCACAAGAAGCTTCAGAAATCACAATCATGACAAAAATCATTGAAAACATCATCAAGCTATTTAAGATTTGTAGCATGTACATAATAAATGAAGTCAAAGTACCAGGTGTCATACTTCCCGCTACGACAAATTTGGCACCAAACCAATAAACGACAAGCAAGGAACTATAGACTGCAATTTGCATAATCGGACTATTTAACGCGATTAACTTTTCAGCTTTCATAAAGACTTGCTTGATTTGTTCAGAAGCCTCTTTGAAACGGTCAATTTCCTTTTCTTCACGTACAAAAGATTTCACCACGCGTACGCCATTAATCACTTCTTGCACGGTTTGATTTAAGTGGTCATATTGACGAAAGACCTTCACAAAATAAGGATGCACACGATAAATCAAGAAAATCAAGGCAGCTCCTAGAAATGGAATCACTGCTAAAATAATCATTGATAGCTTAAGATTGGTATAAGCTGCCATAATAAAAGCAAAAACAATCATAAATGGGGCACGAATCACTGTTTTTAAGACCATTTGAAAGGCAAACTGAATATTGGTAATATCAGTCGTTAAACGGGTAATCAGACTTGGGGTAGAGAAGCGGTCAATATTTTGAAAAGAGAATCGTTGAATATTGCGATAAATATCTTCTCTTAAATTTGCCGCAAATCCCGCCGAAGCATCTGAAGAAAACTTACCACCTAAAATCCCACAAGTCATGGAAATTAAGGCAATCACAGCCATCAATAGGCCAATTTGGATAATATATTGAATATCTTTGGTTTCAAATCCACGGTCCAATACTTTAGCCATCAAATAAGGAATCATCATTTCAGCAAAAACTTCACCAGCTAAAAAAATCATCGTTAATATCGAAGGCTTAATATATTGACGCATCGATTTCGCTAAGGTTTTATACAAACTGTTCATCTCCTTTATATCGATTAAAAGTATCCATTTTCTGATAAATTTTACGAATGGTTGCGATGGTCGTATTTAACTCCTCTTCCGGGATATCCGCTAACACTTTGGCATTTTGCACATGAAATTGGTAAATCAATGCATCATATACTTCTTGTCCTTTTGCAGTTAAAGCAATATTAGTGATGCGTTTATCCTGAAGATTTTCAACCTTCTTGACATAACCATTTTCTTCCAACTCATTCATACTCTTGGTGACGCTTGGCAAAGTTGTCCCAATCCGATGAGCAATATCACTAATTTTGACTGAGTCTTGGCATTCCATTAAATCATGCAATACTTTTAACTGGTATATTTGTTGCCGACGTAAATCTTTAGGCGGTACAGGCAAAAATTGTAAAGTCTTTTTGGCTACAATACAAGCGGAAATATACCTTTCTGAATCTTCCCAGTTCATCTCCATCCTCCTTACTTATCATAAATAATTACTTTAAGTAACTATTTTATTATACAGCGATTATCTATCAATGCAAGTAGCGACTGAAAATTTTATGAAAATTAGTTCCAGTGCTTAAGACTATTTAGAAACAGTCCTAATAAAATAAATCTAGAACGTAAAAAAAGACGTAGCTTAATCAAAAGCATACGTCTAGTTGAACTATTTTTTTAGAATTAGTAATATTGCAATTCTTAGTGCAATAACTGCCATAATGATACTATAAATCATCGGATCTTGTAGCCACAACATGATACGTCCTAACTGAGGAATTCTAAATTGGTACGTCCCTACATAATTTTCAGCAGTAACCTCCACTAAGTCATTAACATTATTATGATCCCCTCGGGTTTTTAACTTTTCCCCTTCTCTTGCTACCACACGGTGCGTCACTAAAACATTATCTTGTCTAAAACTAATAATGTTTCCTTTTTGGATATCAGCATATGGCTTATTTTTTATTATAATATAATCTCCCACATGTAAAGTAGGCTCCATACTTCCACTAATAACAGTATAGCCCCTGTATCCCATCAAACCTGCACGCTCGGGAGCAGAAAAAAAATTCAACGCAGCTAAAGAACATACACATACAACAATGATAGTGAGTACAACATTAAATATTACTCTAATTTTCTCCATTTTAATCCTCATTTTCTACATATTTCACACGAATCAATTGATTTTGATTTAGACGATTATAGACATACTCACCCCAAGAAGTCTTTAATTCCATCTGTACCTCCACCTTTTGATCACTATTAATATTATCGACTATTTTTTCATAAAGTGAAGGTAAGTAACTAATAAATTCTTCTGGCTTTTTATTTGGCATTACTTGAACTTTGGTATAGGCTATTTTATCATGCAAGTTAACCTGCATATCAACAGACATATCAAATACATCTGACATCTTTTCTTTGAAGGTTGCCTGTAAAGGATAAGTTATCTTATACCACAAGACTTTTTTCTTTTTGGACACATAGTAATCTACTTCATCTAATTGTCCAAGTTGATCAATTGAATCCAGCTGAATATTTGTCACGTTTGTCAATTGAATTAGTTGAGGTTGTTCGCTACTTTTATATTGGTCATTTCCATAATTGATAAGGCTCTTTTCGTCTAAGTCATCGCTAATTTTTTGTGGCTTATACATTAGCTGATTATACTTAGGATCTTCATTTACAACAGTAGACAATACGTTGCTATCTGTGATATTCCGCTTATCCGAATTCACTTTGAATTGATAACTCATGACTAAAATTGCAATAAAGATTACAAATACGGCAATATATGGAAAAGAACGCCGTACGGGAACTGCTAATTGCATCTCATCGCAACCTTCTATATAATATTTTCACATAATCACTCTACCTAATATTTTATGAAAAATCAACAATATACACTCCGATTCTAACCTAATTCTCACGATATTTCACAAAAAAAGCATGCTCATAGGCTAAATCTTACCTACAAGCATGCTTGCTGCTATCCTCTTGTTAAACATCTAAAATATTTCCTGTATCTTGGCTTAATACTATCGAAAGCTGACGTTCCAACTTTGCTAAAGGTACATTATCAGGAATATCAGCTCCATTTTTAACTGCAATGACCATTTCCACATCTAAATAATCTCCAGATTTCACACTTAATTTCTCACTAGTATATTGTGCATCTTTTGCTAATGGGATACCATCAAAAGCTGTCAAGAATCCTTCAGTTGTAAACATAGGAGCCTCTCCTTGAGGATTTAACTGTTCTTTTTTCACATAGATAACTGCCTGAATCAAATCTAAAGCTTCATTTTCTGCCTTTCCCCAACATAATGTAACATTTGCCGGAGTACTCGAACTACCCTTCACCTTCAATCGAACAGTTTTTCGAAACACATCACCACTTTTTACATTATTATAAGTGTTTGCATTTTCTGCAGAAAGATAGGGATTTTTTTGAGCTAATTGAAAGGTATCTGCCAAACTCATAATCGTTCGACCTGAGGTATTACCGACATATACCCAATCAAACTCCCCAAATTCTTTATACTTGGTATCAGTTATATTTGAACCATTGTTCGATGGTTGGTTATTATTTCCATTTGAGCCAGAATTATTTGATGCTGATCCACCATTATTATTAGTCGTTCCACCATTGATTGTTGTCTGTGGCGGATTATTCGTTGTACGATTGTTCGCATTATTATTGGTAACATTTCCACCATTATTTACTTGCGCACCAGCCGTACCATCTCCTTGACGCATCTTGGCTTCATCCTCGCCTAGTTTAAACGAGTTATCCTTCAACTTCTTGTGGACCACCTTAGCTAAACTTGTTGAAGTCGTGAAATAATTATAACTGCCATAAGTCGCAAACCCTAGGAATAGTAATAATAGTAGCAACAAAGAAATTCGGCGTTGGTGATTGTTTGGTTGTTTCGTTTTTGTTCTTCGTTGTAAGTTTTCTTCCATTAGAATAACTTGTCCTTTCAATTCACTAGCACACTACTATTTGTAGGTACCAGTTTCTAAATCAAACGTTATCATCGCCACTCTTTTCGTCAATACATTTGTTGTAAAAGATTGACCAATAAAATTACCATAAAATACATCCCCATAAATAATGCTACTTCTATTGATGGTTAGACTGGCATTGGGTGCTAAAATTGTTCCATAGTTTGTAGAAGATGCATCCCTAGTTATAGCCATTGGTTGATTATCTTTGCGGTTAATATTCCATAAAACATACGGGCAGTCATCTGCTTTTATATTAGTTGGAGGTAACTTAATATTTGTGGTATTCTCTACATTTAGATTAATGATAATAAATTTCTTCTGGCTATTATTGATAGTGATTGGTAATAGATTATTACCATCATAATCCACATTATAAACTAGTACATTACTATTGCTAGACACTTCCGAGGTATCAATGTTTATAGACATCCAAAGCAAATTACGTTTGACTTCAGGAGAGTGCTTATCTAGGTAGTTTAAGATTGTATGGCTTACTTCATTTGCTTTTTGCATTTCTTTATCAAAATCAAGATAATTGTCTTGCTTAGTTATGTAAGAATCATTAACAATATTTCCTTGTGTAGTATTCCCTATAACAAATTTCGAAAAATTGGCTACCGTGCCATTTAATTGGGCGCTATCAGATACGTAATTAATTAATTCGAGCGAATCAAGCTTCCCATTATACATTAAATTTTTGGTTGCTAGATTACCATAACTATTACCTATATTATAAGTAATATTATCTTTAGCAAATATGTGGAAATAGCCTGGAATTCCTAAATCACCTAAATCTTGCTGCACATCATTGTATATTCCTTGTTTTTGCGGAATAATCGTTACTTGATAATCCTTAGTACTCTCAATTTTTTTATTGCCGACACTATAAGCAACCACTTTTGGTAATGTAAAAGTTGCTTTAGTACTTTGCGTATTAACTGGCGAGATGCTTAAATCACAAACAAATTCATCTTCATTTTTTGTATTTCTTGCTTGAGATATCACGACTTTACAATTTTGAATCATAAATGGATTCGTTTCAAAAGTAATTGTTTCAGGCTTTAATTGATAACTTGTATTATTCTTTAGCGTTAGTTGATAGGTTCGAACAGATGTATTCTGTCCATCATTAAAGTTAACATTCAATTGATTGTTGCTAGCCCCATTAATGCTGTAACTTAAGCCATTATTATAAGCAACTTGACCTGAAAAATCTGTTTTATATTCCTTTGAATCAATCAAATAAGCCCAAGAAGTTTGCAAAGAAAAGATAAAGGTAACGAATAACAATGAAATAAGTATCAGTTTTTTTCTCATGATGCTACTCCTTTACTTTTACTAATTTATTTTGTGCATTTAGTTGGACTTTCATAAGTGTAGATAAGCTACCTCCATTTGAATCACTGACTTCCCCTTTTAGTAACCTTATCTTAATTAATAGATTCACCTTTTGATTTTTTTGGATATCAAAATTTTGAGATGCCAACGTTTCAAGTTTTCGATTGCCCTGCTTATTATAGGTAATGACACTGTATGACTGGGTCTTATTTTCACCGTTTTCGTCAGTTACATAAACTTCTAAATAATACTCAAAATCAGCTGATAAATTTTCAGAGTTAAGTATTTTGGCACTGCAACTCGCGGTATTCTTTCCTACATATTGATAGTCTAGTCTTTGTAAAAAAGTATCTTTAGCATTCATGTTGTCAAAGCTGTATCCGGTTAATACCGCAACATTTCTATCTACGCCTAATGTTCTATCGCCATCTCTCGTTTTGCCAATTAAATCACCATTTATTTGTCTATTTTGATAGCTTGACTTATCTGGTACATCTTGAATCTTCACAATATCATCAGTTTGACCAAGATAACGCCATTCAGAACTTGAAAAAGAAGAATTTAATACAACATTTCCCTTTTCTAGAGTAAAATCAGCATTGAACTTCTTGGAATCCATCAAACGGGCATGTGTACTATGCATATTCATCCAAAAAAGTGATGCCAACGAAAATATGACAAAGATGCCCAATAATGTTAATAAATTTTTCTTCAATTAAATCCTCTCTTTTCATTACTCGTTAACGGTTGAAGTTTTTGGATATAATTTATTTTGCGCATGGATTTCAAAGGCATCCTTCACACTAGCAAAATTCATAATCTCATTTGCAACTTGCACATTATAATCATTGGCTTTTAACTGTGCATAGAAATGAATTTGCACGACATCCTCTTGTTTTAATATTTGACTGATTTTTAAGCCAGTTTTACTTGTCAGCTTAGTCACATCCTCAGTATTTAAGGATTGATTATCGACTAATACTGTTTTGTCACCTGAATTAATTTGATAGTCTACCTTTAAATTGTAGAAGTTAGCCAAAGCTATCCAATTTTGACTTTGACCAGGTACAAACTTAATGGCTACTTCGGCATTATTCGTCCCTTTATAGGTAACCTTCACCGTTTTAGCAAAAGTATCACCAGGCACTACTTGACTAAAGCTTTTTCCTGTAAAAAGTTTGCTTGAGGTAGTGTCGATTGTTTTTGAACCATCTGATAAATCAGGATTAATCATAGTTTCACCCAGATAATCAGTTGCATTAAAATCAATCTTTGAAAAGTCTACTTGATTTCCATAATATCTCCAAGTATCACCTGTCGCATCAGATAATGCAACCGTTCCTTTGTTTAAAGTTAAATTAGTATTTGCTGTGGCCTGAGAAGTAAAATAAGCATAAGTTTTCGCTGATGCACCGGCAATTAAAGCTGCTGCCATAGTTGTTCCTAAAGCTACTTTCATTTTGTGTTTTGAAGCATAATTCTTCAATTTTTGGATATCCATACTAAACACCTTCCCGTCGCTGTGCTCTTCTTTGAAACTCTCCATATATAACAATTCCTAAAATTAAAATCGCCCCTGCTATCCATAAATATACATTCATTAATAGATCAGGTAGTCGGCCTAACATTGGAATCATAAATATCATTTTTCCAATAAAATGATCCTTGGTTACTGTAAAAGCATCTTGCGCATTATTTGCATCTCCTTGCATAATAAAACCTTTGTCAGTCACTTCTTTCACACGATGAGTAACAATTGTATGACCATCAATATGATAGGAAATGACATCTCCTTGTTTGATTGAATTATAAGGAACTATTTTATCTACCACATAATCTCCTGCAGAAAAAGTTGGTCGCATACTATTACTTAAAACCGTATAACCTTTAAATCCAAAAAAACCTTTACCTTCTGGTGCTGAATTCGCATTCACTAAAATACCAATTAAAACTACAAAGATTAGTATAGTTCCTAATATATTTAATATTGCATGTACAGTTTTCTTCATATTCTTCACTTTCATAAATACAGCAAAAGGATGCTTTTACAAGCATCCGACCATGCCCTCGCATCCTTTTACATCATTCATCTCATTGTTTGTTTATTACTTGTCAGCTAAATCTCTATTTTGTGCTAAACTGATTGTTAAATTACGTAGAATTTGACCTAATAATTGATCAGTTCCTTCAATTGATAAGTCCTTATTACTTACATAAGCTACTAAAGTAATTTCAATAGTATCTCCAGCTTTTGCAACAAGTGTATTACTACCAGTACCTTTAGCAGCACCTAAAATTGTAGAAGTTTCATTTGCAGTTAAATCTTGATAAGCAGATTTATAAGCAGATTCCTTACCAATTTTAACATTCATACGAGCAGAAATATTTGTTAAATCTACTTTATCACCTTTCCAATCAACTGACACGTTAGCTTCTTGAGTACCTGAACCTTTAACTTGTAGACGTACAGTTTTACGGAATACATCTCCACCAGTTACAGATTTAAAAACACCAGGTTTCTCATTTTCGAAAAAAACTTTATTATTAAATTGCCATGTATTAGTTTGCGCTAAAGCAGTTTCATAAACATTTGAAAAATCTGTTCCTGCATTACCAATGTAAACCCAATCAAATTCACCAAATGCATGAATGTTATCTTTACCATCTTCTGAAAATGAACCTTCTTTGTTTTCTTCTGCACTGTGATAAACAGGTGTGTCTACACCAGCTAAACCATCACCTGATTTAGCCTCAATATTTCCGTTTTCATCAGTATTGCTAAAATCGTATTTGCCAGATGAACCGTTCAAAGTTAAATGACCATGTTGAGTACTAGCTGAACTTGTGAAGTAAGCATAAGTTCCATATGACGCGAAACCGATAAACAATAATGCTAACAATAATAGCGAATAGCGACGATGTCCTTTTTCCTTTCTATTTTCTTTCCCTAACATTTCTTTTTTTGTTGACATGAATAAAATTCCTTTCCTCTATTAGTTCTTTCCTACTAACCATATTTTTTTGTTGACTGCTTATCAACACAGATGAGTATATACTCAAATTTCTGTTTTGACAATAGAAAAAATAATAAAAAACACTATTCAAAGACATAAGTTGAACATTTTTTCATCTCAAATGTAAAGTTATTTTTAAAAACACTTACATTAGTAAAATGTTTTACCTATGATAAATACGTATTCATACCTAATTTCATTTGCTTAAAATATTTACATATCTACTATGTAAATATAATAAAAATAATCCAATATTTTTAATTAAATAATTCAATTACGAAATAACCTATTATTTGCGCTAATTTTTTTAAAATTATCTACAATTCCCTGATTTTATAAGTTTTTAAAGGTTGTATCTCACAAACTTGATAATTGAAAAAAATTATTTTTCATAAATCATTATATAAATATCATAAAATGTAAATTTTCAAATAATCCGGCGAAAATAGTTTCCAAATAGTAAATTATACTTGATAAAACAGCCCAATCACCAAACTGAACAAGAGACGAGATTGTGCCATTTTTATTTATTCATCCAATTTATACAAAAAAATTGCTCATTCAAAAATAATCTAGTTGTCCAAATACAAAAATGAATTTTTTTCTACTATTATATAGTGTATTTATTCAACATTTTATTGAAAAGACGAAATTTGCGAAAAAATTGTTTAATGCATACTACTGCATAGAAATGCTAATCAAACAAATTTAAAAGGTTTTAACTAATAAGATAGGTAGAAACTCTTTCTTTTTTTCAAATTAAACTTTCAATGAATCCCAGTTATCAAAAAAGCCATAAACGACAAAGTAAAACTTCATCATTTATGACTCATTGTATTAGGATAAGCGATGTTTAAAGTCGTGGTAATTAAAACTACGGACCAGCTGTAACTGATTGGCTGTATCACAAGCATAAATATTGGCAAGTGGCATGCCATTAAATGTATTCGTTTTTACCATCGAATAAATAGCCATATCACAAAAGATTAAGCGACTCCCTATTTGTAAAGGCTGATCAAAAGAATATTGACCAATAATATCTCCTGCCAAACAAGTTGGTCCACCGAATTGATAGGTATAGGGCTTTTCTGCTGGTTGAGCGCTACCTATAATCATCGGACGGTAGGGCATTTCTAAAACATCTGGCATATGACAAGTCGCAGAAGTATCTAAAATCGCATTTTTCACGCCATGATTTTCAGTTATATCTAAAACACTCGCCACTAAATAGCCCGCATTTAAGGCAATGGCTTCACCTGGTTCAAGATAGACCTCAACCTGATACTTTTCTTTAAAGCGTTTGATGACATCAATTAAAACATCCACTTGATAATCTTCACGCGTGATATGATGTCCACCACCGAAGTTCACCCACTTCATCTGCGGTAAATAATCCGCAAATTTTTCTTCAAAGGCTTGTAAGGTAGGAATCAAATCATCCACATTTTGCTCACATAGGGTATGAAAATGCAATCCTTCAATTCCTGTTAGATCTTGACCTTCAAAATCTTTCGCTAAAATCCCTAAACGTGATCCTGGTGCACATGGATCATAAATCGCATGACCTTCTTGGGTTGAACATTCTGGATTGACCCGCAAACCAAAAGACTTCCCACTTTGCAAGGCTTGTGCTTTAAAATGTTGCCACTGACTAAAGGAGTTTAAAACGATGTGATCACAAATTTCAAGCAAAGCATTAAATTCACTATCACGATAAGCGGGCGAAAAGACATGGGTTTGCTTACCAAATTCTTCTGCCCCTAACTTTGCCTCATAAATACCGCTAGCTGTTGTGCCATCTAGATATTCACGAATCAATGGATAAAAGTGAAACATCGAAAAAGCTTTTTGTGCTAATAAAATCTTAGCACCACTTTCCTCGCGTACTTGTTTTAAGATTTCCATATTTTTTCGTAATAGGTTTTCTTCCACGACAAAGCTTGGTGTCGGGATACTCATTTCATCCCATAAGATTTTATTTTCCATTAGTCATGCACCAAGGTAGGGTTAAAATCTTCTACCCATGGTAAGCCCCATTGATTTAAAGCTTCCATGAATGCATCTGGATCTAATTCTTCCACATTGTGTACTCCTGGTTTATTCCAAGTCCCGTTAACGACTAACATTGCACCAATCATCGCAGGTACCCCAGTTGTATAAGAAACAGCTTGGGAACCTACTTCTTTATAGCATGCTTCATGGTCACAAACATTGTAGACATAGTAGTTCACAGGTTTGCCATCTTTGACTCCTTGATAGATACAGCCAATATTGGTCTTTCCTTTGGTACGAGGACCTAATGAAGCTGGATCTGGTAACACCGCTTTTAAGAATTGTAGTGGAATAATTTCTTTGCCTTCAAACATAATTGGTTCAATACTTGTCATTCCCACATTTTCTAGACACTTCAAATGCGTTAAATAGCTTTGGCCAAATGTCATAAAGAAGCGAATACGTTGAATCCCTTTAATGTTTAATGCTAAGGATTCGATTTCTTCATGGTGTAATAAATACATATCACGTGGTCCAACTTGTGGGAAATCATAAACTTTCTTAATTTCCATTGGTTCCGTTTCTACCCAATGACCATCTTCCCAGTAGCTACCTTTTGCAGAGACTTCACGGATATTGATTTCTGGGTTAAAGTTGGTCGCAAATGGATAACCGTGATCACCAGCATTACAGTCAAGAATATCAATTTGGTGAATTTCATCGAAGTAATGTTTTTGTGCATAAGCTGAAAAGACACCAGTAACGCCTGGATCAAAACCAGAACCTAAAATCGCGGTAATACCTGCCTTTTCAAATTTTTCGCGATATTCCCATTGCCATTTATATTCAAATTTAGCCGTATCTTCTGGTTCATAATTCGCCGTATCTAGATAGTGGGTTTTGGTAGCTAGACACGCATCCATAATAGTTAAATCTTGGTAAGGTAAAGCTAAGTTGATGACGATATCTGGATTGAAATCTTCAATTAAAGCAATCAACTCCTCGACATTATTCGCATCGACTTTGGCAGTTGAAATTTTGCAACCTTGTCCGTCTAATTTTTCTTTTAACGCATCACATTTGGCTTTCGTTCTTGAGGCAATGCAAATCTCCTCAAATACTTCACTGTTTTGTACACATTTATGCACCGCTACACTTGCGACGCCTCCTGCACCGATAATTAATGCTTTTGCCATAGTTTTTTTCCTCCTCAAATTTATTAATGAATGGCTAATAATAATTCACGAACGACTTTACATGCCAAAGCGGTAGATGCCCCACTTTGATCTAAAGCAGGTGATAATTCATTTACATCTAAAGCGACGATATTTAATTGACTGATTAACTTTAAGCTTTCGACAAATTCCATAAAGAAAATCCCCCCAGCCTCAGGAGTCCCTGTTCCTGGAAAAACACCCGGATCAAAAACATCTAAATCAATCGTTAAATAAACAGGGGTATCCTTTAAAGCGGCAACCGTCTCTTTTAGTCCATCTAGATTATACTTATGCAAATTCGTATGTTCTTTAGCAAATTGAAATTCCGCACGTTCCCCTGAGCGAATCCCAAATTGATGAATTTTGCCATCACCAAGAAAATCATGTATCCGGCGAATCACGGTCGCATGCGATAATTTAGCATCTAAATAAGCCTCACGCAAATCTGTATGGGCATCAAACTGAATCACTTGTAAATCAGGATACTTCTCAAAAGTCGCCTCTACTGCGGGTAAAGTCACTAAATGCTCGCCACCAATCATAAAAGGGCGCTTATTGTCAGCTAAAATAGTTTGGGTGCGTGCTTTAATATCTGCTAAAGCTAAATCCACACGCCCAAATGAAAGCTCCAAATCACCGGAGTCAAATACTTGAATCTCTTCTAAATCTTTATCTTGATAAGGACTATAAGTTTCAAGGCCAAATGATTCGCTGCGGATGGCTCGACTAGCAAAGCGCGTACCTGGACGATAAGAGGTGGTTGAATCATAAGGGGCACCGAAAAATACCGTTTGTGCTTCTTCATAACTTGACTCACAAGCAATGAAGGTTTCAATATTTGGTGTTAACATCTACAACAACTCCTTGATATAGTTTGGTAAAGCAAAGGCCCCTTGATGCAAGGCCACATTATAAAATTGTGTGGGAATAGCTAAACTTTCCCAGACTTCTTTTTGCAAATCTAAAAGCGGGTGACCAGACTTACATGAATAGCCAAACAATAGATAACCCGCCGCATAAGTTGGAATACTTGCCATATAGACATAATTATTTTCAAAAACTGAAGTCAAGCGTTTTCTGATATGATTAAACGCTTCTTCATCTTCGGCATAAAAAGCATTGGCATGTTGGCTAATTAAGACGCCTTGAGGTTTTAAAGCGTTATAACAGCTACCGTAGAATTCACGGGTAAACAAACTTTCATTCACCCCAAACGGATTGGCTGAATCAACAATAATCAAATCATATTCATCTTCTTTACGACGCATAAATTTCAGCGCATCTTGAATCGATAATTGCACCCGTTCATCTTGAAAAGCTTGGCCAGCCGGTGGGAAGAATTGTTGGCAAATTTGCACGACTTGGGCATCTAATTCCACCACATCAATTTGTTCAATTGTAGGGTATTTACATAATTCTTTTAAGATTCCCCCATCGCAGCCACCTATGACCAAGACTTTTTTTATTTTTGGTCGCACCGCCATTGGCACATGCACCATCATCTCGCTATAGAAAAATTCATCCTTTTCGGTACTGATTAATTCGCCATCTAGCGTTAAAATGCGCCCAAACTCTTTAGAATCCAAAATTGCAATATGCTGAAATTCTGTTTGGTGACTATAGATTTCGCGCTCGACATTAATCGATAGTCTGACATCATCGACATGATAATCGGAATACCATAAATCCATCTAGCATTCTCCTTTCACTATACAAATCGAAGCCACCTCTGGATCTTGTGTCCCCATCAAGAAACAACCCTTTTCCTTAGCATATTCGATATGTTCAATAATTTCTTTTGTAATCAACTCACCAGGTGCTACAATCGGAATCCCCGGTGGATAGCACATGACCATTTCCGTTGAGATTTCACCGATACTCTCTTTAAGCAAACGACTTTCCTTTTGGGCATAGAAAGCTTTACGCGGTGAAATGACGACATCGGTTTGCGCAATATCAAAAACTAATAAATCCCGTGACTCTTTTTTATAGCGGCGGCGAATCTCGGATAAAGCCGAAACCAAACGTTCAATATCATGAATTCTATCCCCCACAGAAATATAAGCTAAAATATTAGCCGTATCGCCAAATTCGACTTGGATATTATACTCATCACGCAATAAGTCATACACTTCGCTACCAGTTAAACCAATGCCAGTCGTTTTTACACATAGCTTGGTCACATCAAAATCATAAATCCCTTCTCGATCAATGATTTCGGTTGAATACGCATAATAATCCCCGATTTCATTGATTTCATCACGTGCATATTGCGCTAATGCCACTACTTTTTTAAAAATTTCTTCACCATTTAAGACTAAGTTACGTCTAGCCAAATCCAAACTAGCCATTAATAAATAGCTCGCACTTGTCGTTTGGGTTAAATTAATCATTGTACGGACATATTCTGGATCGATGGACGCATTGCAAAGTAAAAATGAACTCTGAGTTAATGAACCACCCGATTTATGCATACTAACCGCAGCCATATCAGCTCCAGCAGCCATCGCATGGATTGGTAGACCTTTTCCAAAATACAAATGTGTACCGTGCGCCTCATCTACCAAGACTTTTAAACCTTTTTCATGTGCATACTGGGTAATCTGTAACAAATCAGAACAAATCCCATAATAAGTCGGATTATTGACTAAAATCACTTTGGCATCTGGATGCGCATCAATTGTAGCCTTCACTTCTTCAAAAGGCATCCCCGTTGAAATTTCCAGTTCTTTTTGTAAGGGCGTATGGACATATACAGGAATTCCCCCACACATCACCAAAGCATTAATCACACTTTTATGGACATTGCGTGGTAAAAGAATTTTATCGCCTTCTTGGACGGTTGCATAAATCATATTTTGCACTGCTTGTGTCGTGCCATTAACCATAAAAAAGGCATGTTTAGCACCAAAAGCTTGGGCGGCTAATTCTTCCGCTTCCCGAATGACCGATACAGGATGACTTAAATTATCTAATAGTTTCATCGAGTTCGCATCGATGGAAATGGTTTTTTCACCAAAGAGTTGTACAAGATCACTCCCACTCTTCCCTCGCTTATGTCCAGGTACATCAAAAGGCACCAGGCGTTGTTTTTTCAAATCCATCAAAGCTTGGACGATGGGCGTTTGTTCTTGATTGGTTAACACTTACGATCACCTCACGATCAAATTTTCACTTTTTTAATGTAGTCGCTCACTTTAGCAGTCAATCAAGCGGTATTGCGAGATTTGCTACTCACTTATAAAAATAGGCTGTTTATTTAAGCACAAAAAAACTCAGGTACAGTCTACATCCTATACCTGAGTTTTTCGATTTCTACATTTTATTTCATCAAGACTCCCTAAAAAAGGCCAGTCCTTCTCTTTATTATTGTTAGAACGCAGAGTCTATTTAGCATGTCTACTTTTACCACTCTTACTAATCGTTTTCACAAGCATAATGATGATTGGATCATTACGTTATAAAAAATTTGAGTCGACAAGAAGTCCTTTCATTTCTTCTCATCTCTTCAATGGGCGCGAAAAGCCCCTTTACTACATCAAATCTGCCTAAATTTCAGGCAGCAATAAGTTTGGCAAAGTCATACTCGCCTCTCTCGTTCGCAGTTGTGCTGCAAGATGGATAATAACATGTATCAACCTAACTAGCAAGCATTAATTTAAAATTTTCTGTGTTTTTTATTAAATATCCAATTAAACGTTGATATATCAACATTTAAATCCCTTCTGTTTTTCAGATAAGATTAAAAATATTTTAAAACACTTTAATTAATAAAGGAGCACAAAATTTGCACTCCTTCTTTTCTTATTCGGCTAATTGTGTTAGTACTACTTCTCCGTTATGTTTCACTTCAAAGTCCTTGGTTTGAAGATTAGCAGTCAATACCGCACGATCTCCTTGGCTATCTTTTCTAGTGATGATAATTGTTTCTTCGCTTGGTGTTTCAACAATAATTTCACCGGCTAAATCAAAAGCTGCAGCAGTATTTCTAAAGCGTAGTAAATCAAATAAAGATTTCACCACTGGGCGTTTTACTTCTTCATCGATTTCTGGCAATGTATAGTAGTGACGGTTGATATTGCGGCCTTCTTTGGTATTTTCCAATAGCTCAATGTCATTTTTTCCTGCCAATAAACCAACATAATAAATTTGTGGAATCCCCGGTGCAAAACACTGAATGGCCCGTGCTAATAAGTAACTACGGTCATTATCACCTAAAGCACTATAGTAGGTCGAATTGATTTGATAAATATCCAAATTATTATAGCTTGCAGAAGAGTAAATTTTCTTCACATTCGCACCGACTTTATATAGCTCTTCAGATGTATAATTCAACTCTTCATCGGTCAATAAGTCTTTGGCATCCACTACTCCGATACCATCGTGTGTATCAAGTGTAGTGAATTGCTTCATCGGACTCATTTTTAACCAATGAGCTAAGCGGTTGGACTTCCCACTATACAATGAAAAGAGCGTAATCATTGGTAAAGCAAAGTCATAAACATAGTAATCATGATCTGCAATTTTCATTTGAATTGTATAATGTTCATGAATTTCCGGCAGCAACTCACAATCATATTTGGCTGCTTCCTCACGTACTTCATCTAATAATTCCCAAATTTCCGGTTCGACAAAGAAATCATTGGTATCTAATTTTTTAATCGCATAGGCAAAAGCGTCCAAACGAATCAAAGAGCATCCATGGCTTGCCATATCTTTTAAAGTATCCTTAATAAATTGTTTGGTTACTTCCTTGGTTACATCTAAGTCAATTTGTTCTTCACCGAAAGTATTCCACACTTGCTCAGTGGTCCCATCGGCAAAAGTCACTTCCTGAAACGGTGCTTTATCTTTGCGTTTATAAATCAAATCAATGTCTTCTGGTGTCGGACGATTTTCAGGGAAAAACTGATGAATGCGGATAAACATATCTTTATAAGGCGAATCTTCATGGTTTTGTTTAAAATCTTGGAAAAATTTTGATTCGCGTGAGATATGATTGATCATGAAATCAAACATTAAATAATATTTTTCGCCTAATGCTTCCACTTCTTCCCAAGTCCCAAATGCTTGATCTACCACAGTGTAGTCACTTGGCGCAAAACCGCGGTCACCAGTAGATGGGAAGAAAGGCAACAGATGAATCCCACCCACAACACCATTTAAATGTTTATCTAATACTTTATTTAAATCTTTCAAGTTATTTCCTAAGCTATCACAATACGTAATTAACATTGCTTCGTTTTTTATTTTCATGGTATAACCTCCAATTTTTCTTTAAAAAAGCAACCAAATGAACCGAAAAATTATTCAAGTCATTTGGTTGCCTACTGTTATTTTGCTTTTAAATAAAACATCTGTGTGGCATAATCGCCTGTCAGGTTTTCATCAATGTAAAGTCCTAAATGCATGGCTTCACTACCAGAGATTTCACAACCATTCAATTCATAGATTTGTTCTTCATCTAGTCCTGCTAGTCGTAACGTTTCTAGCGGGAAGGAAGCCTGAGCATACTTTCTGAAATAAAAGGCGATGGCTTCTTTTTGATCTTTTGAAACAAACATCCAGGCGCAACTATTTTTTTCAAATGGTGAGGTCAAACGGATAAATCGTCCGAACTGGAATAAAGCCCGGTGTTGTTTATAAAAGATAATTTGTTCTCGAATGCATGTCTTTTCTTCGGCAGTCAATTTCGTTAAATCAAGCTCATAACCTAACACACCTGACATCGCAACATTGCCACGAATTGCTAAACTGGTTACGCGATGGGTTTGATGGTTTGGCACCGCTGAAACATGGGAACCCATCGTTGAAATTGGATAAACCATACTTGTACCATATTGAATATTCAAGCGCGCTAAAGCATCCGTATTATCACTTGTCCATGTTTGTGGCATGTAATACAACATTCCTGCATCAAAGCGTCCGCCGCCACCTGAGCAACTTTCAAATAAAATATCTGGATAGCGAGTGGTTATTTTTTCTAACAAGTCATACAACCCAAGAATATAGCGATGCGCCACTTCCCCTTGCGCTTCTGGTGGTAGTTGGGTTGAATAGACTTCAGTCATATTGCGATTCATATCCCATTTAATATAATCAACATCCGTATGGTCTAAAATCGCAGTTAATTGTTGGTAGATATTTTCACGAACCTCTTCTCTTGAAAAATCCAATACATACTGGCTACGACTCGTACTACGTGGACGATTCGGCACTTGAAACGCCCAATCAGGATGGGCACGAAATAGCTCGCTATCTTCTGAAATCATCTCAGGTTCCACCCAGAGACCAAATTTCATTCCCTTAGCATGTACTTTTTCCGCAATGTTTTGCAGACGGCCATTTAGTTTTTCGCGATATTCAACCCAGTCACCTAATGAAGAATAATCGTCATCGCGTTTGCCAAACCAGCCATCATCTAACACAAACATTTCAATCCCCAATTTTTCCGCTTCATCCACGATTTGCATCAATTTTTCTTCGTTAAAATCAAAATATGTCGCTTCCCAGTTATTAATCAGCGTCGGACGTTCTTTTCCTTGATAGTTACCACGAACCAAATGTTGATTAAATAAATCATGATAAGTGGCGGATAATTGATTTAATCCTTGATCACTATACACGAATACGGCTTCCGGTGTGGTAAAACTCTTGTTTGGCTGCAATTGCCAATTAAACTGAAAAGAATTGATTCCCATTATCAGACGCGTTTGCTGATACTGATCTTGTTGCACCACTGCCTCAAAATTGCCACTATAGACTAAACAACAACCGAAAGCTTCCCCATGAAACTCCGTAGTGGTAGGTTCTACAAGAGCCACAAATGGATTTTGCATATGACTACTTGCACCGCGTTTGCTATCAAAAACACGAATTCCCTGCGTAATGGCTTGACGTCCAATTTGTCGCTCATGTCCCCAAGCTCCGTGTAAATCAATGACTTCTAGCTCTCTAGCATAAAAATCAAGATTGCTACTTGCTAAACGCTGAATCGCAACGGTCTGAGTCCCTTGATTTTCTAGACGAGCAGATCTTGTCAATACCGCCGCGTCTTTAAAAATCGTATAACTCAAAACTAAGCGTAATTTTGCGACTTCATCGACTAAAATAAGCTCTAAAGTTTCCGCCTGCGCTTCATTAGCATAAGTGGCTGGTAAACCTGGTAATTCTTTTTTACCATCATATATTCGATAGTCTTGGTAGCGAAAATCACAAATAGTCGAACCGTCTTTGAACTGTAGCTGGATAGCTGGTTCACGAAAATCGCCATTTCCATGACTTGGATATTCCATCAACATCGTATCTAAAGAAAAGGTACGATCAGTTGCTTCACTAGGATTTGGTGAAAACGCGCGGTCAATTCGACGATAACGATGTAAATTCGAATAACCCTTGATTTTCTTACCAAAATAAAGATGATTGACATACCCGAAGTCTTCAATTTGAATCAAATAACTTATTTTTTCGTTAAATAAGTGAAAAACATTTATTTTCTCATCAAAAATTATCATTTAGCTTCTCCTCAAAATTATTTTACAGAACCATTAGTCATACCAGAAATAATGTTCTTTTGGAAAATCAAGTAAACGATTAAGATAACGATAATTCCTACAACATAAGAAGCAAAACTTGGACCATAATCACTGAAATATTGACCTTGGTAGTTGTATTGGAATAATGGTAATGTCCAGTTTGAATTATCTTTATTTAGAATTAATAATGGTAACAAGAAGTCATTCCAAATCCACAAAGCATTAATGATTAATGTTGTTGCATGCATTGGTTTCATCAATGGAAATGCAATTTGGAAGTACATCCGAAACTTACCACAACCATCAATTTCTGCAGCTTCATCCAACTCTTCAGGAATAGCTGTTTTGATATAACCTACATACAAGAATAAAGTCTGTGGAATCGCATAAGCTAAATACAAAATGATTAATCCAGGGATATTTGAAAGACCTAATTTTGTCATCATTGTCGTAATTGGAATCATGATGACTTGGAAGGGAACAAAAATACCTAGAATCAAGAATGAATACATCAAGGCAAAGGCTTTTTTCTTAGATAAATTACGAGCAATTGAAAAAGCTGCCATCGGTACAAAAAAGGTAATTAAAACGATTGAAAATACCGAGATAACCGCTGAATTCAAGAAATATTGACTAATCCCATCATCTAGCAAACGTTGGAAGTTATCCATTGTAAATGGGTTAGGTAAACCAAAGAAATTACCTGTGATTTGACTTGTTTCTTTAAAAGAGGACAAGACGGTGAAATACAGTGGAATAAAGATTAAACAAAATCCCAGTATTAAAGCTAGATAACTAAAAACAGTTCCTTTACGTTTCATCTTCTACTCCTCCTATACTTCAAACTTTCTAGATAAACGAATTTGTAAGATTGAGATAATGGCAATCACGATAAATAATACAACCGCAATCGCATTGGCATAACCATATTGATTATTTTGGAAGGCATAGTTATAAACCAATAATCCAAGAGTGGTCGTTTTATCGTTTGGTCCGCCACCAGTTAAGGCATAAACCAAATCAAAGGCCGTTAACCCAGATTTTAACGCCATGATAAAGACCATACTCAACGAAGGTAATAAATACGGAATTTCAATATTTAAGAACTTCTGCCAATTATTTGCCCCATCAATGTCGGCTGCTTCTAAGATATCTTCGGGAATACTTTGTAAACCAGCTAAGAAGATAACGACTGGCATCGCAACACCTTGCCAGAGAGCTACAAATAACACTCCCCAAAATACCGTATGCTCATTAGCAATTAAGTTTTGTGATAAAAACTCAATTCCTAATTTTTCTCCTAATTGTGGTAAACCGTAGTTAAATAATTGTTTAAAGATCAATCCTAAAGTTACCGTACTTAGCACTGCGGGGAAGAAGTAGGCTGTTCTAAAAAAGCCTACTCCTTTCATCTTGCGGTTTAATAAACGCGCAATCACAATGCCGAGCACCACTTCACCGATAATGAGGGCAATCGTAAACATTACTGTAAACCCAACTGATTTCATGAAATAAGAATCAGAAACAATATGCTCAAAATTCTTTAATCCAATAAAATTGTAATCTGGGGTTAAACCAGTCCAGTCTGTTAAGCTATAGATAAATCCACGCACCATTGGCACATAGAAGAATACTAACTGTAAAACAATTGGAACGATGACAAACAGCCATGCCCAACTACGATTGAAAAATCCCTTCTTAAACATAATGGTGTGCTCCTTTTTTGATTATTTTTTATTTCTTCATTGTATTGAAGAATGTGTTTAGATCATTTGCTAATTGATCTGCTTTTTGAGAGTTGACATAGTTAACAGTTGCATGCCAGAATTTTTCTTCTGAAGTCCATTCTTTTTGTAACCATACGATTTGTTTATCAGTAAATACATATTGTGTTACACCTTTTGTTTCTTCAAATTTTCCATCTGTATCAACAGCAGTGACTGAGGTTGGTGAACCATCTACGTCATAGTATTTTTGCATCGCTGCTTTAGTTGTCATATATTTCATGAATTTATTTGCAGCTTCTTTGTTTTTAGATTTATTTGAAACAGATAAAGCTAAGTCAGCCGCACCAACAGTTAATTCTTGTCCTTCTTTTACGCCTGGATAAGCAAAAGTACGAACTTCAAATTTTGGATGTTGATTTTGGATAGCTGGTAATGCCCAAATACCATTAGGGAAGATTAAAGCATCGCCCTTTGCAAACGTTGCAATGGCATCATCATAAGTTGCTCCAGTTGCATTCTTTTGTCCATTACCATGTAATAAATCTAATTCTTTAGTCACTTGTTGGAATACTTCACTTGATGTTTTAATGCCATCTTTAGGACTGCGAACTAATTCATCATTCGCTGCTTTGAAACCACCGGCTACAGTTGCCCAAGCTAATTGATGGTAACCGTTTAAAGTCCATGAATCTGCTTGTGTTAGCGCTAAAGCAAAAGGCGTTTCACCTTTATCTTTAATTGTGGCAACCAATTTTTCAAAATCATCCCAAGTTTTAGGTGCTTCTAAACCTAATTGTTTGAACTTATCTGCGTTGTAGAAGAATCCCCAAGCATTGTTTGTTAATGGGACGGAATAAACTTTATCATTAATCGCATAGGTTTCAGCCGCGCCTTCTTTTAAGTTCTTCAAGTAATCTTTACCCGTTAAATCTTCGAAGACCCCTGCTTTTGCCCATTCTTGGAAATCAGCGTTTTGTGGGTAAACGTTAACTACATCCGGTGTATCTCCACTTGCGATACGTGTTTTCAAGACTTTACCAGCATCTGGCACATTGGTAAATTTAACCTTGATATCTGGATTTTCCTTTTCAAAGTCTTTGATAATTTTTTGTAGTGTTGGTTGCATTTCTTTCTTTTGGCTAAAGAATTCAATCTCTTTCGTTTTACCACCATTAGATGATTTAGACGAATTACCACAGGCAGCTAGTAAACCAACTGCACTAACCAAACTAACACCTACTAACAATTTTTTAGCAACTTTCATGCTTTTCCCCTCCTAAAATGGATGCGTTTTCTTTATTACAATCATATAATAAACGTTCACTAAACATTTGTCAATATTTTATTAGTAAAAATAAAAGTATTTTTTACTAAACGTATTCATGAATAAAAAAAGACACCTAGTCATTACACTAGATGTCCAAATCATCAATAAATCAGATTTTTTTCGCTTTCTCGGACCTTTACTTGATACCCTACTTCAACGTTTACTGGAACTTCTCTTTCTTTTAGCAATCGTTGACGTGCTAAACGGACCGCAATTTTACCAATTTCTTCAGCTGCAATATACACGCTACTTAAATTTGGCGTTAAAAATTCAGCAACTTCTAAATCATCAAAACTGACAACAGATATATCCTCTGGTATCTTCAATCCTCTTTTTTGCAAAGCTCGATAAATCCCTACAGCCATCGGATCACTACCTGCAACAATTGCCGTTGGTAAACAATCTTTTTGCTTCTCCAAAAGTTCCATTGTTAAACGGTAGCCATCTTCATAACTCCAATCCCCAAGATAACTATGTTCAAAATCAGCCAATGCACTTTCTTTCATCCATTGTTCATAAGCGATATTACGTGCCTCTAAGCCATTGACATTCGTTGTCCCTTCAATTGTCATCACTTGATTCTTACCACCAATATAACTGATGGTTCGATGGCCATTTTCATACAGGCGATTTAGTTGCTGTACCATCGCTTTAGCAAGATTGGTAAACACCGAATCCACTTCATAATGAATTTCTGAACTAGGTACATCCAATACAACGATATGCGGATTCATTTGATAGAGTTGTTCAATCACCTGATCACAAAAACGGCCAATCACCAATATCGCGCCACAGTCCTTTAATTCATCAAGTCTAAATTCCTTATCTTGCTGACGATACAATATTTTTTTGACTTCGACATTGCTATTTGATGATTCTGTCAAAACACCAATTCGAATCGAGCGAAAATACGGATCTTCCAACTCATGAATTTCTGAGGCGGTTGTTAAAACCCCTAATTCAATGAGTGGTCCTTTTTGTCCTTTACGCTCTTTCTTTTCATAATGATAAAATTGTACCGCTTCCAAAATTCTTTCTTTAGTTTCCTCGGTTACTCTTAATGACGGATCATTATTTAAGAAACGAGAAACAGTAGCGGGTGAAACTTTCGCACGTTTTGCAACTGTTCTAATCCCTGCCATAAACATACTCCCCAATTCTGCATTCTTTGGTAAACATTATACAACAGTTTACTGAACACCGCAAGATTTTTACACAAAAATACTTCCCAATCCTCATTGTAGAAGATTAGGAAGCTATATTAATGTTTTATTCATTTGGATTTGGCAAGACCATTTCATTTACTTTTGCTTGTTGCCACTCTTTTGAAAAGAAACGATTATCTAGATGATATTTGACAGGTTGTTTCTTGCTCATTAAAAATGGTTGAATGTATTGATCACTAGCTAGCCATCCACGCCACCCTAAATGAATGGTATCTTGTAAAAAGTATGGTGTCGCTGCTTGATCAGTAAAGTCGACCACATTTTCAAAACCTTGTGACTTCAACTGATAAGTAATTTTTTCCGCGCATTCTTTTAACATTTGTTGTGAAAGACCGGTGTAATCACTCCATTGCTTATTGACAGGAGGAATGATAAAGAGTGGCTCAATTTGATATTTAGCCATGGCCTGCAACACTAATTCAAAATCCGAATACTCTGGTGAATAGCGATAGTCAAAAGTTTGTTGCGCACCCCTTAGATTAACTAAATCAGGTTTCACTTTGCGATTGAAGAAACGACGGTCAATCATAAAAGGCGTTTTACCTACGCGCTTTTCCCCTTGTTGATAGGCTAATTTATCAAGTTTCTGATAATTATACTTATTTGGCAAAGTTTTCATCGCTTGGGCTACTTTTTGCTCTTTGCCTTTAATATCTAAACCAGCAAACATCGCATCTTCATTTTCATAAAAACGATTGGCCAATTTCAAATAGCCATATTGTAGTGATGTTGGTAATTGATTTTGACTCACACGATTAAGCATCCCCGTTAACAGGACATCTTTACGCACCACATCGTATTTTAATAGACGTTGAGCAAAATAGCGATCAGCTTCCTCGATCTTTTGTAAATGGAACAGCCATTGATAGGCTTGTTGCTTAGAAAAATAGCGATCAAAATACATGCTCGTCACTCCTTCTGGCACAAACCATTGCGGAGAAATCACAAAAACAATCTTTTTACCCGTTAATTCTTTGCCCATAGATTGCAACATTAAATAATGGGTCATCGATTGTGTTCCCGGTGCCCCCAAAAGAAAAGGAACATAAGGCCGTTTGTACTTCAGCGCTAAAGTAGACGGATGAAAGGCACTGATACGGCTTAATTCAGATGAACCAAAAAAGGGGACATACTCCTTATCAGTAAAGGCTTGATTCTTCACCGCATTACCCTTGATTACATCAGCTGACATCGAAGTAGAAGCCTGAAAAATCTGAGTGCGGTTAATCAATTTAGGTGCCAAAGGACTGATGAGAAGTGCCCCTAAAAGTACAAATGCTGCAAGAAAAGGGCCAAATAAATGCCAACTTTTCTTTTTCATCTTTTTAACCTTGTAATTCCGCTACTTTAGCAATAATTTTATTTGGGGTACTCCATTCGTCACGTTCAAATTCAGAAACAGGAATATTCACACCTAATTGGCCGTCTAATTCAACCAATAATTGAACAGTGCCCATAGAATCTAATAATCCTTCATCAAATAATTCCACATCTAAATTTTCACGTACTTCACTTGTTCCTGTTAAATCTTCTAAAATTGATAAGACTGTTTCTTGCATTTTCAAAAACTCCATTCATATATTATTTAAAAAATAGTTGATCTAAAAATCCTGAAAAAATCAAAAAGCTAAACGCCACTGCATGGAAAGTTGCGACAACCGCTAAAGCATGCGTCAATTTATTGGATGGCAATTTATCTTTATGTTTTTTCTTAAAGCGTAGATAGGCATCGGTTAAGCAAATTAAAGTCGCATGATATAAACCATAGACAATATAATACCAAGTTAAGCCATGCCAAATCCCCATTAATAAGAATAACGCAAAGTAACCAACATTACTTGCGACAATCCGACTCTTAAAGACTTTTTTCTTCACTAAGGTAAACATCAAGCGCATATAAACATAATCTCTAAACCAGAAAGATAAGCTCATATGCCAACGATTCCAGAACTCTTTAATATTCCAAGATAAAAACGGCTTATTAAAGTTCATCGGCGTGTCATAGCCCATCAAATTACTTACACCCACTGCAAATAAACTATAGCCAGCGAAGTCAAAGAAAAGATATAAACTATAAACATACATCACACCGACTAATGGTAAAGAAATGCCATGATAACTTAAGGCTAAACGCTGAACCAAAGGCAATAATAAACTTCCTAAATAATAGCCAATAATAAATTTATACAAAAAGCCTAAAAAGATTCGCGTGACCCCTTTAGCAATCATTTCTAAATATTGCTCACCACTTAGACTAGCCTTTACATCTTTTTCAAAGCGGCGATAACGATCAATTGGTCCGGAAGAAATCGTCGGGAAGAAGAGTAAAAAGCGAATATAGCTTACTGGATGATACTCCTTAATCATGCCATCACGAATTTCCATGACCATTTGTACTGACTTAAAGGTAAGATAACTAATCCCCAAAAAGCCGAACATCGAAGCCTTGCCCTGTTCAAAAAACGGGGTAAGCTTACTTAATGTCAGCGGCAAGATAGCTAAAATCACTGCTAAGTAAAACGATGGCGTCGAATTATTTTTTTGCCGTATCTTAAAATAGCCCCAGACTAAAATCGTTTGGAATACGACATAGCCAATCAATGCCAGGCCTTGCTTATAATCACTACCACCAAAGCTTACAAATAAGAAAAATAAGGTAATCAGTGCTTCATAAGTTAAAAATCGACGTTGATATTTTAATAAACCAAAGACAATCGGTAAAATCAATAAAAAGACATAACCGAAATAAGTCGGATTAGCATAAGGAATCATGTGAGGAAAATTCATCTTATGTATTCACCTCATTCATTAAACCTTTGCGATCAATCTTGCCATTAGCAGTTCGTGGCAATTCTTTCACATAGACAAAGCGCTGCGGAATCATATAATCCATAACAGTTTGGGCTAACTCAGCTTTGATTGCCTTGGTTAGTTCAAACTCTTTAGCAAAATCATTTTCTTTCGCCACCACAAAAGCGACTAACTGTTGCACTTTATGATCTTTATATTTCGGTACCACCGTTGCTTTATCCACATAGGAAACTTTCATTAAGTGATGGTCGATATCTTCTAGCTCCATTCGAAAACCATGTAACTTCACTTGGAAATCAATTCGTCCATTATAATGAAGTAAGCCATTTTCATCTAAACTACCCGCATCTCCAGTCTTATAAGCAGGCTGTCCTTGATACGTAATAAAGGCTTCTTTGGTCTTTTCAGGATTATTCATATATCCTTTTGAAACACTTGGCCCTACAATCACAATTTCGCCGACTTCATTTACTGCTTGCTCCTTGCCTTCATCTAAAATCACCACTCGGCAATCTTCTTTGACATATCCAATCGGTAAACGAGCGCTATGGTCAATAATGTCTTGCGTAATTTGAATCTGTGAAATAGCAACCGTTGCTTCCGTTGGTCCATAAGTATTAAAGACTCTTGCATTTGGGAAACGATCCAATAATTTTTGAGCCGTTTGTTTCGTTAACTCTTCCCCACAGAATAGGAAATGGGTTAATTCTTGCAAATGCTGACCGTCAAATTCAGGAGCCATTAAGCAAATATCCACAAAAGATGGCGTAGAGACCCAAACATTGATGCCTAATTTTGGTAAATGGGCAAATAACGCTTTAAAGTCATCTACTATTTCTTTAGCGAGCGGCATCAATGAACCACCGGCACATAAAGCTGGATAAATACTCATCACCGACAAATCAAAAGAATAAGGTGCTTGAGATAAGAATTTTGGCTGGTTTGGTAATTGGAAATCCTTTAACTCCCAATCAACAAAACTCACTAAATTATCATGAGAAATCTGTACACCCTTTGGCACACCTGTTGTTCCCGAAGTAAAAATAATATAGAAGTTTTCATCTTTGGTTACTGGTTCTAATGCCAAAGTCTCATCGATTGATTGCTGAAGTACTTCATTAAAGCTTAGCACTTGCATATCTGGCGCAATACTTGAATCAAAATCATCCACTGCTAAAATACAAGCCGGTTGAGCCGTTTGTAAAATTAAGCGAATACGTTCACTCGGCGTATGACTTTCAATTGGAATATAAGCATGCCCGGATTTGACTGCTCCTAAGAAAAAGGCAAGCATTTCAAATTGTAAACCACCGTAAACCACAACTGGTGCACGATTTGGAAAATGTTTTGCTAAATAATAAGCAACATGATCAGATTTTTCTTTTAAATCTTGATACGTATATTGGCACTGATCGTCACTGTAGACAAGTCTATCCCCTGTCCACTGATCAATTCTTTCAATGATAGAAACCATCTTTCATCCCCCTAAAACTCGTTATAAATAAAACTACCACCTTGGATATTCTTGTAATGATACAAATAAATCAATGCAAGCAATATGCCGAAATAAAAGAGGGTTTTAGCTGTAAATAATAACCAATAATTTAATCGAGGTCGTGATTTTAAAAAGTTCATGTTAACTGCCTCCTTCATCATGGGTAATTATAGTTGCCCATTAAGCAATGAGCAATCAATTGTTAAGTGAATTTAACTTTTTCATGCTTTCTTAAAATAAACTTAAACTTTTCTACTAACCGTAAATAGTATAACACCATTTCAATAAGCTGACTATGCGACTTTAGTCCTATACTATGAAAAATAAGGATAATTATAGACTATGTAAAGGAATTTTAGTACATATCTTTATAAAAACGATAACAAAAAAAATAAACTTCCAAACGTTTGAACTCATCGTTTGAAAGTCATGTGAAATAATATACGAGCACTAAACCTTTGGAATAAACAAATTACCTAAAGTCGCAGCCATGATTGCCTTAATCGCATGCATTCGATTTTCAGCTTGGATAAACTGTTTGGCATAGGAGGCTTGGAAAACTTCATCCGTTACTTCCATTTCCTTCATGCCGAATTGCTCGAAAACTTCTTGGGCTGTTTTGGTCTGTAAATCATGAAAGGCCGGTAAACAATGTAGAAAAATCAAATGATCCTTATTGTCCGTTAAATCAACTAACTCGACATTGACTTGATAAGGCAGTAGTTCTTTGATTCGCGTAACCATTTGCGCTTCTTCACCCATCGAAACCCAGACATCGGTATATAATATATCGGCCCCTTTGACACCTAGGGCAATTTCATCGGTCAATTCTAGCTTACTCCCCGACTCAAGGGCAAACTGCTGGGCTATATCCACAATTGCTTGACTTGGAAGTAATTTTTCAGGACTAACAATCGCCACATTCACACCTAACAAAGCACTGGTTACTAATAAAGAATTCGCCACATTATTGCGTCCATCGCCACAATAAACCAACTTCAAGCCTTCTAAATGTCCAAAATGTTCCTTGATAGTCATAAAATCCGCAATCATCTGCGTCGGATGCCATAAATCGGTTAAACCATTCCAAACAGGCACTCCTGCATATTGCGCTAAAGTTTCGACCGTATCTTGCGCAAAGCCACGAAATTCAATCCCGTCAAACATACTACCGAGTACCTTCGCTGTATCAATCACCGACTCTTTTTTGCCTAATTGAATATCATCGGCACCTAAAAATTCAGGAGGTGCTCCCAAATCATTCGCCGCTACCGTAAAAGCACTTCTGGTTCGCGTCGAAGTTTTTTCAAATAATAAGGCAATATTTTTCCCTGCCAAATAAGCATGCGGGATATTTTTTCGTTTTAATTCTTTTAAATGTATCGCAAAATCAATCAGATACATTAATTCTTGTTTCGTAAAATCCTTTTCCGCTAAAAAACTTTTTCCTTGAAATACTGAATTCATCAAACCACAACCTTTTGATATTTATGCATTATTATACATATATTCCTGATATTTTTCAATAAAGATTCATATTTTCGCATAAATATTTCATTATGAATAACTAGCTTTCATTTAGTACCTTTTGTATAATGAAGAAAATAGTTAGCAAGAGGAGAAACTAATGAACGATTTTCAATTCACACCAGAGGAGATTTACACTTGCCCGGCTGAAGCTTTAGCAAATCTACTAGGAAGAAAATGGGTGCCACAAATTATTGAAACGCTAGCCATTCAAGACACACGCTTTTTAGAATTAGTTCGTCAACTTGATGGCAGTACACCAAAAATGATTAAACAGCAACTTGACCTACTGATTGCCAACGAAATAGTCAAAAACGAAAAAATAACCATTCATAATAGCGTCGAGTCTACCTATCAACTCACAACTAAGGGACGTGAACTCTTTCAAATAGTCAAACAAATGAAACACTGGGGACAAAGCAATCTCATTTGCCATTAAAAAAGCGAATAGCAAAATGACTTCTTGCCAGTTTGCTATTCGCTCAATGTGAGATAAATCTATTTTAAAACATCATTTAATGCTTCAGTCATTGTTGGATGCGTATAAATTTGATCACGTAATAATTGATATGGAACCTGGGCATTCATTGCTAAGGTAAGCAAATTAATGACTTCATAAGATTCTTCACCAAAAATAGTCGCACCAAGTACTTGGTCTGTTTCTTCATCTACAAGAATTTGCCACATTCCTACTGGGTTTTCTAAAATATTGGCCTTTGGTACATTACTATTAAGATGGGTGAACTTACGATACTTCATTTTCTTTGCTTGAGCTTCTTTTTCATGTAATCCTACATGAGAAAAAGCTGGTTGGATAAACATAGTATATGGCACATTAGGACGATTATTGACTGAGCGATACTTATCTTGGAATAGTTGATCATAAACAATCCGGAAATCATCCAATGAGATATAAGTAAATTGTAAGTCTCCTCTAACATCACCTAAAGCCCAGACATTTTCTACGGCTGTTTGTAAGAATTCATCTGTTTTGATAGCACCTCTAGCATCAACTTGAATATCCGTATTTTCTAATCCTAATGCTTCTGTATTGGGTTTACGTCCAGTTGCTACTAATAAATAATCAGCTGTCAATGTTTCGTCAGCTAAGGTTACAGTTACAGTTTCTGCGGATTCATCTATTTTTTGCACTTGAGCATCTAATTTGAAATGAATACCCATTTTTTCAGCCTGTTCTTGTATTAAAGTTACAAAAGCTTCATCTTCGCGTCCTAATAATTCTCGATTATCTAAAACAGTTACTTGACTACCAAAATTAGCAAACATAAATGCAAATTCTAATCCAATATAACCCGCACCTAAAATCACAAGTCTTTCTGGTTTATCCGTTAGATCCATAATTTCTTTAGATGTTCCTACTCGTTTTCCTAAACTCAATCCTTCAATCTTAGGAATCACTGATTTTGAACCAGTATTGATAAAAATACGCTCTGCCTTTATTTCTTCTACATCTCCATCTGGCAATTGCACTTGTACAGTATGATTATCTTTAAATTGAGCGTACCCATGAATCACTTCAATTGTAGCTTCATCTGCTAGCATGTGATAATTTTTGTGACGTAACTTATCAACAAGGATACGTTTTTTCTCTGCAGCAACAGTAAAATCACGTTGCTTCAAACCTTGAGTAATTAAAGTTTTAGATGGAATACAACCTACATTAATACAAGTACCACCATACATTTTATCATCTGCTTCGATAACGATAACTTCTTCTTGATGACTAGCTAACTTTTTGGCTAATGTTTTTCCACCTTTACCAAAGCCAATAATTAAATTATTAATTTCACGCATAATAAAAATCCCCCTATTCTTTGTTTCAACTACAAATTAGTTTTAACATAAGCGAATTAGGAGGACAATTAGGTACTTTAAAGTAACTACTAAACAGTAATCTCAATTTGATTGCCTTCAGGATCTTGTAAAACTGCTTCATAATAGCCATCGCCAGTTGTGCGCGGACCACTTAATAAGGGATAGCCATCTGCATTTAATTTTTGCGCAAAGACATCTACTTTTTCTTTACTACCCAGTGAAATGGCTAAATGATGATAACCAAGTTGTTCAAATCCATGAGGCGCTGTATGAAGTTTTTGCATGATCTCTAAACGTGCACCAGATTCAAAACTCAAAAAATAAGAAGAAAATTTGGTTTTTGGATTATGGTACAACGCAGAACTTTTGGCCGTAAAATAAGTTTCGTAAAAGTCACGCATTTTTTCTAAATCATTGGTTAATAAAGCGACATGTTCAATTTTCACCGGTACTTCCTTCTTTCTTTTCCATTAAGGATAATAATAATTCGATGGTTTGTAAGACGCCCTCTTCGTCATTAGATGGAATGATAAAATTTGCCTGTTTTTTTAACTCTTCTACGCCATTCTTCATCGCAAAACGAAAATTGGCTTGAGCGAATAATTCCAAGTCATTCCAACCATCTCCAAAGGCTGCCGTTTCTTTGGGACTTATCTTTAACAATTCTTGGAGGTTTGCAACGGTACTACCTTTGTGTACACCCTTTGCCGCAATATCAATCCACTGTGTTTCTGAAGCAACAATATAAGCACGCTCCATAAAATCAGCTAATTGTTGCACCGTTTCTAAACAACGACTAGCTGGATCATAGACCGTCACCTTGATAAAGTCATCGGTAATTTGTTGCAAATCATTTATTTCAATCGCACCAGGATAAGAAGCTAGAACTCTGTTTTTATGAATCTTGGGGATATTTTGATCAATGTATACAGCATTTTTCGTGTAAGCAATAATGATTTGATCACTATGAATCGCTTGTAACCGAGAAATCAAAGCAAGGGCAATCTGGTTATCCAACAGTTGTTCATATAAGCATTTTCCTTGATATTTGATTCTAGTCGCACTATCTGCTAAAATCCAGATTTCATCACTTATCTCAGGAAATAACGCCTCAACTCGTACACTACTCTTGCCTGTACATACGCCAAATGCAATCTGATTTTCTTTTAACTTTGGCCATAATTTTAGAAAATAATCACGATTATATGCTCCTTGACTATTTAAAAACGTGCCATCCAAATCAGTTAATATTAATTTTAACAACTTATTAATCCTCTCTAAGCTAAAATACTCTTATATTCTATCAAATCAGCTAAAAAAAGAATAGTCAATCATCAAAAGGA
>NZ_JAKUDS010000026.1 GCF_023221775.1 Enterococcus cecorum | reverse complement strand
TTATAAATTGAACATCTTATCTTGATTAAATTCAAAGATAGGCTTTTTTCATGCAAAGATAGGTGAAAATACTTGGGGGACATTGCTAGAGGCTTTGGCAGTGTGGTATAGTTGGAAGGTAGGTTTTTTAAGAAAATTTGCTTAAATACGGTAAATTTGAAAATGTTTTTTTGAATTTAGAAAGGAAATAGGTGAATGTTAAAGAAAATTGATCGCGCGAAACTTTTTCTAGAGGCCCATGCGCAGTTGTTTGCTTGTCCGCTTTGTCATGAAAAAATGCAAGCGACAGAAAGTGGGCTAGTTTGTGCTCATCATCATCGCTTTGATCTTTCTAAAAAAGGGACGCTCTATTTTTTGAAGTCACAGCTAAAGAGTGATTATGATGCCAAGCTTTTTGCCCATCGCGCGCGTATGATTCAAGGTGGCATGTATGATCCATTGCTTGAGGTTTTAGCGAAAGATCTCAACCAAGCAAAAGTACTGGATATTGGCTGTGGTGAGGGCAGTTTTTTGGCTCAATTGACGCAAAAAGTGACACCTGCATTGACAGTGGGGTTTGATATTGCCAAAGAAGGGATTTATCAGGCAAGTAATCACACGCAATTTGATCAAGCGTTTTGGTGTGTGGCAGACTTGACGAATTTGCCTTTTGCCGATCAGTCTTTTGAGGTGTTGTTAAATATTTTTTCACCTTCGAATTATCGCGAGTTCGACCGTATCCTAGCTCCTGGTGGGAAACTTTTAAAGGTGATTCCTGGTGAGCATTATCTAAAAGAGTTGCGGCAAGCTTTTTATCCTGATGATGCGCGTAAACAGCATTATTCCAATGAAGCAGTTGTCGAGAAATTATTGCAAGCCTATCCTGATACGACATTTGAAAAGGTACAGTATACTTATGATATTCCAGAAGCGTTGCGATTATCTTTATTGGAGATGTCGCCTTTGGAATGGCAAGTAGATCCAGTTATCAAGAAGTCCTTACAACAAGCCCCACTTGAAAAGATTACGATAGACCTCTTAGTTGCGATGAGCCAAAAAAGCTAAGAGAGGTTTGCTAGTAGTAGAATCGTTAAATTTCAAAAAATGTAAGCAAACAAAATTTGTGAAATTCACAAAAGAAAAGTTTGTGAAATTTTTGGAATAATTATGAAAAAATAGCTGTAAAATGAAACGAAATTTGCTATTTTAAATTGTTTGAATTGCACTGAAAAATAGTACAATTTAACACTGAAGAAGCAGCTGTTCAAATGACCATTTTTTACGATTTCTACATTTTTTGTAGGTTTTACCTAATTTTTTTAGGGGTTTGGGGTTGTTTTTGAAAAAATATTTGATAAATTTGAAGTTTTTTTGAATTTTCTATTGCCAAGAAGTAGTGAGAGTGATATAGTATACACAAGTTGTTTTTCATTGGTTTTTATCAGTATCCTGTTCTGATAAAAGTTAGTGAAAAATACTTCACTAACGTAGCCTCTCGCAGTGCCAGACACCGAGTGGGTTACGTTTTTTTTGTACCCAAGGATGTGAGGCGACTCGATCAGCCACGAGCAAAAGGTTATCAATCAACTTGGGCAAATACGAGAAAATTCATGTGTTACCTACTGCTGAGAAAATCGGATGAAAGGAGATTTTCTTAAGCAGGAGGGTGAATTTTCCGAGTATTTAGTTGATTGATACCGAGAAGGATAAGGTCTGTCCAGGACGTCGGGAAAGTCCGAGAAGTAAAGACTTTCCCAGACGGGCTGGCTTATACGCCGAAGTAGCTACCCGCCGAACACAGATTTAGGTCGTGAAGCAGCTCGGAAAGCCTCGAAGAAATTCGTGTGCTTACCTACCGCTGAGAAATTTGATAAAAATAGATAAGATAGATTGAGAAAGGTCAGAGATAAAGTGAATCATATTGTATTATTTGAACCAGAAATTCCGGCCAATACCGGGAATATTGCCAGAACGTGTGCGGCGACGAATACCCCGTTGCATCTAATCGAACCATTAGGATTTAGTACAGATGATAAGCATTTAAAACGAGCTGGTCTGGATTATTGGCATAGTGTAGACATTACCTATCATGAGAATTTAGCAGCATTTTTAAAGGCTTTACCAAGTGAGGCGCATTTGCATTTGATTACGAAGTTTGCCAATAAGGTATATAGTGATGTGAACTTCAATGATGGTGCGGACCATTACTTTATGTTTGGAAAAGAGACCAAAGGCTTGCCGGAAAGTTTTATGCGTGAAAATGAAGAGAAGTGTTTGCGTATTCCGATGAATGATACCCATGTGCGGTCCTTGAATTTATCTAATACGGCGGCGTTAATCATCTATGAAGCATTGCGCCAACAAGCTTTTCCAGGATTAGAATTAAGTCATCACTATGAAAATGATAAATTAGATTAGAGGGTCAGTATGCAATTATATTTCACAAGACATGGACGGACAGAATGGAATTTAGAAGGTCGCTTTCAAGGTAGAGAAGGAGATTCGCCACTTTTACCAGAAAGTTACGCTGAGATTCAAAAATTAGGAGAGTATTTGAAAGACGTACCATTTGCGGCGATTTATGCTTCAAGTGCGCCCCGTGCGTTAACAACGGCTAAAGAGATTGCCAAACATCTTAAGACAAATGTGCCGATTATTGAAACCGATAATTTGCGGGAAATGGGCTTTGGTAGCTTAGAAGGACGTTTGTTTACTGAGGTGAATCAAGAATACCCAGAAGCGAGTCAAATGCGTAAACGACTGGATAAATACGATCCAACGCCTTTTAATGGAGAGCCCATCGGACATTTATTAAGACGGATTGAAAATGTGGTCACAACGGCAGCCAAAGCCCACCTAGATGAAGGACCGGTACTGTTTGTCGGTCATGGGGCTTCGTTTGCGGCAAGTATTCCTTGGTTGATAGGCAAACCGTTGAGTGAATTACGCGAATTAGGGAGCTTGAAAAATAGCAGTTTAACCATTTTAGAGACACAAACAGGCGAACTCCCTTATCAATTAAAGGTATGGAATGAAACCAATTTTTTAGCTGAAAAGTGAGGTGAGGACAGTGGATAACCAATTAGTTGGGACAATTGTAGCTACATTTTTTGAGAATCCACGTAATTTTTTCAAAGTTTTGCTAGTGAAAATTCAGGAGAAAGACTTTGATTTTTCGGAAAAAGAAATCGTGGTGACGGGTACTTTTGGCCAAATCCAAGAAGGGGAAAGCTATGAATTCAAGGGTACTTTAGTGACACATCCACGATATGGGTTACAATTTCAGTCTCAGAGTTATTCACAAAGTCAGCCTACTTCACAAAATGGCTTGATTGCGTACTTTTCCAGTGATCGTTTTCCAGGGATTGGGAAGAAGTTAGCGGCGAAGATTGTCGATGCTTTAGGTGAAGAGGCCATTGAGGCGATTATTCAAAATCCGGATTGTTTAGCCCAAGTGAGCGGTCTAACTGAAGCCAAACAAAAAATGGTCGCAGAGGTGGTTGCCCAAAATCATGGAATGGATAAAGTGATTGTGGGATTAACCAAGTATGGCTTTGGGAGTCAGCTTTCCTTTGCGATTTATCAAAAATATCAAAATCAAGCACTTGAAGTTATTGAAACCAATCCATATCAACTAGTTGAAGATATTGATGGGATTGGCTTTAAGCGTGCCGACTATCTAGCAAGCCAACTCGGGATAGCAGATGATAGTAAAGAACGTTTGCGAGCAGCCGTGATTCATCAGCTTTTTCAGTCTTGTATCGAAAATGGCAATACTTATGTGACGGCCCAAGAGTTATTGGAATCAACTATTCGTTTGTTAGAAGAAAGCCGACCAGTCGAGATTATGCCCAATGATTTAGCCGATGTGATTATGGAGATGACACAAGAAGGGGTTATCCAACAAGACGGGATGAATTTGTATGAAAATAGTTTGTTCTTCTCGGAATATGGGATTAGTACCTCGATAAATCATCTGTTGAATCGTAAAAAAGAAATCAATTATCCCAAAGAAAAGATTGAAAAAGCCTTACGCAGAGTCGAAAAACGAAATGGAATAACTTATGGGGCTTCTCAAATTGAGGCAATTCATGCAGCAATTACTTCTCCGTTATTTATTTTAACAGGTGGTCCGGGGACAGGAAAGACTACGGTGGTAAATGGGATTGTGCAGCTTTTTGCGGAATTAAATGAGCTTGATTTAGAAGTTCATAAGTATACGGAGACGACTTTTCCGATTCTTTTAGCGGCACCGACTGGACGAGCTGCTAAACGGATGAAAGAAACAACTGGCTTACCAAGTGGGACGATTCATCGCTTGTTAGGTCTAAATGGTAAAGAGCGCAAACCTTTAGTCGAGGTCAATGAGTTAGAAGGTGGCCTTTTAATTGTTGATGAAATGTCGATGGTCGATACGTGGTTAGCGAATATGCTCTTTAAGTCGATTAATGAAAATATGCAAGTAATTTTGGTTGGTGATAAGGATCAATTGCCATCAGTGGGACCAGGCCAAGTATTGCATGATTTGTTGAGTGTGCCTGCAATTCCTCAAGCTGAATTAACCGAGATTTATCGTCAAGGGGAAGGCTCGAGCATTATTCCGTTGGCCCATGAAATTAAAGAAGGACGTTTGCCGCAGAATTTTGTCACAAAACAGCCAGACCGTAGCTTTATTCCTTGTCAGGCGAGTCAAATTGAAGGGGTTATTTCGCAAATTGTCCAAAAAGCGAAGGAAAAAGGCTTTACCTCTCAAGATATTCAAGTGCTGGCACCGATGTATCGTGGGATGGCCGGAATCGATGCCTTAAATAAAATGATGCAAGAAATCTTCAATCCACTCACCCCTGGAAAAAAAGAAGTGCAATTTAATGAGGTGAGTTACCGAATTGGCGATAAAGTCCTGCAGTTGGTCAATTCTGCGGAACTCAATGTCTTTAACGGAGATATGGGGATTATTGTCGGTATTGTCGAAGCAAAATATACTGAGAGCAAAATGGACGAATTGGTTATTTCTTTTGATAATAATGAAGTGACTTACCCACGAAATGAATGGAATCAGATTACGCTGGCTTATTGTTGTTCGATTCATAAGTCCCAGGGTAGTGAGTTTAATATGGTGATTTTACCAATGGTGCGCCAATATTCGCGGATGTTGCAGCGAAATTTATTGTATACAGCGGTGACACGAAGTAAAGAGCGCTTGATTTTACTAGGCGAGGTCGAGGCCTTCCAAACTTGTGTGACGCATGTATCCGCCAACCGTCAGACGACTTTGGCAAAACGAATTTTAGAGCATGATCAAATGACCGACATGATGTATTTGAAAGTGCAGCAATATGAGGATGCGATGTATAGCGATGATTCTCATGCAGAAGTCGAAATAAAACCGCTCCGCACAGCTAAAGAGAAAACGAATGAAAATCAAGTAGCACCAGGACAACCTTCCCAACCCCCAGCTAGTGAACCAATCATTAAAGTCAAAGAATCAGCAAGTGAAGTGATGAACTTATTTGCGGTTGAAGCAGCTCAGGGAATTGATTATGCAAACGTGACTGATGCGCCCAAAGATGTCATTGTTGAAGAAGAAACACTAGATTTAGTTGAAAGTAGCACGGGTGATTCAGTAATGATTAAGGAAGAAGCTATATCTTTGCCAGAATATTTAACCGTTACAGTGATTCAGAGTGGCCAAATTGATCCGATGATAGGAATGGAAAATATTAGCCCATATGATTTTATGAAATAAGCTTGAGAGATACACATTTTCTTGGTGGAAGGTGTGTATTTCTTTTTCTTATTTTTTCTAAAGTCGATGAAAAATTAATGAAACGCTCTAGATTCTATGCTATACTTGAAGTCGATTGAAAATTTTAGTGGATAACTTTTTGAAATAGATGAAAGAAGGATTTTAAATATGTGTGGTATCGTAGGGTTTATTAACCAACAATCCGATTTACAAGAAAAGAAACGAATTGTCAATGCGATGATGGATACAATTATTCACCGTGGTCCTAATAGTAGTGGGGAACACGTCGATGAAGGTGCAGCACTTGGATTTAGACGCTTGAGTATCATTGACTTAGAAGGTGGTAGTCAACCAATCTATAATGAAGATGGGACTAAAGTAATTACCTTCAATGGTGAAATCTATAACCATCGTATTTTACGTGAAGAACTAAAAAAAGCCGGTCATATCTTTAAGACGCATGCTGATACAGAAGTGTTACTGCATGGCTATGAAGAATGGGGGGCGGAGTTATTACAAAAAGTTCGTGGGATGTTTGCCTTTGTTATCTGGGATACGAAAACCCAAACTCTATTTGGTGCTCGCGATCATTTTGGGATTAAACCATTTTATTATGCTCAAATGAATGGCACGTTTATGTATGGTTCAGAAATCAAGAGCTTTTTAAAACATCCTGATTTCGTCAAAGAATTGAATAAAGAAGCCTTAAAACCTTACATGACTTTCCAATATTCTGCTTTAGATGAAACTTTCTTTAAAGGGGTTTTCCGAATTAAAGAGGGACATTACTTCACTTATCATCAAGGTGAATTAAAAATCGAACAATATTGGGATGTTGCTGATAACGAACAAGATATGAGCTTAGAAGAAACAGTCGATTTAATTGACGACACTGTGGTGAAATCAATTGAAGCGCACCAAATCGCTGATGTTGAAGTAGGTTCATTTCTTTCTAGTGGGGTAGACTCTAGTTATGTAACCAGTGTTTTACGTCCGGAGCACTCATACTCAATTGGCTTTGGCGATGAAAGTTACAATGAATCCGTACAAGCTCGTCAATTAACCGATATGATTGGCTTAAATAATACCTCGACAGTGATCAAAGGGGAAGAAGCCTTTGAAATGTTCCCAATTATTCAATATCACTTAGATGAACCTGATTCAAATCCATCTTGTGTGCCATTGTACTTCTTAGCAGAATTAGCTAGTCGTGATGTGCGCGTCGTATTAAGTGGAGAAGGGGCCGATGAATTATTTGCCGGTTATGTTAATTATGGTTTCTTCACTCGTTCTAAAGCTATCCGCGTGTTTACGAATGGCTTGAAGAAGTTACCAAAACGTGCGCGCTACTTTATCGCTAGCAAGTTGAAGAACAAACACTTCCATGGTAGCTTCCATATGTATACTAACCTTGCGCCAGCCGAAGAATTCTTTATTGGTCAAGCAAAGGTCTTTGAAGAAGCGGAAACCACTCGTTATCTTCAACCTAAGTATCAAAAGAGCCCAACTGTGAAACAAATTGTCGATGAAAATTATCGTCGGGTAGTTGATCGTAGTGAAATCAGAAAGATGCAGTATCTAGATATTCACCAATGGATGCCAAAGGATATCTTATTAAAAGCTGATAAGATGTCCATGGCGCACTCTTTGGAATTACGGGTCCCATTATTGGATATTGAAGTGATGCGTACGGCTGAAAAAGTGCCAACAAAATACCTAATTAATGAAGAGAATACCAAATTTGCTTTCCGTCAAGCAGCAAGTCGTCATTTGCCAGAAGAATGGTATAATCGCGAAAAAATTGGGTTCCCTGTGCCGATTAAAGACTGGTTGCGTGAAGAAAAATATTACAAACATGTGCGTGAATTATTTAGTGCTGATTTTGTTGAAGAATTCTTTAATCAAGAAGCAATCTTACGCTTATTAGACGATAACTTTGCAGGAAAAGTGGATGAACGCCGTAAGATTTGGACAATTTTCACTTTCTTAACTTGGTATAAAGTGTACTTCATTCAAGATGGCAGCAAACCAGCAGTAGAAAAAATTGCCTAAATTTAACGTAATTCAGGCAGAGGTCGCCCATCCTCTATAGGTAGGTGATGAATGCCGTTCGGTATGAGGGTTACCGTTGGTAACTCGACAATCGAAAAGATAAATGCTATAATTAGTTTGATTCCAAGCATGATGGTGCAATTCCAGTGTGAAGGCGCTCAAGTGAAAGATATTGAGTTAGCGCCACAAGTAAAACTGTAAGACTTGAAGACATTCGTGACGATGCGAGTGTAACAATGATTATGACTAGAGTGAAAAACAAACTGAATCTGTCATAACGTTGTGTGGTTAGTATTTCGACCGACGATAAAAATAAAACTCAAAAACCGTAGGAACTACGGGGATAGCTTGGCATATAAGAGCAACCGCTGTTAGTAAAAAAATAAACTATCAAGTACGCTCTGTTCCCAAGAAGTTCCCACTTCAAGCGTTAAGAACCGTTAGGTTTAGCTAAGTGGTGAGTAGTTCACAGCTCGATTATCTATTTCAAGGTAGTCGGGCTTTTTAGTGCAAAAAAACAAGTAAGCGGCATTTCACTTACTTGTTTGGGCTAGTACCAGAATAATTGTTTTTGTGTAGTAAAGGTGATGTCAAAGCTACGTTCACCCATTTCTTCACCGTCTGCTTGTCCGTGTTCGGCAACAGTTGAGACGATTTTTATCTTATTGGCTTGGAAATAATGGCAAAACTTCTTGTTTAAATGTGTTTTTCGAAAAATATGGTAAGCAATCCAGGGTACTTTTAGCCAAGAAGGTTTTTCGATAATAATCAAGTCTACCTTTTCGTTGTGTACTGATGCATTGGGTGCAATAGGGACACCACCGCCAAAGTATGGATGATTAGATGTCGTGCAAAGATAGGCTTTAGGATAACTGTATTGTTTGCCATTTACCTCGACCAAAATTGGAAAAGGGCGTTGTTTGAGTAAAGTTTTTACAACAGAACTTAGATAAGAGAAGGAATGTAAGTTAAATTTTTGTAATAGTCCCTTGATTTTGGAATGATTGGTTTCATAGACAATCGCTGCATCTAAACCAATTCCAATATTATTTAGTGCTAGTCCTTCTTCTTGATAAATAGCTTCATTATAATGGATAATACTACATTCTTGTGGTTGCTTATTTTGAATGATTTGTTTCATAATCGTAATAGGTTCACGTGTTAATCCCAACCCACGAGCGAAATCATTCCCAGAACCAGCTGGAATATAGGCAATCGGAATTTGTTTGTTAAGTCGATATAATTCGTTGACAACTTGATGAATCGTCCCATCCCCACCAATAACCACTAGCAAAGGATAGACTTCATGCTCATACATCTGTTCATCAAAAACTTTTAAATCATGAACGGCCATCTCCTGAATTAAGCGACGTTCGTGATCAGGATGGCTGGTAAAGCGTGCACTATAAGGAATTTTTTCATTTTTAAGAAATTGTATGACCTGTTCCCCAGCAATACGACCTTGTCCGCCGCCAGAATTTGGGTTAACTAATAGATGATAAAATAATTTCATATTTAACTTCCATTTCTAAAAACTCATTCTTAGGTATTATATCACGTTGAAAAAATAATACAAAGTAATAATCATGAAAAAAGCAAAGAAGCATTCCCATTTTTGCTGAAATTATAGTATAATGAGAATAGAATATAGAAGGTTAGGGTGATTTCGATGTTATTAAAATCTATGGTTTATAAAAAAGAAAATCTAACAACTGTGAAAGAAACCAATACATTAAGAGAAGCACTGGATATCCTTGAAGAATCAGGATTTAGATGTGTGCCGATTCTAGATGAAACCGGACGCATTTTTAGAGGGAATATATATAAAATGCATATTTATCGTCACATTGCTAATGGAGGCGATATGAATTTACCTGTTACTTATCTTTTAAAGAATGCGACAAAATTTATTTATTTAGATTCTTCCTTTTTTAAAGTTTTCTTTACGATTAAAGAGTTACCTTATATTGCAGTGTTGGATGAACAAAATCAATTTTATGGGATTTTAACCCACAGTTCATTATTAAACATGCTTTCTCAGTCATGGAATGTTAAGCAAGGTAGTTATGTCTTGACGGTGGCTTCTCCTGGAAAACGTGGGGAATTTGCGACCATTGGTAAGATTATTTCAAAATATGCAAGTATTGCTAGTTGTATTACTTTGGATTTAGAAAATGAGCAATTTGTTCGTCGGACGTTGTTTACGTTGCCAAAAGATGTGGATCAAGCAACTTGTGATAAGATTGTGGAAGCACTAGAGAACAAACATTTTCGAGTGGTCGATGTTGAAAATTTATCAGAAAGTCGCTAATTCCTGAAATGATTGGTTGACAGTTTGTAAAAAGCGTGATACTTTAGCAGTAATGTATTTCAAATGGAAAGGTGAGATGAACATGGCAGTGAAAAAAGCAGCCCTAGCTTGTTCCGTTTGTGGTTCACGTAATTACTCAAAAGCGGTTAGTACGTCAAAGAATTCGACTAAACGTTTAGAAATTAATAAGTTTTGTAAATATTGTAATCAATACACCTTACACCGTGAAACGAAATAGGAGGAGCTTTAGGCATGAAATTCTTAAAGAGCGTTGTTGAAGAAATGAAACGCGTGACTTGGCCAACCAAACAACAATTGCGTAAAGATACTATTGTCGTAATCGAAACTTCAATTATCTTTGCTGTGATGTTCTTTGTAATGGATACGGTCATTCAAAAATTATTAGCATTAATTTTGAAATAATCAGAAAGCGGGTCGATTTTGGCTCGCTTTTTTGCTTGATTGGTATAGCAATTGGCCGTAATTTTTGCTATACTGTGTCTGTAGATAAACTTCAGGTGGCCTGAGGTTTTTTTGTTAGGTTGCAAATAAGAGAAAACAAAGATAGGAGAAAACAATGGAAACTTTCGAAAAACAATGGTATGTCTTACACACTTATTCTGGATATGAAAATAAAGTAAAAGCGAACATTGAATCACGTGCACAAAGTATGCGTATGGGAGATTACATTTTCCGCGTGGTTGTTCCTGAAGAAAAAGAAACAGAAGTTAAAAATGGTAAGGAAAAAGAAATCGTTCATAAAACCTTCCCTGGTTACGTTTTAGTAGAAATGGTGATGACGGATGAATCTTGGTATATCGTCCGCAATACACCTGGTGTGACTGGGTTTGTTGGGAGCCATGGTGCAGGAAGTAAGCCAGCACCGTTATTACCAGAAGAAATCAACTCCATTTTACGTTCTATCGGTATGAGCACACGTACGTCTGATTTAGAAGTGAATTTAGGGGATACGGTGAAAATCATTGAAGGTGCTTTTGCTGGTATGGAAGGTCAAGTGGTTGAAATTGACGATGAAAAACAAAAATTAAAAGTAAATATTGATATGTTCGGCCGCGAAACAAGCGCTGAACTTGATTTTGAACAAGTTGATCAAATTTAATATTAGCTTTTCTTACAATATTTCATAAACAAGCGGTACTTTCAGTGAGTATCGCTTTTTTTAGGAAGTGTTTTGGATGACTGGTGGTCAAATTCGTATTGATACTGAGTCAGATAGCGAACATTTAGGATTTACCCGAGAAGAAAAGGGATAAACTGGGCTTATCAATCAAGCTTATTACATATATTGTTTTTGAAAATGAGGTTGTGTCATGAAAAAGAAAGTCACGATTAAAGAGGTTGCCGCTAAATCAGGCGTATCTATTGCGACGGTCTCACAAATTTTAAATGGTAATGCAGAAAAATTCAGTCCAAAAACGGTCGAAAAAGTGATGAATGCAAAAAGTTCGTTGGACTATCAGCCTGATTATTTTGCACAGCGGATGGTAATGAAAAAAAGTAAGACAATAGGGGTAATGATTCCCGATATCACTAATCCATTTTTTGCTATATTATTAAAAGGAATTGAAAAAGTGGTGTATGGTCAAAAATACATTGTGATGCTTTGCGATGCTGATTTTAGTGTGCAAAAAGAAAGCGAGTATCTACAAGAGTTAATCCGTCGCGGAGTAGATGGTTTTATTATCGCGAGTTCGACGGTTTCTAATCAAACGTTAAGAGAGCAGTTAAGTAAAAATCAAATTCCTTATATTGTTTTAGACCAAAAGAAATCTGAAGGCGGAAGTGATGAAATTTCAACGGATGATTTTACCGGAGGCGTGGTAGCTGCGAATCATCTGCGTGAACTAGGCCATGAAAAAGTGGCAGTGATTGGTCCTCAAGATGCGCCGAGTAATATTCAAACACGGATAGAAGGCTTTAAGACTGTCTATCCAGAGTTTCTTTTTGTCGATCAGTCATTAACGCGTGAAGGTGGCAAGCAAGCAGCTGAACAAATTATTGCTTCAGAGATTAGTGCAGTTTTCGCTTTAAATGACGAGATTGCGCTAGGTTTGATGTATCAGCTCAAGCATTTAGGCAAAGTGATTCCTAATGATTATAGTATCGTGGGTTATGATAATTCACCAATGTCTGAATATGTCACACCTGCACTTACTACCGTTTCACAGCCAATTTTTGAATTAGGTCAAATAGCTGCGGAATTACTTCTTAAACGGATTCGTGATCCTAAGCAAGCTTGGGCAAGAAAAGTCTTACCAGTTGAACTAATAAAAAGAAATACAACAGCACACTTGAAATAGCTTACAAAGTGTGCTATATTCTTTTTGTAAAGTTTTAAAACGTTTTAATAAAACGTTTTAAATAGAATCAATTATCCGGATAAAAATTTTTAGGTAAGGGAGCTTTTTTGATTATGAATACGATTACAGTTATTGGAAGCATTAATTTAGACCGTACAATTCGCTTAACTCACATGCCACAAATTGGTGAAACGATGCATACAAAGGAAATCTTTTCTGCAGGCGGTGGTAAGGGAGCCAATCAAGCAGTGGCAGCGAAACGTCTAGGCGCAAATACTTATTTTATCGGGGCTGTCGGCGAAGATGAAGCTGGTAAGTTAATGATAGAATTGCTTAGCGAAGAAGAAATTAACTTGGATGCGGTGGCCCATGTGAAAGGGGAAGCGACAGGACAAGCCTATATTATGGTGGATGACTTAGGCCAAAATAGTATTATGATTCATGCAGGTGCCAATAATGCCTTTACACCAGAGCATGTACAAGCACATCAAGCAATTATTGAAAAGAGTGATTTTATTATTGCACAATTTGAAAGTCATTTGGCAAGTACAATCAAAGCTTTTGAAATCGCGAAAAAAGCCGGGGTAAAAACGATTTTAAATCCAGCACCAGCCATGGAAAAAGTGCCAGAAGAATTACTGCGATTGACTGATATTATTATTCCAAATGAAACGGAAACCGAAATTCTAACCGGTGTCAAAATAACCGATGAAGCAAGTATGCAAAAAGCTGCTCAAAAACTTCATGATTTAGGCATTGTGGGGGTAATTATCACTGTGGGTAGCAAGGGTGCTTATTATGATGTGCATGGTGAAAGTGGGATTGTGCCCGCCTTCAAAGTTGAAGCCAAAGATACCACTGCTGCAGGGGATACTTTCATCGGTGCCTTAAGTACAGTGTTGAAGAAAGATTTAAGTAACTTGCAAGCAGCTATTTCTTATGGGAACCAAGCTTCTTCATTAACAGTTCAACGCTTTGGTGCACAACCATCTATTCCTTATTTAAATGAAATGAAACCAATGGAGGATTAATAATATGAAAAAATCAACTGTCATTAATTCAGATATTTCACGTGTAATTGCACAAATGGGGCATTTTGACTTATTAAGTATTGGTGATGCAGGAATGCCGGTACCAATGACCACAGAAAAGATTGATTTAGCAGTAACTAAAGGTGTACCTAGCTTTATCGATGTGTTAGAAAATGTCTTAACGGAATTGGAAGTTCAAAAAATTTATCTGGCTGAAGAAATCAAAACCTATAATCCAGACATGTTGGCAAAAATTAAAGCACTTATGCCGGAAGTGGAAATTGCCTTTATCCCACATAGTCAAATGAAACAAGACTTAAATCGTTGTCATGCCTTTATCAGAACAGGTGAAATGACGCCATATGCCAATATTTTATTAGAAAGCGGCGTAGTATTTTAATTATTAGAAGGGATTTATTGATTTTATGAATACAGTAGCATTATTAGTCGGCTTAGGACCATTGATTGGTTGGGGGATTTTTCCTACGATTGCTTCCAAGTTTGGTGGACGTCCAAGTAATCAGATTTTAGGTGCGACTCTAGGAACCTTGATTTTTGCCCTTATTTTTAATATGACACAAGGAATCGCACTACCAACGGGCCATGATTTACTGTTTGCGATTCTTTCAGGAATTGGTTGGGCAAGTGCACAAATTCTAACTTTTTATAGCTTTACTTTAATTGGTTCTTCACGTGCGATGCCAATTACAACTGCTTTTCAATTACTTGGTGCTTCTTTATGGGGTGTAATTGCTTTAGGCGATTGGCCAAGTACGATGGATAAAATCATTGGTGCCTTGGCTTTAGTCTTAATTATTTTAGGTGCCTGGATGACGGTTTGGAGTGAACATAAAAATACGGAACACCAAGCGCATCTACAAAAAGCCGTATTGATTTTAGCCGTGGGTGAAATCGGTTATTGGGCCTATTCTGCTGCCCCACAAGCGACTAGTTTAACGGGAATGCAAGCTTTCTTACCACAAGCAATTGGCATGGTTTTAGTTGCAGTGGTTTACGACTTTTATAATCATTTCAAGACAAATGAACCTTTAGCATTACAAGAAGCAGTTTCTTATAAACAAATTTTTTCAGGTTTCTTCTTTGCGTTCGCTGCATTGACTTATTTGATTTCTGCCCAACCAGATATGAATGGGTTGGCTACTGGTTTTATTTTGTCACAAACATCAGTAGTTTTAGCGACTTTAACAGGGATTTATTTCTTAAAACAAGCAAAAACCAAAAAAGAGATGGCAGTAACAATTTTAGGGTTGGTACTCATTATATTTGCCGCAAGTTTGACGGTGATTGTATAAAAATATTAGAAGTCAAGGATTCTTGGCTTCTTTTTGGTATTTTGCTATAATTTTTATGTAAATTGAGATTAAGAGTTGAGGTTCATGAAAAAGTTAGAAAATCTATGGCAGCAATATGGCGTAAATCATACCCTTAACTTTAGTATGGTTAGAGAAAGAGTTGTGGATAGATTTCCAATGTTAACTTATCCAAAGGGAAAAGTAATTGTCTATCGTGGGGATTTTCCAGATTATATTTACTTTATTGTACAAGGACAAGCAGTTGGGACAAAGTACTATGAAGATGGTAGCCAGTATGATTATTTTACACTTGATCATACAAATGGGAGTATAGGTTTACTTGAAGTAATGGCGAAGAAGCCCCAAATTATTGCTACGGTGACTTGTTTCACTGATCTAATTTGTTATAAGGTTCCTTCTGAGATAGTTTATGATTGGATTATGAATGATATCCAGCTATTAAGGGTGAGTGCTAATTTATTGTCGAATGATTTATATCGCAGTTCACGCAGAGATGGTCTTTTCACTCATTTAGAAGGTATTGATCGCGTGAGACAGTTTATGATTGAGTATTATCGCCAAAATAAGGTACAAAATAGTGAATTTGTAAAAGTGCATCTAAATAGATCACAAATTGGGAATCAATTAGGTCTAAGTATTCGAACTGTAAGTAGATCCTATCAACAATTAATAGCTAACGGAGAATTAACTAATCTTCAGCGCAAAATTTATATTGACGAACAAAATTACGAGCGATTGATAATGAATATGAAAAATATTGAATGAGGATGTCTCTAATGTGCCATATGGCCTATGGAGATTTCCTCTTTTTTTATATACTCAAGTTGTAAACGGTTTAAACTGATTGCAAATATTAATGAAAGTAGGCAAATTGAATGAAAAGAGGATTAAAGTATGACTTCACTTTACATGCATTAATGCTGATTCCTGTTGGTGTGTCATTAAATGTCGTTGGTTACCAATTATGTACTATTTTAAAATTACCGGTATTTGTAGACATGATTGGTACTTATTTGGTTGCTATGATTGCTGGTCCATGGGTAGGATTAGCTACTGGATTATTAGGTAATGTTGTGAATGGAATGCTAAACCCAATTGCTATTCCATTTGGCTTGGTCTCAATGAGCGTGGGATTAGTTGCAGGGTATTTTTCAAGATGGCATTTCTTTAAGAATTTTATAGGTATTATTTTCTCATTTATCATTTTAACAGTTGTTTCAGCATTCAGCTCGGCAATTGTAACTGTGTTTATGTTTGGCGGAATTACTGGTGCGGGTACGGATATTGTTACTGCTGCATTTTTAGCTACTGGAAAACAATTGTGGAATTCAGTGATGTCAACAAATATGATTACAGGGACTGTTAATACAATATTGAACTTTGCAATTAGTTACCTTGTGGTGCGCCGAATCCCTGATAGATTTCTAGTGAAGCTAAATTACGGTTCGATTTATATTTCATAAAGGATGTGAAGAAAATGAATAGTTTAGTTGGTAAGTGGTATCCGTCAACCAAATTGATGATTGTGTTAACAGCTATATTAGTGAGTATGTTCGCAACTGAAAATAGCTATCAATGGGTAATATTCGCGTTTACAATCTTGCTATGCATACTTTCAGGTGTGATTGTTGATTTTATAAAGGTTTTTCTAAAATCTATCTTTTTAATCGTTATCTTTATATTTTTAGTTCAAGTATTTATTGTAAGCAATCCAGATAGTCAAATTATATGGCTCTTTATTAAGTTTTCGAATTTAGGTTTGCAAAATAGTATTCAATTGTCTTCAAGAATTGTAGCTATTAGTTCGATAATCATTTGGTTTTTCTTAGTCACAAGTGTGAAGGATATTGTGTATGCAATGGAGAAGGCTCATTTTTCTAAAAAACTTACTTTTGTCATTTCTTCTACCATTCAATTAATTCCACAAATGTCTAAACTCTCGCAAACAATTACGGATGCACAAAAAGCACGTGGGGTAGAAACTGATGGAAATTTATGGGTACGGATGAATGCCTTTATACCTATGATTGGTCCCCTTATTTTAACTTCGATTCAACAAACCGATGAAAGAGTGTTGACTTTAGAAGCAAGAGGTTTTTCATCTAGCAAGTCAAAAACATCTTATTATATTATACGTAAAACAGTGGTTGATTATGTGATATGTATTGGATGTGTAGTACTTTTAGTTTTATTTTTTGGAGGTTTATTATGAGTCTTATTAGTTTGCATAATGTTTCATATCAATATCCATTAACAAATGAATTTGCTATTAAAGACGTGAATATTGAGATAGAACAAGGAAAAATATATGGCATCATCGGCCCTAATCAATCAGGTAAGACGACACTCTGCAATATTCTACGTGGCTTTATTCCTAGTATTTTTATGGGAAATCTATCTGGTGAAGTACTATTTGAAGGTAAACCACTAAAAGAAAAAAATATTGGTGAATTAGCCGAATATATTGGTTATTCTTCTCAAAATCCATTCACACAAATTTCGGGTGTAAAGGATACTGTTGAAGAAGAAATTGCTTTCGGGATGGAAAATATGGGGGTGGATTACGCAACTATGCACCAAAGAGTAACAGAAATTCTTGAGATGTTTCAGTTAGAAGATCTAAAAGACCGGAATCCTTTTGAGTTATCAGGAGGTCAAAAACAAAGAGTTGCCTTAGCTTCAGTCATTGCTTTAAATCCCGAAATAATTATTTTAGATGAACCAACTTCACAACTCGACCCTAAAGGAACAGAAGAGGTATTTAATGTTGTAGCTAGTCTTAAAAAACAAGGGAAAACGGTGGTAATTGTTGAGCATAAAATAGATTTATTGGCAGAATATTGCGATGAGATTATTGTAGTGAAGGATCATGCTGTTTTATTGAAAGGTGACTGTCGTTATGTTTTTACTAATCCCTTAATGCGAGAAAATCAGCTTCCTATTCCTAAAGTTACAGCATTTTATTTGCAACACGATACTGAAAAATTGCCACTTACGCTTAGAGAAGTTCAGAGCTGGAAAGAGAGTGAAGAAAATGACATTAGAACTAAGGAATGTTAGTTTTACTTATCCAAATGGGTTTACTGCAATTGAAAATTTAAATTTAAAATTTCATTTAGGAGAGTCAGTAGCCATTATTGGTCAAAATGGTGCAGGTAAAACAACTACTGTCAAATTGATGAATGGGTTGTTACGCCCTACGATAGGTGAAATCTATTATGATAACCAAAACCTAGCAGCATTATCAAGTGCAAAAATTGCTCGAAAAATTGGATATGTATTTCAAAATCCGGATGACCAAATTTTTCAGGAAACAATAGAAAAAGAAATTGCTTTTGGTCCTAAAATTCAAAAAATGGCAAAAGATGAATGGCAATCACAAGTAAAAACAGCTGCAAAACTCTGTGGTTTAGAAAATTATTTGAATGAACATCCTTATAATTTGTCCTATTCAAAGCGAAAATTTATTACTATAGCGGCGGTAATTGCTACAAATCCAGATGTGATTATTTTGGATGAACCAACAGCTGGCCAAGATAAGCAGTCAGTCGAGTTATTGAGTACTATTATTTCTGAATTAGTTAAACAAGGAAAATTAGTTATTACAATTACACATGATATGGAATTTGTCGCAGAGAATTTTTCTAGGGTATTAGTTTTTGCCAATCATCGTCTACAAAAAGAAGGAAGCCCCAGAGAAATTTTTTGGGATGAAAATTTATTAAAGTTAAGTCATCTACAACAACCATATATTTGTCAATTGGCAAAAGAGTTTGGTAAAAAAGATATCTTAACAATGTCTGAATTAAATGAGGTGTTATCTTGAAAAATATAATTATTGATTGTGATCCAGGCCATGATGATGCCTTAGCGATTATGACTGCATTTGCTAGTGAGAAATTGAATATATTGGGTGTAACAACTATCGGAGGAAATAATAGTTTAGAAAAGGTTACTAGAAACGCCAAAAACATACTCCATTTCTTAAATGCAAAGATACCATTAGCCTCTGGTCAAGCTGGTCCATTGGTGAAAAAACTACAAACTGCGCCAGAAGCTCATGGTGATAGTGGAATGGACGGACCTACTTTCAAAGAGAATAATTACCCAATTATCAGTACGAATGCTGTAATGTTTATGTATCAAAAAATTATTAGTTCGCCAACACCAGTAACAATTGTCGGTATCGGACCACTAACAAATATTGCGCTATTAATCAAAACTTTTCCTGAGATAAAAAGTAAAATTGACTTGATTTCAATTATGGGTGGAGGAATTACGCATGGTAACTATTCACCATTGGCTGAATTTAATATTTATGTTGATCCTGAGGCTGCTGAAATTGTATTTCAATCAGGTATTCCAATTGTAATGTCGGGGCTTGATGTCACAGAACAAGCAGAAATTACTGTTTGCGAAATTAATAGTTTAAAAAACAAAGGGAAAGCAAGTCGGTTAGCTTATGAATTGCTAAGTTTTTATAATGAATCAGGGAAAAAATATGGATTTGAAAATTCTCCAATTCATGACTTATGTGCCATCAGTTATCTATTAAATCCCGAAATATTCGATGGAATTAATGGTGATGTCCATGTGATAACCGATGAATCACCAGCAAGAGGTTTGACTTATATAGATCAACGAAAACTACCCACTCATGTTAATCATGTATTCATTTTAAAAAAAGTAAATCGTGAAGCGTTTGTTGCTTTACTCATCTCAGCTTTAGAAAAATTAGATACTTATTTAGATTGATTGTTATAATACGGAGTACTTCATAAGTGCTCTGTATTTTTATTAAGGTTTCTTGAATGTTTTCTATCAATCATTGCATTCTTTTGGATCTAGCGTATATTAATCTTTGAATAGCAATTAAGGAGATTAATTATGAAAAAGCAACTTTATCGCATACTTGGTTTATTGGCAGTCGGGGTGATGATTGTTTTACTTTGGGTTTTCTGGCCAAGTAATAAAGAAACCGCACCAAAAGCAGCGCATAGTAATCACAAACAAGTCACTTCAACACAAAAAGAAGTTAAATCATATCCGGTCACTTTATTTTTTCACGGATATGGCGGGACAAAACATTCGATGGGTGGGATGATTCAACGCCTTTGTTCCCGTTATCAAGCAACACATACGCTGGATTTGACCGTGAATACAGATGGCACGATTCAGATATCCGGGACATTTGAACAAGCAGACAAACCAGTACTCATAAATGTATTATTTGCTGATAATAAAAACAATGAATGGAATCAGGCCGAATGGATTTATCAAGCTTTACAATTTGTGAAAGCCCAATATCATGTTGAAAAAGTCAATGTAGTCGGACATTCGATGGGTGGGGTAAGCCTATTTCGCTTTTTAGAAACGTATCAAAATCAGGGCGAACTGCCAACGGTTACGCATTTTATTTCGATTGCAGCACCGTTTAATGAATTTTTAGATACTTCAAATGAACAAAGTATGGATCAATTATTACAACAAGGACCGACACAGATTAGCCCACGGTATCAAGATTTTCAAAATAATATCGCCAATTTCCCTAAAAATGTCCAAGTGAGCTTATTTGCGGGACAATTAACCGCGTCTGATTTAAGCGATGGCACTGTGCCACTTACTTCAGCCCTTGCCGTCAATCAATTATTATCCAGTCAACAAATACCCGTTGAAACTTTTGTGTTTAAAGGAATTTTAGCCCAACATTCAGCGCTTCATGCTAATCCAAAAGTAGATAAGAAAATCGCAGAAATACTTTGGAAATAAATTTTTTGAAAAAACTTTGAAAAAATAGTTGAAAACTGTAAAATCTTACGCTATACTATTCCAGTGTGCACGAAAAAGTGTACATTACGTGGGAGGAGAAATTTTGAGCTCCAATTAACCACATCACGGACTCAAGGAGGTATGTCTCGTGGCAAAGAAAGTAGAAAAAATTGTTAAATTGCAAATTCCTGCAGGTAAAGCAACACCAGCTCCACCAGTAGGTCCTGCATTAGGTCAAGCAGGGGTTAACATCATGGGATTCACTAAAGAATTCAATGCTCGTACCGCTGATCAAGCAGGTTTAATTATTCCGGTTGTGATTTCTGTATACGAAGACCGTTCATTCACATTCGTTACAAAAACACCACCAGCTGCAGTATTATTAAAGAAAGCTGCTAAAATTGAAAAAGGCTCAGGTGTGCCTAACAAAACTAAAGTTGCCAAAGTTACTAGCGATCAAGTAAGAGAAATCGCTGAGTTGAAAATGGAAGACCTAAACGCTGCATCTGTTGAAGCTGCAATGCGCATGGTTGAAGGAACTGCACGAAGCATGGGTATCACTGTAGAATAATTTCTGCAAACCCTAGCGTAGCTTCTCAGTTGGCTTTATATTGAAAAATATAAAACACGTGGGAGGTTCTACCGTTATAACCACATCAAGGAGGAAAACTAATGGCTAAAAAAAGCAAAAAAATGCAAGAAGCATTGAAAAAAGTTGAAGCTGCGAAATTATACTCTGTTGAAGAAGCTGTAGCTTTAGCAAAAGAAACAAACTTTGCAAAATTTGATGCAACTGTTGAAGTTGCTTACCGTTTAAATGTAGATCCTAAGAAAGCAGACCAACAAATTCGTGGTGCTGTTGTATTACCAAATGGTACTGGTAAAACTCAATCTGTCTTAGTATTTGCACGTGGCGAAAAAGCAAAAGAAGCAGAAGCTGCTGGTGCTGACTATGTTGGTGAAGCAGACTTAGTACAAAAAATTCAAGGTGGTTGGTTCGACTTTGACGTTGTCGTAGCAACTCCTGATATGATGGCTGAAGTTGGTAAATTAGGTCGTGTCTTAGGTCCTAAAGGCTTAATGCCAAACCCTAAAACTGGTACTGTTACAATGGACGTTACAAAAGCAGTTAACGAAGTAAAAGCTGGTAAAGTAACTTACCGTGTAGACCGTAACGGTAACATTCATGTGCCAATCGGTAAAGTGTCATTCGACAACGAAAAATTAGTTGAAAACTTCAAGACTATTCATGACGTTTTAGTAAAAGCAAAACCATCTGCTGCTAAAGGTCAATACATGAAGAACATTACAATTACAACAACATTTGGTCCTGGAATCCATGTTGACCAAGCAAGTTTCTAATTTTTAGAAAGAAAGTGTTGACTTGTCCACTTTATCATGGTAAAGTGGACAAGGTTAAATAATTAACTGTACCGAAGACAGTAGGTGAGGTAACTCATAAATCCTACCGAGGACATTTATTGATAAGATCAATGGTCCCTCTATGTCTACGGTGGCATAGAGTTTTTTCGTATAGAGAAACTCTTCCATCAAAATCAGGAGGTGAAAGTATAATGAGTGAAGCAACTATCGCTAAAAAAGCTGCTATTGTTGAAGAAGTTACAGAAAAATTCAACGCTGCTGCATCTGTAGTAATCGTTGATTACCGTGGATTAACAGTTGATGAAGTAACTCGTTTACGTAAACAATTACGCGAAGCAAACGTAGAAATGAAAGTTATCAAAAATTCTATCCTTTCTCGTGCTGCTAAAGCTGCTGGTTTAGAAGGTCTTGATGAAGTATTCACAGGTCCTACTGCTGTAGCATTCAGTAACGAAGATGTAGTCGCACCAGCTAAGATTATGGATGAATTTGCTAAAGAAGCAAAAGCATTAGAAATCAAAGGTGGTATCATCGAAGGTAAAGTGGCATCATTGGAAGAAATCCATGCATTGGCAAAATTACCAAACCGCGAAGGATTACTATCTATGTTACTATCTGTTCTTCAAGCTCCAGTCCGCAACGTGGCATACGCTGTCAAAGCTGTGGCAGAAAAGAACGAAGAAGTGGCTTAATCGCTGCTTAATCAATCAGAAATTGATGCAATTTGAAAACATATTAATTATTTAAAATATTGGAGGAAAATCATAATGGCATTAAACATTGAAAACATTGTTGAAGAGCTAAAAGGCGCAACAATCTTAGAATTAAACGACTTAGTTAAAGCTATCGAAGAAGAATTTGGCGTATCTGCTGCAGCTCCTGTAGCTGTTGCTGCTGCTGGTGGTGCAGCTGCTGCTGAAGAACAAACAGAATTCACTGTTGAATTAACAGCTGCTGGCGACCAAAAAGTTAAAGTTATCAAAGCAGTTCGTGAAGCTACTGGCTTAGGCTTGAAAGAAGCTAAAGCTGTTGTAGATGGCGCTCCTGCACCAGTTAAAGAAGGAATCTCTAAAGAAGAAGCAGAAGCTCTTAAAGCTGCTTTAGAAGAAGCTGGAGCAACTGTAACAGTTAAATAATTTGTTATTTAATTAGAGTTTATGACTCAGGAAACGATTGTGTTTCCTGAGTCTTTTTTTGCTTGTGTACGTTATTATTTATTTAATATTCATTTTCACCTACATTTATCTTTGATTGCTATTTGGTTATACGCATTATGTTAACTTGTTCATAAGTTAAGAAATAATTAGCTGAATAGCACGTAAAATGTATCAATTTTGCTCCTTTTCCTGTGCTATTTGAGTAAAATAGGAAATAGCAAGTGGTGATTGATGATGATTGGAGAAGAAAAATATGGACGATTGATATCAAAAATTAAATAAAAGAATTTATCATAATTGGAAGGTATACTACAATAAGTATAGTCAGCTTACTCAGATGACAGAAGAACAAAGAGGGATCCTTGGTGGTCTATATCAAGCGCTAAATATTGGCGCTAATGAATATGTGATCAATACAGGAGATGAACATCGCAAGTATAGAAGATTAGTAACGAAAATGGAAAAGCTACTAGGAATTGGAAACTAAAATGTTATAAGCTTCACGAATTTGTTGAGAAAATTATTGGAGGAATCGGTCATGGTTATTCGGGAATATGATGAAGTTATTGATAAAGTCACTGGAAAGCGGGCGATTGTTGTTTATATATCTGGTCCTGGATCTTATATGGTTGAACCGCTTGATTATTCATATGAACCTAAATGGCGTGATGAAAGTCAATTAAAGAAAGTAAGGCATAAAAATCCTCAAAATCATTATGATGAAAAAGAAAATAATGAATGGTATTGAACTGCTTGAGTATAGAGAATGAAAAGTTTTATTAGATATTTTGTATTGGAGGCGATGGTGATGGGGATGAAAGATAGGTCGTTTTTTTATTGTATGAAATTTTGTATCCGAGCAGTGGTGCTAAAGGATGAGAGTGAGGAAACGTTGGCAAAATTACATGAGCTCTTGTCTGATCATTCTAAAACACCCATTACGCATTTGCCAATGTCTGATTGGGCTAAGGCGGCCTTGTTGAAATTAGGTAAAGGTGAGGCAGAATGGGCGGAAGATGAGATTGGTGTAGGCTACCTGCTAGGACTTTATGATTCGTATGATTTGATGTATCAAGAGGACGAGTTAGGTTTTGATTTAAATGATTTGGAAAATTTGCGAGATTTAAAATAAAAAAACAAGCAGCATGAAACTACTTGTTTAAGTGTTTATAAATTGCGTAGGATACCAAAGATGATTAAGGCAATCACATATAGCCATAATAAGATTTGATTCCACTGAGGATTTACTTGTTTCGTGAGTTGCAAATAGCGTTGATAGATAATTTCACCAATCAAAAATGGTGAAGTCAGTAATAAAAACGGATTTTCCAAGTAGGCGGTATGAAAGTCTAGCTGAATTAGTGCAGATAACATATGCGTAATTCCACATCCAGGGCATAACCAACCAGTAATTGTACGAAATGGACAGGGAATACCTAAATGGGTGAAATTTAACCAAAGATAATAGCCAAATCCGACACCTAAAATGATCAAAAGGTATCGGATTTCTTTTTGTATTTGGCTTTTTGTTATTGTTTTTTTAGAATTCATATTCATCAAAGAAATTATTTTCGATATTTTGCATAATACACATATTGACAATAGGTAATTGGAAAATCGCTAAAATTAAGAAGATTAAATCAAAATTGCTGCTGTTTTTAGAGATTTTGTTACATAAAGTTCCCATCTTGTAGTACCAATAAAAGCTATAGATACCACAAGTAATAAAGGTAAAGACTAATAATAAGGCGCCAGAAACCCGAGTGGTGCTTAAGTCTTCGGGATACATAGATTCATAAATGTTGTGAATTTCATCGTTTAGCATCACCATCCAGTAAAGTGAATAAATCCCACAAGTGACTAAACTTAAAAGGATGGATACGACAAAGTTTCTTTTGGTAATTTTCATTTTTAAACTCCTAACTACTAAGTTATTTTTTTCATTTGCACTTATTATACACAAAATGAAGGCACATTTCATCCACCTTTGGACCGAATCATTATGAATTTTTGGTAAAATGAGCCGTTTGTGTTAATTGGATAAGAAGTTGTACGATTTTTTCAATAGGATAATCGATATCTTCTTCTAGCCAATATTTGATTAAAGAGATGGCTCCTGAAGTGAAAAAGGCAAAAGAGAGTTCCAATTCAAAAGGACTCGCTTGTGGAAAATTCAAGGCAAAGTTTTGTAATGAGAGATTTTTGACACTAAGCAAGACTTGTTCGGTGAATTTATCACTTTGACTACTTTTTAAAACAAGTATTTGCAAGCCTTCATCTTTTTTGACAAAATTGAGGAGCGTAGTCAGACTTTTTTCTAGATTTAAATCACTTTCCGAAAATTCTTGCTTGACGGTTTGGATATAGCTTGTCTGAATTTTGTTATATAAGTCTAGCACATCGGTATAGTAGCGATAAAAAGTTCCCCGATTAATATCTGCTTTTTCGGCAATTTCTTTCACGGTTATTTTGTTTAAGTCTTTTTCTTTAAGTAAGTCAAAAAAGGTCTGTTGAATGATTTGTTTGGTAAATTGACTCCGACGATTATCAATTGTTCCAGCCATAAAAATCTTCCTTTCTGATGATGAACAGTTTCTAAAAATGTGTTCAGTTCATGGCATAGCGTTGTAGATTGTTTCTTGAGCTTTCTTATTAACCATAGTATACTAACAGTGTGTTAAAAATTCAACACTGTGTACAAATAATCAATACGTAAGGCGAGGAAAATTTCATGGAATATATCGAAGTGAAAAATGAATCCAAACATTACCAAATGGGTGAGACCACCATTACAGCGAATAATCGACTGTCTTTTTCTGTCAAGAAGGGAGAACTAGCGATTATTCTAGGTCCGAGTGGTGCGGGCAAGTCTACCGTACTGAATATTTTAGGAGGCATGGATACACCAGATGAAGGGGAAATTTTTGTGGATGGTGTAGACATTGCGAAGTTTAATGAAAAAGAATTAACGACCTACCGACGATTAGATGTGGGTTTTGTCTTTCAGTTTTATAATTTAGTTCCTAATTTAACTGCCAAGGAAAATGTGGAATTGGCAACAGAACTCGTGAAAGATGCGATGGATCCGGTGGAAGTGTTAAAACTTGTCGGCTTAGAAAACCGTTTGGATAATTTCCCAGCACAATTATCAGGAGGCGAGCAGCAACGGGTCTCTATCGCACGGGCTTTGGCTAAAAATCCTAAGTTACTGCTCTGTGATGAACCGACTGGCGCATTAGATTTTCAGACGGGTAAGATGATTTTGAAATTATTGCAACAAGTTAGTCAAGTGCATGGCAATACGGTCTTGATTATTACCCATAATTCGTCTTTGGCTCCGATTGCTAACCGTGTGATTCATATTAACGATGCTAAGGTGCAAAAAATAGAAGAAAATCCTCATCCAAAATCAATTGATGAACTTGTTTGGTAGGTGATGATGATGAAACATAGAACCTATTTTAAAGCTAGTTTAAGAGAAATTAAGCAATCGAAGGGCCGCTTTTTCTCTATTATGATGATTATTTTTCTGGGGGTGTTTTTGTTTGTAGGTGTAAAGGCAGCGGCACCTAGTTTACAACATTCGGCTAACCAGGAATTAAGAGATTTAAAGGCTAGTGATATTCAGATTATCTCTACAGGCGGCTTGACGAAAAAAGATGTAGCTGCAGTAAAAAAATTGGATGCTACGGTTAATCCAGGTTACTTCTTATATTATGCAGATACGAAGGCTAATCGAGTTTATGAGCTATTAAGCTATCACAAAAAGCAATTGAATCAATTAAAAGTAAAATCTGGACGTCTGCCACAAAAAGCAAATGAGATAGTGATGGATAGTAAGGCTAAAAAATCAGGATTTCATTTAGGACAAACTTTAACTTTTGATTTACCAGATGATTTGCGTCGAAAAACGTATAAATTAGTGGGATTTGTAGATTCGCCGTTATTTGTATCGAATAATGAAAGAGGCGCAAGTACGGTAGGCAATGGCTCTGTAGATTATTTTGTCTATATACCAAAGGATAACTTCAAAGCAGATGTTTATAGTACGATTTCTCTTTCTTTTCCTGATTTAAAAAAGCAGAGTGTCTATACAAAATCTTATGAGAAACAAGTTGCACAAAAATTATCTAAGGTCAAAAAAGTTTTAAAAAATCGTCCGAGTCAACGATTGGCGGAAATGAAGGCTCAAGCAAATCAGCCAATCAATGATGCGCAAAAACAGCTTGATGCAGGCAAGCAACAATTGCAGCAAGCAAAACTGCAAATGAATCAGCAGGTAGCGATGATGTCACTGCTTCCCCAAGCGGCTCAAGAAAAAATAAAGGAAGCGCAACAGGATTTACAAAAGCAAGAAATTGAACTGAATAATCAACAAGCACAACTTGATAAACAAAAGAAAAAAGTGGCGCAACTAAAAGAACCGAAGTATTTGTATTATACCCAAGATGAAAATGCAGGAATTAAAAGTTATGGAGAATTAACGACGCAAATTGATGGGATTGCTAATGTCTTTCCAGTTTTCTTTTTCTTTATTGCAGCTTTGATTACTTTTAGTACCATGACGCGGATGGTAGAGGAGAATCGACGGGAAATCGGTATCTTAAAAGCCATGGGTTATGGAAAGTGGACGATTGCACAAAAATATATTTTATATGCGAGTCTGGCTACTTTTTTAGGAATTGTATTAGGAACCGTGGCTGGGACCCATTCGTTACCATATATTATAAATTTATTTTTAACGGCTAATTTTATTTTTGATACCTTACATTTATCCTATGCGACAGGAGCAATCGTACTTTCAATTATTGCTTGTATTTTTGCTTCATTAGGGGCGGTGGCGATGGTTTTAGTAAAAGAACTACATGAGAAACCAGCCTATCTTTTATTACCAAAAGCACCTAAGCCAGGTAAACGAATATTACTGGAATCTATTACCCCACTTTGGTCTCGGTTTAGCTTTAATCAAAAGGTTAGTTATCGCAATATTTTCCGTTATAAATCGCGTATGATTATGGCAATTATTGGGATTGCGGGATGTTGTGGATTAATGGTTTCAGGCGTTGGATTGAAGCACTCTTTACAAGCTGTTATCGGAGAACATTTTGGGCCAATTGTTGATTATCAAGGGATCGTTTCTCTTAATGATACTACCGCAAAATCTCGCGCCGAGGTTGAAAAAGTCTTATATCAAAATCAACATGTGACGGCTACGCTAGCAGTAGATATGCAGTCGATGGAATATCACAAAAAAGCGGTACAGGTCATGAGTTTTGATAAGGATAAAAAATATGAATCGTTTGTGCATCTAAAAGATCTGCAAAATAGACAGTTAAAATTATCGGATAGTGGGGCAATTATTACCCATCCGTTTGCTAAAGAATATAACTTGCAAAAAGGAGATAAGCTGACTTTACAAGATAGCGAAGGGAAGAAATATCAAGTAAAGGTGGCAGCAGTGGCAAAATATTATATCGGGAATTTCATTTATTTATCTAAGGCCTATAGCGAAAAAATTTTGAATGAGGACTATCAAGAGAATACATTATTAGTCCAATCAAAATATATGAGTAAAGCTCAAGAAAAACAATTTTCAAAAAAGGTACTCCAAACGGGAAAGGTCAATAATATCACATTAATGACAGGTCAAATCAAGCTGCAGAAGAAAATGACCGATAACCTAGATATTATTGTAGTTATCTTTGTGGTATTATCTGGTATGCTCGCCTTGGTTGTATTATATAATTTGACGAATATCAATATTTCTGAGCGAATCCGTGAATTATCAACAATCAAAGTGCTTGGTTTTTATCATAATGAAGTGACGATGTATATTGTTCGTGAAAACATGATCTTTACACTTGTGGGAATCTTGCTAGGGTTCGGTGTGGGTTACATTCTCACAGGTTTTATTTTACATCAAGTATCTTTTAACCAGGTGATTTTTCCGATTAAAATCCATGCCAGCGCCTATCTTCTAGCAAGTAGTATGACGATTATCTTTACAGTTATCGTAATGCTCATTACACATTTTCGTTTAAAACATATCAATATGATTGATGCTCTTAAGTCCAACGAATAAACTTTGTCTATTTAGACAGAAAAATGAGATGTTTCAAGGTATTCGCCTTTCCTAATGAAGAGAGTCGACTCTCGAAAAGGGGCTGACCCATTAGTCTCTAATAAAAAATGAGTATATAAATAATCCGAACGTTCATTGTTGATTTTATGAGTAATCAAGTTGAACATTCGGATTTTCTTTGTCTTTTATTAATTATTTATTTCATCATAAGGATTTCTTTTTTTAATTATCTTGCTAAAATACTTTTGGGTCAGCCCCTTTTTAACTATTGAAGTATTTTTCTAAACCTTTAACAATATCCTCTGCCACTTTTTGACGATAATCTGGGCTGGTGATATATTGAATATCTGTATCATTATTCATATAACCTAATTCAAGTAGCAAAGATGGTTGTGTGGTTTCTCTAAGGACTTCATAACTGGCATATTGAATTCCACGATTTTCTAGTCCTAAATTTTGTAATTGTTCGTTGATATCTTGGGCTAAATCTTTGTACTTATCATAATAGTAGTAGGTGGTAATCCCAGTTCCGTAATTTGCGTAATCCGCTGAGTCAAAATGAAAACTTAAAAAGACATCAGCCCTTTTTTCCATGGATAGTTTATTAATATCATCTAAATAAATGTATTGATCGCTACTTTCGTGTGTAAGGATTACTTTTGCACCGGCTTTTTCTAATGCTTTTTGGACAGTTTTAGCCATCGCCATAGACATATCTTTTTCATAATATTTTTCATCGTTACTCATCGCCCCAGCATCGTCCCCGCCATGTCCTGGATCTAAAACGATGATTGCATTCTCTAAGGATTGCCATTTTTGACTGATTGGTTGCGTAAACTTTGTGACATCTTCATAGGAGACAAATCCGTGATTTCCCTTATTGGTAGTCACTTCGTAATATCCATTTTGCTCAGTTTGATAGCTTAGGATTTCTCCAGCTGGAATGGGTTCGATAATGGCACTATTTTTATCTGCATTCGTGTATAAATTAATATTTCTTTCAGCTACTTTCAAGAAAGTTTGTTCAGTCCACGTATGTTTTGGTATCTTTTTCTTTTGCTTCTTAGCAGTGGTTGTAGTAGTTGTTTCACTTTTGGCCGTTGGTGTGAAAAAGTGGTGACGAATTGGACCAAGAATGAGCCACAATGCTAAAAGGATTGCTAATAGCGAGAAGCGGTATCGCCATTTTTTCTTCAATCGACGTCGCTTTTTCTTCTTAACCAAATGATCACTCCATTCATTTTATTCGTTTCATGAATATGTAACAGGTAAGTGAAAGATTGATTACATCTTGAACACCTTACTTGTAATTTTACTGAATCTTACTTACAATGTAAATTATTGAATGAATATTTTTGGGGGAAATATGAAAAAATTTATCGTATTTGTTGTAAGTGGTGTCTTACTCTTTTATTGTGGCATGAATTTGGAAAAGTTTATTGCTGGTGATTTTCATACGTTAAAGAGCGAACAGACTGTTGTAGCCACGACCTTTACACAAGCGCAAGAAGAAAAAACTTCCACACAAAGTTCAAATAAAAAAAAGAAAGTTACAGAAGAGAAGGATTCTCCGAAGAAAGAGAGTACTCAACCATCTATTCAAAATCCAGAGGCTATTTCTTTGAGAGAACCATTCACCGTCATGAAAGATTTTCAGACTGAGAAAGATGCTTTTACATGGCGAAATCTTGAACCAGCAATATTAGTGAATGAACAGATCAATCATCTTTTATTTCAGAAAGGGGATATTTATGCCTATCCAAATCAGCAAGCCCAGAAGCTTTCTAATGCGAAACAATTTCATTCATTAATGGCAGTATCCAGACAAACGCTCAAAAGTGCTGGAAAATTATGGTATCAAGTTGCTTTTCCTGATGAAGTACTCGGATGGGTTTGTGAAGATCAAGTTACCTTACATAACGAAGACTATTATTTTTATCAAACAGGCGGCGTTCAACCAGATTTAGCACAGGTGAAGAATTTAAATATTGAAGTCTCTATTTCAAAAAAACGAGTCTATGTGAAAAGTGGCCAACAAACGGTCTATACGATGCTTTGTCAAACGGCTCGTAATGGTTATTTGACACCTACAGGAACCTACCATGTGAATGAGTATCGTGCGAAAAGTTTTTGGTCCACATTTGGAGGGGCAGATTATGCTGTAGGTTGGAAAGATGGGGGATTATATTTATTCCATAGTGTAGATAAAGAAACTGATAGTGGTCCTTATGCTAAGAGTCAGGGATTGAAACTCGGTGTTGAAGGCGATGGCGTTTCACACGGCTGTATTCAATTGGCTATTCCGGACGCCAAATGGTTTTTTGAACAATTACCAACTGGGACTTTAGTGACAATAAACAAGTAAATAGTAAGCCTAATACTAATAAATATTAGTAAATAGGCTTGCTTTTGTTTTTTTATAGTTATTAACTATAAAATAATAAAAATATAGGCTAAACAATTGCAACATATTATGATAAAATTAGATGAAATATAGATGGATATAAATTTATAATTAATACAGATTGTTTCGCTTTCATAATAATTTGAAAAATAATAATTTTCTTGTTCACTTCTCTATCTAATAGTATATTTTCAAATCAACAAAAGATTATTCAGTTATATTTAGAAAGAGTTGATAGCAATGTTTAAACAAATGAATATTAATGTCAATGCTCCAAATGAAAAGATTAATATTGAAATACGTTTAGTTGACAAACACTTTGAATATAGTTTTTCAAGATTAGCGGGTCTTTATACCTATCATTCCGGAGTCGTTGATGAACAAAAATCTCAAGAATGGTTACAAGAAATTAGACAAGCCTCTTTAGTGGATTGGCCAGTTCTACCTGAAGGGGCTGGACCAGAAATCAAACAGAAAAACAAATGGAATGTAGAATTTTTTGATGAAGATGGTTCCGTGATTTGTTATGGTGCCGATGATTATTTCCCAAAAACATGGGGAATTTTCCAACAAAAAGTATTGGACTTGATTCCTGAATTGCTTGAACAGTACGGTAAAGGCATTGAAGCCGTTACTTTTACGGTTAAAAATCTAAATAAATATATACCTTCAAATTTAATGACTTCACAACAAACCTATTTAATTTTGCAAGAGACCTTAACTTTACGTCGGAGCACAGGTAAAATCACCTATGAAAAAATTGACGAAGTAAATCAAAGAACTTATTATGAATTCGAACGTCGCGAGTTAGGTCAACTGTTAAATAGTTTTCAATTGGTTTTTGCTACTCAAAATAGTCGTGGGAAAGAAGAAGGTCGTAAAGTCCATGATTCAGACGTTTACTTAAAAATTGAGTTGATTGATGGCACTTTTGAAGAATATTACTGGGATTTACATCAAATGTCTTTTACCCCTGGTTGGAAAGAATTAGTAGATGCTATCCATGATTTGATGCTACAGGGAAGTACTTTTTTAGGCCATATCTTTACCTCACTGCCACACCGTCATAAAGAAATCAGCCAATATATCTATGCTTTGGTTGAAATTGAAGAGACCAGGCAGCAGAATTATTATGTGGTAGATAATCTTTTCGTCCATGAAGGTGATTATGTGGTAGTACCAGTGGGCAATCAATTAGAAGAAAAAGTTGCCAAAATATTGAGTCTAGAATATTATGACTTGAAAGATTTGCCTCAGCCATTAGAATTTACCCGCAAAATTTTGCGTAAGTCAGATACCGTGAAGTTTGCACGTGACTTAGAAGATGACTCGGTGATTGATAATCGTCAAATTGATTTAGCTTTAGAGGCGATTGACGATGATCCGTCCATTGAAGAGACGATTGGGCTAATTGAAGCAATTCGTCAAAATATGAATTTGGGTGGTGAGTTTGTTTTACCGGTTCATCCATTAAAAACGAAACAATCTCATCATAACTATCATTTAGGTACCAAAGATGAAATTTTAACGACAACGGATGGTCAATCTTGGGAATTGTTCCGTTTGTTTGTAGAAAATAATCAAGAAGCCTTTGTTGCTTTTACGAATGTTGAAGAATTTGAAAAAGATGGCCATACAAAGGGAGTTGTTTATCCAATATCTTCAATTTTAGAAATGGTTGCTAAAACGCCTAATATTAATGGCATCATGCTTAATCCATATGGGCGACCTTACTTTTTGGCAAAGGAATTGATTATGACAATTTTTATGCGTAATCAAGAAACCATGAAGCGTAGTCAGATCTATTTAGAGTATGCGGATGTGGTGAATTTAACTGCCGATAGTGTCGTGAATAATTTGCAATTTAATTTGGACAATACCCAAAGTTTGGATTATGTGTTACGAACAAAGATTGGTACACGTTTGGTAGATTATTATGATGATTTGATGACTTTACGCCCTGGTGAGGTTAAAGTAACTCCGGGATTTGGTGCGAAAACGAAATATATTTTCCATACCGTTATTCCGAAGTATAAGCAATGTCCTCAGGCAGATGAATGTGTCATCAGTAGCTACTATGAGTCGTTAAATCAAGCGCGCAAATTATATTTGAAACAGATTGTCTTGCCGATTTTTGGCTTTAATGATGCAGGCTATCCTTTAGAAGAATTAATGCCACTCATTATCAATACAGTTACGCAGTGGATGACAGATAATCGTGATTATATTTTACATGTTTACTTATCTACAGAAGATTTTGAAGTATACAGTGCTTTTCGTGATTATTTAGAAGAGGCTTAAGGGGGAAAAGATGAACGATAAACAAATCAGCACCTTAGAAAAAATTGTCAGTACAGTGGTAGATATTTTGTTAGGGATTTTGGTCGTTATCGTCATTATCGTCATGGGTGAAGCGATTTATTCGATTTTCCAACAAGTTGTGCCGTTAAAAAGTACCAATTCCTTATATTATTTGATTGAAGAGGTAGCCACATTATTTATCCTTTTAGAGATTATCTTAATGTTATTGAGATATGTCCGTGATGATCATCATATTCCGGTGCGCTATTTAGTTTTGATCAGTATTACCGCTATCTTGAGGCAATTGTTGCTTGCCCATGGAAGTGGTTTAGAGACTTTATTTATGGCTTTTGCGATTTTGGTTTTAGTGATTGTTTTATATATATTAGAGCATCTTAAATCATTTAAGCCAGAGATATTGGTTAAGCAAATGATTGCCAAAATGAAAAAAGAAGAGAAAGAGTAAGGTTTCGGCCTTGCTCTTTTTTGTTGAAATACAATGAGAATTATGTGAAAGGTTTAATAATACTTGCAATTATAACTGTGAAAGCGTTACAATAATGGTGAGAAATATTTTTTTAGAGATAAATGTAAACGCTAACATTAAGAGGTGGTTAACATGCGTTGGTGGCAAAAAATATTCGGAAAAAAAGAAGGAAAAAGGCTAGAAAATAATCAAGAGATAGCAACTTCTTTTACCGAACAAGTTCATAATAAAGAACCAGGTGAACAGTGGCGCGAAATACCATTGTTCGTTGAGGTAGAAGGAAGTCAAAGAGAGCTTGCGGCGGTCATTAGCAGTGCGATTTGTGCAGGAGAGGCTCCTGATAGTACTTGGCAAGTAAAAAGCATTAAGCAGGTCAACCCTGATATCAAAGTGATTAGCTTGATTGCAGCGAGTTTGGCAGCTGAAATTTATCCAGAAAGTCAATGGAAAATTCATTCTATTAAAGAAAAAATATAGTCGGAGGAATTATTATGCTTAGAAAATTTAAAATCTCAATTGATGGAAAAGAATATTTAGTGGAAATGGAAGAAATTGGTGGAACTGCCCCCGTAGCTCCAGTCGTACCAGCGGCCCCTGTAGCTCCAACTGCGCCAGTTGCACCAGCATCTCCAGAACCTCCTAAGGCACCAGTAGCTCCTAATCCAGTTTCCAGTAATGTTGAACCACTGGTTGCCCCTATGCCTGGTAATATTTTGAAATTATTGGTAAATGTTGGAGATTCCGTCCAAGAAAATCAACCAGTGATGATTTTAGAAGCGATGAAGATGGAAAATGAAATTGTGGCACATCGAAGTGGTGTGGTAAAACAACTTTGTGTTGAAGTAAATACGATGGTGAATCCTGGAGATCAATTAATTGTGATTGAATAGATTGCGAGGGATGGTCATGCAAGCTTTAATAGATAGCTTACAAGCGTTTGCCCAAGAGCCCGGCCGTATCGTAATGATGCTCATTGGCGGCATCTTGATGTATTTGGGAATCAAAAAAGAGTACGAGCCTACACTTTTGGTACCAATTGGGTTAGGGACGATTTTAGTTAATTTTCCATTTTCTGGAGTATTGATGACCGGTAATGAAAAAGGTCCATTCCAAATTCTGTTTGAAGCAGGGATTAATACGGAACTTTTCCCATTGTTACTTTTTATCGGGATTGGAGCAATGATTGATTTTGGTCCATTATTACAAAATCCATCTTTGCTGTTATTTGGAGCTGCGGCACAATTTGGGATTTTCTTTACAATTATTATGGCTGTTTTGCTAGGCTTTGATTTGAATGATGCGGCATCGATTGGGATTATTGGTGCAGCTGATGGTCCAACTTCGATTTTTGTGGCTAATACATTACATTCTAAATATTTAGGAGCGATTATGGTGGCTGCTTATTCTTACATGGCTTTAGTACCAATTATTCAACCTGTTGCCATCAAGGCAGTCACGACCAAAAAAGAACGCCGTATTCGGATGCACTACCAAGCTAAAAATGTCTCGCAAACGGCCAAAATTATCTTCCCAATAGTAATTTGTGTGATTGCCGGTATTATTGCACCGGTTTCACTACCATTGGTGGGCTTTTTAATGTTTGGTAATTTACTTAGAGAATGTGGGGTTTTGGATCGCCTTTCTTTAAGTGCCCAAAATGAATTAGTGAATTTAGTTAGTATATTACTAGGCATAGCTGTTTCAGTAAAGATGCAATACAGTGAGTTTTTGCGTTGGGATACCTTGATGGTTATCGCACTAGGATTAGTTGCCTTTATTATGGATAGTGTTGGTGGTGTTTTATTTGCGAAGTTTTTGAATCTCTTCTTGAAAGACAAAGTGAACCCAATGATTGGGGCAGCGGGTATCTCGGCTTTTCCAATGTCTAGCCGCGTGATTCAAAAAATGGCTACTGCTGAAGATCCACAAAACTTTATTTTAATGCATGCGGCTGGCGCAAATGTTTCTGGTCAAATTGCCTCGGTGATTGCCGGTGGGTTAGTCCTATCCATGTTAGTGTAGAAAGTGAGGAAGCAAAATGTCTGAGAATTTAGCCAAAGCACTAGAAATTTTATTATTTGGTTGGGGTGGCGTTTTTGTTGTGATGATTTTGATTTATCTTGCTTCTAAATTAATGGCTACACTATTTAAGGTGAAGAAGTAAGATAGAAAGAAGGGTCAATATGTCTAAGGTTATACGTTTTACAGAAACCATATTACGTGATGCACAACAAAGTCAAATCGCTACAAGAATGAGTACAGAAGATATGTTACCAATTTTAAAAACATTAGATGAAGCAGGATTTTATGCTTTAGAGATGTGGGGTGGCGCGACTTTTGATGCTTGCTTACGTTTTTTAAATGAAGATCCATGGGAAAGATTGCGTAAAATTCGAGCTGAAGTGAAGCATACGAAGTTACAAATGTTGTTGCGTGGTCAAAATTTATTAGGATATAAGAATTATGCCGATGATGTCGTAGAAAAATTCGTACAAAAATCCGTTGAAAATGGCATTGATATTATTCGTGTATTTGATGCCTTAAATGATGTGCGTAATTTAGAGACTTGCATTCGTGCGACGAAAAAAGCTGGCGGCCATTGTCAAGCAGCGATTAGTTATACGACGAGTGAGATTCATACCGTGGATTATTTTGTTGATTTAGCCGTTGAAATGGAAAAGATGGGTGCTGATTCAATCTGTATCAAGGATATGGCAGGAGTCTTAATGCCACAAACGGGTTTTGAACTTGTGAGCAAATTAAAAGCTGCTTTAAAAGTACCGGTTGAAGTTCATACACACGCAACCAGTGGTATTGCTGAAATGACTTATTTAATGTGTGCCAAAGCTGGGGCAGATATTATTGATACAGCTATTTCTTCTTTTGCGGGCGGTACCAGTCAACCAGCCACTGAGTCCATGGATTTAGCCTTAACAGAGCTAGGGTTTGATACAAAACTAGATATCGATAAGCTTTCAGAAATCGCAGAATACTTTAATCCAATTCGGGACCGTTTCAGAAAAGAAGGGAGATTAAATCCTAAAGTCAAAGATGTCGAACCAAAAACCTTACTTTATAAAGTACCAGGTGGCATGCTTTCGAATTTATTGAGCCAATTAACAGAGCAAGGTTTGCAAGATAAATACGAAGAAGTCTTAAGAGAAGTGCCTAAAGTGCGGGCGGATTTAGGGTATCCTCCATTGGTTACGCCTTTGTCACAAATGGTTGGTACGCAATCTTTGATGAATGTGATTTCAGGGGAACGCTATAAATTAATTCCAAAAGAGATTAAAGATTATGTCAAAGGGCTATATGGACGGCCACCCATGCCAATCTCAAAAGAAATGCAGGAAAAAATCATTGGTCAAGAAGAAGTCATTACTTGCCGACCAGCTGATTTGTTAGAAGACCAATACGATCAATTTGCTAAAGAAATTGCGCAATATGCGAAATCAGAAGAAGATGTCTTGATTTATGCCCTATTTCCAAAACAAGGTCGTGATTTCTTAGGCCGCCGAGAAGATAAATTTTATGATGTGCCTGTTCAAACAGTGACAGTAAAGTTTTGAGATGGCCCCATTAAGCGGTTGGTTCAAATTTCTGATTGATAAGCAAGTTATTATTATGTTTGCTCAGTGTATGTTAGAATAGTTTTGCTTTTAAATTTTTAAAGCAAAAAATTATTTTTAGGAGGATATTTGTGAGCCAAGTACATAATAATGATTTTCAAGATATTGTATTGAACCGTCGCTCGATTCGAAATTACGATCCATCTTATAAAATTGAACATAGTGAGTTATTACAAATAATTGATGAAGCTGCTAAAGCGCCGTCATCTGTCAATTTACAGCCTTGGCGTTTTGTGATTGTTGAAAGTGAGGAAGCAAAAGCTAAGTTAAAACCATTGATTCGCTTTAACACTTTACAAAACGAAACTTCTTCAGCCATGATTTTGATTTTTGGGGATTTGAAGTGTCAAGAATATGCCCGAGATATTTATCAAGAAGCAGTGGAACGTGGATTGATGCCAAAAGAAGTCATGGAAAAGCAATTAGCTGCGATTGTGCCAATGTATGACAGTCTAAATAAGGCACAAATGGAACGTATTGTACAAATTGATGCGAGTTTAGTGGCCATGCAGTTGATGCTAGTAGCTAGAAGTCATGGCTATGATACGAATCCAATCGGTGGTTTTGAAGCAGATCAATTAGCTGCGGCCTTTGATTTAGATGAGGAGCGTTTCCATCCAGTAATGATTTTATCGATTGGTAAAGCAATGGAAACTGGCTATGAGTCTGTACGCTTATCAGCTGAAAAGATTACATCCTTTAAATAAAAGAGATGAAAGAATAGTTGATCC
>NZ_JAKUDS010000025.1 GCF_023221775.1 Enterococcus cecorum | reverse complement strand
GCGCTATTATCAATCACAAATTGATAATGAAACCTTAATGAAAGGACAAACCTACCACGATTTAAAGGAAAGTTTTGTTATTTTCTTATGTGCGTTTGATCCGTTCGGCTATGGTTTACGCCGCTATCAATTCCATCGCTATGAAGACAGTATCCGAGATTTGTGTTTTGATACACATTTGCATGATATATTTATCAATTCGAAGGGTACGAAAGGTGACATATCAAATGATTTGGCAGGTATTATCGATGTGATGAACCAAAAGCCAAATCAAACCAACCCCCTAGCAAGCAAATTAAAGAAGGAAATTGATTATTATAACCAAGATTCAGAAAAGAGGCGAGAACTGATGGACTATGAAGCAAGACTGCTAGACGAACGCTTAATTGGAATTAAAGAAGGAAGACAAGAGGGAAGAATAGAAGGAGAAAAAATCGGCGAAGAAAAAGGGATAAAAAAAGAAAGACAAGAAGGCGTACGAAATATAATTATTGAATTTAAAGCGAATCAAGCCGCCCCTAGTTTTATCTTTCAATTTGTCAAAAATGCATATAAAGGTAAACTTACCGATGAAGAGATTCAACAAATGATAGATGATGTGGAAGAAAATGAGTAAGCTATCGTCTGAATTTGGTTAAATGATGGTAGAAGCTTACAAAAAGACAAAAAAGGGTTAGAGTCGGTCTGCAGATGAATTTTTTTAAGAAAGAAAAGGAAAAATGAATGAAGGAATTAGAAGTTAGGTTTTCATTTGCTGATAAAGAGGATTATCTTAAAGTAATTGAATTTTTAGAGCAAAATTATCAATTTGAATCAGAAAATAGACAAATAGATAAGTATTATAAAGAGCGAGGAAAAGAAACAGAGGAAGATGTTCCAGGAAGTTATATTTATCGCTTTCGTCAAGTAAATGATTTAGAATCAGGTGTTTTTACAAGGAAAGACACCGTGAAACCAGGATTCTGGAAGGAAGACGAAATTGTATTAGAATCGCAGCATATGAACTTTGTAAAAAATATGTTAGATGCTGGCTTCTCTAATATTATGACTATTGATAAATGTAGAAAATCCTATACTAATCTTGAAAAAACTAGAACGGTCAATGCCGACTTAGTGGAGGGACTTGGCTATTATATTGAAATTGAAATTTTAGGTGATTTTTCAGAAGAGGATTACGATTCCTTTGTAAAAGAAACCGAGGCGGAGTTTGCGTTTATTCGTTCAAAAATTGAAACAAAAGGCTACGTACAATTAATGAGAGAAAAAATGAGTGTATAAGAAATGATCGATAAATTATACCTCTGTGGAAGGAATAAGGATTCAAGGTACTTTGTAATTTTGCAAGGTGTCTTTTTTTGATAAAATAACAATGTTGTACGAGTTGAGAATATCATTCCTTCGTCTAAAAAAGAGACTGTCCCTTGCTTAGTGTACCGATTATTTCCTCTCACGCATGTATTTTTAGCGGAATTTTTTCTTTAATGCCTTTTCGGTAAGTGCAATAATGACAACAAAACTTACCATCTGAATGAGGCTAATAACTAGTCCTGTGCATCCGATTGTACTCGTTGGCTGATCAATAGTTAAAGGCATAAGGATAATGGACAGGAGTAAGGTAGGTAAGAACATAAGCAGCGACATTTTTGCGCAATATTTTTGAGCAAACTCCCAGGTCTCTTGAGTTTGCATAGCCCGTAAAGTTCTATAACCTCTTGAGTGATTTATTGTTTTGTATTTTGGACACAGATACCCTGTTAATAGTAAGGAAAATGGTATTAATAATGTTACGATAAACATAAATAACCAGAATGCCATGTTTACACCTCGCGCAGTTTTTTATCTCAATTAGGAAGTTTGAAATGATGAAGCGTCTCAATCAAGTGATAACATAACAGATATCCCCTAGAATGATTTGTTGCTACTACTATTTTACTGTGAAAATGAGAAAAAGTATAGCTATTTTGATATGCTGATAGGGAATCAAGCCAACTTGCTGCTTTAGACTGAAAAGAATAATGATCATTTAGGCAATTTTACGCTGCTTACTTAACGACCTAAAATAAATAAAAGCAAACTTTGAATTTTGTATTAATTAAGAACCATGCCTTTTTGAATGGAAATAAGTACATTGGAATACTTGTAATGCTAGTGCTGTTAGAAATAAACGGGATAGTGCTAGAATATAGCGATGAAGCGTTGGTCTGTCTTGGGGTCAATGTCATAGCCTAATATTATCAACCACTAATCTATAGGCAAGTGACGCCCAAATTACTTGCATTTTTTGTTGTTTGTAAAGAATGAGTTTCGCAAATTTTGACCAAATGAAGAATTCCAGAAAAAGAACAGCTGTGACTTTTTAAGATAAGCGCTTACTTTGCAAACTCGAAGCAAAAAAAGTGACTAAGTTTCTCAAAAAAGGGATAATTTCGCAATCATTAGCTTTCATTTTACAAGTCATAAGCACATCATTTTTAAAAGCGCTTTCTATAGTGGTATAATATCAAGTGTTAGATTTGTTGTAACAAAAAAGGAGGAATTTTTATGACATATCAAACAATTTACCCATATACCAATGAAGTGTTAGCAACTTTTGATAACGCTACCGAGCAAGATTTGGAGGCAGCTTTAGCCAAGGGTCATGCTTTATACAAAAAATGGCGTCAAAATGATTTGCTCGCTCAACGTAAAGAACAGTTACATCAAGTTGCTGCATTGTTAAGACGCGACCTTGATAAGTATGCCGAAATTTTAACCAAAGACATGGGAAAATTATTCACGGAAGCTCAGGGTGAAGTGGCTTTGTGTGCCGATATTGCCGATTACTATGCAGATAAGGCTGAAACTTTCCTACAACCTAGACAGTTAGAAGATGTGCATGGTCAAGCTTATTATGTCAAACAAGCAACGGGTGTGTTAATCGCTGTTGAACCATGGAATTTTCCTTTTTATCAAATTATGCGCGTTTTTGCACCGAATTTTATGGTCGGCAATCCAATTATTTTAAAACACGCTTCGATTTGTCCGCAATCTGCACAAGCCTTTGAAGAGCTAGTCAATGAAGCTAATGTCGAACCGGGCGCCTTTAAAAACTTATTCTTATCTTATGACTTAGTGTCTAAAGCCATTGCCGATCCGCGAGTAGCTGGAGTTTGTTTGACAGGCTCTGAACGTGGGGGAGCAAGCATTGCCCAAGAAGCCGGGGCTAATTTGAAGAAAACCTCGATGGAATTAGGTGGAAATGATGCTTTTATTATTTTAGAAGATGCGGATTTTGAGTTATTAGCTGATACGATTCCTTTTGCACGGTTATACAATGCGGGCCAAGTATGTACCTCTTCGAAACGTTTTATTGTGGTCGGTCAAGAAAATTATCAACGCTTTGTCGATCTCGTTGTCGAAAAATTTAAAGCAGCAAAATGGGGCGACCCGATGAATCCTGAAACAACCTTAGCACCATTGTCTTCAGCCACGGCGAAAAAACAAGTCTTAGAACAAATCAAGCTAGCCAAAGATCATGGGGCAACCGTTGTTTATGGCGATGAAACGATTGATCATCCAGGTAATTTCGTGATGCCGACTGTTTTGACGGATATTACTAAGGACAATCCAATATATAACCAAGAAATCTTTGGTCCGGTAGCCTCTATTTATCAAGTGGACTCAGAAGAAGCAGCTATCGAACTGGCCAATGATTCAAGCTATGGTTTAGGTAGTACGGTCTTTTCTAAAGATTTAACCCATGCCAAAGAAGTCGCTGAAAAAATAGAAACAGGGATGACCTTCATTAATTCCGGTTGGGCTTCTCATCCAGAACTACCATTTGGTGGGATTAAAAATTCTGGGTATGGCCGTGAGTTAAGTGAATTGGGCTTTGATACGTTCGTTAATGAACATCTAGTTTTCGTACCAAAAGCTTAAAATAGTAAGTGCAGGATTTAGCAGTCGGTAGCAAAATCTGACTGCTAAAATCTTTGTTTGACATTATCTAGTAAGGTGGCGTGAAAGTGGTTATTTTGTGAAAGAAACAGCTACAATTTATAGCGAAAGAAATGAATAAGTATTGTTTGTTTCACAAAAAATATAAGCGCTTTACTTGTACTTTAGATTTTTTGTGTTATGATAGAGATGTAACAAAAATTAAATAGAATCCACTCACAAAGGGGAGCCAATTTGGCTGAGATTGAGGAAACTCTAAACCCTTCGTACCTGTATCGGTTATGCGAGCGTAGGAATTGTGAAGCATGAGAAGAGCGACAACTTCTCCTTTGTGAATTGTGATGATTCTAAAGGAGGAGTTTTTTGTATGAATAAAAAGACGGAAATATTGTTAGAAGGGACGATTATGGCGGCTTTGGCGATGGTCCTACACTTTGTACCGCTAAACATCGGCAGTAGTTTTACGATTAGTTTGGGGCAAATTCCTTTGACTTTGTTTGCGTTACGACGGGGCACCAAACCGGCCTTGTTCGCTGGCTTGTTATGGGGGATGTTGTACTTTGTCACAGGAACAGCCTATATCTTAACACCGGTTCAAGCCTTGATTGAATACCCAATTGCCTTTACCTTTGCGGGCTTTGCAGGACTTTATCATGAGCCATTGATGCAAGCGATGCACGATCATAACGATGCGAAGGCCAAATTAGCGATTGTTAAAGGGGCTTTAGCTGGTGCAGGTGCGCGCTTCTTCTGGCATTTTGTTGCGGGATGGGTATTCTGGGGTGCCTATGCTTTATGGGGAATGAAGCCATGGTTATTCTCTTTAGTCATGAATGGGGCGAGTGGACTAGCCTCTGCTGCAGTAGCCTTAATCGCCTTATCAATTATGTATTCGATGGCGCCAAGTATTTTCCGTGCGTCTTTACACCGTACTTCTAAAGTTTAATGATAAGCGATTCTTCTAGTCAAAAAAGCCGTTCATCCAATGGTTGGGTGAGCGGTTTTTTGGTAAGTTAATTTTCGATTTGGCTGAGGCTAATTTCCCCAGAGGATAGTACCATTTCCTGTCCGTTACAATTGACGACTAATTCGCCCTGGTCGGTAATGGCGCAGGCTTTTCCACTATAATTTTGCCCATTTTGACTAAAGTGGACGATTTTACCTAGGACATAAGACTTCTCGCGATAGATTTTGAGATAATCTTGACTAGGTAAGGCAGCGATTAAATCAAAGAAATTTTGCCAGATTAACTGAATCAGCTCATTACGTGTAATATCTGGATTTTTTTCATATAACGCACAAATCTTAGGCTGTAATTCTACTGGAATCTGACTCGGATCAATGCAAAAGTTTAGCCCGATACCGATAATCACATGGCTGATGCGTTGGGTTTCAAAATCACTCATCGCCTCAGTTAGGATGCCGCAGACTTTTTTGCCCTCAATATAGATGTCATTGACCCACTTGATTTGCGTATTCAGACCGGTTAATTGCTCGATTGCCTGACTGACCGCCACCGCAGAGAGCACGGTATATTGTGGTAATTCTTGAAAGTGTTGGTTAGGTGAAAGCAAGAGACTCATATAGATTTGGCCCTTAGGTGAGAAGAAAGCTCGTCCAAAGCGGCCATGCCCTTGTGTTTGCTCCTCAGCGACAAAAAGGGCGAAATCAGTTTGCTTACTTATCGCTGCTTGTTTGGCTTGATGCATGGTTGAATCTACACTTTCACTATAGTAGATTGCACTTTTGGGTAAATAAGGATTACTCAGTGCGGCTGTTTCGATGACATCGCTAGCTAATAAACGATAGCCCATCTTTTGGTGCTCGATATTGTAACCTTGCTTTTCCAATTCACGAATCGCCTTCCAAATCGCAGTTCTAGACACGCCAATCTTTTGCGCCAAGTTTTCACCAGAGATAATTTCTTCATGTGCTTTTAAGTAAGATAAAACTTTTTCTTTTGTATTCATACATATAACCTCGGATGTTAGATAAGTTCATTGTAACATAGAATAATTTAATTAGAACGTGAAAAATGAAGTGTAGGTTGAAAATTGTTTGCGACCTTGCTCTGTATATTTTTGTTATTCAAATGTAAATATGCCTATTAGATGTTATAAAATTAAGAAAAATGAGCTAGGTCAATGTATATTGAGGATAAATATAGGGAAAATATTGTATAGTGTTAGTAAAGTCATGCTATTCATTAGTTGATTAATATGATTGTTTTTTATATCCAGGGAAAATGTTGATTTAACAGAAATGAATTGATAATTATTTTATATTTAATGGGTGCCTTATAGAATAAATAAGCATCTTTTAATAAGAAAAATAGTGTAAAAATATCTTTAGTAGACGAAAAATTGAATAAAGGTATCTATAAAAATAAAAAATATACAAAATTTAAAGGTTGTTACTTAATAGGTTTACGTTTTTGTGCAAATAAATCTGCTATCTTTACACCAAGGTTTTAAAAATTTGAGATTTCAAGGAATTTATTAGGAAGGGTTTGGTGAGTGAAGATAGACTCGTCAAAATAGGAAAAACAGGTGTTTCAGGAGTTTTTATCGAAAAGTGAATTACGTTTGTACCGTATATTACAAAGTTTACCAACAGAAAAGAGATTAGCGTATCGTTTTATAGCTAGACGATTACACTGTTCTCAATCAGAAATCCGTCAATTTATTTTTCAAGTGAGTAGGGACTTACCTTGCGTTTATCAAGTGATGCAGGTGACGCAAGAGGAGATTATTTATATAGAAAATGAAGGGGTTTTTCCGTGGGTATTATTGCAGATGTTTTTATATAAGCAACCGAGCTTATTCTTGTTGGATTATTTATTAGAAAAGAAGATTTGTAGTTATGAAGATTTATTGATGAAATTTTACTGGAGTCGTTCAAATTTAAAAAGGAAACTTCATCAAATCAGTCTGTTTCTAGAACGTTTTCAATTATCTTTAGAATGTAGGAATGCTGTAGAAATAGTAGGATCTGAAAAAAATCAAGAAAGGTTATATGTCTGTTTACGATTTTTGATTAATCAGTCTGCACCCTATATATTGAAGCATCAATCTTACGTATGTGAAGAAAGTGCTGATTATTTTGTGGATTATCGTTTAACTCCTAGAGGAAAGGAATTTTTGTTTAAGCAAATTATTGGCTTAGAAAAATTGGATATCGATGAAAAGCGTAGGTGTCGGCTGATAAAAAGATTGCGATTCCTTGAAAAACGCTATCCACTTGAAGTAAGGGAAAAAGATTGTTGTTGTCGCTTGCTATATAGGATGTATTTGTATCAAAAATATATCCAATTAAAGAAACTATCAGTTGAAACTATCCCTAGTCAAGCGCAGCATCAGGAAATTATCTGGCAGTATTTATCTTCTGAATTTGTTGAATTAAGTACTTTTGAAAAGGAAAATAATGAGTTGAGTAAATATTTTCAATACTTATTCGCCGATTGCATTAATCTGTTAGCAAAGGATGCCTAATAATGAGAAATATTTTTTTTGACATTATTTGAAATCGATTGCATTTGTTGTAAATATAGTATATCATTATTTTAATGGTACATTTTTATAACAAAGTAGTATTAAATGAGAAATGGCGGAAGTGTGTAGGGTGTTTAGTAATCTGATTAAGGAAGCAAAAATCATTGCAATTTCCAATATTATAAAGAAGAGTAAAGAAAAGCGAGTTTTATCTATCCATCAATTAGTTGACGGAATAGCGGAAAAAAAGACAGAGCCCTGTTTATTGGAAAGTCCTCTCTTAGCGATGATTGGTGTGAAAATAAAAAATAAGGACTATTCAATTATGGTTTTTAGAAAACAAGTATGTTATGTTCCAGTTAAAACAGAGCTTTGTTTTGATCAAATTATTTGTGATGATTGTTGGCTTACTAGACAAGAACAGGCGGAATTATTTGGGAATCTGTTCGCCATGAGAAAGTCCAATGTTCCGATACTTACGCGTGATTTGGCTTTAATCTTAGCTGAACAAACGAGTCATCATACTCTATGGATTAATCCTAAATATATTGCCAATTTATCTAAGGAAGGAATTCAGCTGTTTGACTTGCCCGAGTATCATCTAGCAGTGAGGTGTACCAAGCATAAGTTAGAAAAATATGGGCGCTTGGCTTATAGTGGGCAGGCGATGATAAAGCGTGATTTAGATCCGGATAATTTATATCAAACAAGTAATGGGTATGCGGAGTTTTTGCATATTCCACGAACTTATTTTAATAATGCTGTACTGCAAAACTTAGAGCGACAATCCTTTTATTTACAACGTGGAAAATTTATAAAAGAAATTGCGAAGTTACCGCGATTTGATTTTGCGAGAAATGCTTAGAATTTTTCACAAAAGTTTGCGAAGGATTTTGTTAAACCGCATTCATCATTTTCTTCATTAAATCTCTTTCATTTTCTAACATTCTTAGTTGAAATTTGAATTTGAACGTGGTATATTGATAATTTTATCTATTTGTGTTACAATGGAGCTCGAGGTGAATGCGATGACAGCAACGGTGGCCAGCATTAAAAAAGATCTTCAAGCGCATATTGGTAGCCAGATACAAATAATCGTTCAGGTAGGTCGTAAGCGTCAAAGCAAGCGTAAAGGGATTTTGACACAGACTTATCCAGCAGTGTTTGTCGTGGATTTAGATCCTGAAGAAAATGCTTTTGAGCGTGTGTCTTATAGCTACTCTGATATTTTAACGAAGACGGTAGAAATAGAGTATCTACCAGCCATTTAGAAACAAAACACGAAAGACTGATTCTACATAGGGTCAGTCTTTTTTACTGCAATTTGTTTCAATAGACCGTATAATAGAGGCGAGGGGGGATCGCATGGATATTACAGCTAAGAAATTTAGTGATTTAACTACGATGGAATTATTCGAGCTGTATCGTTTGCGTAATCTAGTCTTTATTGTCGAGCAAAACTGTCCGTACCAAGATATTGATGAACACGATTTGTCAGCCTATCATATTTGCTTACGAATAGATGATGAGATGGTGGGTTATGCTCGGATTTATCATCAAGATGGGAAACTTAGAATCGGACGTGTGGTGGTGCATCCGAAAGTGCGTCATCAGCGTGTGGGATGGCAATTGATGCGTGCGGCGATTGATTACAGTTCGTATCAGTATAAAGGCGAGGATGTCTATATCAGTGCCCAGACTTATGCGCGCAAATTTTATGAAGGGTTTGGCTTTGAGGCGATTTCAAATGCTTATTTAGAAGATGGTATCGAACATATCGATATGCGTTTAGCTTCAGAAAAAGTGTAAGACATGTCTTTATTTTGTTTTCAAACAGTAAAAAGTAATAAAAAATACCTAGCCGCAACGATTTTGGCTAGGTATTTTTGTCTGGATTATTTTGCTTGTTCTTTTAATAAGTCACGGATTTCAGCAAGGTAATCTTCGGCAGTCGGTGCTGGATCGGCAGCCACTTCTTCTTCCTCTTTCTTGCGGACATTTTTCGCTTTGTTGGCAGCTTTCACAATTGTAAATAACACAAAACCAGTAATAATAAATGTAATAATTGCACTGATTACTAAACTAAATTGGAAAGTTACACCCTTAACAGGAGTCCAGTCAAGCACAGATAAGGCACCTTCAAGATCTTTCGTACCAGTGATTAAAGATACGACTAAACCTACTAAAGGTGTGATTAAACCGTCAACCACGTTTTTCACGATAGCAGTAAAGGCACCACCAATGACGATACCAACAGCCATGTCTAAAACGTCGCCTTTCATCATGAACTCTTTAAACTCTTTTAACATACCTTTCATTTTCAAACCTCTTTCAATAATTTTTTACAGAAATATTATATAAGAATGCTTGTGAAATTTGCAATTGATAAGACTTGAAAGTACTAGATTTTTTTCAAATTTGAGTCACAAACGGCGAGCTTTTATAAAAAATGTGTTATAATTAGTCCAAATATCATTTTGCAATAGTTTTATTTAAAAGAAACCGATTTAGGAGGGGTTCTATGCTTGAGTTGCAAGAGGGAGTTACTTTAAGTGTGATTCCGACACAAAAATTCAAGACTGTACGTATTTTTATTCGTTTTACGACCACGCATGAAAGACGTCTAGCTAGTCAGCGTACTTTGCTTACCAGTGTGTTAGAAACAAGTAGCGCCAAATATCCGCGCCAAACGGATTTAAGTGCCCAGTTAGCGCAAATGTATGGGGCTAGTTTTGGCATGAATGTGACGAAAAAAGGCAATCTACATCAACTAAATGTATCGATGAGTCTAGTCAATGGGAAGTATCTCGCCGATGAGCACTTATTATCTGATGGGGTGGACTTTTTAGAAGAGGTGCTTTTTTCGCCATTAACCAAAGATGGGCTGTTTGATGAGGCGACCTTTGAGTTAGAAAAAGCGAATTTAATCGAATATATCGAAAGTGTACAAGAGGATAAACAGGCCTTAGCTGGGTTGAAATTACAAGAGTTGTATTTTGACTCCTCCAGTGATCAAGGTGTACCTAGCTTTGGTTTGGCTCAAGATTTGCGTGAAACAAGCAATGCCGATTTGATGAAAGCTTATCAAAAAATGATGACAGAAGATCAAGTGGACATTATTGTAGTCGGCGATGTCACCCAAGAAGAGATGGCGCAATTATTTAGCAAGTGGTCCTTCAGTCAAACCAAGCGCGTCCAACCAGGCATTTTTTACCACCAAGATTTTCGTCCAGTTGTTTCAGAACAAGTCTTGCGTGAAAATGTCACTCAGTCTAAATTGAATTTGGCGTATCACACCGATATTTACTACACAGATGAAGAGGTTTATGCCTTAACGGTGTTTAATGGTTTGTTTGGCGGCTTCCCACATTCGAAATTATTTATGAATGTGCGTGAAAAAGAGAGTCTTGCTTACTATGCGTCCAGTAGTATCGATTCATTTAGAGGGCTTGTGACCGTGCAGACCGGCATTGATGGCCAAAATCGGGAAAAAGTCATGCATTTAATTAGTGAACAATTAACCGCTTTAGCCCAAGGAGATTTTTCACAGCAAGCTTTATTACAAACCAAGGCGATGATTCAAAACCAACTCTTGCTTTCACTGGATAATGCTCAGGCGTTAACCGAAATAGAGTATATCTACACTTGGCTGCCAAATACACGTAAAACACCAGAAGAATATATCGAAAAAATCATGCAAGTCACCAAAGAAGATGTACAACAAATCGCGAAAAAACTGCGTCTCCAAGCGGTCTTTTTCTTAGAAGGAAGTGAAAAGCATGCATAAAAAACGTTATGAACAAATCAATGAAACGTTATACTATGAACGTTTAGACAATGGCTTGAAGGTCTATCTATTGCCAAAAGAGGGATTTCATAAGACGTATGGATTGTTTAGCACAAATTATGGTTCGATTGATAATCATTTTGGCTTTAAGAATCAAGCCTTGCATCAAGTACCAGACGGGATTGCCCACTTTTTAGAGCATAAGATGTTTGAAAAAGAAGAAGGCGATGTGTTCCAAAAATTTGGCGAGCTCGGTGCTTCAGCCAATGCCTTTACGAGTTTTACGAGAACGAGCTATCTTTTTTCAGCAACCAATCATATCAAGGAAAACTTAGATACGTTACTTGATTTTGTCCAAGAGCCTTATTTTACCCCTGAGACGGTGGAAAAGGAAAAAGGCATCATTGGTCAAGAGATTCAGATGTATGATGATGATGTGAATTGGCGTCAGTTCTTCGGTATGTTGCGCAATTTATATCCAAATCATCCAGTGGGTATTGATATTGCAGGGACGGTGGACAGTATCGCTGAAATTACGGCCGATGATTTGTACTTGTGCTACCAAACCTTCTACCACCCAAGCAATATGACTTTATTTGTTGTGGGAAATATCAATGTTAATGAGACGTTTGCCTGGATTAAAGCCAATCAAGATGCGAAAACTTTTGCGCCGATTCAAGAGATTGTCCGCGTCTTTCCTGAGCAAACCTATGAAGAAGTCGTCTCTTACAGCCGGCTAAAAATGCCCGTGAATCGCAGTAAGTCGGTGTTAGGAATCAAAGGCTTGCCACAAAACTTGCCACAAAATCCTAAAGAAAGAATGATTTTTAGAAGTGCCTTACATCTATTACTCCAAATGCTTTTGGGCAACACTTCTGAGAATTTCCTTCGTTTGTATAATGCGGGTATTATTGATGATACATTCGGGTTTGAATTCAACTTAGATCGTGAGTTTCACTGTGCGCTCTTTTCATCAGATACGGACAAGTTAGATGCTTTCGAGCAAGAAGTGAAGCAAATCGTTCTAAATTATCGCACAGATCCAAGTGTTAACGAGGAAAATCTCGCACTCTTGAAGAAGAAAACACTTGGCAAATACTTCCAATCGTTGAATTCTTTAGAGCATATTGCCAACCAATTTACCCAAGATTTATTTGGCGAGTTGACCTTGTTTGATATGCCAGACATCATTAAAGGCATTACCTTAGAGGATGTTTATCAAGCAGCGGATCAATTTATCTGTGAAGCCGGTTTTAGTCGTTTTGATTTAATTCCAGAATAAGCTATATAAGTGACGTCTTTCATTGCAAAGATGTCACTTTTTTGGTATATCGATGGTACACAGTAAGCGAAATGTTTAATTTTTTGAAAATACTTTAAATTTTTGATGGAAAATTACAGGAAAATGTTGTGATTTGTGATATTCTAAGAGAGCTAAGAATTTTTAACAGACTGGGGTAGATAGTAAGTGGGTAACGAAACAATCATTGGTGCAACATTGAGAGAAGCCCGTTTAAATAAAAAGATATCATTAGATGAATTGCAACAAATGACCAAGATTCAAAAGCGCTATTTGGAGGCTTTGGAGCAAGGTGATTTTGACCGCTTGCCAGGAGAATATTATGTGCGGACCTTTATCCGTCAATATGCTCAAGCGGTTGGAATTAATGGCGAGAAATTAGTGGCGGCTTTTGATGGCGATGAGGACCAACTTTTACCAGAATTACCTAAGCGTGAACAGGTGGAAGAAGTTCAAAATACCCGAACACAGGTGCATACCCAAATGAGTCGTAAAGGTAAACAAAAAGATTATGTTCCGATTATTGTCTTAGGGAGTATCGCTTTAGTCATCTTAATTATTGTAGGGTATACGACTTTGCAAGATTATAAGAGTACGTCGATGATAGAAGCGCCAAGTAGTGTCGAAAAGCAGACCAGTACGAAAGCTTCTACTAGCCACACTTCTTCAAGCACGAGGACAAGTGAACGCACCAAGGAAAGTAGCACGACTAGCACGACCAAAGAAGAGAAAACCAAGCTAGAAATGTCGGTGACGCATTTATCCGCTATGCAGACCCAAGTGGCGATTAACCAAGCCAAAGCGCCGATTGAATTCACATTTACTGGTGTGAATGGGCCTTGTTGGGTAGGAGTGATGGTTAATGGTAGCTATTTATACCAATACACGTTGCAACCTGGTGTTGTTCAAAGTTATACCTTGCCAGATCAAGTGAGTCAAGGGACCATTGTTTTGGGAGCTAGTGGCAATGTTGAGATTCAAGTGAATAAGGAAAAATTAGACTTTAAGAATCCCAATTATCAAGCAACCAAGCAGAATCTAGATTTTATCATTAGTTATCAAGGGCAACCCGTACAAGAAGGAGTCCAAGGTCAAGAAACAGTAGAAAATCAAACCCCTACTGTTCAAGTGGAATAAATTATTGGTGTTTTGCGCTAAATAAAATGGAAAAATCCAGGTATTTCCTGTATAATTTGGAAATGTAAATTGTAAATCAAAGCTATTCCAAATAGGATAGGATTTAGAAAGACGGTGTAAGTGTTGAATTTACCTAATAAGTTAACGGTATTGCGTATTTTTATGATTCCGTTATTCATTATTATGTTAGCTGCGCCCATTCATTTAGGTAGTATTGAAGTGATGGGGCAAACGTTATTAATCACGCATTTATTAGCTGCCATTATTTTTGCGGTGGCGAGTTTTACAGACTGGTTGGACGGTCAGATTGCCAGAGCGCGTGGTTTAGTGACCAACTTTGGAAAATTCGCCGATCCATTAGCCGATAAGATGTTGGTGATGACAGCCTTCATTTTATTAGTCGAGTTAGGCAAGGCACCAGCTTGGGTCGTGGCGATAATCGTGTGTCGTGAATTAGCGGTGACTGGTTTACGTCTCTTGCTAGTGGAACACGGCGAGGTCATGGCAGCGGCGTGGCCAGGCAAGATTAAGACCGCAACGCAGATGTTTGCGATTATTTTCTTGTTATTGAATAATATTCCTTTTGCGGCTTTGAATATTCCGGTAGACTTAATCTTGTTATATGCATGTCTAGTGTTTACCATCTATTCAGGGGCAGATTACTTTATCAAAAACAAGGATGTATTTAAAGGTTCAATGTAATTTAAAAAAGGTTCAGAAGTTTTCTGGCCTTTTTTTCGTATCTAATAAGTAGAGGTGAAAATGCATGAATGCAGAAATCATTGCAGTCGGAACAGAGATTTTGATGGGGCAAATCGTGAATTCTAATGCCGCCTATCTTTCAGAGCAATTGGCCAATCTGGGTATTAATGTCTATTATCATGTCGCAGTCGGGGATAACGAAAAGCGATTGACGACCTGTCTTGAACGTGCTAAAAGTCGGAGTGATTTGATCGTGCTTTGTGGTGGGTTGGGGCCTACGCAAGATGATTTAACCAAGCAAACCGTAGCCAAATTTGTGAATCAAGAATTAGTCTATGATCCAGCAGGGCATGCCCGCTTGATGGATTATTTTGCCAAGACCAAGCGCGAAATGACCGAAAATAATTTATTACAAGCCCTCATTTTTAAGGATGGTCGGGGGATTGCTAATCCAAACGGGCTAGCGGTCGGCATTTATTATGAAGATAGTGATCATACCCACTATCTACTATTACCTGGGCCACCGCGCGAGTTAAAGGCGATGTTTCGTCAAAATGTCGTGCCACTTTTGCGTGAAATCAATCCGCAAGATACGAAGCTCTATTCTCGGGTGCTGCGTTTTTATGGAATTGGCGAATCGCAGTTAGTCACGCTTTTAGCGGATTTAATTGACCATCAGACCAATCCTACGCTAGCTCCTTATGCCAAAACCAATGAAGTAACGTTGCGCCTGACAGCCAATGCCCCTACCCAAGATGAAGCTAATGTGTTGCTAGATGAATTAGAGGAGAAAATTCAAGCTTTGGCTGGTGCTTACTTTTATGGTTATGGCGATGATTTTTCTTTAGCGGAGGCGATGATTGCGCAATTAAAAGAGAAAAATCGGACTATTAGTGTGGCTGAGAGTTTGACAGCTGGACTTTTTGCTTCCACTTTAGGTCAATACCCGGGTGTGTCGCAAGTCTTTAAAGGCGGTGTGGTCACTTATTCCCTTGAGATGAAGGCGGCTTTATTAGATATTGATGCCGATTATTTACGAGAAGTCGGGACTGTAAGTGAAGCTTGTGTCACCTTAATGGCTAAAAATATGCAACAAAAAGCGCAAACAGATTATGCTATTGCTTTTAGTGGCGTAGCGGGACCGGATGAATTAGAAGGCCAAGCAGTCGGAACGGTCTGGATGGCTTTGGCGACTCCAAATGGGGTACAGACCTATTGTAAACAGTTCCCCCATGGCCGCAATGAAATCCGCCAAGCAGCTGTGATGTTTGGGTTAAATCTTGTTTATCGCGCGCTTTTAGCTGAAGAACAAGCCTAAAGATAGCAGAAAACAAAATCGAATATCTGTTCGTTTTTGCTTGCATTTTTACCTAGAAACGTTTATGATAAAAATGAGTTTGAATCGAGTAGAAGGATTCATGAAAGGGGAAGAATTATGGCCGATGATCGTAAAACAGCCTTAGATGCTGCATTGAAAAAAATAGAAAAAAACTTTGGTAAAGGCTCTATTATGAAGCTTGGTGAAAAGGCCGACCAACAAATCTCCACTGTGCCAAGTGGCTCACTGGCATTAGATGTCGCTTTAGGAGTAGGGGGCTATCCAAGAGGACGGATTATTGAAGTTTACGGTCCAGAAAGTTCTGGTAAGACTACGGTTGCTTTACATGCGATTGCCGAAGTTCAAAAACAAGGTGGAACTGCAGCCTTTATCGATGCCGAACACGCTTTAGATCCAGCTTATGCTAAAAAGCTAGGCGTGAATATTGACGAATTACTTTTATCACAGCCAGATACCGGTGAACAAGGTCTAGAGATTGCCGATGCACTTGTGTCTAGTGGTGCGGTCGATATTATTGTCATTGACTCAGTGGCCGCTTTAGTGCCGCGTGCCGAAATCGATGGCGAAATGGGAGACACACACGTTGGGTTACAAGCCCGTTTAATGTCTCAAGCCCTACGAAAACTATCTGGTACGATTAATAAGACTAAGACCATTGCGATTTTCATCAACCAAATCCGTGAAAAAGTCGGTGTGATGTTTGGTAATCCAGAAACCACACCTGGTGGACGTGCCTTGAAGTTTTATGCGACCGTCCGTTTAGAAGTGCGTCGTTCTGAACAATTAAAACAAGGCAGCGATATTGTCGGTAACCGTACCAAGATTAAAGTCGTGAAAAATAAAGTGGCGCCACCATTTAAAGTCGCTGAAATTGACATCATGTATGGCGAAGGAATTTCTCAAGAAGGGGAATTACTAGATATGGCGGTCGATGTTGATTTAGTTGATAAGAGTGGTGCTTGGTATTCGTACAATGGTGAGCGAATTGGACAAGGTCGTGAAAATGTCAAAAACTATATGAAAGATCACCCAGAAATGGTCACAGAGCTTTTAGCTAAAGTTCGTGATGCCTATGGTATTGGCGATGGTACAACGGTAGAAGCACCAGAAGAAGCCGAACAAGAAACATTAGATTTAGAATAATGGATTTTTAAAGACCTCAGCAGCCTCGATTTTTTGGTGCTTGAGGTCTTTTTGTGTAACAAAGCACAAGTTTTTAGAATAGCGATTTTTAAGTTGACACACCAAGTTGGAAACATTAGAATAAAACTGTGTATGTAATAATACACCTAAGTAGATTCATTTATTCTGAACAAGATTTAAAACTACATTAAAAAAACGATAGTATGGAGGTGATTCAATGGTACTTTACATTCTCCTCGCTATCATCGTGGGGTTGGTTGTCGGTTTAGGGATTGGAATTTTTGTTGCGAATACTCGTCATACCAAAGAGATTGCTGATGCGCAAAATTCGGCTGTTGGGATTATCAACGCGGCGAATAAAGAAGCTGAAACTCTGAAAAAAGAAGCTCTATTAGAAGCCAAAGAAGAAAATCAAAAATATCGCAGTCAGATTGAAAGCGAACTCAAAGAAAGCAGACAAGAATTAAAATCACAAGAAAATCGTTTGCTTCAAAGAGAAAAGCTTTTAGATCGCAAAGATGACTCATTAGAAAAACGTGAGCACACTTTAGAAGGCAAGGAAACAAAACTTGCAGCAAAACAACACGTTATCGATGAGCGAGAAAAAGAAGTTGAAAAGTTAATTGAACAACAACAAACAGAATTACAGCGCATTGCTGAATTAACTAAAGAAGATGCCGCACAAGTCATCATGAAACAAACAGAAGAGGAATTAAGCCATGAGTTAACAATGATGGTGAAAGAATCTGAACAGCGCGCCAAAGAAGAAGCGGATCGTAAGGCGAAAAACTTACTTTCATTGGCTATCCAACGTTGTGCCGCTGACCAAGTTTCAGAATTGACAGTTTCTGTGGTCAATCTGCCAAATGATGAGATGAAAGGTCGCATCATTGGTCGTGAAGGACGAAATATTCGTACCCTTGAAACATTAACCGGGATTGATTTAATTATTGATGATACACCTGAAGCAGTGGTGTTATCCGGATTTGATCCGATTCGTCGCGAAATTGCTCGCATGACACTTGAAAAACTAATTCAAGATGGTCGTATTCATCCAGCGCGTATTGAAGAAATGGTCGAAAAATCACGCAAAGAAATGGATGAACGAGTTCGCGAATACGGAGAACAAGCTGCCTTTGAAGTGGGTGCACATACCCTACATCCTGATTTAATCAAGATTTTAGGTCGTCTACACTTTAGAACAAGTTATGGTCAAAATGTGTTAAATCACTCAGTTGAAGTCGCTAAATTAGCAGGCGTCTTAGCTGCTGAATTAGGTGAAGATATCCAATTAGCCAAACGTGCCGGTCTTTTACATGATATCGGTAAAGCGCTCGATCATGAAATTGAAGGCTCACACGTGGAAATTGGTGCCGAATTAGCAGCAAAATATCGAGAAAATAAAGTGGTCGTTAATGCCATTGCTTCTCACCACGGTGATACCGAAGCAACTTCTATCATCTCTGTTTTAGTAGCTGCAGCCGATGCTTTATCTGCTGCCCGTCCAGGTGCTCGTAGTGAATCATTAGAAAACTACATTCGCCGTTTGGAAAATCTAGAAAACATCTCCAATAGTTTTGAAGGTGTGGAATCTAGTTTTGCTGTACAAGCAGGTCGTGAAGTCCGCGTAATGGTTAAACCAGAAGAAATATCAGATTTAGACGCAGTTCGCCTAGTTCGTGACATCCGTAAGAAAATTGAAGATGAATTGGATTATCCAGGTCATATCAAAGTTACGGTTATCCGCGAAACTCGTGCTGTGGACTATGCAAAATAAATAATCTCACCAGTCTAGTAAAGTTGCTAGGCTGGTTTTTTTGTTTTGAGAAAGGTTGAAAAATACGAACCTCCCTCCCTTTACTCCCACCTTTACCAAAAATGACAAAAAAACTTGTCAAAAATAATTGACAAGAATAGTTGTCAATGTTAGAGTGTAGATGACAAGGATATTTGTCAAAAATGATTCAAAAAAGAATATCGAGGTGGAAAAAGATGGAGTTGATTAACTATTTAAAAGAGTATCGTTCTTCTTTAGGATTGAATCAAACCGAGCTGGGTAAATTAGCGGGGGTATCCAGGCAAACCATTAGTCTCATTGAGCGTGGTGACTATTCACCCTCTGTGGCCCTTGCCCTAAAAATTGCTCAAATCTGCCAAGTCAAAGTAGAAGATATTTTTCAATTAGAGGAGGATGATGAAGATGAAAAAGGATAAGGTGTTGAAGAAATGGGTAGGCAAAACGATGAAATTTGTTTTATTAGGCGCTGTGATTGGTCTGGGAGTTTCAATTACCGGAGGGTTGAATCGTAGCTTTTGGCATATCGATTTAAATCAGCTCAAATTATTTTTACAACAAGTTTTTGTTTATCTCTTTTTGTTCGGATGTATCGTTGCGAATATCGTGTTGGGGATTTACTATGGAAAAACGAAGCGGACTGTACAAAGGATTGTCCAAGCAGAGGAAGAGGTATTAGATTTTTTAGAAGATAAATTTGAAATACAGTTTGCTCGTAGTCAGATTTTGGTGGTTGTGAGTATCTGTTTCTTCATCTTGGGTGCGTGCTTATTAAATACAATTATTGAGATAGATATCTATCTTATCATTGCAGTTTTATATATTTTCAATTTTTTCTATACCGACTATGTTATTATCCAGTTGTATCGTTTATCCATTAAGGTTTATCCTGAAAAAAGTAAGGCTGATCCGACTTCGATGAATTATTTAGAGCAATGGTTATCCTATAGTGATGAAGCCGAAAAAGAACTCACTTACCAAAGCGCCTATTCAACGTTTAGTAAAATGCAAATCGTTTTTATTATTGCGATGTTTCTTGCGTTTATCGGTCAATTACTTTTCGATACAGGATTTTTTGCAATACTGATAGTTACCGCGTTATTTGGGACGTTTAATATTTTATTCCAAGTTTATTATTTGAAGTTACGTAAACAAAAATTAAATTGAAAGATGATTCATTAAAGAGGTGTTTGCTGTGTTAAGTGTACGAAATTTATCCAAGACTTTTGGGGATTACAAAGCGTTGGATCAGCTATCCTTTACCATTGAACCGGGCTCGATTTTAGGATTAATTGGTCAAAATGGTGCAGGTAAAACCACGACTTTCCGCTTGATTTTAGATTTTTTACAAGCAGATGAAGGGGAAGTATTATTCAACGGTCATCCAATCGGGGAAGCAGACTATAATTTCATCGGCTATTTGCCTGAAGAGCGTGGTTTGTATCCGAAGTTAACGATAGAAGAGCAATTATTATTTTTTGCAGAGTTACGGGGCAAATCAAGGAAAGAAATCGCCCCACAAATTGAAGGATGGCTCGAAAAATTCCAAGTAAAAGGCAAAAAAACGGATAAAGTTCAGACGCTCTCAAAAGGGAACCAGCAAAAAGTTCAGCTGATTGCGACTTTAATTCATCAGCCGAAGTTAGTGATTTTAGATGAACCATTTAGTGGCTTGGATCCGGTAAATGCTCAAATTATGAAAAATGCGATTATCGAATTGCGCCAATCCAATGCTTGTGTCATTTTTTCAAGTCATAATATGGACAATGTCGAGCAAATTTGTGACCAGTTGATTATGCTGAAAAATGGTCAAACCGTCCTACATGGCAAAGTCAATGAAATCAGAGAATCCTTTGGTCGTAGTCGTTTATATTTAGAAGGCGATTATACCGATTATCATTTTGAGACTTTACCAGGTGTGGCCAAAGTCGATACCCACCAAGCCAATCGCACTATTTTGCATTTGTCAGATCCTGAAGTAGGAAAAGAAATCTTCCAAATGGTGACTAAAGACGGCTATATTCCAATGTTTATTCAGCAGCCACCAACCTTAGAAGAGATTTTCAAGATGAAAGCAGGTGCGGAAAATGAGTAAGTTTTGGATTATTGCATTAAATGTTTATAAAAAACAAGTACGTTCGGCCGCCTTTTTGATTATGGTTTTGGCGCCACTTGTAATTGGTGCTTTGTATTATGGCATGGGGAAATTTATGAGTGATTCTGCCTCGATTGACAAAATTGGCGTGTATGACCAACAGATGGTGCTTGCCAACGCCTTGAGCCAATCAAAGGAATTCGGATTTATTGCGATGAAATCTGAAAAGGCCGGCGAAAAGCAACTGGCAGAGGATAAAATTGATGCCTTCTTAATTTTAGATACTTCAAAAGAGGTCATCGAAGCAAAATTATTGGCCAAAGATAGTGTGGAAACCAGTACGCAGCTGAAATTGCGCATGATGTTAAGCCAAATCCAACGCCAAGTCTCTGCCCAAAAGTTAGGGTTAAGTGCCCAACAATTAGCTCAACTTGACCAACAAGTGCCACTTACGGTAAATAAAGTAACTGTCAATGATCAAGGCCGATTAACGAAAAAACAAGAAGATGGCGCAGCTGTTCAGATGATTATCGGATTTGCCTGCACGATTATTTTATTCTTGTTTATTGCTAATTACGCCAATATTATCGCTCAAGAAATTGCGACGGAAAAAGGTAGTCGAATTATGGAAATTATATTATCGAGTACCAAGGCGAGCACGCATTACTATGGAAAAATTATGGGAGTCATCTTGGTTGGTTTAACGCAGATGGCTGTCTACATTCCCGTCTTTTTGCTTGGTTTATATCAATTCAAGGATAATGAGCAACTGGCGCCATTTTTAGCAAGTGTGGATTTTGGGGCGCATTTTAGTTGGACTTTATTTTTAAATATTGTCTTAGTGGCCCTGTTTGTCTTGACGGGAATTGTCCAATATGCGGTCTTATCAGCGGTGGCAGGCTCTCTTGTCAATCGCGCAGAAGAAACCTCCAAAGCCATTATGCCGGTGATGTATTTGGCGATGATTGGCTATTTTGGCGGCTTGGTCTTTAGCTTTACCAACACGCAAAGTCCGATTTTAACCATTACTTCTTATATTCCGTATTGGTCTAGTTTTGCGATGCCACTTAGAATTGTCAATGAAGTGGTCAGCTATCCAGGCGCTTTCATCAGTTTAGCGCTAAATATTGTGATCAGTACCGTTGTGATGGTCTTATCAGCGAAAATGTATAAAGCCAATGTCCTCGTTTACAATGATCGAGGGGTGTTGGCGGCTTTCAAACAATCCATCAAATTGATGAAAACAGTGAAATAGATAAAATGCTGTACAAAGAGTTTCGTTACTATTTGTACAGTTTTTTGGTGTTTTAAAGGTGTTTTTTACGCTTGAGTTTTTTGGTGAAAGTGTTATCATATAAACAAATAAACCATAGAATCGAGGCAGAAAATGAATTTCAACAATATGCATAATGTTCGTCAATACAAAATCGAATTAACCGCAGATGCACCCAATATCGACATCGTAGCTTTGAAGAATTTTGGCGTCTGGATGAATCCCTATGATAAGTTTTACGTACTGACCTTAATGGATGCAGAAAGTCCTTATACACATTCACAAAGAAAGTTGCAAGGAAGCCCACGGTTTCAACCGTGGGAGGAATTGCCAACCAGTAATGTAAAAAGTTGTAACTTATATATATAACGTTGGTGGAAAACTTTTCTTGATAAAATAGACTTAGAAAACAGATAGAAAGGATGTGATTTCATGGCGTGTAAAACTACTTCTCCTTCATACGTTTTAGAGTTTGAATTGATTGTAAACAAAGCGGAAGCCAAACTTCTAGACAAAAAACTACAAATTCATCGATATGTCTATAATGAATTGCTAGGACAAGCTTTAAAACGTCTCCATGAATTACAACATCTATCTGAATATTGGTTAACACTCAAAAATGATAAGTTAACAAAAGCTGAAAAAAGTAAGATTATTAACGAATTAACTAGACGTGTTCATTTTACGGAATATGATTTACAAGCATACGGTAAAACCAGTCAACGAAAATTTGCTTTACATCTAGGTTCGAACGAAATGCAAAAACTAGCTACACGTGCCTTTAAAGCTGTTCAAAAAAAGCAATTTGGCAAAGCAAAAAAAGTGCACTTCAAAGCTTTTTATGAAGAATTTTCAACGGAAAACAAATCAAATACGACTGGTTTACGGTTTATTAATAATCAAGTGCTTTGGGGTGACCAAAGACGTTTAGTAGGACAAGTTAAAAATCCGAAAGGTTTACGTTTAAATATTAAAATCAAAAAGAACGACATGTATGCAATAGACGGTTTACAGGATAGAACGAAATACATCCGTATTTTGACAAAAACCATTCGCGGACGTAAACGTTATTTCGTACAACTTGTTCAAGAAGGTTATCCACCTACGAAACGTAATCGTAAAAACGGTTCATTTCAAAAGGTAAACCCAGATACAACTAAATCAGTTGGTTTAGACTTAGGAACGTCTACCGTAGCAATTTCATCAAACGACTATGTAGATTTAAAGGAATTAGCTCCTGAGTGTGAATTAGAAGAAAAGAAAATTCGTCTCATTCAACGTCAGATGGATCGTTCTAAACGGACTACTAATCCGCAAAATTACAATGAAAACGGCACTGTAAAGAAAGCGAAAAATGGTCATAAATTAAAATGGAATTATTCGAACAATTACATCAAATTACGCAATCAATTAAAAGATTTACATCGTAAAGCTAAAGTAAAACGGAAACAATCGCATAACCGTTTAGCGAACTTTATCATTTCACTAGGTGGTAACATCTACGTAGAAACCATGCATATAAAAGGTTTAGCGAGACGCGCAAGAAAGACAACCAAAAATAAAAAGAATGGCAAAAACAATTCTAAGAAACGATTTGGTAAAACTATTCGTAACCATGCACCTGCAATGTTAATCAGTACAATAAATCAAAAATTGCAACTGTATGGTTTAGAAGTCATAAAGATTAATACGTATGAAGCAAAAGCTTCTCAGTATAATCATGTGACAAATACATATTCAAAGAAAAAATTGAATGACCGTTGGAATTATATTGATAATCTCAATATCCAACGAGATATGTATAGTGCGTATCTCATCCAACATATCAACAACGATTTAAAGAGTTATAACCTATTTGGTTGTATAGACGATTGGCTTAGCTTTATTAAGATGCATAACGACGTAATTGAACAGATTCGAAATTCCAACAACAAACTATTAAAATGGTATATCAAAAAAGATAAAACGTATATAATGTAAAATATTCCTTTTCAAATAGAAAGGTTTTTTGTTCAGATTGACTGCACTGAGTTGTTTACCCTTTTCAAACCAAAAACAATGTAGTGGACGTTAAGACAACACAGGTGGTAAAACGTAAGATTTACCGCTGGGTGTATATCTCGTACATAAATATTTAAATTTCGAATATATACCAGTCATATTATTAAACTTTCCTCTAAAAAGGAAAGGAATAGTATGGAAGTATATATTAAATAAATATCCTTAGACTAAAGAAAGTCGTTACAGGGGGAACCCCACGACTTTAGTCGTGGGAGTAGTCAGAACTTTTTATTCAGGACTTTTTCAAAAAAACAGGCTTAAAGCAAAATCAAGTCACGATTCAAGCACAATATTAAGGCAAAAAAGGCTCAACCTCATTTTCAAGGCTGAGCGTTTTTTTATTAGATTAAACCTAATTTTTCAAAAGCATGGGCAAGTCCATCGTCTTCTACTGCATCGGTAATAAAATCGGCCATAGCTTTGATTTCTTCGCCACCATTGCCCATTGCGACACCAATTTGGCAATATTCAAGCATCGGAATATCGACCTTCGCATCTCCAAAGGCAATCGTATCTGTCTTTGAAGCGTGCAGATGGTCAAGTAAAACATCAATGGCATGCGCTTTGGTAATGTCTTTCACACCTAAATCACCAAACAAGGCTGTTTCGCCAACACCGCCCCATGTACCAGCTTTTAGATGCGCAAAGGCTTGTTTGCTTGCTTCATGGTCTTCATAAGAGTTGAGGACAAAGCTGATTTTATTCACATCATCCCGATACAGCTCCCCACCGAAAACGACGCCATGTAGCACGTCTTCTACTTCTTGATCTTTTACTTCTTCTAGCTTTTTTCCTTTTTTCAGTGCGTATTTTTTCATGACTGGACGCGCCACTCCACGAAAGTTTTCACTCGCAAAAAGCCCGTTATTGCTCTCGATGTAAAATTCTAATTGCCGCTCATGCAACCAATCGACAATTTCACGGACATCTTTGGCAGACAACATTTGATGCATAATCACCTTGCCGTCATGTTCGACATAGGCCCCGTTGCCCCCAATCATCCCATCCAGTCCGATATTTAAAATATAATCGGGCATTTCCGCTTTACTTCGCCCAGTGCATGCGTAAACTAGATGCCCATTTGCCCGTGCCTTTTGAATAGCCAGTTTGGCAGATTCAGGCAACGTGTTATCATAATCGACTAAAGTCCCATCAACATCGAGAAAAATAATTTTTGACATAGTACCTCTTCCTTTGTTGTTTTCTTATCTTTATCGTATCAAAAGGTGCGTGAATTGATAATCGTTTACAGTGGAATTCAAATAGTATTTACAAAATAATAGCAAAAAATATATGCAATTTGTAAATGTTGTTTCGCCAATGGCAGATATTTTGGGGATTTTTCAAGGTTATGTTATACTCAAGGCAAATATTCAGCTAAAAAGTGTTGAAAATAATTTTTTTAAGGTGATGTAAATGAGTATACCAACTTATGATTATATTGTTATTGGTGGCGGTAGTGGTGGAATTGCCTCTGCGAATCGAGCTGCGATGCGTGGTGCCAAAGTGTTATTGATTGAAGGTCGTCATCTAGGGGGCACCTGTGTGAATGTCGGCTGCGTACCTAAAAAAGTGATGTGGCAAGCGAGTCATGTGATTGAAGCTGTGGAAAAAGAAGCGGCAGGCTACGGCATTTATGCACATGTGGACAAGTTTGATTTTGCAAAACTTGTGGAAAACCGTGAGAATTATATTGAATTTCTACATGGTGCGTACCAAAGAGGCCTTGATAGCAATAAAGTTGAAGTTATCCACGGTTATGCACAATTTGTGGATAACCATGTGATTTCTGTGGACAACCGACAATTTTATGGGGAAAACATATTGATTGCGACCGGAGCTAGACCGATGCCATTAGCGATTCCTGGTGGCGAATATGCGAAAAACTCCGATGATTTCTTTGCTTTGACTAGGTTACCTAAGCATGTTTTGATTTTAGGGGCTGGTTATATTGCGGCAGAATTAGCAGGTGTGATGCATGGTTTAGGTTCACAGGTGACTTGGGCGTATCGCAAAGCACGACCATTGCGCCAGTTTGACACTCAAATTATCGAATCTTTAGTGAATTTATATCAAGCGCGCGGTATTACGACTAAGGCCAATCATGTACCAGCCAAAATTGAAAAGACAGCTAGCGGTTATGAAGTGACTTTTGAAAATGGTGCGGTCATTGCGACAGATTATGTATTGTTTGCCGGAGGACGCGTGCCAAATGTGGAAAAGATTGGTTTGGAAAATACGGATGTCAAGCTGGATGACCGGGGCTTTATTGCAGTGGATAAATATCAAAAGACAAGTGTGGATCATATTTTTGCGGTGGGCGATGTGATTGGTAAACTAGAATTAACCCCAGTGGCGATTGCGGCTGGACGTCGATTATCTGAGCGTTTATTCAATGGTCAAACCGATGCCCATTTGGATTATAATTTAGTGCCAACGGTGATTTTCACGCATCCAGCTATTGCGACAATTGGAGATAGCGAAGAAGCGGCCATTGAAAAATATGGTGCCGAAAATATCAAAGTGTATCGCTCCACTTTCACACCGATGCATTATGCGTTAAGCGACTTCCGCGAAAAATCTGTGATGAAACTAGTCTGCTTAGGTAAGGATGAAAAAATTATCGGACTTCATGGCATTGGCGTAGGAGTCGATGAAATGCTTCAAGGCTTTGCGGTGGCGATTAAAATGGGCGCAACCAAAGCCGACTTTGACAACACCGTAGCCATACACCCAACCGGCGCCGAAGAATTCGTCACGATGAAATAAAGGTTATGAGGCAGCTTGCTTAGACATGAAGAAATTCGTGTGTTTACCTACCACTGCGAAAATCGGATGCAAGGAGATTTTTGCAAGTGGTAGGGCGAATTTCACAATGTCTAGCTGCCGAATACCGTCAATAAAGGATGTGAAGCGACTTGCTCAGCCACGAGCGGATAAGTTTGTCCAGAACGTCGGGAAAGTCCGAGAAGTAAAGACTTTTCCAGACGAGCTGGCTTATACGCCGAAGTGGCTAGTCGCTGAACACAGATTGGATAAAGGATGTGAGGTAGCTTGGGAAGCCTCGAAGAAATTCGTGCTTACCTACCACTACGAAAATCGGATGCAAGGAGATTTTTGCAAGTGGCGGGGCGAATTTTCAAAATGTCTAGCTACCGAACACAGATTAATAAAGGATATGAGGTAGCTTGCTTAGCCACGAGTTGCGTAGCGCGATAGATAAAGGCTATCAAATGAAAGTCTAGAAGTTGTTCACAAATGAGCAGATAAAAAGGTATAATGGGAAAAAAGGAAGGTAAAAAGGTGGTTTTAGGATGAATATTCAACAAATGCGTTATGTGACGGCGATTGCGAATAATGGGAGTTTTCGAGAAGCAGCCAAAAAACTCTATGTTTCGCAACCGAGTCTGTCCCATGCGATTAAAGAATTAGAACAAGAATTAAATGTGCAGCTATTTGAACGCACGAGTCAAGGGGCCTATCTGACTAAAGAAGGTAGCGATTTTTTCCAATATGCGCAACAAATTTTATCGCAAGTGGAGTTGCTTGAAAATCGTTATGCCACTAAAAGCGATCATACCAAGCATTTTTCGATTGCCAGTCAGCACTATGATTTCTTATCTATTATTCTAAGTGAGATGATTCAGGATTTTCCAGAGTGTGAATCTTTCCGCATTTACGAAAATACGACCTTGAGCGTGATTAAAGATGTGGAAGAATATCGTAGTGAATTGGGCATTTTATATCTGAATGCTTCCAATAAAGTAGCTTTAGAGCGGATGTTTAAGGCTAGTGAGCTGACTTATGAGGTGCTGCATGAGTTTCAAACACATATCTTTTTAGGTGAAAATCATCCTTTAGCGACCAAAGCAGAAATTACCTTAGATGATTTAATGCCTTATCCGCAAATTCGTTTCTCGCAAGAAAGTGACCACTATACTTATTTTTCAGAGGATTTATTGGATTTTCCAGAGGTGGTGCAGGTCATTCATGCATCTGACCGTGCTACTTTGACTGGGATTTTAACGCGAACAAATGCCTATGGTTCTGGCTCTGGCTTGGTAGAAGATGGGCCTTCCCAAGGGATTTTACTGATTCCACTAGCCAATGCGCCAAAAAGCCAGTTAATTGCCATCCGTCAAAAAGACCGCGTACTTTCAGATATGGCGGAAAGCTTTTTGACGCGACTGAAAGACTATTTACAACATTTTCATCCATCAAAATAAACCAGGGACTTGCTCTCTGGTTTTTGTGTAAATATGGAAAATAAGGCAAGAAAAAAATAGCCGTCCTCTAACTTTTTCGCTACGGTTAGAACGGCTATTTTGCCTATATCACTATGCGACCGTCAAAAATGGCCGATTGCTTTCACCCTCATTATAGCAAATTTTTGAGAAATAACTAGACATCGTGGAAAAAACTATCAAAAAAACCATAAGAATCCCGATTTTTGTCATTTAAATACTGATTTCTACATGTTTATCTCTGTTCAAATATGAAAAAACGTTATCTAAAATTTTCGTAAAGTTGAAAAATAGGGATGAATTTGATAGGTTGATAAAATTTATAATTATTCTAACTAAAAAATAGATAACGAACATTAAAATATCTTTTGTTTTGTATTTTTATGAAAATGGGTCAAATGATAAAATTTTTACATAGCAATTGTTCTTTTTATTTGATATTTCAATAAAAACTTATGATAAAGTGCGAAATAAAATCTTTGAAAATATAAGAAAAAAGTATACAATAAGGCTATAGAGTGAATGTATTTTCATTATTTTTATCACTCGGACAAACTTTTTGTTGATTTCACTGATAAGCCGTTTGAAATCAAGAGAATCAAATAAAGAGATGAGTCCGGAATCAGATGATGAAATTTGCTTTATTCGTCACTGCTTGAAGTTTTTCGAGCAAATCATTTTATATTGGAGGATTTGAAATGGATATTGTGTCATTAGCACGTTTCCAATTTGCGATGACAACAGTGTTTCACTATTTCTTCGTACCCTTTTCTATCGGTACCGCTTTAGTAATTTCTGTGATGGAAACACTGTATGTTGTTAAAAAGGACGAAATGTACAAAAAGATGGCTAAGTTCTGGGGAAATATTTTTCTTCTAAGCTTTGCGGTCGGTGTCGTTACTGGTATTATTCAAGAATTCCAATTCGGGATGAACTGGTCAGATTATTCTCGATTCGTTGGTGATATTTTCGGTGCACCGCTAGCTGTTGAAGCCCTATTAGCTTTCTTTATGGAATCAACTTTCTTAGGACTATGGATGTTTACTTGGAAGCGAGTAAGTCCTAAACTTCACGTAGTCTTTATTTGGTTGGTAACATTAGGTTCGATGTTATCTGCCTTGTGGATTTTAATTGCCAACGCGTTCATGCAACACCCAACAGGCTATGCACTACGTAATGGTCGCGCGGAAATGACTGATTTCTTCGCTTTAATTAAAAACCCACAAACTTGGTATGAATACTCACACGTCATTACTGCGGCGATTACAATGGGTGGAATTATTGTTGCTGGATTAACGGCTTTCCAATTATTACGCAACAAAAATCTTACAGACAAATTCAAAGACTTTTACCGCAAATCTATTCGTGTAGGGTTAACCGTTGCTTTAGTCGGTTCTTTAGGGGTGTTACTTGCTGGGGACTTACAAATGAAAGACTTAGTAGAAACACAACCAATGAAATTAGCTGCCACTGAAGGAGCTTACGAAAAAACCAATGCTTGGACCATCGTTGGCTGGGCAGATGAATTAAACAAACAAGAAGTCTTTGGGGTGAAAGTGCCTTACATGTTAGGGATTTTAGCTTTCAATAACCCAAATAAAGAAATCAAAGGGATGAACGAATTAAACGAACAATTCCAAAAAGATTTCAAAGATCAAGTAGCAGCTTACAAAAAATCAACGGGTGAAGATTTGAACTTCTACCCACCAGTAAATGCTTTGTTCTGGAGTTTCCGTGTAATGGCTGGCTTTGGCGTATTGATGCTTTTAGTTTCAATCGTTGGCCTAGTGATGACAAGAAAACCAGATCCAAGCTTATTTAAGAAACGTTGGGTCATTTGGGTCATGGCTTTAACCACCTTTGCGCCATTCTTAGCTAATACAACGGGTTGGTTAATTACTGAATTAGGTCGTTATCCATGGACAGTTTATGGTTTATTTACCATCATGGATAGTGTGTCACCAAATGTATCTACTACTTCATTATTGATTTCTAATACGATTTACTTCTTGCTATTTACAGGATTAGCTGCTGTGATGGTGACTTTAGTGGTCAAAGAAGTGCGCAAAGGTCCTGAATTAGAAGATTTAGTCGTTGAAAATCCGGTCGATCCATTTGAAGGAGGTGCCGTTCATGAATAATTTACAACTTTTATGGTTCTTCTTAATTGGTGTATTATTCTCAGGTTATTTCTTTTTAGAAGGTTTTGACTATGGTGTGGGCATGTCTATGCATACATTAGCCAAAAATGAAAAAGAAAGAGATCAATTAGTTGCGACAATCGGCCCAGTTTGGGATGGGAATGAAGTTTGGTTATTAACTGCTGGTGGGGCGATGTTTGCGTCATTTCCTTTCTGGTATGCCTCATTGTTCAGTGGTTATTACCTACTATTGTTCACGATTTTATTTGGTTTAATCATTCGTGGGGTTTCATTTGAATTCCGTCACAAAGTCGAACCAAGTAAAAAGAATTTCTGGAACTGGACATTAACGATTGGTAGTTTTATCGTGCCATTCTTCTTTGGGATTATCTTTATCAGCATGATTCAAGGAATGCCTTTAGATGCCAATGGAAATATGACTGCTCACTTTACAGATTACTTTAATATTTTCTCTATCGTGGGTGGGGTCGCTTTAACCTTACTTTGCTACTTACACGGCTTGAACTATATCGCGCTAAAAACAGATGGCCCAATCCGTCATCGTGCACGCGATTATGCAAAAGTATTATACTATGTGCTTTACGCAGGTTTAGTCGTATTTGCGATTCTTTTATACTTACAAACAGACTTCTTTAAACTACATTTTGCAACAACTTTAGCTTTAGTTGTTTTAATCGTGTTATTAACGGTTTTTGCAAATGTATCAGTCTTAAAAGGAAAAGAATTAGCGGCCTTTTTAGCAAGTGGTTTAACTTTAGTCTCACTAGTGGCTTTACTATTTACTGGTTTATTCCCACGTGTGATGATTAGTTCAATCAGTTCTAAATTTGACTTATTGATTAAGAATGCTTCTTCAACACCTTACACCTTGAAGATTATGAGTATTGTCGCTATTACTTTATTACCATTTGTCTTAGCTTACTTTGCTTGGACATACTATATCTTCAGAAAACGTGTGACTGCTGATGTAGCGGGGTATGAAGAATGATAGATAAGGCAATTATGCGCCTTGAAAAAATTAGACAAATGTTTGGGTTGCTTGCAGGATTTGCTTTCTTGCAAGCAATCTTTATCATTGGCCAAGCATGGATGTTAAGTGCGGCGATTACTCATTTATGGGAAGGTCACACACTTCAAGAAGTCGGACTTTACGTGCTTGGTTTTTTCCTATTTTTCATGGCTCGACATGTGATTACTTACTTGCGTGAACGACTTTTAGATAATTATGCGCAAGAACAAGCCAAAAAGCTACGGACCCAATTATTGCAAAAAATCTTTAAACTTGGTCCTACCGTGGTTCAAGCACATGGTACGGGAAATGTAACGACCATGACCGTAGATGGTATCAGTCAAGTCGAAAATTATATTCATCTGATTTTAGCCAAGATGATGAATATGATGATTGTGCCTTGGGTGATTTTAGTGGTGGTCTTTTACTATGACTGGGTGAGCGGTGTGATTTTACTTTTAGTATTCCCATTGATTATTATCTTTATGATTATATTAGGATATGCTGCTCAAGCCAAGGCCGACCGTCAATATCGTTCCTTCCAAATTTTATCGAACCATTTCATTGATTCTTTGCGTGGAATTGATACACTGAAGCTATTTGGTATGAGCAAGTCTTATGAAAAAGGCATCTATCAGACCAGTGAACAATTCCGGAAAGCGACCATGTCTACATTACGAATCGCGATTTTGTCTACCTTTGCTTTAGATTTCTTTACGACATTATCAGTAGCGATTGTGGCGGTCTTTTTAGGGTTACGTTTGTTAAATGCGGAAATCTTATTATTCCCAGCTTTGACGGTTCTCATCTTAGCGCCAGAATATTTCTTGCCGGTTCGTGATTTTTCAAGTGATTATCATGCGACTTTAGATGGGAAAAATGCGATGACAGCGATTCGTGAAATTTTAGAATTACCCGAAAATGAAGTGGAACCCATCAATATTGCTCCTTGGAATGAATCCTCAACGCTTGATTTAAGTGAGTTGTCCTTTGATTATGGTCAAGGTTCAGGCTTACAACCGGTGAATTTACAAGTGAGTGGCTATCAAAAAATTGGCGTCATAGGGATGAGTGGTTCCGGGAAGTCCACTCTGATGAATGTTATTAGTGGCTTTTTAACACCTAAGCAAGGCTCGATTCTCTTTAATGGCGAAGAAACGACTAGCTTTAAACAAGAAGATTGGCAAAAGCAGTTGATTTATATTCCGCAAAATCCTTATGTTTTCCGGGCAAGTTTACGAGAAAATATTGCCTTTTATACACCAGAAGCTGATGATGCGGCGATTATGCAAGCCATTGAAGTTGCTGGGCTTAGCGAATTGTTAGCCCAGTTACCAGATGGCCTGGATACCTTAATCGGTGAAGGCGCACGGAGTCTAAGTGGTGGTCAAGCACAGCGAATTGCCTTAGCGCGGGCCTTTTTAGATAAGAATCGCAGAGTGTTGATTTTAGATGAACCAACTGCCCATTTGGATATTGAAACCGAGGTCGAATTAAAGAATCAGATGTTACCGCTAATGGAAAATCGTTTGGTCTTTTTTGCGACTCATCGTATGCACTGGATGCACCAAATGGATTATATTTTAGTCTTAGAAGAAGGAAAATTAGTCGAGGCGGGAACATTTAACGAATTAACCGAAAAACGTGGCGCCTTCTTTGAATTAACGAAGAAAATGCGAGGTGAACGTCATGTCTAAAATTCCTATCCTAAAAGCTTTCGAAAAGGATACCTGGGTCAAACCGTACCTTCAACGTTATAAAGCACCTTTGATGTTGGCGATTTTCTTAGGATTTTGTACATTCTTTAGTGCCGGCGCTTTAATGTTCAACTCAGGATACTTAATTAGTAAGTCGGCTTCATTACCGGAAAATATTTTACTGGTTTATGTACCGATTGTCTTAACGCGGGCCTTTGGGGTGAGTCGTCCGGTATTTCGCTATATCGAACGTTTAACGAGTCATAACTGGGTATTGAAGATGACCTCTAAACTTCGCCGCAAACTGTACCATACTTTAGAAAAAGATGCGATGGTCTTTAAGCAAAAGTATCGGATGGGAGATATTTTGGGCTTATTAGCAGAAGATATTCAATATATTCAAAACCTTTATTTGCGGACGATTTTCCCATTGATTATTGCCTTGATTTTATATGCCTTTATCGTCATCGCAGTCGGTGTGTTCTCTATCTTTTTTGCCTTGTATTTAGCCTTGTTGCTCTTTATCGTGGTTATTGTTTTGCCTGTTTGGTCCGTGGTGGTCAACGGGGCGCGCCAAGAAAGAGAAAAAACGCTGAAAACCGATTTATATACGGATTTAACCGATAATGTGTTAGGTGTTGCGGATTGGATTTTCAGTCAACGTGGAAGTGAGTATGTCGATACGCATTTACAAGTCGAGCAAGAACTCTATCAAGTGCAAGATCAAAAACGCCTCTTTAACAGACGAGTGCATGTCTTATTCCAATTGATTTATAGTTTTATTGTAATCGGCTTAATCGTTTGGACTTCGCAGCGTTTTGTCGGAAATCATGGGGGCGCAGCGAACTGGATTGCGGCTTTTGTATTAAGTGCTTTTCCAGTGGTGGATGCTTTTGTGGTGTTACCTGAAGCGATGCAAGAAAGCAATGTCTATAAAGATTCCATCAATCGTTTAAATGCCTTAGATGAAACGCCTGATGAAGCACCGAAAAACATTGAAGTTACCGATACGCGTATTCAAGTGGAGGATTTAAGTTTTAGCTATGATCATCATCTTGTTTTAGATCGTTTGGACTTAACGATTGAACCAGGTGAAAAAATTGCGATTTTAGGTAAGAGTGGCTCAGGTAAGAGTACGTTGGCTAGTTTGATTCGCGGAGATTTGAAACCGCAAAATGGTCTGTTAACGCTTGGTGGTGTGCCGACTTATCAGTTTGGTGATGCGATGAGTCATTACATCAGCGTCATTCAGCAAGCACCTTATTTATTCCATACGACGATTTTAAATAATGTCCGTATGGCGAATACGAATAAGAGTGAAGAAGAAGTTTGGCAAGTGCTAGAACGAGTTGGTTTGAAAAAATTAGTCGAACAATTGCCAGAAGGATTACATACAATGGTGGATGAAGCTGGCTTGCGTTTTTCAGGTGGAGAGCGTCATCGAATGGCTTTAGCACGTATTTTATTACAAGATACTCCGATTGTTTTACTCGATGAACCAACTGTCGGACTTGATCCATTAACTGAACAAGCCTTAATCGATACTTTCTTTAGTCAGCTGCAAGATAAGACAGTGATTTGGATTACCCACCATTTACAAGGAATCGAAATCATGGACCGCGTCATTTTCATTGAAGATGGCCGCCTAGAAATGTCTGGAACCCCCGCTGACTTAGCCCAAAACAACGCACGCTTCCAACAACTCAAAGCCATAGATGAAGGAAAGGTTGTGGGGTAAAGTTGTGAGAAGGGTTGCCCAGCTACAAGCAAAAGGTTATCAATCAACTTGCTCAAATACGAGAAAATTCATGTGTAACCTACTGCTAAGAAAATCGGATGAAAGGAGATTTTCTCAAGCGGGAGGGCGAATTTCACAATGTCTAGCTGGTGAACACCGTCAGGAAAGGTTGTGCAGCGACTTGGTTAATGGCAGTAATAAAATGGCTGACATAGTAGTTTCTTATATTAAATGAATAATAAAATAATCCGAATATTCAGCGGTGATTTGACTAATAATCAAGTTGAATATTCGGATTTATTTCTTGGGTTATTTTACTAAAATACTTTAGAAAAGCGTTTTTTATTTAGTTTTAATGTCTAGAAAAAACTATATTTTTATATTATGAATATCATATACAATTTGTTTGCCTAGGATATTTTGAGCGTAGTGACTATTTGGCTTATGTTCTTTTTCGATTAATTCTATTTCTTCTTTACTTAAGAATGTTAGTTTTTTCAATAAACTTATCACAATGCAGTCTGAAACATTATAAAGAAAATTGTAAAGTTCTTGAGGCGATGTTTTATCTGGATTCAACCATATCGCATTTCCCTCGGATTTTCCAAATTTTTTACCATTTTCGTCAGTAATTAATGGCATTGTTAATCCATATACTTCTTTTCCTGTCTTTTTTCGAACAATTTCAATCCCGGTTGTAATATTTCCCCATTGATCAGAACCCGCCACTTGTAGTGTTACATTTTTTTCTTTTAGCAAATGATAGAAATCCATTCCTTGTAATAACATATAAGAAAATTCAGCAAAAGAGATTCCAGAAGTAAGTTGTTTTTTTACCAATTCTTTATTAGTCATGTAACTAGTTGTAATTAACTTACCATACTCTATAAGGAAATCTTCCATTTTTAAATCTTTAGTCCAGTCATAATTATTTACAATTTCATAAGGAAAAAGCTTTTTTAGCTGTTCTTTTAATTTGTTAAAACTCTGAAAAACTCGATTCTTATCAGCTAAATCTCGTTCAGTACTACCTCGTGGATCGCCAACTAAAGCAGTTGCCCCACCAATAAGCATAATAGGCTTATGTCCATGCATGGCTAATCTTTTGGTAATTAGAAACGATGAATAATGGCCTAAATGTAGGCTATCTGCAGTAGGGTCTGTACCAATATAGAATGTCAATGATTCTTCGTTAAGTTTCTTTATAAGTTTTTCACTAGAAATTTGATTGATAAGTCCTCTCCATTTTAAATCTTCATAAAGTTCCAATGCATCCCACTTCCTTCTAATGTAATTTTCATATTTTGTATTCATAGTATGTAGTAAAATACTATGATTTGTCAAGCTGTTCTATTGAATATAAATGATTGAAGATGGAATTTAAGAATTATCAAAAAATTATGTAAAAATATTTTTTTCTAATAAACAGTTAATAAAGTTGCAAAAGTGTATGTGAATATTTGAAGGTTTAATTTGAGCATGTGTGCCAAATGATATATGGATTTTTTTTATGCGTTTGTGGATTTGGGTTAAGTAAAGAAATTAGGCTAGCTATTAATTGCAACGATTCCGCTATTTTCGTGGCAAATTATCCAACGATTATGCAACGAAAAATTTACGTTGGATTTTCGTTGTATCTATATTTAATCAATGTTAAGATAAAAAAGAAGATAATCGATGATAGAAAGTGGGGATGAAGATGGTTAAGGAGAGTAAAACACTTGAATATAAAGAAAAAGTAAGTCAATCATTTTTGAAAACGGTGAGTGCTTTTGCTAATTTTGAAGGTGGAAAGATTCTTTTTGGGGTAACGGATGATGGTCAAAATGTGGGGATAGCAGATACAACGGCGACTTGTCTAGCTATCGAAAATAAAATCAATGATAACCTTTCTCCTAAGCCTGATTTTACGCTATCAGTTGATGAAAAGAGCCGGGTGATTACACTTGAAGTTTTGCCAGGGAACTTTCAACCTTATTTATACAAAGGAAAGGCCTACCGCAGAAGTGATAGTGCTACAATTGAAGTCGACCAAGTGGAATTGAAACGACTGATTTTAGCTGGAAATAATCTCTATTATGAAGAACTAATCAACGAGCAACAAAATCTCACCTTTCACCTACTTGCCAAACAGCTAAAAGAGCAACTTGACCTTGATCTTGGACCAGAGATATTGAGAACCCTAGGCTTGTGTGATAAGAATAGGCAATATAATCATGCAGGTGCGATATTTGCCGATGAGAATACTTTTGCAGGCGTAGATGTTGCAAGATTTGGTGCCGACATCAATGAGATTCAAGAACGCCAGACTATTTATCATCAGTCAATCTTAAAGCAGTATGAAGTGGCTATGCAGATGTATCAACGTTATTATCAATCGGAAGTGATTCAAGGTCAAAAGCGTGTCAAAAAAGAAAGTATTCCCCAAGAAGCGTTTCGAGAAGCTTTAGTGAATGCTTTGGTTCACCGCCAGTGGGATGTGCCAATTCATGTGCGGATTGCGATGTTTAACGATAGAATCGAAATTACATCTCCAGGGTCTTTAGTGGAAGGCGTGACTCCGCAAGATTATCTTAGTGGTCATTTATCTCAATTACGTAATCCAATCATTGGGAATGTCTTTTTCCGTTTGCATCTGTTGGAAATGTTTGGCACTGGGGTACGGCGCATTAAGAGTAGCTATCAGCAAGCACAAATCTCACCAACCTTTGAATTTACTGCACAATCGATTACGGTCACTTTGCCGGTGTTTGATCAACAAAAGCCACTAACTGGAGAAGAAAGTCAACTATTAACAGTATTTTTACCCAATCGTTTATATTCAGCACGCGAACTCAGTGAACAATTATCTTGGGGTAAAGATAAAGTGAATCGTTTGCTGAATGAGTTGATTTTGAAGCGATATGTCCAAAGATTAGGACAAGGGCGAGCTACCAAATACCAAAAAATTTAATATACTAATCGTTGCATTTTTGCATGCAACGATTTTTTTGCGTTGTATAAGGATTTTTGGTCAATTTCCACTATTTTTATCCAACGATTCCGCTTATTTTCGTGGTAAATTATCCAACGATTATGCAACGAAAAATTTACGTTGGATGAATAGTTACAATGATTTATAAAATTTCAGATGTTTTGTATATTCGAAAGGCTTTCAATTGTCAGACTATTAAGAAAACAAGTGTAATAAATAACTAATATTTGGTATAGGATATTAATTATTAAAAAAATACCGATTAAAAATGAATAAATTATGATAAAAAATAATTTTCTTTCATATAAAAATGTCTATACAATAAAAATAATGAAATGTTTTTTGAGATGCAAGTTGTGATAAATTAAGATATTCTCTTTTTTATTACATAACACTATAATTAAGAGTAAAATATTTATTGTCTTTTTTTATTTGGCTGAATCTAAACAGTCAGTACATAATTATTGTATAGGAGGTCTTCGATGCAAAACGAAGAAAAAACTTTTTTAGGTCAACCTAGAGGACTCGCAACCTTGTTCTTTACGGAGATGTGGGAACGATTTTCATATTATGGAATGCGTGCGATTTTACTCTACTTCATGTATGATCAAGTGACGAATGGCGGTCTAGGATTACCAAAATCAACAGCTGTAGCCATTATGTCGGTTTACGGTGCGTTAGTGTATATGTCTAGTATTCTAGGTGGTTGGTTATCAGACCGATTATTTGGTTCTCATAAGACTGTCTTTTATGGTGGCGTCTTTATCATGCTTGGGCACATTGTCTTAGCCTTGCCTTTAGCAATTATCGGGCTTTTCGTTTCGATGATTTTAATCGTGATTGGTACCGGAATGCTTAAAGCCAATGTTTCAGGTATGGTTGGACATTTATACTCTAAAGAAGATTTACGCCGCGATGCAGGTTTTTCGATCTTTTATATGGGGATTAATATCGGTTCGCTACTTGCCCCGATTATTGTCGGAACAATTGGTCAAGGTTACAGTTATCATCTAGGCTTTGGGATTGCTGCGGTAGGGATGTTTATCGGACTTTTAGTTTACTACTTCCAAGGCAAATCTACATTAAACGGCATTGCGACTCAGCCAACGAATCCAATTGAAGGCACAGAGCGTCAAAAAGTATTTCGGACCATTGCGCTATTAATTGTAGCTGTCTTAGTTATTTTTGTCGGTGCGTATGCTCTAGGGGTACTAACGATTGACTTCTTTGTGAACTTTGTCAGCGTGGTGGGGATTGCGATTCCAATTATTTATTTCACACGTATGTTAGTTTCTGATGAAGTGACTGCTGAGGAAAAATCAAAGGTACGTGCCTATATCCCACTATTTATTGCGGCGATTATTTTCTGGTCCTTAGAAGAACAAGGCTCATCGATTTTAGCTTTATTTGCCAGTGAAAGAACCCAAGCAACCTTCTTTGGCTTTACCATTCCAGCTAGTTGGTATCAAACGCTCAATCCATTATTCGTTGTGTTAATGACGCCATTCTTTGTGTGGTTATGGTCTAAAATGGGCAAGAAACAACCATCAACCGTTGTGAAATTCTCAATTGGTTTAGTCTTAGCCGGCCTTTCTTTTGTGCTATTAATGTTACCAGGTATGCTTTATGGTGTAGAAGGTCGTGTCAGTCCATTATGGTTAATTGCTAGCTTCTTTATTATGATTGCGGGAGAAATGTGTCTATCTCCAGTTGGTTTATCTGTGACGACTAAATTAGCACCAAAGGCCTTTGAAGCACAAACTTTAGCGATTTGGTTATTGGCTGATGCATCTTCACAAGTCATCAATGCACAAATTGCTCGTTTCTATACGCCACAAACCGAATCAGCTTATTATGGGATTGTCGGTGCGGTGGCGGTGATTGCCGGAATTATCCTGTATTTCAATCGCAAACCTATCCAAAAATTAATGGGAAATATTCATTAAAAATAAAATGCCATTCTCGCAATGACGTGAGGATGGCATTTTTGGTATGAATACGAAATATTGTTCAAAAACAAAATCAATGTCTGTATAGGCTTTTTCTTTGTCTGTTGTAACTATAACCTCTAATTCAGGATATTCTTGATAGATAAATTGTTTCATTATATCGTAAACTAAATGCATTCTTTTACTGTCAATATCATACAACACTAGTTTTCTAAGTGGAAACTCATTTTTCTTTTGTAATAAACTTTGAATAATTCCTGGTGTGTGGGTATTTCCAGCTCCTACGATGACAACTGCTTGTTTTTCATTTGTATCTAACTTCCTTCCATTCATTTGTTTAGTACACCAGTAATGTATCACTAAAAGAATGAGAGCGCTTAAGGGGCTGACCCAAAAGTAGCTCCTGTATGAAAAAATAGAGGTCTTTCCATTTAGAAAA
>NZ_JAKUDS010000024.1 GCF_023221775.1 Enterococcus cecorum | reverse complement strand
ATTTGTTTGACAACTCTTAAATCTTATCAAACGTTTAAGTGTTTGTCAAGCATTTATGTCTCAGCGACTTTTTTATAATAGCAAATTCAAATTCATTTGTCAACACTTTTTTAAAAATATTTTTTTAAAAAAGTTATCTAAATCTTTCTGAATAACTAAGCTATTTTTCTAATCTCTCGAAGACATTGGCTAGTATATCAAGTTTCTAGCACTTCGTCAACTAAAAAATAGAAGTTTCTTAAAGTTTGTTTTTATGTTGTTTATTTCGCTTCTTTTTCGATAAAAACAAAAAACGATTGAAGCAATACCGAACATTATGAGTTTTTTTTATTATTTACTTCGATATTTAACGAATATTCAGGCAGATTGATAGAATTTTTTGGATAAATTTCTTGATATTTTTTTCTTTTCTCTCTTTTTTTTGCTAAAATGAAGCTAGTAAATAAGTTCGAATGAGCAAGTCTTTTCAACTTACTTCTATATAATATGTGTTAGGAGGCTTTTTTATATGAAAATTTTAGTGGCAGACGATGATAAGGAAATTGTAGAATTATTGAGTATCTATTTACAAAATGAAGGTTATGAGCCAGTTAAAGCCTATGATGGAAAGGATGCCTTAAGTAAAGTGCGGACAAATCCTGATATTGAGCTCTTAATTTTGGATATTATGATGCCTGAAGTAGATGGGATGCAAGTGGTGAAAACTTTGCGGAAGGAGTCACAAATCCCTATTATTATGTTGACCGCCAAATCCACCGACATGGATAAGATTAAAGGTTTAGTAGCAGGTGCGGATGATTATGTAACCAAACCTTTTAATCCTTTAGAAATTATGGCTCGTGTGAAATCTCTATTAAGAAGAACGAAAATGCAAGTCAAAGCCAATCAACCAGAAATATTAGAGGTGGCTTCCTTAATTATTAATCGAGATTCCCATGAAGTGAAAACAATCAGCGGCAAAGAAATTCAATTGACGGCTTTAGAGTTTGGGATTTTGTACTTACTCGCCTCTCATCCTAATCGTGTCTTTAGTGCCGATGAAATTTTTGAACGCGTCTGGAAACAAGAAAGTATCGTTTCTGCCAAGACGGTGATGGTGCATGTCAGTCATTTACGAGACAAAATTGAAGAAGCTACTGGCGGCGAAAAGATTATCCAAACCGTCTGGGGTGTAGGGTATAAGATTGATGCAAAATAAAGATACCAACACCGTACATGATAGTAAAAAAATTGTCCTTACCTCTAAGGAAATCAGTGAATTATTAGCTGAAGGGATTGTAACGGTGATTCTTTTGCTACTATTGAATGTCTCCTTACTAGTCATTCTTTCAGCAATCATCAAAAGTTCACCGAATCTGCAAGACGCCATCTTTGAAACAAAATTCATCTTCTCGCAAAATTTAGATAATGATCTGTTTTGGAGTGGCCGCAACTTTATCATCCCTATTTTTCTGATTGTGGATGCCTTGGTCCTATACTGGCGACTTCATCGGCGTTATAAACAAATGCAGCTGCGCCATATTATTAGTGAGCTACACTATATCGCAGAGGGCAATTATGATTATCGAATTTCTTTTGAGCTAAAAGGAGATCTAAATCGGATCATTCAAAGTATCAATGGGCTCGTGGATAGTACCATGATGGCGATTGAAGAAGAACGTAAAATCGAGCAGTCCAAAGATGAGTTGATTACCAATGTGAGTCATGATATTCGTACCCCGCTAACTTCAATTATCGGCTATTTAGGTTTAATAGAAGATAAACAATATCATTCAGAAGAGGAATTGTTGAAATATACGCACACCGCCTTTATGAAAGCCAAACAGATGAAATCCTTAGTAGAAGATTTGTTTGAATATACCAAGGTGCGCCAGTCTAGTGTACCCATTTACTACATTACTTTTGATATGGTGCAATTAGTCGAGCAATTAGCCGTCGATTTTGAGTTAGAAGCTGCAAAAAAAGGCATCGAAATCGTTGTGCATACTAATCAAAAGCAAATCATGATGGAAGGCGATACTGAAAAAATTGTCCGCGTCTTTAATAATTTGATTTCAAACGCCTTAAAATACGGTAAAGGCGCTACCCAAATTGTCGTGGATTTAGAACAAATTAGCCAGGAAGTAGTCATTACGGTGAAAAATAACGGCCAAATGATTCCACAAAAATCATTGGAACAACTATTCGACCGTTTCTATCGTGTGGAAGAATCTCGCTCACAAGAAACCGGCGGCACTGGTCTGGGATTAGCCATTGCTCAAAGCATCATCGCTTTACACGGTGGCTATATCTACGCCAAATCCAACCCAGAATGGACCAGTTTCATCATGCATCTTCCTATTAAAAAAGGCAAAGTCAAAAAATAAATACGCGCAGTCATTCCTTTGGGTGGCTGCGTTTATTTTTTCGTACAAATTTTTCAAAACACTTGCAAAATCTAAAATTTAGGCTACAATAAGCGTAAATAGATTTCCTGGAAAGACTAGTAGTTATTGACTCCTTTTTAGAGAGCAGTTGGTTGGTGCAAAACTGTATGGAAGATAGCGAATCCACTTTCTAATAGGACTCGCAAAGAAATTTGTGACGGCTCGCAACCGTTATCCTGTACAAAGTGTAGTATGTAGATACTAAATTTAGGTGGCACCGCGTAATTTACGTCCTAAAGTGTAAGAAATTTTCTTATGCTTTAGGGCTTTTTTGTTTACTAGCCCCTATGACTTTGTGGATGAGAAGATAAAAAATTTTTTGGAGGGATTTTGATGTTAGATATTAAAATGATTCGTCAAAATGTAGCAATGGTTAAAGAAAAACTAGCTACCCGCAATGTCGACGAAGCAAAAATCAATGAATTTGTCGCTTTAGATGAAAAACGTCGTGCAGAATTAGTGAAAGTAGAAGAGTTGAAAAAACTTAGAAATGATGTATCTGGTGAAATTGCTCAGTTAAAACGCAATAAAGAAAATGCCGATGATAAAATTGCGCAAATGAAAAAAGTCGGTGAAGAAATCAAAGCCTTGGACGAACAAATCGCGAAAATCGATGAAGAGCTAACTGCCATCGCCACTACTTTGCCAAACTTACCACATGAAAGCACACCAATTGGTAAAGATGAAGACGACAATGTGGAAGTACGCCGTCATGGAACGGTACGCGAATTTGATTTTGAAGTAAAACCTCACTGGGAAATTGCAGAAAACCTTGGCATTTTAGACTTTGAACGTGGGGCTAAGGTATCTGGTAGTCGTTTTGTCTTTTATAAAGGGTTAGGTGCCCGTTTGGAAAGAGCGATTTACAACTTTATGCTAGATGAACACGGCAAAGAAGGCTATACCGAAGTCATCCCCCCTTATATTGTAAACAGTCATTCAATGTTTGGGACTGGACAATTTCCTAAGTTTAAGGAAGATGTGTTCCAATTAGCCAACACGGATTTGACCTTGATTCCAACTGCTGAAGTGCCATTAACCAACTATTATAATGGTGAAATTTTAGATGAGGCGGATCTTCCTGTTTACTTTACAGCTTTGAGCCCTTCTTTCCGTTCAGAAGCTGGGAGTGCTGGTCGTGATACACGTGGTTTGATTCGCTTGCACCAATTTAACAAAGTCGAAATGGTGAAATTAACCAAACCTGAAGAATCTTATAATGAATTAGAAAAAATGACGCAAAACGCTGAAAATATCTTGCAAAAATTAAACTTGCCTTACCGTGTGGTGGCCTTATCAACTGGTGATATGGGCTTCTCTGCGGCCAAAACCTATGACTTAGAAGTATGGATTCCAGCACAAGATACGTATCGTGAAATTAGTTCTTGCTCAAACTGCGAAGACTTCCAAGCAAGACGTGCCATGATTCGTTACCGTGATGAAAATGGTAAAGTGCAATATCTTCATACCTTGAACGGTTCAGGGCTAGCTGTTGGGCGTACGGTTGCAGCTATCTTGGAAAACTACCAAAACGAAGACGGTAGCGTAACCATCCCTGAAGTCTTAGTCCCATACATGGGCGGCGTAACCAAAATCGAAAAATAAAATAAGGTTGTGAAGCGACTCGGTCAGCCACGAGCGGATAAGTTTGTCCAGAACGTCGGGAAAGTCCGAGAAGTAAAGACTTTCCCAGACGGGCTGGCTTATACGCCGAAGTGGCTAGTCGCTGAACACCGTGGAAAAGGTTGTGAGGCAGCTTGATTAGACATGAAGAAATTCGTGTGCTTACCTACCACTGCAAAAATCGGATGAAAGGAGATTTTTGCAAGTGGTAGGGCGAATTTCACAATGTCTAGCTGCCGAACACCGTCAAATAAGGTTGTGACGTACAAAAATAAAGCGAATAACCAAACTTAAGTGAAATCCTTAAGCTGGCTATTCGCTTTTTCATTGATATCAATTATTTTTAATGTTCAGAAGCTCCAGAAGTGGCATCAGCTTGACCACCAGCTTGTGACGCTCCAGAAGTGGCATCGGCTGACGGCATTGCTGCTACCTTGCCACCTGCTAGATACTGACCAGTTTCTTGTAAATACCAATCTAACCAAGGTTTAAAATTAAAGACAATTTCATTAATTCCCGCAAAAGAACCATCAGGATAATACATCGCTTGATAGTTATGCGTATTGATAATGCCTTCTGGGGAACCTGGCACAATAGTCCGTACATATTCTTGGTTTCCATTACGTAAAGTTCCTACTACCCACTCTACATTCTTCATACGATTAGCAGGTAAAGAATTATGAACTGTTGATAGTCGATTACCCACTTGACTTGGCACACGTTTAGCCAACATGGTATCCGGATCTTGGTGACTAGCATTATAATATAAAAATTGATTATTATCATCAGAATAAGTTAGTTCAAACGGCATAGCTTTTAAAAACATATTTAATTGATTTACGGTTAATAAGCCATTGTCTAACTTCACATAAGTATCTCCTGAAACAGCGCCTGTTAATTCGGCCGCTTTTTCTAACCAATCTGGGTCATCTGGATCAATTTCAGTAATCGTAGTAGCAATCGGATGAGAAGCGGTTAAATCTTCTGGTTCAATTGGTTTAGGTTTTTTTAAATGACTAACTACATCCACATATTTTACAAAATTATCTAAACAACTTTCTAAAAAATTCACTGTTCCTTCGTTAATGATATTCCCCTCGTTATCAAAGGCTTCTTTGGCTTTTCCTAATAAGAATTCATTTCCTGGTAAAGTATATGCATTGACCCCAGGAGCGTCTAAAATTTTTCGTAAATGAACTTGGGCACGAGAAGTTCCTTGATCATAATAAGAAGCACCCACAATCATTACTGGTTTACTTTCAAATGGATGAACCTTGTAAGACAACCATTCTAAAACACTCTTTAAGGCTGCAGTAATTGTGTGATTGTGTTCAGGAGTTGCAATAATCACACCATCTGCTCGGGTAATTTTATTATAAAGATATCTTAGTTGGAAGCTCTCTTGCCAATCTTCATCTTGATTAAACATTGGTACTTGGTCAATTTCCAATAATTCTAATTCAAATTTTGTTTTAAAGTGACGACGAATAAATTCTAATAACTTACGATTATATGATAGTTCTGCATTCGAACCGACAATACCGACAAATTTTTTCATAGACGTATCCTCTTTTCTTACAAGTTTTCCCAATCAAAGTTTTCTGCATCTTTTTTCAAGGCTTCTTTGGCATGAACCATTTTTTCGTTAATCTTAATAAACAAACGAAAATCTTCAAACAAGCCTTCTAACTTATGAATGGTATCTAGATCGATTAAATCCCCATTTTCATCAAATGCTTGTAATGAATGAGCCAATAGAAATTCTGAACTAGGCATAATTGTCGCATTGATTTCTGGTGAATCAAGAATTTGACGTAACTGTGATTGTGCGCGTGATGAACCTAGTGTCCCATAGGAAGCACCAGTAATCATCACAGGTTTATTTAATAATGGATGAATCCCATAAGATAACCAAGCCAAGGCACTCATTAACACCGCTGGAATAGAATGATCGTATTCAGGGGTCCCAATAATCACGCCATCCGCTTCTTCAATCCTTTTGGCAATTTCTAAAACACTTGCTGGTACTTTACGATTGGCAGGTTTATTAAAAATCGGTAAATCTTTAATTTCTACCAACTCGATACTTGCTTGTTTTGCAAAATGTTTTTGCATATATTCTAATAATTGTCGATTCGTTGAACGCTTTGAATTCGTTCCTACAATACCAATTAACTTCATAAAAAAGCCTCCTTAAATATTTATCTATTTGGATAGTAAAAAGATTTCAATCCCGAAGAAAGATACACCTGATTTTCTTGATCTACAATAATTCCTTCAAGTTCTGGATGCTGCTCAATCACTGCTAATGCCTCAGAAATAGGTAAACCAAACAAACGACTCGTCCATATTTCACAGGTTAAGGATTGGTTTGCAACAATCGTCAAACTAGCCATCCTTGTTTCAAAAGGAAATCCTGTTTGCGAATCTAGTAAATGATGATACCGCTTCCCATTAACCATCAAAAAACGCTCATAAATACCTGAAGTGACTACAGATTGATTTTCGATTGCTAATATTCCTAAATGTTGGTGACGTGGTTTTTGTGGATGTTGAATGCCTACATACCATTTGCCATTTTCACGTTTTGGATTAGGACCAAAAGCTAAAAAGTTACCACCTAAATTAATCATTGCACTATGGCATTGTTTTTTCAATTTAGCCATTAAATAATCAGCAATGTATCCCTTAGCAAGTGCCCCTAAATCAATTTCCATCCCTTTTTCCGTTAAAAATACCGTTTGCTGTTGTGGATCTAAAATAATTTGTTCACTATTGAGCAAGGGTAAGGTCGCAAAAATCTCTGTTGGTGTGGGTAGTTTCGCTTGTGTAAAACCAATTCGCCACAATTTCACTAAAGGACCAATAGCAATATTCAAATGGCTGGGGTGTGCCAAACTATGCTGCTTACCAATCGAAATCAACGAAAAAAGCGCAGAACTTACAGCCACTGGACAAACTCCTGCTAAATGATTTAATTGCATTAATTCAGAGGTTTCTTGATTGGCTGAAAAACACTGATTTAAAGCCAATAACTCATCTGTTATATTTATGAATATTTTTTCACAATCTAAATCAGAATCTATCCATAAATCAATGAGCGTTCCCATCATCTTCCATTGCTTAGATGCTTGCATTATCTCACATCCTTCTTTTTACGAACTATATGATATCGGTTTCTAAGGGAAATTGCAAGCAAAATATTTCACAGAGTAAATTATTATTGTTTATTAGCCAATACGTCAGATGACAGCTTATCCAAAATTCGTTATTATCATTGAAAATATTTTGAAAAATTTTCAGTCTAAAGTCCCCTTGTATTCAGCTTTCAAACATGATAAGTTTAGAGTATATGCGAAAATGAAAAATTAATGAGTTTTTTATTTCACAGAATTAAAGGGAAAAGGGAGCTGGGAAAATGACCGAAAATTCAAATGAAAAAACGACAAATTCTAGAAGACAACGCCGAGAAGTCCAACTAGAACATAGAAAGCATAAAACGGGTTGGATGTGGCACTTACCACTGGTGCTGATTGTTTTGGGGATTGCGTTTTTAGGGGTGTATATCTGGCATACCAAAGACCAGCAAAAAGTCGATACCTTTGAAACGGCGCAAAAGCAACTGATTAAAAAGCAACAGACAGCCGACTTCCAGAAAGAATTGCAACAACAAAGCAAATTATATACGGTTACTTTCCAACCCAAAGGCGAAAAATTCTCGAAAGAACTGCCTTTAATTGAGGAAAAGTTTCAAAAAATGAAAGCTGCTTTTGAGAAAAAAGGCAAAATCGCTGCAGGAACGACTTGGATTAAAAAAATCGAAAAACACGTCTTAAATCCAAAAATGAATAAAATCGTGCTCTCCAGTCAATTTTTCACTTGGAATCAAGATAAGGAAAAATTCCATGAGCAACCACTGCAACAGAGTGCGCTTTTGCTTTCAAGTGAAACGGGACAAACTCCAAGTGCCAAACAAATTATTGGCAGTGATGAAAATCTATTAACCATCAAACCACTCGTTCAGCAGAAGATTTTAGAGCAAGTTAAAGCCCCTGACCAAGTAATTGATCAAGTCTTGAATTTAGCTAATCTAAATATGGATCAGAAAATGAAAATTCAAGATAATCAGCTAAAAATTACTTTAGATAAGAAAATTGGGAATCTGAAAACTGTAAGCTTACCTTTGAATTTAGTGTTACCTTATATCGATCAAAACTATGCCATAGGTCAAACCCAAGAGCAACTGCCTGGACTAGATCCTAATAAAAAGTACATCGCTTTAACTTTTGATGATGGTCCAAAAGCCGAAACAACCAACCAATTATTGGATATTTTAGCGGCACAACAAGTCAAAGCCACTTTCTTTATGTTAGGAAACAATGCAAGCCAATATCCTGAGGTCGTGAAACGTGCGGCAAGTGAAGGGCATGAAATCGGTAACCACTCTAATGTGCATAATAATTTACGTTCGATGACTCCAGATGCAATCAAAACGGATATCCATGAAGCCGATAAGTCCATTTATCTAGCCGGTGGACAACTTCCTAAAATATTGCGTCCTCCATATGGCGCGATTAATACCCAGGGTGCAGAAGTCATTGATAAAGCGATTATTCAGTGGAATGTTGATTCTCAAGATTGGAAACTGAAAAATGCGCCACTGGTTGTCCAACATGTCCTACAAACGGTACAGCCGGGTTCGATTATTTTGATGCATGATATTTATCAATCAACCATTGATGCGGTCACTCCAATCATTGAACAATTACGTGCGCAAGGCTATGAATTCGTGACAGTTGACCAATTGCTGCAATATCAAGACAAACCACGGATGCAATACTTTAGCCAAGACGATGCCCGTACTGTATAAACTAACAAATCCTAGCCTACATGCAAAAAGTAGACTAGGATTTTTTGATGTCTTTTGTGTAAACGTTGACAACACCATCCAAATGTGTTACAATGTGTTACAAATAGTTTGGAGGTGTTTTTTATGAGTACTATTACCGTACGACTAAATAAAGAGGAAGAAGAATTATTTAAAGGATATGCTGCACTTGCTGGACAAAATATTTCTACACTGTTAAAAAAAGCTCTCATAAATGCTATTGAAGATGAGTTAGACTTAAAAACTTTTGAAGTCGCTTATGAAGAATATATGAAGGATCCTGAAACTATCTCTCATGAAGACTTTAAGAAAGAATTAGGGTTCTAACATGTATCAAATCAAATACTCAAAACTAGCGCAAAAACAGATAAAAAAATTAGATAGATCCGTACAGCGTCTCCTGTTTGCATGGATTGATAAATATATCGAAGGAACTACTAATCCTCGGCAACAGGGAAAAGCACTAAAAGGAAACCGTGCCAATCAATGGAGATATAGAATTGGTGATTATAGACTCATTTGTGACATACAAGATGAGCATTTAATTATATTAGCACTTGAATTTGGACATAGAAAAACGATATACAAAAACAAATCCTAGCCTACATGCAAAAAGTAGACTAGGATTTTTTGATTTGCTCTATCCGCTCGTGGCTGACCGAGTCGATTTACAACCTTGATTCACGGTGTTCGGCAGCTAGACATTGTGAAATTCACCCTCCCACTTGCAAAAATCTCCTTTCGTCCGATTTTCTTAGCAGAAGGTAACACATGAATTTTCTCGTATTTGCCCAAGTTGATTGATAACCTTTTGCTTGGAGCTAATCAACCCGGCTCACAACCTTTTATAATCTGTGTTCGCCGGGTAACTCCTGTGCATCTAAGCCGCCTTGGCTAGAAAAGTCTTTAACCTTGCGGACTTTTCTGCCAATTCGGATCTTAGCTACTTGGAGTTGACCGACCCGACTCACATCTTTGTTTTAAAATTCGGCGGAGTAGTTTGGTGCTTCTTTGGTGATTTGGACGTCGTGTGGGTGAGATTCGCGTAAGCCATTGCCACTCATGCGTACAAATTGGGCATTTTCACGTAAAGCTTCTAAATTAGCAGCTCCGACATAACCCATACCAGCTTTAAGTCCACCAATCATTTGGAAGATAATGTCAGCTACACTACCTTTGTAAGCGACACGACCTTCAATTCCTTCTGGGACAAGTTTATTGGCTTCGTTCACGCCACCTTGGAAGTAACGGTCACTTGAACCTTTTTCCATCGCCCCTAATGAACCCATCCCGCGGTAAGTCTTGAAGCGACGACCTTGGTAGATTTCGAATTCACCTGGAGATTCATCCGTACCAGCTAACATACTTCCTAGCATCACCGCAAATCCACCAGCGGCTAAAGCTTTCACGATATCACCTGAGTACTTGATTCCTCCATCGGCAATGATTGCTTTTCCATATTGACGAGCCACACTAGCCGCATCGTAAATCGCTGTTAATTGTGGCACACCGACACCCGCAACGATACGAGTCGTACAAATAGAACCAGGTCCGATTCCGACTTTGACAACATCGACACCGGCATCATATAAAGCCTTCGTACCTTCTGCAGTCGCTACATTTCCGGCAATTAAAGTCGCTTCAGGGAAAGTTTCGCGGATTTCTTTAATCTTGCGTAAAACCCCTGCACTATGACCATGCGCAGTATCAATTACAATCGCATCGGCACCCGCTTGTAATAACGCTTGAGCACGTTCGAAAGTATCACTTGTAACCCCAACAGCTGCGGCCACTAATAAACGACCATGTTCATCTTTAGCCGCATTTGGAAATTCAATCACTTTTTCAATATCTTTAATCGTAATTAAACCACTTAGACGACCTACTTCATCCACGATTGGTAATTTTTCAATTTTATGTTGTTGTAAAATCTTTTCGGCATCTTTTAGTGAAGTTCCGACTGGCGCTGTCACTAGATTTTCTTTCGTCATGACTTGTTCAATGGCAATCGAATAATCTGTCACAAAACGCATGTCACGGTTGGTAATGATACCGACTAATTTGCGGTTTTCCAATGTTTCAACAATTGGCACCCCACTAATGCGATATTTACTCATCAAGTGTTCTGCATCACTGACTAAATCTTGTGGTGTTAAGAAGAATGGATCAATGATAACGCCACTTTCTGAACGTTTTACCTTACGAACTTCATCTGCTTGAGCTTCGATGGACATATTTTTGTGAATAACCCCTAATCCACCTTGACGCGCCATTGCAATCGCCATTTTGCTATCAGTGACGGTATCCATACTTGCACTAATAATAGGAATGTTCAACTTAATATTTTTCGCAAGTTGCACGCTCATATCGACATCATTTGGCAAGACGTGACTTTCTGCTGGGATAAGCAAAACATCATCGAACGTTAATCCTTTTTTCGCGAATTTAGTCTCCCAATTTGACATTTCTTCACACACCTCGTTTAATAAATTTTTGATTGATTTTATGTCAAACAATCGTGATTTTCAGCGATTGGTCCGGCATAAAAATTTGGATATTTTTAATGATGAACATAGCAAAAAAAACAAGAGAAGTCAAGGATTCTGACTAGATTCTCATCAAATTGCTAAGGTTGGGGGGGGAAATTAGATATATTATTCATACCTTTCTGTCCAAGCTTGATTGTTCAGTAGGTGTCCTTCAATGCTAACTAGTGCGTCACACATTGTTTTAAAATCTATCCTATCTTTATGACGAAGAACATACTGATTCTGCATTATCTCATAAGCTTTCTGAACTTCTTCATTTTTATCAACCTCTGTAAAGAAAATAAACTCCGCGGGTTTGATGCCAGGTATGCCATCAAGTCGTTTTTGTTCTTCTTCCATGCGAATTTTTAAAAGATTTCTCAATTTATCTTCATTTATAATGAGCTTTTGTATTTTAGGATGATTGGCAATTACCGCTAAATCATAGATGTGTTTTGCTGCTTCAAATGCTCTATTTTTTGTAGCAGAATAGCGTACATATGCTTCTGCTGCAAAAAGCTTATCAACGAATATTCTCTCCAAAGTAATTGTTTGAATATAAAATGGCTTAACGTCATATACTGTTTCTAGAATCTCTTTTTGTTGCTCTGTTGCTAAATAATAAATCATAGCGGATACTTCTAAATTATCTACTGGCTCACTGATGGTAAATGAAGTGGCTTCAACTTTTAATTTACCAAATCGTTGTAATGCATCATTTTCATCAAAAATAGAAACGGGAGTATAAGTATAAACGGCTATCACTTCCGAACGATTTGTCCTACCTTGTGACACATCTCTAGGAAGAGAAGTATACTTTTTCGTTGCTCTTTCTAATCGCTTATCATTTTGAGTTCTACTACACCCCCTAGTATCAACTGAAAGATCAATATCCTCTGAAAATCGATTTGTAGTTTTTAAAGCCTTGTAAAGAGCTGTACCTCCCTTAAAATATGCAGGCAATCCTTCCATTTGAAATTTTGCCAACTCTTTTAAAATCAGTACAACGTAATAATCTTTTTCAAGTACATCAATGCGATACCCAGTTTTCTCATGTATTGATTCTAGTAAAAATCTAAAAGCAGCTTCATCTTCATGCAGTTTCATGTTGTATTCCTCCAATACTTGCTGTATGTGCTAAACGAATAATTGTTTTTTGATTATAGTACCTATCTGCTATTGCTAATAAATTTTTATATTTTAGCTCTTTTTTTTGAATATATTCAGCAATCACTCTATACGGCTCACTTTCATCTACTGGTGCTTTCTCTAACAAATCTAGAACATCTAAAATTTGTAAATATTCTTTATTCTCAATTGTTATTTTAACTTTTGGAGGTCGAATGATAACTTCTAGCTTTTTATCTTTTCTTGTACCGTCTTTTGCAGCATTTGTGACAAACACTCTTTCCCTTGGCATTTGAGAGGTTAATCCTAGTTTATTTAAAATAGCTAGTCCAGACTCATATCCTCTGTTTGGTAAAAGATATTTGTCTGCAATTAATTGTTCTTTATTAATCCCAGTTTCACCAAACAGCGTGATATTGGTACGATAATAAATTCCCTTTTGAAAATAGCGAAGATTGGGCACTAACTTTCCATCTAGCACTCGTTTTATTGCTACTGATGCTGCTACTAATGCTTCTTTTTCAGACAAATGATAGACGTCTTGCATTTTTTTTGCAATCTCTCTCGTGTAAATAGGAATACCCTCTGAAATATTTTTTATCTGATCACACACAAAATCCGTATAAGTTTTTTTCATTGTTCATTCACTTCTTTTTTGATATATTTTTACCGTATTTTGAAATATATTTATGGTTAAATTATATCATTATTACTTATAAAATCAAAATGATAACTAGATAGGATTCTAACTAGATTCTCATCAAATTGCTAAGGTTGGGGGGAATTTATCGCTCATTTTATCAATCATTTATCGCTCATTTGTCGCTCATTTTCTGCCCATTCTTCCATAGACGCAACGCAAAAACACCTGCAAGCACGAAACTTACAGGTGTTTTCATTTATATTGAATAAGCTTTATGATACTTTTTAATATCTTGGAAAAATTTCTCCGCTCGTGGCTGACCGAGTCGCTTCACAACCTTATTCACGGTGTTCGCCGGGTAACTCCTGTGCATCTAAGCCGGCCTGTCTAGGAAAATCTTAAAATACGATGGATTTTCCTGACATTCCGGGCAAACTTAGCTGCTTGGAGTTGACCAACCCGGCTCACAACCTTTTATTTCAATGCGATAATTTGGTCGTAGTGGGCTTTTTGGTCGATGTGGTGAGCGATTTCGATAATGGTTAGTGGTAAACTCAAAATCAATTCGTGGACTTTTTTGGCGTTTTCTGGGTCAAGGGAGGCCGTGGCTTCATCAACTAAAAGCACTTCCTTTTGACGCAATAACGAACGCGCAATCTCTAGGCGAATCTTCTGCCCACCGGAGATATTTTCCCCATTGTTTTCAATTTTCACATCCAAAATATCGGTAAATTCCGAAGTTAACCCTACTTGATCGAGCGCTTTTAGCATTTGTTCATCGGTAAAATCAGAACCTAACGCTAAATTGTAACGGATGGTCTGATTAAATAAATGCGGGCTTTGTGAAATCAAGCCAATATTAGCCGCAAAATTGTCCACTGTCTGACCATTTTTTTCACGGAAAATAATTTGTCCCTCATCCAACGTTTCATCGCCTAAAAGCATCGCAAAGAAGGTTGATTTCCCACAACCGCTTGGACCAGTTAAGAGATATTTTTTGCCGCGTTCAAAGACGTGTGAAAAATGCGTAAACAAAGTACGTTTGCCAAAACTTTTAGCTAATCCTTCTACTGCCAACTCGCTTAATTGTGCCGAAGAAGTTTCGTGAACAATCAGAGGCGTCTCTTCTAATGCAAAGATTTCGGCAAACTTATCCTTGATGGAATTACTTGCTCTGAGTTGATTATAACAGTCAATCGCTTCTCCTATGCTAGTACCAAAAGATCTAGACGCTACAAACATCGCCACCAAACTCGCCATCGTTACACCAGAAACACCCAAACTTTGAAGATAAAAGCCGATAAACAATGGTAAGACTTGAGCAATAAAGCCAACTAAACCTAAAACAAATTGTGCCCCTTTACGGATGACAGTCGCTTTTTTTCGCGCATTTTCATAAGCGACTGTTGCGTCGTTCACTTGTGAAAAAGCAGCATCCAAAGCTTGATTCATGCGTAAAGTTTGCTGACCATTCATCGCGTCCATGATTTTTGATAGCAAGGTACTACGAGTCGTTGATTGTTTGCCCCCTGATTCGTCAATTTTTTTATCAAAGGCGTGGCGAACAAAAATCGATAACGTTGCACAAACGATAAATAACGCACCTACAATGACATTTTGATATAACAAATACGCAGACAACACGATGATAAATTGTATTCTCACTAGCACCAATAATGCCATCGTCATATATTGTTGAAAGAAGAATTCGACATCTTGTGTTAAAATGGCGATTTGCTCATCTTCAGTATAGGAGTGCTTGCGTGTCGTGAGTAGTTGATACAGTTTCACCCGCAACTCGCCCGTACGATAGACCATATAATAATTGCTCAACAGATTATCCACTAACATCAAAGCATAAAGTACAAGATAAACGCACAAACCATAGAAGATAAAGCTCCAGACTTGATCCATTCCTTGTGAGTGTTCAAGCGTGAAAAGTCGTTTTAAAATCAAAGGTTCACACAAAATACATAGCGTTGAAATAAAGCCTAATAGTATTAAAAGAGCTACAACCTTTTTTCCCATAATTTTGACAAACATCTAAGCCACCTCCCAATCAATCACTGCATCATATACACTTAAATCGTCTACATAATGCGCCACTTCGATAATCATAATTGGTAGTGAAAGTAGGAGTTGACGGACTTTACGTGCATTTGCTGGATCGAGTGCCGCAGTAATTTCATCGGCGAGTAGGATATCTTTTTGACGCAATAAAAAGCGTGCAATCTCTAGACGTACCCGCTGACCGCCAGAAACATTTTTCCCGTTATCTTCCACTTGAAAATCTAAACCTTCAGGAAATTCTTGATCCAATCCGACTTGTTGTAAGACCGTTAACAATTGCTCGTCTTGAAAATCTTGACCAAGGCTAAGGTTTTCGCGGATAGTCGCATTGAATAGATACGGATTTTGCTGAATCATCCCGACATTTTGCGTAAAGTCTGTAAAGGAGTGCTGTGAATCATCATAAACTGCAATCTTCCCTGCATCGAGGGTTTCTTCTTTACTAATGAGCTTGAGTAAGGTACTCTTACCGCTACCACTTGCCCCACGAATTAAATAATGCTTGCCGGCTTCAAAAGTATAGTTAAAATTCTGTAAAATACGTTTTTTATCAAAGCTTTTCGCAACATCCGTACAGACCAAACGTTGAAGCTGTTCGACATAATTCGTTTGCGGGCTTTCTGGGACTTCATCGAGCACTGCATAGACTTTTTCTGTCGTGCTTTTCGCTTCTTGAAAGGCTAACAACGAGTACATCATCGTTTGTAATGGATTTGTTAATGTGCCTGAAGCAATAAACATCGCCACAAGTGCTGCAAAATTCGTTTCTTCAAAAAAGTGAGGGAATAAAAAGTATAAGGCAATCGGTACTACTCGACCTAAAAACATAGTAATCCCATTAAAGAAGAATAGAAAGTTGTAAATATAGTAGTATTTCGCGCGTTTACTTTCATAATCCATAATCTGCGTTTTCATATCGGCAAATGTCGCTTGATTGGCTTGATTATGTAAAATGGTACCTCGGCCTTTCACAAAATCCATCAACTGCGCCATCACCTCGTTACGGGCAACCCCTTGCGCTTCACCGACTTTTTCCGTATAGCTATTTAGCAATAATTGTGGCAGTGGTCGCAATAAAGAAAGAATAACAAATAGTAGACCGAGTTTCACATTTTGTAAGATAAGATAACCCGACACTGCACAAAAACTAAGTAGCATGGCAACAAATTTAAACACTTCTTCTACATAGTAATCATGGAAAAATTCGACATCTTGGCTCAAAAGATTAATCGCATCGGATTTGGCTGCTTTTTCATTGGCATATAATTTCCGTTGCACCAATTGTCGACGAATATTGACCAAAGCTTCTTGTGTGGCTTCAGAGGTTACTACATCGGATAGATACTGCAAACCATTAAAAAGCACATACACACCTAGACCAGATAAAGTCAACTTCAATAACGAAGCCATGTCCGTTAGCTGATTTGTATTTAACACTTTGTCAATGACGATGGGCGAAACTAACCCCCAAAAGGCGCCGAGAACTGCCATGACGAAGAAGCCTAAGCGCCAGCGATGTACATAACGAAATAACCGCATAAAAACACTCCTTTTTTTCTGTTTTCTTCACTTTAGCATAGATGGAAGAATCGTTTAAAAATTTCCCATATATGCAAGTTGGTATTTTCAGACAATTCTTATTATGCTCTCATCATTCAACAGCGTCGTTTGTATTACAATCGTTTTCTAAAAAAACAAATCGCAACAGTTTCTCCTTACAAAAAACTGTTGCGACTCGTTATTTCACAATTTCAATTTTCCCGTTTTTTAAGCACCACACACGATCAAAAAGTGAAAGTAAGTCTTTGTTTTGGTGAATAGTTAATAACACGGTTCCTTCACCATTTAGTACTTTAAGCAACTCTTTTTTTAATTGATCTGCATCCATCGCTGAAAAAGGTTCATCTAAAATTAAGAATGGCGATTGATGATTTTGTTCCCTTGATAGATACATTCTTTGTTTTTCTCCACCGGAAAGTTGCCGCGCCTCTTTTGTGATAAATCGTTGTTCAAATTGCTCTAATGAATAACTATCAAATAAAGTAACATTATCTTTATAACTTCCTTTAAAAGTATGCTCATGCTGAACAATCTTACCAAAAGCCCCCTCTAGACTTTGGATTAATTGACCATCCAAGTAAAACTCTCCACTGTCCGGTTGATCAATACCGTTTAAAAGATTTAAAAAGCTGCTTTTCCCTGAACCATTCTCACCAATCAAGGCAATCTTATCTCCCTTTTGAATGGTTAATTCCGGAATATCTAACACTAATTGACCAATACTTTTACGAATATTCTTTAATTGTAATGTATGGAATGAATGCACTTCACGCTTCAATTGAACAGGTTGATTCACAACAGATAAAAAACTTTCTTTCACTGGTTTCACAGACTCTAACATCTGCACATCGTATAAAATCTCTTGAATTGGACCAGAAAAGGCGGAAATATAACTAATACTTGCGGCCACCTCTGGAATGGTAATCTGACCTTTAGATAATGAATAAGCCAAATATAAAAATAAAACTACTCCAGTCAATTCATAAGATGCTCCAGTTAGCACCAGCCCCCATACTTTCATCATCCCATAACGGTAGTAGTTTTCTTGTAAATGAGTAAGCGATTGACGTTGAACTTTTTGCATCGCTTTTTGCGTCTTTTCTGTAACCAAATGATGGCCAGAAAGTAAATCATCTAACGTATCATAGTACTGTCCTTGAGCCTTTAAATAGATTTTTCTTTTATTAGCCGTTTTCTTACCTAAGACTTTGGGAATTTGAATTGATAATATTGAACAAGAAATTAAAATAAATGCTACCCATGGGTTAATCGTCTGACTAATGACAACCGTATATACAATCATTTGTAAAATTTGACGAATAAAACTTAGTAGTGGTGGCAAATAGTCTTTTTCAAGTGCATCTAAATCATTGGACTGATAGGCTACATATTCGGGAACACTTTTCTCAGCAAACCTCTTTTGACTCATAGCTTGAATAGCATCAAACCAACTATTTTTCAATAAATTAGAAAATGTGATACTTTGTCGCCAATCAATGCGCATTTGAATGAAATTACAAACAAGGTAGGAAAAAATACAAATTACATAACCTTCTACAGCTAAAAGATACTGCTGTTTCAATAAAGTTTGGGTAAAAAAGGGGATATAGGCCATCGCCACATTTGATAAGACGCTGAAAAATAATGTAGCTACACAATATATCCAAATCGGACGAACAAATCTCTTCATCTATTTAAACTCCTTGCTAATGCGTTTTTTTTACAAATAAAAGAACAAGAGGTTGACTTCCTGTTTTCACTAAATGCGCGCACTATAAACATCAATGATATTTTATACTATTTACAACTCTCTAAGAATATATCCCATATATGCAATCTAGCTATCACTCCCCAACATTTTAGCTAATTCTTCTTCAAATGAACTGGCAATATTATGGCAATCCACCAATTTTAATCCAGCAATAATCTTTTTCATTTCGATAATCGCGTTATCCTCTCCATCTTTTTTATATCTGAGCATTTGTTTAGCAAAATAAAAATAATAACGTTCATAAATTTCTGTTTCCTTAAAAAAGGTCATTTCTAGTTGTTTTTCAAAATAATGTGCATCTAACCATTTATTTCGTTCAATACACATAATAAAGGCATTTAAATTCATGGAAGCAATAATTCTTCTATTACTTGGGATTTCTTTATAAAAATCTGTACGACGATTCATTTCTTTTAACATCATCATACTCATTTCATGATTTAAAGTGAATAATAAATTAGAGAAAATCAACAATTCATACTCTCCCCAATAATCCACTCCGAATAGGTAATCAACAATATAATCAATATCCCTTTGAGTATATAATTTTTCCTTAGTTAAATCCGATAAATATATTTTGATAATGGTAGTATTCAACTGCTGAAATATTTTAACTTCTCGTTCCATTTCCTGTTGCTCACTTAGTAATTTTTGTAAGCCATGAATATCTTTAGTTATAAATAATGTCTGTATCTGAACCCATAATCTATTTATCTCGTCTATTTTAAAATCATTTGTTGCATACATGAACTCATTGATAGGCATTTTGATTTTTCGTAAAGCTTTAATAAATTTTGTTATCGTTAAATCGCTTTCTCCTTTTTCAAATCTAGATAACTGTGAAGTAGATAAACCACTTTCAGCAATATCTTTTAGACTTAGCCCTCTTGCTTCGCGATAAGTTTTAAAAATTTCTCCATAATTTTCCATAATATTCTACTCCTTGCATATATGGGATAAACAAAAATTTACTAGGTAATCCCTTTACTCATTTAGCTGCAGTACCTTATTTAAATGTTCCTCAAAATTTTCAGCTAGGTGAATACTTCCAGCAAGTTTCATCGCCTTGATAACATCATACAATTGGTTTAATGCTTTTTCATCTTTATTCTTTTTATAATCATGGAACGCTTTAGCATAAATAAATACAAGACGTTCATAGATTTCTGTTTCTTTAAAATAAGTTTCCTTAAGTTGTTGTTCAAAATACTGCGCTTCTATCCATTCTGAATTTTCTATACAAAAAATATAAGCATTCACATTCATGGAAGCAATCATACTTCTATTTTGAGGAATGTCTTTATAAAAATCCGTTCGCCGATTCATTTCCCTCAACAAAATTAAATTGGTTTCAGTATTAAATGCCACAATAGCATTGGAAAATATCAATAATTCATTTCTCCCCCAGTATTCTATACTAAATAAATAGTCAGCTAAAAAATGAATATCTTCCTCTTGATATAATTTTTCTCCAAATAAATCATAAAGATGAATTTTTATCAGCAACACTCTAATCTTTTTCATGGTTGCATTATTACATTCTTTGCTTTCTTCTTCAAATATCAATCTCTTTAAATTCTCTATATCTCTACTTGAAGTATATTGAACAATTTTATCCAATAATTCATTCAATTCATCTCGTTTAAAATGATTTGCTGTATACATAAATTCATCTATCGGCATATTAATCAATTGGATGGCATGCATGAATTTCGTAATCGTCAAGTCACTTTCACCATTTTCAAAGCGTGATATTTGTGAAGTGGATAATTCCTTACTGGCAATATCACGGAGTTTTAATTGCCTAGATTCTCGGTATTTTTTAAATATTTTTCCAAAATCTTCCATAAAAATTCCTCACTTGCATCTATGGGATAAACAAAAATTTACTAGGTAATCCCTTTACTCATTTAGCTGCAATATCTTATTTAAATGTTCCTCAAAATTTTCAGCTAGGTGCTGGCTATCCGCTATTTTGACTGCAGCAATAATTTTTTTAATCACTTCTAAATATTTCTCATCTTTTGAAACTTTATAATTATAAATATTTTTAGCATATTTAAAAAACAACCGCTCATATAAATCCGTCTCTTCAATATTCATTCGTATAATTTGTTTTTCGATATAATCTGCTGAAATAAAATCATTTGCCTCAACACAGGTAATATAAGCATTGATATTCATAATGATAATTAACTTTTTATTTCTAGGAATATCTTTATAAAAATCCACTCGCCGATTCATCTCTCGTAACAATGTCATATATAATTGCGGTTCTAACACATCAATCACACTGGAAAAAATTAATAGTTCATATATTCCCCAATATTCGACACTAAATAAATACTCGCTTAACTCTTTAATATCCTTTAATTCATACTGATTATAAGAATCTAAAAATGACAATCTAATTTTTATAATCAAAATATGCAACCTATGATAAATTGAATCATCCGTCTTTTCTTGGTAAGTAACTAATAAGTTTTTCAATCCCTTAGCATCATGGTTTATGAGATATTTATTTATCTGATACAAAAGTTCACTCAAATCATCTCTTTTAAAGTTATTAACGACATAAAGATATTCATCAATGGAAATATTCATTTTTTTCAAGATTGCAATGAATTTCGTAATCGTTAAGTCACTTTCACCATTTTCAAAGCGTGATATTTGTGAAGTAGAAACACCCATTTTTGAAATATCTGCTAAGCTTAGATGTCTAGATTCTCGTAATTTTTTAAATACCGTTCCAAAATCTTCCATAACCTCTTCCCCTCGTCCCTTATATGGAAAATAAAATGATATACCTAAATTTGTCTATATAAATATAATAAGAAAAAACACTTATAATAGATTTACAACCTATTCCTATTATAAGTGAATCTGTTTGTAGCAACAATATCTACTTGCTATCGACATAATATAATGTAACTATTCTTCAATAACTCTTGTGTATAGGATATCCATGATTCATCCTGTATAAATGAGTTCAATCAAATTGCCAAAAAAACAGCCCACAAACATCTCTGAAAAAAAGACATTTGTAGGCTGTTGATTGTTTCAATTAGTTATTTTTGGCGAGTGCGTGGGCTTGATAGGCTGCTGACGATATTGAATTTTTTCTTCAAATAGAAACGCAAACCTAAAGCAATGGCCCCTAAAATCATCATGATAATTGGATTTAAGATTGGCTGTGGAATCAAGGCACTTCCCATGATTACGACAAACCATAATACAAAGCTACCAACTAAGATTGCAATGACCTTGCCCCCACGAGGACGATTTTTCACATCTGCACCAGGCATTTGGTATTGATAGACATAGCGGTGCATCAGATAGAAGACCCAGCCACCGACTGCCGCTGTACCAAATAACGTCAACACGCCATATGGTTGGGCTTGTCCTTTACTAAACTGAGCAACCAGACCGATAAACAGACCGAATAATCCCAATAACAATAAGAAATTATCTAACCAAATCATCCCTGGTTGGCTATTTGGTTTGGCTTCTTCGGCTGGTTTATTAATAATCGCATCTGTACGCTCAGAAACAGTGCCAAACAATTGACGCGCAGTGACGCCACTTTTTTGTTCACGCACCAAAACTGGCAACATCTCATGCAAGACAACGGCTAATTCTTCTTCAGAGAGGTTCGCTGCGTTTAATGCTTTTTTCAAGTCAAAAATATATTGCTGATTACGCTTGGTGAGTTGTGTTTCTAACTCGCGGTTTTGTGCAACATATTCTCTAAGTGTTTCTACTTCCATCTACTTTCCAAGTTCCCCTTTCCAATTACTGAATAGTCAGTAAAGCGGATTCTTATCTACATTGTAACAAAATTTTAGGCTTTGTGATAGAACTTTTTTAAACGTTAAATCTAAAGAGCATAATATCGCCGTCTTGCACTTCGTAATCTTTACCTTCTAAACGGACACGACCAGCTTCTTTCGCCGCATGCATCGTGCCATAATGATCTAAGTCTTCAAAAGATACAGTTTCAGCACGGATAAAGCCTCGTTCAAAGTCAGAGTGGATAATCCCTGCACATTGAGGAGCTTTCATCCCTTTTCTAAAGGTCCAAGCACGTACTTCTTGCTCACCGGCTGTAAAGTAAGTCGCTAATCCTAATAAATCATAGGCTGCACGAATTAATTGATCTAAGCCTGATTCTTCAATGCCCATCGCTTCTAAAAATTCAGCTTTATCCTCTTCTTCTAACTCGGCGATTTCTTCTTCTGCCCGTGCACAAATAATGATGACTTCTGCATTTTCACTTGCTGCAAATTCCTTTACTTGTTTAACGTAAGGATTATTTTCGCCATCTGCCACTTCATCTTCAGACACATTTGCGACATATAATACCGGTTTGGTCGTCAATAGGAATAAGCCCTTCACGATTTTTTGTTCTTCTTCGCTAAATTCGACACTGCGCGCAGACTTACCTTCTTCTAAGACAGGTTTGATTTTATCTAAGACTGCCAATTCCGCCACCGCATCTTTATCTTTGGTTTTCGCTACTTTGGCCACACGGGTATAACGTTTATTGATTGATTCTAAGTCAGCTAGCACCAACTCTAAATTAATCGTTTCGATATCGGCAATTGGATCCACGCGACCTTCTACGTGGGTAATATTATCATCGTCAAAACAACGGACCACATGACAAATCGCATCCACTTGACGAATGTGGCTTAAAAATTGGTTTCCTAGTCCTTCCCCTTTACTTGCTCCTTTTACAATCCCGGCAATATCGGTAAATTCAAAGGTGGTTGGGACTTCTTTTTTCGGTTTGACTAATTCTGTTAATCGTTTCAAACGCCAATCAGGGACTTCCACCATGCCGACGTTAGGATCGATTGTCGCAAAAGGATAGTTCGCTGCTTCTGCGCCAGCTTTTGTAATTGCGTTAAATAAAGTAGATTTGCCGACATTTGGTAAACCTACAATTCCAGCAGTTAATGCCATTTTTATTGTTCCTCAGCTTTCACTAATATTTTCTTCATTTTTTTGGTAAATTCGCGTCTAGGCATCATGACGATATGCTCGCATCCTAGACATTTTATTTTGATATCGGCACCCATGCGAATGATTTGCCAACGATTCGTCTTACAGGCATGCGGTTTTTTCATTTCAACAATATCATTTAAATCAAACATACGCCTCACCTATTTCTTTTTTCGCTAATTTTTCACGGACTTTCATCAAGGAATAGCCTAGCAAATTGCTGCCTTGCCATTTTTTATGAATCAAAATGAATATCCAAAATATCTAAAATACGGGTTAAATCATTTTGTGAAAGGTATTCGATTTCGATTTTACCTTTGCCGTTTTTCTCTTGGATAGCTACACTGGTGCCAAATTTATCCATCAAACGCTCTTCACTTTCACGTAAATAATACGGTTTTTCCTTCATCAAGCGCGGAATTTTTTTCTTCTCTTTGGCTTCATTCATCTCAGAAACTAGTTTTTCCAATTGACGGACGGTTAAGTTTTCTTTCACACAACGATTCGCTAGTTTTAATAAATTGCTCTTATCTTTTAAGCCTAGTAGTGTGCGGGCTTGTCCCATCGATAGGCGCTCTTCTTGGACCATTTCTTTGACCAATTTTGGTAAAGATAACAAACGCAAATAATTGGCGATATACGGACGACTCTTGCCTAAACGCTCAGCCACTTGCGCTTGCGTTAATTTCAAGTTTTTCATCAGCATATCATAGGCCTCGGCTTCTTCTAGCGGATTTAAATCTTCACGCTGCAAGTTTTCCAAGACCGCAATTTGCATCATCATCTCTTCGTCAAAATCACGGATAATTGCAGGAATATCCGTTTTGCCCGCAAGTTTTGAAGCTCTAAAGCGACGTTCTCCGGCAATGATTTCATACCCTTTAATCTGTGAACGACGGACAATAATCGGTTGAAACACGCCAGAACGTTCGATGGAGTTGGCCAATTCTTTTAACGACTGCTCATCAAAAGTTTTTCGCGGTTGATAAGGATTTGGTCGCAATTCATTGAGCGGTAAGTCCAACACTTCTTCTTTTTTCACATCGACTTCTTCAATATCTTGGAATAACGCATCGATGCCACGTCCTAAACCTTTGCCTTTATTTTTCACGCGCTAACACTTCCTTTGCTAGAGCTTGATACACTTCGGCTCCTTTTGAACGAATATCATAATCGATAATGCTCAAGCCATGACTTGGTGCTTCTGAGAGTCTGACATTGCGTGGAATCACGGTTTCATACACTTTTTCTTGGAAGTAACGGCGCACTTCTTCGACCACTTCAGCTCCGAGATTAGTTCTGGCGTCAAACATCGTCAACAAGACACCTTCAATGGCCAAATCTGGATTGAAATGTTTTTGCACCAAACGAACCGTATTTAATAACTGACTCAAACCTTCTAAGGCATAATATTCACACTGTACCGGAATCAAAATGGAATCACTCGCGGTAAAAGCATTGATAGTTAAATGACCTAAAGAAGGCGGACAATCAATCAAAATATAATCGTAATCGTCTTTAATTTCATCTAAGGCTAATTTCAAACGAGACTCACGAGCCATCATGGAAGTCAATTCAATTTCGGCACCGGCTAATTGTAAAGTCGCTGGTACAATAAATAAATTTTCACGACTGGTTGGTAAAATCGTCTCTTTAATGTCGACTTCATTGACTAAAATATCGTAAATATCTTCATTGACGTCGGGTTTTCTGATACCCACGCCGCTTGTTGCATTTCCTTGGGCATCGATATCGACTAACAGCACTTTTTTGCCAAGATAAGCTAAACTAGCCCCTAAATTGACAGTCGTTGTTGTCTTACCGACGCCTCCTTTTTGATTTGCTACTGAAATAATGCGTACCAACTCGTGCACCTCCATAAATTATTGAATCGGTTTTTTATTGGGTAATCCTGGTTTGCGCGGATATTTATTCGGCGTTTCTTTACGCTTTTGAATCACTAAAATATGACGCTCATCGTTTAACTCCGGCAACGTAAAGGCGATATCTTCTATAAATTTTCCGCCTAATGTGGCAATGGCTTTTTGCGCTTCTTGCAGTTCTTCTTCACTTTTCGCTGCTTTTAGTGCATAGAAGTAGCCCTGTTTTTTCACTAATGGCAGACACAATTCACTCAAGACATTCAATCTCGCCACCGCCCGTGCAGTCACATAGTCAAACTGTGCGCGGAATTTAGGATTTTGCCCGAAAGTTTCCGCCCGATCATGGTAAAACGCAACCTGCTCTAAGCCTAGTTCAGCAGCTAAATGCGTTAAAAACTGGATGCGTTTGTTTAACGAGTCCACAATCGTCACCTTTAACTCAGGAAAAACAATTTTTAATGGAATACTTGGAAAACCCGCTCCTGAGCCGACATCGCACAATTTGGCATTTTCGTCTAATTGAAGGGCCAAACCAAGCATAATCGAATCATAAAAGTGCTTGAGATAGACTTCTTTTTCTTCCGTAATGGCGGTCAGATTCATCTTTTCGTTCCACTCCACCAACAAGGCAAAATATAGTGCAAATTGCTGCATTTGCGTTGGTGTCAATTCGATGCCCTTTGCCGCCAAACTTGCTTTAAATTCTTCTGGGTTCATCTATTTACCTCAATTTTTTTCTACTAGGACTGATTCTCTTGTGAAACAGAATTTTTGTTTCACAGAACAATTACTACTTTACCGTAAATCCGCCAAAGTGTAAACCTTTATCCGCAAAAACAACCTAGCTTTTTCCTTCATCTATTATAGCATTTTTCTATCTTAAAACTAGTCAATGCAAAAAGATACCAGACATTCGTTTCTAGATAAGATTGGTCAAATATTTTTTCAGATTGGCCCGCCATTTTATCGCTATTTACGCGGTGTTACTAGCTAATGTTTCACGTGGAACAAAACAAGGCGCTTTCCATCTTTATGATGAGGCCTGATTTCTGGTTACACTTATCCTAACGTCTGCTAAATCTGAGGAGCTTCAAATTTATAATAAGTCTATAGCTTTCATTTCCCCACGTACTCTTTTTTAAACTTGAAAATTCTTTGACAGTTACAAGTTTTAAAAATTGCTGTAAGCCTTGCACGCCAAAGGATAGACGTTTTTGATGATTGTTCAAAAATGTTGTATGTGGTGGCTTTATTTATCAGTTAAAGTTCACGGGAATCTCGCTAACACCTTTTCCTGCAACGAATAAATCTGGACAAAGGAGTAGAAAAAGCTGTTGTATATGGCAAAAAAAGTTTGACAGTTGTAAGTTTTAAAAATTGCTGTAAGCCTTGCGTGCCAAAGGGTATACGTTTTTGGTTTGGGGCAAAAAGTGTTGTATGTGAGCCAAATATCCAGCATGACTATTTGAAAAATATGAATATAAAGCAACTAGCCTTCAAAAATTTTAGGAGTTTTTTTGCGCTTTTAAAAAAATTTAGCGTATTTAATAAGTAGAGGCAAAAAATACTTATCATTAAGTGTTTAAACTCAACGTAAAAATTAACAATCCCAATATTATGCTAGAAGTTTTTCTATTTTTTGAGTGCAATGGTGCTTTAATTGTTCGTACTGCTTTTGGTATTCAATGAAAAGGTTTTAGTATAATAAATTTGTGGGGAAGAAAGGAAATTTATATGAAAAAAACAAATGAAAACCAGGAGTATTTTGGATTGACTAATGATGTTATCTTTGGTTGGATTATGGAGAGTGATGAGAACTGTTTGGCAATTATCCGTGCGATTTTACCAGAACTAAACATCACCAACATTGTTCATAGAGAGACCAAGTACGACAATATCCCAGTACCTTCCATGCACAATGTCCGATTTTATGCTGAGGTGCAAGATGATCAGGAGCGCAATTATGATATTGAAATTAAGATGGCGAATAACGACAACTTAGGGGAAAGTGCGAGACTTTACCAATCACAAATTGATTATGCAGCCTTTATGATGGGGAAAACATATCATGATTATAATGAAAGCTTCGTTATTTTATTGTGTTCATTTGACCCATTTGGCTATGGATTACGTCGCTACCAATTCCATCATTATGAAGACAGTATCCAGGATTTGCGCTTTGATACAAAGTCGCATGTGATTTATATCAATGCGAAAGGTACAAAAGGTGAAGTTTCAAATGATTTGGCGGGGATTATCGATGTGATGAACCAAAAGCCGAATCAAACCAACCCTTTAGCAAACAAGTTAAGGAAGGAAATTGATTATTATAACCAAGATCCTAAAAAGCGGCAAGAACTGATTGACTATGAAACAAAATTATTAGATGAACGCTAAATTGGAGGAAAAAAGAAGGCGTACGAAAATATAAAGCGAATACAGCTGAGCCTAGTTTTATTTTTTCAATTTGTCAAAAATGGATTCAAAGTTTGTTTAACAGATGAAGAGAGTAATGAGCTGTTCAAGGAAGTTAAACAAGATTAACTATAAAATTTCATATGAAAAAATCAGTCATCTACGGTAATGGCTGATTTTTTTTCATTTTTTATCGTCTCTCAATGATATAGCGTATTGATTGGATAGCATTGTAAATTCTTTGACAGTTGCAAGTTCTAAAAATCACTGTAAGCCTTGCGCTCCAAAGGATAGGTGGATTTGATTTGCCTAAAAAAGTGTTGTATGTGATACAGAACAGAATCGCTATTTGATATGAAAATAGATCAACTAGCCTTCCAAAATTTTTTGGGAGGTTTTTTCGCGCTTTTGAGAATTTTTTGCGTATTTAATAAGTAGCAGCAAAAAATATATAATCCCAATATTATGCTAGAAATTTTTCGGATATTTTAAGTGCAATGGTGATTTGACTGTTCGTACTTTTTTGATATCCAATGAAACGTTTTTATAGTATAATAAATTTGTGGGAAAGAAAGGAATTTTCCATGAAACAAGAAAATCAGAAACAGGAGTATTTTGGGCTGACCAATGATATTATCTTTGGTTGGATTATGAAAAGCGATGAGAATTGTTTAGCGATTATCCGCGCGATTTTACCAGAATTAAACATTACTAGCATTGTTCACAAAGAGACCCAGCACGAAATTACTCCAATAACCTCCGCTCGCGGTGTCCGATTCGATGCCGTGGTTCAAGATGACCAAAAACGTTATTATGATATTGAAATGCAGGTGGAAAATACCGGCGACTTAGGAAAACGTGCACGCTATTATCAATCACAAATTGATAATGAAACCTTAATGAAAGGACAAACCTACCATAAGTTGAAAGAAACTTTTGTTATTTTCTTATGTGCGTTTGATCCGTTCGGCTATGGTATGCGCCGCTATCAATTTCATTTCTACGAAGACAATATCCCTGATTTATGCTTAAATACGCAATCGCATGTACTTTTTATCAATTCGAAGGGTACAAAAGGCGAAATATCAAATGATTTGGCAGGAATTATCGATGTGATGAACCAAAAGCCAAATCAAGCCAATCCTTTAGCAAATAAATTAATGAAGGAAATTGATTATTATAACCAAGAACCAGAAAAGAGGCGAGAACTGATGGACTATGCAACAAGACTTCTAGATGAACGCTCAATTGGAAGACAAGAGGGAAGGCAAGAGGGAGAAAAAATAGGAAATCTTAAAGCAACAAATCGAAATGCAAGGAATATAATTATTGAATTTAAAGCGAATAATACTGCCCCTAGTTTTATTTTTCAATTTGTTAAAAATAGTTTTAAAGGTGAACTTACCGATGAAGAGATTCAACAAATGATAGATGAGGTTGAAGATAACGAGTAAGTAGTATCAGCTGTATTCAACAATTAGCTTACAAAAAGAGCAAAGGGAATATCTTTCTTTTTGCTCTTTTTGTTTAGTTATTTTTATCTTTTTTATTGAGTCCTTATTTTTTAGCTAGCCTTTCAAAATTGGGCTACCCCCCTTACTAACTAAATAAGCAAATAAGGAGTAAAAACTTTATTTATTTTTGTTTTTTAACATCGACCTTCCCATTCTGCATAGAATTCTGTCAAAAAATCTTCCATATATTGATGACGATGTTGGGCTATTTGTTTAGCCGTCGTGGTGTTCATCAAATCTTTTAACTTCAATAACTTTTCATAAAAATGCATTATCGCGGTATCTTGACCATTGCGATATGTTTCTAATGTTAATGTTTCACGTGGAACTTTCTGTGGATCGTGAATCAATCTGCGATGAAAACCTGAGTAACTCATCGTCCTCGCAATTCCAATCGCTCCAATGGCATCAAGACGGTCGGCATCCTGAACAATTTTCGCCTCCAAAGTAGAAGGAGAATGTGGATTATGACCACCTTTAAAGGAGATTTCCTGCATAATTTGCAAAATCCAGGTTATTTCTTCTATGGTCAATCCCACTTCTAGCAACTCTTCTTGTAATTGATGTTTCGCTTTGGCAACATCAGCGACTAATTTTTCATCAATCGCATCATGAAGTAACGCAGCACATGTCACAATAAATAGATTGGCGGATTCTTTTTGGGCAATACTTTGAGCCAGATTTTTCACTCGGAATAGATGCCAATAATCATGGCCACTACTTTCACTTCCAAATTGAATTTTCATTTTTTGTTCGATTTGCTGAATGATTTTTTCTTGTGTTGGATTCATTTTGTGTCCTTTACTTTATATTTTTGTCTTAATAGCCAACATTTGCCAATCAACCCGTAGCTGAACTAGCTGGCTCACAACCTTATTTTACTGGTTTGTAGTTTTGGGTGGCTTGGATGGCTTTTTGCCAATTGGTTAGGCGTTTGTGGCGTTCTTGTTCACTCATGCGTGGGGTAAAAGTTGCACCGATAGTATGGATGGCTTGGAGTTCTTCCACATTTTGCCAAAAACCAACCGCTAAACCTGCTAGATAAGCCACACCTAAAGCAGTAGTCTCCAAATTGCCGGCTTGTTGGACTTCGATATCTAATAAATCTGCTTGAAATTGCATCAAATAATGATTCCGAGCTGCTCCACCATCCACTTTCAGCTGTGGAATGGTTAATTGCGTGTCTTTTTGCATGGTATCAATAATATCTACCACTTGATAGGCCACAGATTGTAAGGTGGCTTTGATTAAATCTTCGCGCGTCGTCCCTCGAGTCAGCCCAAAAATGGCCCCTCTTGCATCGGCATCCCAATATGGTGCCCCTAATCCAACAAAAGCCGGTACGACATAAACTTCATCATCTAGACTAGCTTTCAAAACGGCCTGTTCGCTTTCTTTGGCACTCTTAATGATTCTCAAACCATCACGTAGCCATTGAATCGCCGAACCCGCCACAAAAATGCTCCCTTCCAGCGCATAATTGACTTTACCATTCAAACCATAAGCAATCGTCGTTAACAGCTGATGATCCGAATGTTTCGGCGTATGACCAGTATTCATCACGATAAATGAACCCGTCCCATACGTATTTTTTATCATGCCTTCTTCAAAAGCAAGTTGGCCAAAAAGTGCAGCTTGTTGGTCCCCGGCCATGGCTGCGATGGGCACTTTACAACCAAAAAAGACATCGGGTTGCGTATAGCCATAGACAGTCGAATTTTCTTTGACTTCCGGTAGCATACACTCTGGGATATTTAGTAATTTTAATATCTCTTCATCCCATGTTAATCGATGAATATTAAATAACATCGTTCGACTAGCATTTGTATAATCAGTAACATGGATTGCGCCACCAGTAAGATTCCAAGCCAACCAAGTATCCACTGTACCAAAAAGCAATTCGCCCTTTTCTGCTCGTTCTTGCGCGCCAGGGACTGCATCTAAAATAAAGCGAATTTTGGTTGCCGAAAAGTAAGCATCAATTCGAAGGCCGGTCTTTTGATAAAACCATTCTTCTAAACCTTGCTGCTTTAATTGATCGGCAAGTGGACTAGATTGTCGCGATTGCCAAACCACGGCTGGATAGATAGGCTTACCTGTTTTTTTATCCCAAATAATGGTCGTCTCGCGTTGATTGGTAATCCCGATGGCTGCAATTTGACTGACTTTGACTCCGGACTCGATAAACGCCCCAGCCATCACGGTTTGCACACTATGCCAAATTTCTAAAGGATTATGCTCGACCCAACCTTCTTTTGGAAAATACTGGGAAAATTCCTTTTGCGAGCTAGCGACCACTTCCCCTTGATGATTGATTAATAAGGCCCGACTACTCGTAGTTCCTTGGTCGATGGATAAAATATATTGGCTTTGCATAACTTCACCTCAAATTTCTCTATTATTTATTGGAATGTTGTTTAAGCTTTTTAAACATCTGCAATCGTTTGCCACCTATAGACTACCACAATCTAGACAAGATGAAAACAGGTAAGCAAATTCCATAATTTATATTATTTTGTTATGTTTGCAAGATAACATTTGGAGATAATTGCTATTTAGCGGTATAATAAAAAGTTGGAAAGAGCGTTTTAAAATAAAGAGGGTGTTTGTTTGTTTTATAGTATTCTAGCCAATATTAGTGTCTTGACTTTGGCAATTTACTTATATTTTCGAATGAATGATTATTTAGACCAAAAACGGGCTGGACCGCTCAAAAGAAACTGTTTTTACTGTCTTTGGGTGGTATTAGTTGGCACGATTTTAATGAAGTATTCCATTGTCGCGTTTCAAATTCATTTTGATTTTCGTTTTATTTTAATCGCACTTGCTTGTATTTATTTAGACTGGTCTGTGGTGATTGCCAGCATCTTTTTCCTTTCATTAACGCGTTTTATCTTTGAACCGAATCTGATGAGCGTGGTTAATTTGTTTTTTAATTTTTATTTGATGGCAACTCTACCCTTGATTAGCAAATACAGCAAAAAACGTTTGTCGATTTTTCATCAGATGAATGTGACGATGGCTTTCATGGTCATAAGTTCGATAATCCTACACTTAATGCTCGGGCGTTTGAATCCAACCATTATCCTGGATTGCTTGATATTACTCGCTTCCGGTGTAGTTGGCAACGCGCTGATGAGTTTATATATTGAGGATTTGTCTGAGGTCTATCAAGCCAGCAACTTTGATCCACTGACGAAATTACAAAACCGCCGCAAGCTCAACCAACTCCTGCTATCCCTGGAAAATAGCGGCGAAGAGTGTTGTATCGGTATTTTAGATATTGATTATTTTAAAAAATTCAATGACACCTATGGACATGCGGTAGGTGATCAAGTTTTGCGATTTGTGGCGGATTATCTCCGGCAAATCGAAAGTCCAAACGCACGAATTTTTCGGTTTGGCGGCGAGGAAATGGTCATTGTGCTCTTTGGAAAAAATCTTAGCGAATCATGCAAAAACTTAGTACAGCTACAAGAGAATTTACCTGCGTTTTGTCAGCAACAAGTCGATTTTCCATACACTGTGACACTTTCACAAGGAATTGCGCATAAACAAAGAAACGAAAATCTATTCAAAACACTCAATCGGGCAGATCAGGCTTTGTATCGCGCCAAAGAACAAGGACGAAACCAAACAATTCTGAGTGATTAAGATAACTAACAATTTGTAATTCATAGATATTTAATAACAATAGAAGGTGATATTTTGAGTTTAACAAAACGTATAATCTTTACCTTAGCATTTTTGTTTTCTGTTATTTATTTAGCTTGGCGGGGGCTCTTTACCTTGCCGTTTCACCAAGCTTGGTGGGTATTGGTCTTTGGGATTTTGCTATGGTTGTGCGAAGTGGTCTCAACCTTTACGGGGATGATCTTAATCTACAATAAGCAAAAAGCCAAAAAATTAAGCAAACCACAGGCCGATGCAAAAGACTATCCGGATGTCGATGTCTTGATTGCCACACACAATGAAGATGTCGCGCTTCTTAGAAAAACTGTCAATGCCTGTGTGAAGATGAAGTATCCAGACAAACAAAAGGTACATATTTATCTTTGTGATGATAGTAACCGACCCGAAGTCAAAGCACTGGCAGAGGAATTCGGCATCACTCACATCGGTATGACCGGTAACAAACATGCCAAATCCGGGAATCTTAATCACGCTTTGAGTCAGACTACTTCTCCTTTAGTGGCGACTTTTGATGCGGATATGATTCCTTATAGTAATTTTTTACTTGAAACGGTACCTTTTTTCGTGGAGAATCAGTACAAACGCAGACAAGATGAGAAAATCAAACCGCTGGGCCTTGTGCAAACACCACAAAGCTTTTACAATGCGGACCTTTTCCAATTTAATCTCTTTGTCGAGCAAAATGTAGCTAATGAACAAGACTTTTTCTCAAGGGAAATTAATATTTTAAACAATGCCCATGGTGCGGCGATTTATACCGGATCAAATACGGTTCTTTCACGTGAAGCCATCATGCAAGCGGGCGGATTTCCAACCGATACGATTACGGAAGATTTCGAATTAGGTGCGCGGATGAATATTGCTGGCTACCAAAATCTGTCTACGCTTTCACCCATGGCTAGCGGACTTACTCCTGTGGATATTCCGAGCATGATTAAACAACGGGTTCGCTGGGCGCAAGGGGTGGTCCAAAGTGTGCGAAATATTCATCTACTCACGAATAAAAACTTATCTTTCGGTCAAAAAATTGTTTATCTAAATAGTTATTTATATTGGTGGAGCTTTTTAAGAAGATTAGTATTTATTTTAGCGCCAATTTGTTATACATTACTGGGTTGGGAAGTCGTGGATACTAACTTTTGGACTTTGCTGTATTTTTGGATTCCTTGCCAGATTTTCCAAAAACTTGCACTAAAAGAAGTCTCTAGCAAAGTGAGCACACCGCGATGGGGCGAAATCCAAGAAACCATTCTCGCACCGTTTTTGACGATTCCAGTATTCAAACAATGGATTGGCCTAGGGGAACATCGCTTCAAGGTGACCGATAAAAATGCCAAAGCGAGCAAAAAAGATATTCTTTATGGTTGGCCCCATTTTCTACTTTGGCTACTCGCGCTAGTTGGCTTAATTCGTTTTAATCTTGGTAAAACGCCGACTGAACTCTTCTATGGTAGCGTGATTAGTTTTTGGTTATTGAGTCATTTATTTAATCTGACTTTTGCACTGCTCTTTTTCGTGGGGCGCCCAAGTTATCGGAGTTATGAACGATTTAAAGCAAGTTACCCTTTGCAATTTCCGCTCAATGGTCAACTTTATCAAACACAAACGCATGATATTTCTGAAGCAGGTCTTTCTTTTATGAATGAAGAAATGCTTAATGTGCCGCTCAATCAAAAAATGGTCTTTACCTTAATGCGTGACCACCAACCGCTGACTTTAATGGGTGAAGTGGTGCGCGTGGTGCCTCTGGGGGACAAATATCTCTTTGGGGTACATCTGGATTTGACCAATAAAAGCCAGTATCACGAGTATTTAAGCTATATTTATGATGGGTTTAATCAAAATTTGCCGCAATATTATGACCATCAAATCAGCTTGTTTAGACGGTTTGTCAATATTTTTTATCAACGAACGCGCTTAGTCCAAACGAAAATGACACGAGAAGAAGCACAACTCAAAGTACCGATTTTCCAACAAATTCACACCACAGATGGGACCTTGACGCTTCAATATCTAATCGCCAAACATTTGATTATCCAAGCAGAATCGCTGTTATTTGCCCCTAAACTAAACATTTCCTATCAGGGCATTGATTTTCAGTTAAGTTTGGTGCGGGCTTTGTCTCAGGATACCTTTGTTTACCACATTGATAATTGGCAGGAAGTCTTGCACCACGCCAATTACCGCCAACTTTTCAGCACGCGTAACAGTTAAATGTTCCACGTGAAACACAAACAACCAGCTGACAGTTTAGCTATCAGTTGGCTGTTTTTTTTATAATAAGTTTGCTTCTAAAATTTGTTGTACGACTTGTTGGCTCACACTGGCTGGCTGATTTTTGCGCGATAACAAGGAAATATGAAACGAAGGCTGATTTTTATCGGCAATCTCCAAACAGACCAACTCATCTTTTTGCTCATCTACCGCAATTTCCACTAAAAATCCAATCCCCACCCCTTCTTTAATCATGCCTTTTAAAATATTTAAATCACTATTTTGATAAATGACTTTTGGGGTAAAGCCTGCTTGTTTGGCTAATTTTTGCATCGCTTTAGGGTGAATATACTGCTCGTTTAACACCACGAATTTTTCCTCTACTAACTCACTAAAGGCAACTGATTTTCGTTTAGCGAGTGGATGATTGCGCCCTACAACAATTTTAAACTGTTTTTGATCAATCGGTAAAATCTCTATTTGGTCATCATACAAAGGATTCATCATACCGACAATCGCTAAATCCAGTTGACCTTTCAGTAAAGCTTGATATAACTCCTGTGAACCGGAATTTGAAATCTCTAATTTGGCTAATAATTGCTGCGCGGCTAAGGCTTTTGACACCTTGGGAAAATAGAAATTACCAATAATTGGCGGCAATCCTAAACGCACTTGGACCTCTTGCAAATGATTGATTTCCAGTTTAGCCAAAGCGAGTTCTTTTAAGATATTTTGGGCATGTTTGGCTAAAATTTTGCCCGCAGGTGTCAATTGAATCTGTGCATGCGATTGATTCCGCACAAGCAATTCCGTCTGTACTTCCTCTTCCAAGCGCTTGACAGCATAGGTAATCGTTGGTTGCTTCACCTGGAAAAAGGCCGCCGTCTTCGTATAACTCTTCAACTTCGCTAACTGCTGAAAATACTCCAAATCCTTAAATTTCATCGCCTGTACCTCTCATATAAATATTATTTATTATAAATCATCCTTTTGACTATAACAAATTTTTTAGCGTAAAGTAGCGCACGTAAAGAAAAACAAACTATTGGAGGACCTAAAGATGAACGGTTTTGAAATTTTAAACAACCCATTTTTAAACAAAGGAACAGCATTTACCAAAGAAGAACGCCAAAAATACGGCTTGACTGGGATGCTTCCTAGTACTGTCCAAACCTTGGAACAACAAAAAGTCCAAGCATATGGTCAATTTTTAAGCAAAGAATCACGACTTGAAAAACGAATTTTCTTGATGAACTTATTCAATACCAACCGCACGTTATTCTATGCCTTAATGGATGAACATTTAGTAGAATTTATGCCGGTTGTTTATGATCCAGTGGTGGCTGAATCCATCGAACAATACAACGAAATTTTCTTAAAACCACAAGATGCCGCCTTCTTATCAGTGGACGAACCCGAAAACATCGAAGCTACATTAAAAAATGCCGCAGCGGGTCGTGATATTCGCTTAATTGTGGTTACGGATGCAGAAGGAATTTTAGGAATGGGTGACTGGGGTGTCAATGGTGTGGATATCGCTATTGGAAAATTAATGGTCTACACTGCCGCTGCCGGAATCAATCCAAGCCAAGTGTTGCCTGTTTCTATTGATGCCGGTACGAATAATCAAGCCTTACTCGACAACCCATTATATCTAGGAAACCGTCATGAACGAATTTACGGAGAAAAATATGATGCTTTTATCGAAAAATTCGTGCGTACTACTGAAAAATTATTCCCTGAAATTTTATTACACTGGGAAGACTTTGGCCGAAGCAATGCCGCAAAAATTCTAGATAAATATCAAGATCAATTAACGACCTTCAATGATGATATTCAAGGAACAGGGCTTGTTGTAATGGCCGGAATCTTTGGTGCGTTAAATATCTCTAAAGAAGACCTAAAAGACCAAGTGATTTTAAATTTTGGTGCCGGAACTGCAGGTGTAGGGATTTGTAATTTGATTTTTGAAGAAATGGTAAGAAGTGGCTTAAGTGAAGAAGAAGCGCGCAAACATTTCTATCTCGTGGATAAACAAGGTTTGCTATTTAGTGATACCAAAGATTTAACTCCCGGTCAAAAAGCTTTTGTCCGCGAACGAAGCGAATTTGAAAATGCTGATGAATTAACCAATCTAGAAGCCATTGTGAAAGCTGTACACCCAACGATTTTAATTGGTACTTCAACGCAACCAGGAACATTTACCGAAAGCATCGTCAAAGAAATGGCCGCACATACGAAAAGACCAATTATCTTCCCATTATCCAATCCAACCAAACTGGCTGAAGCTAAAGCCGCTGATTTGATTGCTTGGACAGATGGACGTGCGTTGGTCGGAACTGGTATCCCTGCAGCAGATGTGACTTACAAAGGGGTGACTTATCAAATTGGGCAAGCCAACAATGCTTTAATGTACCCAGGATTAGGACTTGGATTGATTGCCTCTACTGCCACTCGCGTCAATGGAGAAATCTTAGCCAAAGCAAGCCGGGCCCTAGGAGGAATTGTCGATAGCAGTCAACCAGGTGCAGCTATTTTACCACCTGTTGCCAAAATCACGGAATTCTCGCAAAAAATTGCTGAAATCGTGGCACAAAACGTGGTCGATCAAGGCTTGAACCGTGAAGAAATAAAAGATGTCAAACAAGCCGTGACAGAAATGAAATGGACTCCTGAATACCGCGAATTGGACATATAAGGAGTGGAGATGATGGAATTGACTCGTGAAAAAAACAAATTCGAAGCATGGATGTCGGTCAAAATTGCCGGCATCTCCCTTCCAGTTTATCTTATTCTATTACTTGTTTTAATCTTAGCGTTAAGCGTAGGTAAATTACCACATAATATTTTAGGTGCTTTAGCCGTCTTAGTATTATTAGGCAATCTCTTTCATTTTCTAGGGACCAAAATTCCTATTGTCAAAACATACCTTGGCGGCGGTGCGGTCTTTTGTATCTTTGCTAGTGCTGCCATCGCCACTTTCCATATTTTGCCAGATAGTGCGGTGGATTTAACCAAAGATTTTGTCAACCACATGGGCTTTTTGGACTTTTATATTGCGGCTTTGATTACAGGAAGTATTTTAGGAATGAACCGTGATTTATTAGTGAAAGCGGCGGTACGTTTTATCCCGGTTGCTCTTCTTTCAATGGTTAGTTGCTTTTTTGCAGTCGGTCTAGTGGGCATGCTTTTAGGAAATGGCTTCAAAGACTCAGTGATGTATGTGGCTTTTCCTGCAATGGCGGGCGGAATCGGTGCTGGCGTCGTTCCACTCTCTAGTATTTACGCAGGCAGTCTACACACTTCTTCTGCAGCGGTGATTTCGCGCCTGATTCCGGCTTCTGCTTTATGTAATGTACTGGCGATTATTTTTGCAGCTATGACCAGCAAAATTGGCGAAAACTTTCCCAAGCAAAATGGCCATGGAATTTTGATGAAGATTGATGTTGATTTAAATCAGCCCGCACCAAAATTAGACATTGCCAAAATGGGTGTGGGACTTGCTTTATCTATCGCCTTTTTCTTAAGTGGTAGTATTTTAAATTATTTTGTACCGAAAGTTCATGCTTATGCGTTTATGATTATTGTTGTTTTTATCTGTAAAGCTTTTAATTTAATTCCTAGTTATTATCAAGAGTCAGCTGTTATGTTTAATCAGTTAATTGTTAAAAATCTTACAGCCGCAGTCTTAGCAGCGATTGGGATTGCTTTATTAAACTTAAATGTCTTAGCTCAAGCATTAACTTGGCAATTTGTCGTACTTTGTGTCGTAAGTGTGACGGTAATCTCTGTAGCAGCCGGTCTATTCGGAAAATTATTTGGTCTATATCCCGTTGAGTCCATGATTACTGCTGGAATGTGTAATAACAGTATGGGCGGTACCGGAAATGTCGCGGTGTTATCTGCTAGCAATCGTATGGAACTCATCGCCTTTGCACAAATGGGAAACCGACTTGGCGGTGCGATTATCTTAATTCTATCCGGTATTTTAATCCAATTATTTATGGCTTAAGTAAAAACGAGAACCTCTTTATTGATTCGGAGGTTCTCGTTTTTGTCTATCTATTTCAATTTTCATCAAAGCTGATCGAGTCGCCTCACATCCTTGGGTTACGGCGTTCGAAGGGTAGCTACATCGCATCTAAGCCGGCCTGCCTAGGAAAATCTTAAAAATAGTGGATTTTCCTGTCATTCCGGACAAACTTAGCTGCTTGTAGCTGTTCGACCCTTCTCACGACCTTTTTTAATCTGTGTTCGGTAGCTAGACATTTTGAAAATTCGCCCCGCCGATTGTGAAAATCTTTAAAGCTGACTGATTTTCTCATCGGTGGGTAAACACGAATTTTCTCATGTCTGCCCGAGCTACCTCACATCCTTGGTTTAATACGGCTCTGGTTTGTTGTGTTTTTCAAAGAGAGGGTTGAGGCTGGCTTTGCGGGTGTTGACGATGCTTTCGACAATTTCTTGGTAGTCGTAAGTGCCGTCTTCTATCCACTCTAGTGTGAGATGGGTGCAAGCGTGGGCATGATATTGACAAGCCAGCAGTACTTCTGTTGGGAGCGGACCTTTAAACAATAATTGGTACCAAGCCGAATCAAAACTATAACAATGATAGAAAATATTATCTTTTAAGTTGTTTTGATCTTTATACCGACAAGCTTGCTGCATAAATTTCCGATGATTTTGCATGTTTTGATAAGCGACCAACATATTCGCTGTAAAATCAAAATCCGCAGACAAATGATCAAAATTCGGGATAATCAAATGCTTATACACATATTGAATGAGTTCATATTTATCAGCAAAATGATTATAAAAAGTTTGGCGACTAAAACCAGCCTTTCTTAAAATATCAGAGATTGTAATTTTATCTAAATCTTTTGTTTCATTTAATGCAAGTAAGCTTTCTTCAAAAATTGTTTTTGTATCCATATTTTTATCCTCTCATCACAAAT
>NZ_JAKUDS010000023.1 GCF_023221775.1 Enterococcus cecorum | reverse complement strand
CTTCTTTAACTCAAAAGTTAAAGGCCCTACACATTGGTTGTTTGCATTTATTTGTTCAGTTTTCAAAGGTCTACCATGTTGTATTGACAACTTCTAAATTCTAACATATTAACCAAAGTTTGTCAAACACTTTTTTCGATTTTTTTGATTGAATGTTTTCTTAAATCGAACACTTTGTTATAATATCATATAAGCATTTAGTTGTCAAATACTTTTTTTATTATTTTTTATGTCTCATATTTCTCAAAGACAAGTAATAATATACCAAGTCTTCAGGAAAAATGCAAGCATATTTTTTACATTTTTTTGTTTATTTTATTTATCGAACATACTTGGTTTAGTTTGTAATAAAATTCGTAATTGGTGTCAGATATTCGAATTTTTCTAGTAAATTCACAAAAGATTATTCGTTAATCAACTAATCAATTCAACAGTCTCCATCATTTGGTTATCAAGAAATGAATTTAATTTTTATCAAATGATGAAAAAAGATGTAAAGCAACTCTAAACAAGACTGCTTTACACCTATAGTTAGTTAATATGAATTTTGTTCACTTTCAATAATCGGCACATAAATTCTAAAAATTGTTCCTTGTCCTAGACTACTCTCTACAGTAATTTTACCTTTATAGCTCTCCAATAGTTGATAAGCTATTGATAATCCAAGACCATTACCGCCTTTCGTACGGGCACGCGCTTTGTCTACCCGATAAAAGCGATTAAATACCTTCTGTAAATCTTCGACCGGAATTCCTTCTCCAAAATCCTGAATGGCAATTTCTAATTCCTTCATATTACTGGAGATACTCACATGGATTTCTTTACGATCTAAAGAATACTTCACTGCATTGTCTAAGATGATAATTAAGATTTGCTCAAAATGATTGCGATAAATTTGTAATGTTCGCTCTCTAGGTAAATCATCATCCATGACAAACATAAAGTCTGGATATAAAAGCTTAAAATTATTGAAAACCTGATTTACAACTTCTTTGGCTTGACAAGTTTCATTACCATAATATATGTCCACTTGTTTGGCACGAGAAAGATCTAACATTTCTTGTACTAAATCTTTCATACGTTTTATTTCTTGCATGCTTGCGGTTAAAGACTCCTCTAGAATTTCTGGATCATCTTTTCCCCAGCGATTTAACATGCTCAAATGCCCTTCAATAATTGCAACTGGAGTTCTTAATTCATGTGAAACATCTTCCACAAATTGCTCTTGCTGCTCAATATATGTCCGCATGCGATCAATCATTTCATTAAAGATTTCCGATAAATCAGATAATTCATCTCTAGTTTCAATCACTGGTGCATGAATATCTGATTGTGGATCTTTTCGAATCGTTTCCATTGTATCACGTAACATTTTAAGCGGTTTAAGGTAATAAGAAGATAATAAGAAGGCTAAGATTAGACTTAATAGTAATGAGATTAACTCCACAGCAATTAAAATCATCAATAAGCTGCGTTTCATTTCGTAAAGTGAGGTTAATTCGTAAAAAGTTTGCACATAACCTATTTTTTCCCTAGTCTGCTTTGAAAATACTGGTTGAACGCTTAGTAACCCTTGCTGATTCGCGATGGTGGTTATTTTGCTTTCTATCGTTTCAACTGATTGAAGCGATAAACTATCTGCTTTCGTTTTAAATACTAAATGATAATCAGGATTAAAAACATAGAGTCTAAAATTTTCCTGTCCCAATTCAGCAATAAATGGATCGATACTCATCATGTTCCCTTTTAGAGTAGAAGTACGATCATATAATCTTGCCTGTGTATCAGAGCTATCTGTTAATTTGCGATAAACATTTATTAAAGTCAAGCTCTGATCGTTTTCAGCTAATTTTGAAGCAATCTGATAAGTGGTTTCTTCACTTTGTTTTCTTTCTTTTTCAACTAATAAGCTAACAGCTGATTTATAAGTTGTTACCGCAAAAACTGTAAATATAACGAATATAAAGAAAGAGCTTGCTAAGGCCCACTTAATGGTTAAAGAAGGCCCCTTTAGCTCTTTATTTTTCTTCTTAATCATTTTCATCATGAACGCATCACATAACCTGTACCACGGACAGTCTGAATGTAACTATCTTCTCCAGGTACATCAATCTTATTACGAAGGTAACGAATATATACATCCACAACATTAGTTTCTACTTCAGTTTCATAGCCCCAAACTTTATTTAGTAATACATCACGAGCCAACACCGCATTCACACTTTCCATCAATGTTAGCAATAATTCGTATTCACGCTTGGTCAATTCAATAATTTCATTTCCACGTCGAACAACGCGATTTTCTTTTTCAATTGTTAAGTCACGGTAGGTAAGTGTTGTTTGTTTTGCCGCATTTTTATCGCCTTCGATGTCAATTCGACGTAATAAAGCACGTAGACGAGCAAGTAATTCCTCAATCGCAAATGGTTTAACAATATAATCATCCGCACCATGATCCAAACCAGAAACACGATCAATTACTGAATCACGGGCAGTCATCATAATAATTGGCGTATTTTTGCTTTGGCGAATACGACGACAAACTTCTAAGCCGTTTAATTCAGGTAACATCAAATCTAAAAGAATAGCATCCCAATCTTTATTTAACGCTGCATCTAAACCAGTACGACCATTATAATGGACTTCTGTACTATATCCCTCATGTTTTAATTCTAATTCAACGAAACGAGCAAGATTTTTTTCGTCTTCAATAATTAATACATTACTCATCTATTTTAATATCTCCTTTAATCTTTATATTCACGCTAGCCCAATTCTATCATGGAAATGAAAGAAAAAAAAGGGGCAGACTCAAAAGTTTTGATTGAGTCTGCCTGAAATCAATTATTCATACCAATTATAGTGGAAAATACCTTCACGATCTGTACGTTGATAAGTATGTGCTCCAAAGTAATCACGTTGCGCTTGAATAATATTTGCAGGTAATTTTTCTGCGCGATAAGAATCAAAATAAGCAATTGCTGATGAGAAAGTTGGAACAGGAACACCAGCTTGAACTGCTAAAGCAACTACATCACGTACAGCTTGTTGATACTTAACAGTGATGTCGAAGAAGTAATCGTCTAGTAATAAGTTTTCTAGATCATCATTCTTTTCATATGCATCGGTAATCTTTTGTAAGAATTGTGCACGAATGATACAACCTGCACGCCAAATTTTAGCAATTTCGCCAAATGGTAATTGCCAGTTATATTCTTTAGAAGCTTGACGTAATTGAGCAAATCCTTGCGCATAGCTCATGATTTTACTGAAGTATAATGCTTGACGAATCTTTTCAACGAATTCTGCTTTATCACCAGTAAATTCAAAAGTTGTTTTAGGGAATTTTTGACTGGCATTCACGCGTTCTTCTTTATAAGTAGAGATAAAACGAGCAAACACAGATTCAGTAATTAATGGAAGTGGCACACCTAAGTCTAATGCACTTTGGCTTGTCCATTTACCAGTTCCTTTATTACCAGCAGCATCTAAAATCACATCGACAATTGGTTTACCTGTTCCTAAATCGTCTTTACGAGTTAAAATGTCAGCAGTAATTTCCATTAAGAAACTATCTAGTTCACCTTTATTCCAAGTGGCAAATGTTTCTGCTAATTCTTCATTGGATAAACCTAAAACATTTTTTAATAGGTCATAGCTTTCAGCGATTAATTGCATATCACCGTATTCAATTCCGTTATGCACCATTTTAACATAATGACCAGCACCATTTGGACCAATGTAAGTCACACAAGGAGCGCCATCTTCAGCTTTGGCAGAGATTTGTTCTAAAACTGGTGCGATTAAATCATAAGCTTCTTTTTGTCCACCAGGCATGATAGAAGGGCCTTTTAACGCACCTTCTTCACCACCAGAAACTCCTGTACCAATAAAGTTAATACCAGAGTTTGCTAGTTCTTCATTACGACGCATCGTATCTTTAAAGAAGGTATTTCCACCATCAACTAAAATATCCCCTTTATCTAAATGTGGTAATAGTGCTTGAATGGTTGCATCTGTTCCTTTCCCAGCTTGAACCATCATAATAATACGACGTGGTTTTTCCAATGATTGGACAAATTCTTCAATGGTATAGGTTGCTTTAAAGTTTTTTTCAGGATGTTCATTTATAACAGCCTCAGTTTTTGATCCTGTACGATTATATAATGCAACCGAATAACCGCGACTTTCGATATTTAAGGCTAAGTTTTTACCCATTACAGCCATACCAACAACACCAATTTGCTGTTTCGTCATGTTCATTCCTCCCAAATTTACCTGGATATTTTCACAGGCTTTTCAATAGACTCTTTCATTATAGCCTAAAACTGCATTTATTAAAAGTAAAATCATTTTGAGTAAAAAAATAAACCCTAGGCCCCATGGTTAGCCTAAGGGTTTAATTGCTTACTAGTAATTAAGCATTATTTAGCTGCCACATCTTTACCATCGTAGTAGCCACAGTTTGCACATACGTGATGGCTTTTCTTTAATTCACCACAGTTTAGGCATTCGTTTAAGCCGTTAATTGATAATTTGTAGTGAGTACGGCGTTTTGCTTTTTTAGCTTTAGAAGTTCTTCTAGCTGGTACTGCCATTTGCTACACCTCCTTATTTCGAATTGCAGAAAATCTGCGTTTATTCCAATCTTACTTATCTTCATCCTCAGAATCGAGTAATGCCGATAATTTTGCAAGACGAGGATCAATTTGACTTTCACTTTCTGCTTGCTTTTGACTAAGATATTCATCTTCTGAGATTACTTGCCAATCATTGCCAGATGGTAAGTCATCATTTTGTCTTTCCTCTTCAGACAATACTTGAAGCGGAATTGCAAGCAAAAGATTATCGATGATTGATGCTTCTAAATCCAAAGTCTGAGTATCCAAAATCAAAACTTCTTCATCAGGGATACTATCATCTTTCGTTTTAAATTGCTCAGGTGTCACGAATAGTTCATCTACATCAAAATCTAATGGAATAGCCACTGGTTCAAGTGAACGGCTCGAAGGCAAAGTCATTACCGTATGTATATGGTAGTGAGTAAAATACTCATTTTCCTTTACTTCCAAAAAACCCTTTACTTCAACAGGAGCTAAATCGAGAACTTGAGAGTCACGAGCTAAGACTGCTTCTTTTAAATCGAGTGTTTCATTCAATTCAATCGTTTGTTCTTGATATTTTCTTAATTCTAACAAAGAATATTTCATCTTTTCTCACCCCTAAGCAACAAAAGCTATTATACAGTTGGTTTTTAGCTTTGTCAATGAATTTTTCTTGACACCTTAAATTTATCTGAAATTTTTAATAAAAAGATTATTTAAAAAGGTGGATAAACCATCTTTCGACAATCTACCCACCCATTTGCAATCTAATGAATGACTTCAATTAGATAGTTGTTGTTTCTCCACGGTATACAATACCACGACGAGAATCTACAGTAACAACTTCGCCATCTTTCACGATAGAAGTTGCGCCTTTAGCACCAACGATTACTGGTAGATCTTTAGCAATACCTACAACAGCAGCGTGTGAAGTTAAACCACCATCTTCAACAACTAAGGCACCTGCTTTTTCAATAGCTGGCATAAATTCTTTATCTGTAGTAGGCACTACTAATACCATACCATCTTTTGCATTAGCGATTGCTTCTTCAGCGGTTTTAGCAACAACTGCATTAGCAACAACTGAACGGCTACCTACGCCTTGACCTTCAACTAATTTAGAACCAATTAATTGAATCTTCATCACGTTTGTAGTTCCGCGTTCACCAACTGGTACACCAGCAGTGATTAAGATTAAGTCGCCTTCCTTAGCAAAACCTAATTCTACAGCTTTTTTAGTAGCTAATTCAAACATTTCATCAGTTGTAGTTGGTTTTTCAGTAACAGTTGGATATACACCCCAGTTTAACATCAAACCACGTTTTGTACGTTCGTCAAAAGTAACTGCTAAGATATCTGCATCTGGACGATATTTAGAAATCATTTTAGCAGTATGTCCTGATTCAGTAGCTGCAACAATTGTTTTAACACCTAAGTTTTTAGCTGCAGTTGCAACTGCCATACCGATTGTTTCAGTTACATCAGTTTTATCAAAGTTGTCAATTTTGTATGTGCCAACTTTTGCTAATTGTTTTTCAGCTTCCATGTCAATACGAGCCATTGTTGAAACAGCTTCAACTGGATATTGACCATTAGCAGATTCACCAGATAACATTGTTGCATCTGTACCATCAAATACAGCGTTCGCAACGTCAGAAGCTTCCGCACGAGTTGGACGTGGGTTGTGTTGCATTGATTCTAACATTTGAGTAGCTGTAATTACGGCTTTACCTGCAGCATTACATTTCTTGATGATTGTTTTTTGAACCATTGGTACCATTTCAGCTGGAATTTCCACACCCATGTCTCCACGAGCAACCATGATACCGTCAGATACTTTCAAGATTTCATCGATATTGTCGATACCTTCTTGAGATTCAATTTTTGAGAAGATTTGAACGTGAGTCATGTTCTTTTCTTCTAGGATTTCACGAATTTCTAAAACGTCTTGTGCTTTACGAACAAAACTTGCAGCAATAAAGTTAATATCATTATCAAGACCAAAACGGATATCAGCTGCGTCTTTTTCAGTAATACCAGGTAAGCTGATAGATACACCAGGAGCGTTAACCCCTTTACGAGAACCTAAAATACCTGCGTTTTGTACTTCAGTAACTAATTCACGATTTGCTTCATCTTTTTCTAAAATCTTCATGTCGATTAAGCCATCATCAAATAATACATGACCACCTACATGAACATCGTCATATAATCCTGGATAAGTAACAGCAATCTTTTCTTTTGATCCTACATGTTCGCCATCCATTGAAATACGTACGATATCACCGATGTTGAATTCAATTTTTCCTGATTCAGTACCTTGAACTGTTGTACGGATTTCAGCACCTTTAGTATCTAATAAAAGCGCAACATCTTTACCTGTTAATTTAATCGCTTCACGTACCATGTTCATACGAGATAATTGTTCTTCATGGTCACCGTGTGAGAAGTTAAAGCGGAATGCGTTGGCACCTGCTTCGATCAATTTTGCGATTGTTTCGACACTATTACTTGCTGGTCCTAATGTACTAACAATTTTTGTTTTTTTCATTACTACTTTGCTCCTATTCGTTTATTTTAAAAATAAGTAAAATACTTATTATTTACCTAATTAAGCTCTCAATTAAACTGACAATTCGCGATTTAATTGATATAGAGATAAATCTGGTTTATGTTTATTGTTTTCTAACATATCGATAATATCACGAGCAACGATCTTTTCGTTTTCGATACCGATACATAAACCACCTTTGTTTTCTTTTAGTAAATCTACAGCATAACCACCAAATTTACTTGCTAATACGCGGTCACGAGCGCTTGGAGAACCTCCACGTACAATGTGTCCTAAAATAGATACACGTGTATGGAAATCACCATATTCAGCTAATTTTTCAGCAAATTCGTTTCCACCCATAACACCTTCAGCTAATACGATTAAGCAGTGTTTTTTACCGCGGTCACGACCGTTTTGAATACGTTCAGCGACTTCTTTCATATCAAAATCATGTTCAGGAATGATAATATCATCCGCACCGCCAGCAACACCAGCCCATAAAGCGATGTCACCTGCACCACGACCCATTACTTCAATAACGAAAGTACGAACGTGTGAAGTTGCTGTATCACGAATACGGTCTAAAGCGTCTAACACTGTGTTAATTGCTGTATCAAAACCGATTGTGTAATCAGTACCTGGAATATCATTATCGATTGTACCTGGAATTCCTACTGCTGGGAAGCCGTGTTTAGTTAAAGCCATCGCGCCATGATAAGATCCATCGCCACCGATAACAACTAAACCTTCGATACCAAATTTTTTCAATTGTTCAATCCCTTTTAATTGACCTTCTTGAGTCGCAAATTCAGGGTAACGTGCAGAATACAAGAAAGTACCCCCGCGTTGAATCTTATCACCAACATCAGCAACATCCAAACGACGAATATCCCCTGCAACTAAACCTGCGAAACCATAATTGATTCCATAGACTTCCATTCCTTCATAGATGGCCTTACGAGTGACAGCACGAATCGCTGCATTCATCCCTGGCGCATCTCCACCACTGGTTAAAATTCCAATGCGTTTCATCTAATTTCACCTCATTAAAATATTTTTACACATTTAAAAATGTTTCCCTGCTAATCTTAGCCACGAACAGTATTTTACCATTAATTTATGAAAATGTCTTGTAGTATCGTGAAAAAATTAGAAAAATGTAAAGATAAATTGAAAATATGTGCAAATTATTTCATAACAACGTTTTCTTTACCTAACAATTGTCTAAGTTCAGCATACAAGTCAGCAGAATCTTTTACCCAAAATTTTTCATCTATCATTTGCTTCTGTTTGCTACGAGCGTCATAAATAACAACTGGAACATTTCCGTGATGTTTTTTCAACAAGGTTTGCAAATCATACATCAAACTTTTATTTTCAAAACCATTTTCAAAACGCAAGTAACAAACCTTTTGATTGAATTGTTTTTCTATCTGTTTTTCATCATAAATTTGCTCCGCTATGAACTGCATTTGTCCAGTAAAGTTACTTATTTGCCCTTTTCCTTTCACTAAAAGGCAGTGATTCATCTGCAATTGTACTCGAATTTGACGATACAACATCGGAAAGACCGTCACTTCTATTTCTTGGGTACCATCATTTCCTGTAACAAAGGCCATTTTTTCTTGTTTTTTTGTAGTGATTTCTTTGATATTTGTCACATAGATGATGATTGCTGCTTTTTGATTTAGGACTAATTGACTGATTTCTACCACTTTTTCACGTTGATAATAGATTTGATAGCGATCAAGTGGATGCCCTGATAGATACATTCCTAAATATTGATCTTCTAAAGCTAACTTTTCTTCTAGATTATAATCAGAATGGTCTGCTGTTTGACTTAGGGCCATCGTTTCTAGCAAGTCAATACTTCCAGCACTAATCATAAAATTTTGTATCTTACTTGACAATTGACTATTTAGTTGTCTTCTATTTTCTCCCAACTGATCAAAGCATCCCACTGCTATCAAAGGTTTTAACAGATCTTCTTTCAACCAATGACTGTTTAAATGATAGATTCTCAATAAAAACTGATCAAAATCTTTGTATAAACCATTTTCGTAACGTTCAGTGATGACTTGCCTCAAAAAATCTTTACGTGTTCCTTTGATATTTGCTAATCCTAAACGAAGCGAACCTTGATCAATCATTGTAGTTTCTAGTTGACTCTGATTAATATCTGGAGGCAATAACTGTACCTGATATTTTTTCAATTGATGCGCATATTCTTTTAATTTTTTGACATCATTTTGAGCTGATTTCATTAATGCAGTGAAAAAAGCCGCTGGAAAATGCACTTTTAGATAAGCCATCTGGTAACCAACCTTGGAATAGGCAAAAGCATGCGAACGATTGAAACCATAATCACCGAAACTTTCGATATAATCATAAATTTCATTTGCACTATTTTGGCTTAGTCCATTCATTTTGGCACCTTGAACAAAAATTTGACGATAATTATCTAATTCTTGTTTATTCTTTTTACTGATAGCTCGTCTTAAGATATCCGCCTGAGCAAGAGAAAAACCAGCAATTTCAGAAGCAATTTGCATCACTTGTTCTTGATACACAATAATTCCATAAGTGCTTGACAAGATTTTTTCCATGCGCGGATCAGCATAGGTTACCTTTTGTTTATGAAATCTTCTAGCCACAAATTCGTCAATATGTTGCATTGGCCCCGGACGAAATAGCGCATTAACTGCAGCTAAATCCTCTAAATTCTGGGGCACAACTCTTTTTAAAACTTGTCGGATACCCATCGATTCAAATTGAAACACACCAGTAGTATCTGCTTTTTGAAAGAGTGCCATGGTTTGCGCTTCATCGATAGGAATTTCATTTTGACTACTAATGGCCTGTGGTAAATGTCTCATCGCCTTTAGTGCATCATCAATAATCGATAAATTTTTTAACCCTAGAAAGTCAAATTTTAACAATCCCGTTGCTTGGACATCATTCATCGTATATTGGCTTAATAATAATTCGTCTGAACCTAATTGCAAAGGAATTAACGTCCGCAAATCAACATCGCTAATAATCACCCCTGCAGCATGCGTCGATACATGTCGTGGTAAGCCTTCCAAAATCATTGCTACTTGATAAATAAGCTGATTTTTCTTTGAACTTTCTATTAATTGTCTTAATTCTTTAGATTGTTGATAAGCATCCTGCAAAGTTATTTTCAACGTATTTGGTACAGCTTTAGACCAGCGATTACTTTCACTTTGAGATAATCCAAAAACACGCGAAACATCTCTTAAAACCATTTTAGCTGCCATTGTCCCAAAAGTTGCTATCTGTACAACCTGAAAATGCCCGTATTTGTGATGAACATAGCGAAGTACTTCTTGCCGACGATTATCAGGAATATCTAAGTCAATATCTGGCATCGTTTGTCTATCAGGGTTTAGGAAACGCTCAAATAATAAATGATATTTTATGGGGTCCACATCAGTAATTCGTAACAAATACGCCACCAAACTTCCTGCTGCAGATCCACGCCCAGCACCTGTTACTATTTTTTGATCATGTGCATACTTCATCACATCATAAACGATTAGAAAATAATCATCAAACCCCATATTATGAATGACCGATAATTCATAGTCTAAACGTTGTAAATAATGCTGATTTTCCGATAAATGAAAAGCTTGTAATTGCTGCATACATAACTCTCTCAAAAGTTCATCAGCTTTTACATCTGATGCTAATGGAAACTGTGGTAAAAGTGATTGATGCAACGGAATCGATAGTTGAATATGACTACATAGCTTTTCAAGATTTACCAACGAAACAGGAATTTTTTCTTGATAAAACCGCTCATAAGCTCCGGGCGATAACAAAGTAAAAGCTTTTGAATAATTTGGTGCTTGAATTTCTTCAATGGATAAGGTTTCTCCATGCTGAACTTTTTGTAAGACTTTAAGCGCAAATGCTTCCTCAGTATGTAGAATATTCACTTTTGAAAATGCCAATGGAACAAAATTATTGTCCTTAAGAAAAGAAAAGTCCATGGATTCATAACATTGAATACCATAATAAATTTCAGAAAAATTCTGATGTAATTCTTGAATCAATGAATTTCTTATCGCATCATCTATCTCCTCTTTTGAAATTGGATGTTCAGCATTAATTATCCATGCAAGATTCTGCTGATTAGATAAAGTCGCAAGTTCAATTTTCTCCTCACATTTTCTTTTGGTAGAAACTTGCATTAAAGTTTGAAATCCTTCATAATTTAAGGCTATTGCGATGATAGGCAACTCTTTTTTCAATGTTTGAGATTGATAGTAAAATTTCAATCCTATCACAGGTTGTATCTCGTTTTTTAGACAAGCTTGGTAAAATGTCAAAGCACCACTTAAGGTATCTTCATCGATTAATCCAAGCATTTGGTAGCCCATTTTTTTAGCGAGCGTAATATAATCATTGATCTTAACTGTGCTATTCATTAAGGTATAGGCACTATTTGTATATATAGGTACGTAACTCATTTGGTTGCTCTCCTTTCAATAGATTCTTCTATTTTATTGTACTGAAGATTCTCTCTACTGACAATCAAAGACTTTACATTCAAGGAAAATATGTTAAACTAAAAGACGATTATACAGGAAAGAAGGAATTTCTGTGAAATATATTGTTACCATGTTTTGGGCAATGATTTTGGGCCAAGTTGTTGGTTATCTAGGAAGTGCTTTAACTGGTAGTCAATACGACTTTACCCTTACTGCACAACTATCCTTTTTAGTAGGCATTCTTGTCATTATTGTTGCAAATGTCTGCGCTCCAAAAAAAGCAAAACAAAATTAAAAAAACGTGATTGCTTCATTTTGCAATCACGTTTTTTCTTTTATTCTGGAATATAATAGACAATTGGCTTTCGAAAATTAAAAAGTGATAAACAGAAATTGCAGAAAATACAGATCGAAGTTACGATAAACACACTACGATAACCAAATCCGTGCGCCACTGTTGAACCAATCATCGGCCCAACCACTTGCCCAAAGTTAGAAAACATTTGATTGTAACTGTAGATTCGGCTGACTCCTTCTGGCGGCGTAATCTTACTAATCAACGTATTTACTGATGGCATTAAAGCCCCCGTGGAAAAACCTAGTAAAAAGCGTAAAATTCCTAATTGTAACGTGCTACGTACAAAAGTCATTGGTAAAATACAAGCAAGTGAAAATAGTAGTCCACCAAGTAAAATTTTATGGTTACCAATCTTATCACCTAATTTACCTAGGGCTGGGGAAGAAATCATCGCAGATACCCCCGCAATTGACACAATCAATCCACTGATAAATAATACATTTCCCTGATTACCATTCAGTTGACGAATGAACAATGTAAGTATTGGACTAATTGAAGTAATACCCACTTGAATAATTAAAGAAGTGATAAATAACCCAACTAATAATTGGACATTGTGCATTTTGCCTAGTAATTCTCTTAACGACATCATTTCTTGCTTGTGCACTGGTTTGAAATCTTCCTTCACCAATGTAATGGTTAATATTAATGTTAATAAAAGGACAGCACCAGTAATTAAAAACACATTTTCAATTCCAAACATTTCCGCCAGAATCCCTCCAAGTGAAGGGCCAATCATCGAACCGGCAATAGCACCAGTAGCCAATGTTCCTAATGCCCACCCACTCTTATCTCGCGGAGCTTGTGAAGCAATCAGCGCCGTTGCATTAGGAATATAACCAGATAATACACCAGTCAAAAAACGCATAAATAACAGCCAGTAAACATTAGGAACAAAAGCTAAAGCCCCCATTGAAAAGGTCATCCCAGCTGCTGCACGAATCATCATTAAACGTCGGCCTTTACGATCAGCCAAATTTCCCCAAATTGGTGCGACAAGAGCTGCGGCCAAAGCGGTCACTGAAATTGCTAATCCTGCGTATAGTTCCACTTGGCTTTTAGGTGTATGTAATTGCTCAATATAGATTGGAATAAAAGGCATCACTAAACTAAAACTAGCCCCTGTAAAAAAGCATCCAATCCATGATATGTATAAATTCCGTTTCCAATCAATTTTCAAACTAATACCTTCCTTCTTTTTTCGCCAAGTAATACTATAGCGCAATTTTGTTGAGATTGACAACAGATTTACCAAAAATATTTATTCTCACAAGAATGCAAAAAAGGACGACCACACAGAATCGCCCTTTTTGTATTCATTTGATAAAGACAACTAGATAATTGCAAGAATCACAAAGTTTAGAATGAACAAAGCATTTACTGCCCAAATAACTGGTGAAACTTGGCTCGCTTTTCCTTTTAAGACTTTCGTTAAGGCATACATGATAAAACCTGCTGCGATACCATAAGAAATACTGTAACATAAGCCCATAAAGATAGAAGCAAAGAAAGTTGGGATTGCTTCTTCTAGTTCTGTCCAATTAATATCTTTAAAGGAAGCCATCATCATCACCCCGACTAAAATCAAGGCTGGTGCAGTAGCTTGACTAGGCACAATCGAAATTAATGGTGAGAAGAAACTACTGATTGCAAAAAGAATCGCTACAACAACAGAAGTTAAACCTGTACGTCCACCAGCAGCAATACCGGCAGCTGATTCAACATAAGTAGTTGTATTTGAAGTACCAAATACCGCACCTACACTTGTCGCAATCGCATCAGCAAATAACGCACGATCTAAGCGAGTATTTAATCCACGACCATTGTCTAATGAATCTTCATCAGCTTTAGAGAAGATTCCTGTACGACGACCAGTACCGATGAATGTACCAATTGTATCAAAAGTATCAGATAAACTGAAAGCTAAAATCGTCATAATCACTTGTGGAATTTTATGAGATTCACTAAATAAAGATTGCATTCCTTCTGGACCAAAGGCAGCCCCAAAAGTTGTTCCTAATTGCTTGAATGAATTACTTAAAGAATTGGTATGCCAGTCAATTGCACCTAAATCAACGACACCCATTAGAATACCGATAATTGTTGTTCCTAAAATTCCAATAATAATTGCACCACGAACATTTAAGACCACTAAAATCGTCATTAAAAACAAACCAATTAAAGCTAACAGTACAGGTGCGTTATTGAAGTTAGCTAAAGCAGGAACGATGCCACCATTCATAGAAACACTGGCTACTTTTCCTTTTTCAACGATGGCATTGGTAATGGTCGCGCCATCAGCACTAAAGCTTAATAGATTCGCATTTTTAATCCCAACATAAGCGACAAAAATACCAATCCCACCACTAATAGCATGTTGCATACTATCAGGAATCGCATGAATAATCATTTTACGAATACGAGTAACCGTAATAAAAATGTTAATTAAACCACAGATAAACACCATGGCTAAAGCTTGTTGCCATGAATAACCCAACCCAAATACCACAGTAAACGTAAAGAAAGCATTTAAGCCCATACCAGGCGCTTGCGCATAAGGTACATTGGCAAATAATCCCATGACTAAAGTACCGATAACAGAAGCAATAATCGTTGATAAAAAGACCGCTTGAAACGGCATACCGGATTGCGATAAAATATTTGGATTAACGAATAATATATAACTCATTGCAAAGAATGTTGTTAATCCGGCTAAAACTTCTGTAGATACAGTTGTTTTATTTTCCTTCAATTTGAAAAATTTTTCCATTTTAATAAGTCCACTCCTCAGATATTCTGATATATTCCGAAAAAATCAATTTTAAATGTACGTTTTTTCGGACTACACAAGGTAGTATAGTCGAGTAATTTTCGTAATTCAACTATAAATGAATAAAAAACTTTAAAAAACTTTCGAATGTTCGTGTTTTCACCAAAATCAAACATACTTCCTAAAAATTATCCAATTCTATATTGACTTTTACATAAAAAACAGTCAAAATGTAACTTACGGAGAGTTGGCAGAGCGGTAATGCACTGGACTCGAAATCCAGCGAGCCGAAATTTTCGGTGCACGGGTTCAAATCCCGTACTCTCCTTTTTAGCAACTGCAGCTTTGTAGTTGCTTTTTTGTTTGTACGTTTTCATGAAAAGCTTACAGAAGTCTGACTTGTTTTCCACTACATCTTGTGATATGATTTTTCATGTTGTCAATATATTGTAGTTTAGTAGAACACTGCTTATTACTGAACTTTAAGGAGTTTTGTTATAAATGAAAGGAGCTAACCAAGCTGTGATAGTACTTGCAGGTATGATTGGTGCCGGAAAAACCAAATACACTGAAATGATTGCGAACGAATTAGGAAGTTTACCTTTTTATGAAAGTGTTGATGATAACCGTATCTTAGAAATGTTTTATAAAGATCCCAAACGTTGGGCTTTTGCATTACAAATTCACTTTCTAAATACACGCTTTAAGAGCATTAAAGAAGCTTTGAAACATCAACACAATGTTTTAGACCGTTCAATTTACGAAGATGCCTTATTTACTCAAATCAATTTTGAAAATGGGAATATGTCTGAAGCTGAAATGGATACTTACCTCTCACTTTTAGATAATATGATGGAAGAATTAGATGGTATGCCTAAAAAAGCGCCTGATTTATTGGTTTATTTACAAGGTCCGCTTGATATTCACCTAGAACGTATCAAAAAACGTGGCCGCGAATATGAACAAGTAGATGAAAACGAAGAAAACGATGAACTACTAGCATATTATAAACATCTACATTCACGCTATGATGATTGGTATAACAATTATGATAAGAGTAAAAAAATTGCTATTCCGATTACAAAATATGATATTGAGATTCCAGAACATAAAGAAGCGGTTATGGAAATCATCAAACAATCTTTAAATGAAATAAATGAATGATCAACAAAAGAGCACCGCGTTTTATGCCGTGCTCTTTTCATTATTATAAATTTAAAGCTTGCTCTAAATAAATAGCTAACCCATCTTCATCATTTGTAAATTCAGTGATGTCATTTGCTACTTTTTTTGCTTGCTCAGATCCATTCTTCATGGCGACTCCGCATCCAGCAAACTCAAGCATTTCAACATCATTATATTCATCGCCAAACGCCAGAATATCTTTTTGTTTAAAGCCTAAATCATCGGCTATTAAAGCTAGACCCGTTGCTTTGTGTACTCCCTTTGGCGTCATCTCTAACATATTATGAGGACCACCCCAAGTCTTTGTTGCAACATCCGGATAATAACGATTTAATAATTCGGCGATACTTTCCAGTGTATCAGGACGCGTTTTGATTAATAATGAGGTTGGATTTTCTTTTAAATTATCTAGCAAATTCTCATTCGTTACTTTAGTTGAACCAAAAAAAGTCGGATCCACGCCCTCTAATTGGCTAACAAAAAAGTGATGTCGATCTTCTGCCGCCACAAATTCTATGCCTAACTCCTCTTTTTTCTTTTTCAAATCAAAAGCAATGGCTCGATCAATAAAATATTCCGTTTCCTTTTCCCAGTATCTAAAAGGTTTATGTGTTAAAGAACCATTAAAATTAACCATGGCGGAATCAAGCTTTAATTGACGATAAAATTGTTCACTCATTCTAAATGGACGACCGGTCGCAATCACTACTGTATGACCTTGTTGCTGTGCTTTGATTAAAGTCGCCTGCGTTTTAGGACTAATTAGCGACTGAGCATTTAAAGTAGTTCCATCTAAATCTATTGCGATTAATTTCTTATCCATATATTTCCCCTTCCTAAAAATCTTTCTTTTTAGTCTACCATATAATAGGACGGAGAAACAAGTCAAACCTCAATAGACCACTTAAAGCTACTACTGAGGTTTGACATTTATTTTTGAATTAAATCTAATTTTTGTCCTTTAGCAATATCATCAATCATTTTCTTACACATATTCACGAAATCTTCATGCGTCAAGTGAATAATTCCGGCATTTTGTAAGGAAATAATCCCACTTACCGCGATTAATGTTTCAAGATGGTAATTTCTAAATTCTTCATCACTCAAATGTTTGAAGCGGTCATCTTTAAAAACTTGTTCACGATAATACGCTTCAGATTTGGCAAATAAGTATTCACCGCCACCATTATTATCCACCCAACACGCCTTGTAAAGAGTAGGTTTCTTTAAGGCTAACTCAATAAAATGCACTGGTGAATCTACAATAATATCTCCTGTAATTGGTTTGGTTAAGCTAATACGTTCGATATCATTCCAAACTTTGTCTAGTACTTGAGTTTTTAAATCTTTCATATTTTTGAACTGTAAATAAATTGGCTGTGTAGAAATCCCTAGTTCTTGTGCAACGTTACGAGCTGTAAACTTATCAAAACCCTCCCGTGCAACGATATTATACCCTGCTTTTACAATCTGTTCCTTCGTATAAATTTTATACCTCATTCAAATCTCCCCCCAAATTCTCTCTATCTCTATTTTACTCAAAATATGTAAATTAAGCAAAAAAATATCTCCTATAAATGTTATCATACTAGGCAAAAAATGTTATCATAGTTTCCTGAAAGTATAAAAATTTTCAGATACAAAAAATAAAAGAGATAATTTTTGCCTTTTTTTCAATTTAAGCTAAAATAGGAATATCCTAACTTTTTTTCATTCGAGGTGATTCACCCTTGTTCAATGATGTTAATCCAGAAAATATCAAAGCGAAAATCTTAAAAACCGCACTCATTGCCGGTAAAATTATGATGGAAAATGGTTCAGAAGTTTATCGAGTAGAAGATACAATGAAACGAATTGCACAAAATGCTGGCGAAGAGGATGTTAGTTGCTACGTTACAGCTACAGGTATCTTTATCGGACTTGAAAATCAGCAAAAAGTCATGATTGCCAGCGTAGAAGCTCGGACAATTAACTTAGAAAAAGTTGTTGCTGTCAACGAAGTCTCAAGGCAATTCGCAGATAAAAAAATCACTTTAAATGAATTAGCAAAAAAACTAGAACAAATTGACCAAAAAGTTCCCACCTTCCCATTATGGTGGGAAATCCTAGCAGCTGGTATGATTAGTGCTGGTGCAATGTATCTTTTCGGCGGAGTAATGTCTGACTTTTTGATTACTTTTTTAATCGGTTCTCTTGGTTTTATTATCAGTGTTTTCTGCAAATCACTAGTAAAACTGAACTACTTTGATTTGTTCATCGCTAGTTTTTGTATTGGTATTATGACAATTGTAGCCGCAAAATATCATCTTGCCAGTCATATTGATCCAATTATTATTGGTTCAATCATGCCTTTCGTACCTGGTGTGGCAATTACTAATGCTGTTCGTGATATCTTAGCAGGACATTTAATTAGCGGTACTGCTCGGGCTACGGAAGCTTTGATTGTCGCAGCTACCATTTGTGCAGGTATTGCAACTGTATTTAACTGGTTAGGAGGATGGCTATGAGCGAGTGGATGATTCATATTGTTTTTAGCTTTTTGAGTACAATTGGCTTTGGTATTGTCACAAATATTCCTAGAAGAGCTTTTGTCGCTGCTGGCTTTACTGGCGTCTGTGGTTGGTTAGTCTTTTGGCAGTTAAAGAAACATCATATGTCCTTAGGTGGAGCAAATTTTTGGGCGGCTTTTATCATTGGCATTTTGAGTATTTATTTTTCACGTAAACAAAAGATGCCGGTCATTATTTTCCATATTCCAAGTCTATTTTTACTCGTACCAGGTGGCCCCGCATATTTAGCGATTCGCCTTTTTATCAGCGGTGATACCACGGCAGCTTTTACCCAAATTAGTATCGTGACTATCACTGCAGCTAGCATCGCGGGTGCTTTCATGATGAGTAATTTAGTAGAAAGAATTGTTTTAAAGATATCAAATTTACAAAAAAAGCGTAAAAAAATATAAAATCGGTCTTAAGTTCTATTCTCAAATACATCAAAAACTACTATAATGATTATAGATAATTTGGAAAAGGAGATTCTCTATGAACATTGAACTATCCCGTAAAATCGTCAGCTTCATTTCATTTTGTGGCTTAGTTGCGACGATTATTGTTACGATTTATTTTTATCGCTTAGGACTATTCAAAGATATTCATTCCTTGCGACTGTATATAGAGAATGCCGCAATCTTTGGTCCATTTATCTTTATTCTTTTACAAATCATTCAAGTAGTTGTACCGATTATTCCAGGTGGGATATCTACAGCTGCCGGAGTAGTCATCTTTGGTCCTTTTTGGGGATTCGTTTATAATTATGTTGGTATTTGTATCGGGTCAATCATTGTTTTCCTACTTGCTCGAAAATATGGTAAACCATTCATTTTAAGCATGATTAGTGAAAAGACCTTTAACAAATATAATCATTGGTTAGATAATCAAAAGAGATTTGATCGTTTATTCTCTTTAGCCATTCTTTTACCGGTTGCGCCTGATGATGCCTTATGTATGATTGCTGGGCTCACAGAAATCAGCCTTAAGAAATTCACTTGGATTATCTTACTATGCAAACCAGCAACGATTCTAGCATACAGTATGGCCTTAATTTACGGTGCAAACTGGCTAACCAATTTACTAAGTTAACAAAACACGACTACTCGATTGATTTTTCGGTAGTCGTTTTATTTTATCTATCAACTTAGATAACGAATTCAAAATATTTGTCTTTATTAACTACTTGTGCTATAATGAACAATGTAAAGGGATTACAATATTAAATAATCAAAGGAGGTCGTACTATGACTTACAGAAACACAAATCTTGTTTATCGAATTGCTTTTGACACAACACAAAACGTCTTTATCGCAATTGATGCTAACAACGAAAACAACTGTGCCTATGGTGTAACAATTGAACAAGCAGTGGCAAACCTTGTTGCAAACAAATAAAGAAAGGAAAACATCATGCCCACAAATCCAAATAACCTACTTTAAGAATCATCTTTAGTTCTCACGCTAAGGATGATTTTTTTATAGCAAAAAAAAGACTTAACCCTCAATTAGAGAGCTAAGCCTAAAAATTTTGGAATTATAGACGTTCATTTAATTCTTTTGCTAATTCTTCAAAACCTGGTTTACCTAATAAAGCAAACATGTTTTTCTTGTAAGCTTCAACACCTGGTTGGTCAAATGGGTTAACCCCGTTTAAGTAACCAGAAATACCTACAGCAATTTCAAAGAAGTAAATGACATAACCTAATGTATAAGCATCCATTTCAGGTAATTTCACTAACATATTTGGTACATTACCATCTGTATGTGCTAATAAAGTACCTTCGAAAGCTTTTGTATTTACAAAGTCAACTTCTTTACCTTGTAAGTAGCCTAAACCATCTAAGTCATCTTCTTGCGTAGGGATCACAACAGATTTACGAGGTTTTTCAACTTTCACAACTGTTTCAAAGATATTTCTTACACCGTCTTGAATTGTTTGACCAACAGAGTGTAAGTCAGTTGAGAAGTTAGCGCTTGAAGGATAGATACCTTTTTGATCTTTACCTTCAGATTCGCCATATAATTGTTTCCACCATTCAGAGAAGTATTGCATTCCTGGTTCGTAGTTAACTAAGATTTCGATTGCTTTGCCTTTACGGTATAAAATGTTACGTAAAGCTGCATATTGATAAGCTTCATTTTCTTCTAAACTATCAGATGAGTAAGCAACTTGAGCATCAGCCGCACCTTGCATTAAAGCATCGATGTCTGCACCACTTACAGCAATTGGTAATAAACCAACTGGCGTTAATACAGTGAAACGTCCACCAACATCATCTGGAATGACAAATGTTTGCCAACCTTCCGCATCTGCTTCAACTTTTACAGCACCGCGCGCACGGTCAGTTGTTGCGTAGATACGTTTGTTTGCTTCTTCACGTCCATATTTTTTGATTAATAATTCTTTGAACACACGGAACGCAATTGCAGGTTCAGTCGTTGTACCTGATTTAGAGATAACGTTCACTGAGAAATCACGGTCGCCAATTAATTCAATTAAATCAGCTAAGTAAGTTGAAGAAATTGAGTTACCAGCAAAGAAGATTTGTGGTGTTTTACGTCCATCTTTAGGTAAAACGTTGTAGAATGAATGATTTAAAAATTCAATTGCTGCACGTGCCCCTAAATAAGAACCACCGATACCAATGACAACAAGCACTTCAGAATCTTCTTGGATTTTTTTCGCTGCTGCTTTGATACGTGCAAATTCCTCTTTATCATAGTTTGTTGGTAGATCTAACCAACCAACAAAGTCGTTACCAGGACCTGTTTTTTCTCTTAAAGCTTTGTCTGCTGCTGTCACTTGTGTTTGCATGTAAGCTAATTCATGTTCACTAACAAATGGAGCTAATTTTGAATAATCAAATTTAATGTGAGCCATTGTTTTCCTCCTAAAATAATTCGTCGTTTTTACAGTTATTACTTTACGTGTTTTGTTTCAATTTTTCAAGTAAATTCCCTAAAATTAGTGAAAAAAATCGCGAAATTTAATGAAACCTTCAACGACTTCTAAAAAAGGAGCCTTCAACTAGCAAAATGACTAGATTGAAAGCTCCAGATGTCTATTTTTTCCAGATAAATCTATTTTCTATTCTAGACTAATCCTTGGGCACTCATCGCTTTTGCCACACGTTCAAAGCCTGCAATATTCGCACCTAATAATAAGTTATGGCTTTGGTTAAAGTGAGTGGCTGTATCACGACAAGCGCGGTAAATATTATGCATGATTTCGTCTAATTTAGCATCAACTTCTTCTTTTGTCCAAGATAAACGTTGAGAGTTTTGGCTCATTTCTAAAGCAGATACAGCCACCCCACCTGCATTAGCGGCTTTACCTGGGCAGTATTGTACCCCATTTTCGATAAAGTAGTTGGCTGCTTCTAAAGTAGATGGCATGTTCGCCCCTTCTGCAACAACTTTAACCCCATTTGCGACTAATTGTTTAGCTTGATCTAAATTGATTTCATTTTGAGTTGCGCTTGGGAAGGCTAAATCAGCTTTTAGATTTGCGTTCCAAACTGAATCATTAGCTACATATTTTGCTGAAGGACGTTTGGCTTGATAGCTTGTTAATCTTTCACGCTTCACTTCTTTGATTTCTTTTAGTAAGTCTAAGTCGATTCCTTCTTCATCCACGATATAGCCGCTTGAATCTGAACATGAAATGACTTTAGCACCTAATTGTTGAAGTTTTTCAATAGTATAGATTGCCACATTTCCACTACCAGAAACAATCGCTGTCTTACCATTAAAGTCTTCGTTTTGATCAGCTAATAAATGTTTAACAAAGTAAACCGCACCATAACCAGTCGCTTCAGTACGTCCTAAGCTTCCCCAGAAAGATAGAGGTTTTCCAGTTAAGACACCTGCATCATATTGTTTTAAGCGTTTATATTGACCAAATAAGTAACCAATCTCACGGCCACCTACACCGATATCACCTGCAGGAACATCTGTGTCTGGTCCAATATGTTTGGCTAATTCTGTCATGAAACTTTGACAAAAACGCATAATTTCCGCATCTGATTTGCCTTTAGGGTCAAAGTCACTACCACCTTTACCCCCTCCAATTGGTAAACCTGTCAAACTATTTTTAAAGATTTGCTCAAAAGCTAAGAATTTCAAAATACTTAAGTTCACACTAGGATGGAAACGTAAACCACCTTTGTATGGTCCTAAAGCAGAATTAAATTGGATACGGTAGCCACGGTTTACTTGCCAATTACCATTATCATCTTGCCAAGGCACACGGAATTGGACTAAGCGTTCTGGCTCAGTAATAATTGCCAATAAATTTTGATCCACATATTCTGGATGTTCTTCTAAAAATGGGACAACGGTTTCCATAAATTCATCAATTGCTTGTAAAAACTCTGCTTGATGACTGTCTTTTGCATGTAACTCTGCTTGAATCTTCTCAACATACTCCGTTACTTTACTCATAAACCACAACTTCCTTCCTGTTTTTCATCATAAAATTTCATCACGTCAATATAACATGAGAATGAATAGTACATCTATACATTTTTCTTCACCTATCAACAATGATATCCGAATGATTTTCAAAAAAACAAAGGAAAGGCTCGGAAAAATCATGTAGATATGGTATATTGTAACTGAAAATTGAAAATATTTCATCCATTTTGCTGTAAAAAACTAGAAAAATTTATTAACAATAGGATGTGAGAAAGATTTGCAAAAATATGATGTTATTGTCATCGGTGGCGGTACGAGTGGGATGATGGCGGCAATTAGTGCGAGTGAAAATGGGGCAAAAGTACTGCTTATTGAAAAAAACCGAAAATTCGGCAAAAAATTATTGATGACTGGAGGCGGACGTTGTAATGTCACCAATTGTCAATCCGTCGAACATTTAATCGAACACATTCCGGGAAATGGTCGCTTTTTATATAGTACTTTTAATCAATGGAATAACCAAGATATTATCCAATTCTTTACCCAAGCAGGCGTGCAATTAAAAGAAGAAGATCACGGGCGAATGTTTCCTACTACTGATTCGTCCAAAACAATTGTTGATTGCCTTGTTTCTAAACTAAAAGAAAATCATGTTGAATTATGTATGAAAACAACGGTCGAAAAACTCATCCATGATGGTAGTACCATTCAAGGGGTTCGATGCGATAAAGGAGATTTTTTTGCGCCGAGTGTTATTATCGCTACAGGAGGAAAAACCTACCCATCCACCGGGGCAACTGGCGATGGTTATCAATTAGCCAAACAAGTGAAACACCAAATCACACCACTATACCCGACAGAATCGCCGCTAATCAGTGAAGCAGATTTTATCCAGGATCGTACCTTACAAGGATTATCTTTACGTGATGTGCAATTAACTGTTTTAAATCAAAAAGGGAAAACAGTGACAAGTCACACCATGGATTTACTATTTACGCATTTTGGAATTTCAGGTCCAGCTGCTTTAAGATGTTCTTCTTTTGTTAATCAGCTTCTGAAAAAACAAACACCTGTGATTGTCGAATTGGACTGTTTACCAGAACTAACCACTAATCAGCTGAATCAAAAAATTACTCAAATGCTTCAGGAAAACGAGAAGAAACAAGTAAACAATGCGTTGAAAGGAATATTGCCAGAGCGGTTACTTACCTTTTATCTTGAACGATTGCACCTAGTAGATCTAATGAGTAAACAAGTCACGTCAAAACAAATCGAGGCCTTAGTAAAACTGATTAAAGCTTTTCAAATACCGATTATTCGCACCTTTGCTTTAGAAAAATCATTTGTTACTGGTGGCGGAATCTCATTAAAAGAAATCAATCCCAAAACCTTAGAAAGTAAAAAAATGATGGGACTATATGCTTGTGGTGAAGTCTTAGATATTAATGGTTATACAGGCGGTTACAATATTACAGCAGCTTTTTGTACTGGTCATGTAGCCGGTATGCATGCCGCTCAAACAGCATTATGGCAAAGTTAGAACTAATCAAAAAAGAGGGGAAATCCCCTCTTTTTGAGTTATTTTTCTAAAATTAAATCAACAAATTTGCCACGGACTAAGCTGGCTAAATCATTTGGGGATAACTCCATTTGTAAACCGCGTTTCCCGGCTGATACCATAATAGTGGCGAAATTTAAGGCTGACTGATCAAAGTAGGTTGGAAATAGTTTTTTCATTCCGACTGGTGAACACCCGCCACGAATATACCCTGTTAAACTTTCTAAGTCTTTGAGATGCAACATTTCTACCTTTTTGTTGCCACTTTCCTTCGCAATTTTCTTCAAATCTAACTCTTGGTTACTAGGAATCACTGCCACAATCGGCCCTGTTTTATTACCGACTGCAACCAATGTTTTAAAGATTTGTGCTTCATTTTGATGTAACTCTTCAGCCACATGTTTTGCTCCTAAATCATCTTCTGAAAAAGTATACGTATGCTCTTGATAAGGAATCTTTTTTTGTTCAACAATCCGAATTGCATTTGTTTTCACTTGCTTCTTTTTAGCCAATTTCCTCTTCCTTTACTGTTTCTTGTATGCTAAGGGTGGTCAATATTTGATCAAGCATCTCCACTTGGATTTGACCCGGCGCAGAATTTTCTCCAAAATACCCAAAAGTAAATTGAGAACCCATTAATTCACCAGCAACCCTTGTTATTTTTCCCAAATCACCCATCGCCATTACTGCTAAAGGTAAGTCGTAAAAACTATGAGCTTTTTCAATTAAACTCATTGTACGTAAGACATCATTTAGTTGCTGCGGCATTAAAGCCAGTTTACCAATATCTGCTCCCATCTGCTGCATTAGCCCTATTTTAAAGATTAATTCTGCATCTTTAGGCGTACGTTCAAAATTATGATAGCTCATCAAACAAATTGTCTGCGTCTCTTTTAGTTGCTTAATAAAATATCGTCCTAAAAACTCAGCCTGTGCAAGTTCAATATCAATCATATCCACTAACTGCAACTTGCAAACACTTAAGCACAATTCTTTATAATCATCCAAGCGAATTTGGGCTTCTCCACCTTCTTCTTTAGTTCGAAAAGTAAAGAGCAATTCCTTATTTGACAATTTATTACGTAAAGTTCTCAGCGTCACTAGTGTCTGCTCCAAATCTTGAATTTCTGTAAAATAATCAGCTCGCCATTCCACCATATCCGCAGAACTTTGCCGAATTTTTTCTGCTTGTGCAACCAATTCTTCCGTTGTTTTTCCAGTTAGCGGAACACAAATCTTAGGGCGTTTAAACTCCGTCGACATACAATCCTTCCTCTCACTTTGATACTTTTTGATAAATTAATACTTTTAAATAATCACTTTCTTCATAGTGCGAATTCGTTTTAAAGTCCGCCGGTAAATGGTGACTCTCTAATAAATGACACTTCACTTGACCAACTTGAAAACTTTTCTCAATCATTTTTTGAAATTTCGTTAATGAGACATTACTTGCATTAGTGGAAGCAATAATGATTCCTTTCTCAGCTAATATAGGTAAACTATCTGCAATTAAATCTCCATAATTTTTTGCAACAGAAAATACCTTCTTGCCATTTCGCGCAAAACTTGGAGGATCAAGTACAATTACATCAAACTGCAAGCCTTTTTTCTTAGCATAACGGAAATAATCAAAGGTATCCATCACATGAATTTTATGATTTTCTAGTGTAAAGCCATTTACTGCAAACTGCTCTTTTGTCTTTTCAAGGCTACGTTTAGCTAAATCTACACTAGTCGTACTACTCGCTCCTCCAAAAGCTGCAGCAACCGAAAAAGCTCCTGTATAGCTAAACATATTTAGCACACGTTTTCCCATTGCTAAACCATCGACTAAACGGCCTCGCACTTCATGTTGATCTAAAAAAATTCCGGTCATCCAACCTTCATTTAAATAGGTAGCAAACTGAACGTTATTCTCTTTCACGATTAATGGTTCAGGTGCTTTTCTTCCATAAAAATGATTGGACTCTGGTAAATCACTCTTAAAACGATTTTTCTCATAAATACCAATAATTTCTGGATATACTTTGAGAAAACTATCCATAATTAGCTGGCGATGATGATAAATTGTAGCATTGTACCAAGAAACAACTGCGTAACCATTGTAATAATCGACTGTCATCCCACCGATTCCATCGCCTTCTCCATTAAAAATTCGAAAAGCATCCGTATCTTGAGAATAAAAATAGGTTGAACGCTCTTGTTTGGCCTGTTCAAACTTTTGCATAAAAAAATGATGATCGATTGGTACGTTTTTCAAAGATAATATCCAACCGATGCCCTTGTTCTGCTCACCTAAATATCCTTTGGCAATAAAGCGGTCCTTTTCATCGACAAAATCTACCCAATCATCCGTTACTTGTACATCTAACACTTCTTCTTTGCGAATTAAGGGATAGCCATGTAAAAATTTATTTTTTGCAGAATTTTTAATCGTTACTTTTGGCATTTGTTTCTCCATTTCTTCTCTCTTTATTTAAAAAAATTATAACACAAAATAATAGAAAACACGAAAAAAGCACTGAGACATTTTATAAAGAAAAATTAAATTATGATGACGGTATTTGAAGTTCAATTGACAGTCGATTTTAAGATGAGTAAAATGTAAAGGAATAGTGTAACTTTATGAAAACTTGTAAATAAAAGAAAAGAGGGGAATTTTCCTTTGACTAAAAAAAATTATTTTAGCTGGGTTAACAAACGTTTGGGCTTTTTCACCTTACTAATTGTGTTAATGTGGTTAAAAAATATGTTGGCCTATACCTTAGATTTTCATCTATCTTTGGAAAATGCGCTCCAACATTTTATTTTGATAATAAATCCAATTGCTACAACCTTACTTTTATTATCAGTCGGTTTATACGTTCGTCGCAAAAAGCCAGCCTATATTACAATGATGGTCATTTATTTTATCATGACTGCTCTATTGTTTTCGAATGCTGTTTATTATCGAGAATTCACCGACTTCATCACAATCAATACGATGTTAGGTGCGGGTAAGGTTGCGAGTGGTTTAGGTGAAAGTGCCATTAAACTATTTAGACCGTATGATATTTTGTATTGGATAGACTTCATTTTGCTCGTCTTTGCTTTAGCTACCAAACGTATCAAAATGGATGAAACTCCGGTACGCGCGCGAATGGCTTTTGCTTTTACCACACTATCTGTGATGATTTTTTCAGGTAACTTATTCTTAGCTGAAAGTGATCGTCCAGAATTATTAACACGTACCTTCTCTCGTGATTACTTAGTGAAATACTTAGGAATCAATGCATTTACTGCTTATGATGGAGTTCAAACTTACAAAACAACTCAAGTGCGTGCTCAGGCAAGTGCTACCGATATGGATGAAGTAGCAGAATATGTCAAAGGCCATTATGCCAAACCCAATGACCAGTACTTTGGTTTAGCAAAAGGTCGCAATGTCATTTATATTCACCTAGAAAGTACCCAACAATTTTTAATTGATTATAAGTTAAAAGATGAAAATGGTGTAGAACATGAAGTGATGCCTTTCATTAATAGTTTATATCATAGTAATTCGACTTTTAGCTTTTCTAACTTTTTCCATCAAGTCAAAGCTGGAAAAACGAGTGATTCTGAAACTTTATTTGAAAACTCACTCTTTGGATTAAATCAAGGCGCGCTCTTCACACAATTAGGTGGGAAAAATACCTTTGAAGCAGCACCAAATATTTTAAAACAAACACAAGGATACACTTCTGCTGTTTTCCATGGAAACTCCGGTACGTTTTGGAATCGAAATGAAACCTATAAACATCTAGGCTATGATTATTTCTTTGATGCTTCCTATTACAATGTAACAGAAGATAACTCATTCCAATATGGGTTAAATGATAAACCATTCTTCCAACAATCTGTGAAGTATCTTGAACACTTGCAACAACCATTCTATACCAAATTTATAGCCGTATCGAATCACTATCCATACTCACAATTGAGTGGAGATGAAACAGGTTTCCCATTGGCACAAACAAAAGATGAAACAATTAATAGTTACTTCTCAACAGCCAATTATATGGATACTGCCGTCCACGAATTCTTTGATTACCTTAAACAAAGTGGACTTTATGATAATTCCATCATTATCCTTTACGGCGATCATTATGGAATATCAAATGCACGTAATAAAGAATTAGCTCAATTACTAGGAAAAGACCGTGAAACTTGGTCAAACTTTGATAATGCTCAAGTCCAACGTGTCCCTTACATGATTCATATCCCAGGAATGAATAAAGGAAAAATTATTGATACTTACGGTGGTCAAGTCGATGCGCTACCTACTTTATTACATTTACTTGGTGTTGATACGCAAAACTATATTCAACTAGGTCAAGACTTATTCTCACCTGATCATAAACAACTTGTCGCTTTCCGTGATGGAGATTTTGTAACGCCAAACTATACTTATTATGGTGGCGTACTTTATGATAATAAAACTGGAGAAGAAATTACCGAACCTAGTGAAGAACTCAAAAAGCAAATCGATGCGGATAAAGAAGCTGTATCGGATCAGCTGGCTACCTCTGATAAAATAAATAATGGTGATTTGTTACGGTTCTATACGAAGAGTGGATTGAAAGCCATCAACCCAGATGATTATAATTATCTGAAAAACACAGATCGTATTGAAAAAATTGAAAAAGAACTTGGCGATAAATCTACGAGTGTTTATAGTAAACACAATCAGACAAGTACCACGGACAAATATCAAACCAAATCTTATCAGGAATTACATCCAAAAGAATCAACAAGTACTTCTACAAATGAAGATAAATAAACACAAAAGAGGCTGAAAATCATTCAGCCTCTTTTTTTCGTACCTTATTCACAAAATGTTCATAAAAAAAGACTATAGTAATACTAAGTGAAATGAACGATATTTTTGAAAGAAGGTGAAATTTTGTTTTGGTTAAGCGTCATCAAGCGCAGCCTTTATTATCATAAGAAAGCCTTTTTGGGAATCACTTTCTTCTTTACCTTACTAATATTGATTCAATGGTTCTATGCCATTTTTCAGCAATACTTGAACTCAATCTTGCAAACGATACAACAATTTTTCAATATTTCAATAAAAGGTAGACAGTCTATTACTCAATGGCAAGTCCCAAGTAAAACGCTATATTTGATTGTCTTATCTATCCTATTGATTACCCTAACCTACTTATTATTTCGCTTACAAAGAAAACGTCAAAACGAAAAAATTTCTTGGATAAATAACGGTGGAACAATCCGTAATTATATTGGATTAATGAGTGGTGAGTTACTAGTAATCTGTATTACTGTTACCTTGGTAATGAGTATGGGGATGTTTTTATTACAAGCTTGGATATTACCAATGATTTTTTCTTCCTGCCGCTATTATTTAGCCGATATCCAGCACTTCTCTATTAAAGAGTGGATTCCAGCACCCGAAGCAACCAAAAATATTTTTCAAATAAAAGTACCTGAATCAGAAAATGGTTTATGGCAATTCATTCAAAATCAAATATATTTAGAAAAAATCAGTATACAACTATTCATCAAAACTTGTTTCATCAATAGCTTAGGACTCATCACAGTCAATAGTCTAATCTATTTGCTACAAAATCTTAAGAAAGGAAGGATGTCTGTTGCTAAATAAACAACTAAATTTTCCCAATATTCAAATGAGTTATGAGACGGATAATCAACAATTACCAAATTTTGTTCCTTTTTTATCTTTAAAATCCCATCTAGCCATTCAGCGTAAAAACCAGCAAATAGCTATTGAATGGTTGGCAAAAGAATTTCAGATTGTAGAGTCGAACCTCGATGTCCTACCTAAACAAGCTGATTATCAAACGTTAATCGCCATTCAAGTCTATCAACAACTTTTCGTTCAGCATAAAGATTGTATCTATATTCACGGCATCGATCATTGTAGTACTTGGGAAATTCAAAAACTCTTGCTAAAATTGAAGCAAATAAGCTTACATTACCATAAACCTATTATTATTCTTACGCACAACCTAGACTTACTCCAATTCCATAAGTAAAAAATGGACAAGCTAATCGCACTCTTAGCTTGTCCATTTTTTATTGATTTACTTCCACATCTGGTAAGGAGATAATAAAAGTGGTTCCCTTGCCTAACTCAGATTCAACTTGAATTTGTCCTTTATGCAACTTCACTAACTGTTCGACAATAGAAAGACCTAAACCAGATTCACCAAACTTCTTATTTTTGCGTGATGGATCCGCCTTGTAATAGCGATCCCAAATATTTTTCAACTGTTCTTCTGACATGCCGATTCCAGTATCACTTATCTTAATGATTGTTTCTAGATATCCTTTTTCTAAGCTAACCGTGATGGTACCATTTTCCGTAAATTGAATGGCATTTTGTAAAATATTCACCATAATTTGCACAAAACGATCATAATCAGCATAGACTTCAACAGGCTGTTTGGTTTCTAAAATCAGTTGGTCATTCACTTGTTCCGCTTTACTTTGCAACTGAGTAAAAAGATTTTCAAATACTTCCGTTGCATTAAATTTCTTAATCACCATTGAAATCTGGTTAGTACGAATCTTTTCATAATCTAAATTTTCAGTTACTAACCGAATCAAGCGCTCCGTCTCATTTTTCATCAAGGCAATGGCTTTCTCTTTTTGACTTTCTGGAATTGCCCCATATGCAAAACCTTCTAATAATCCATTAATGGTCGTTAGTGGGGTCCGCATCTCATGAGAAGCATCTGCCATAAATTGTTTACGTCGTTCCTCTTGCCGCTCGATTTCTTCTTGAGACTGCTTTAAAGAATCTGTCATTTTATTGAAATCAGCTGCCAACTCATCGAATTCATCCCGATTATGAACTGGTAAAATAATATCAAAATTACCGTTCGCTACTTCCTTTGTTGCTTTTTTCATGCGATTAATCCGACGTACTTGAAAACTTGCATAAAAATAACTAATAATAAAAGCAACAATCCCTGAAATAATAAATCCTTTGAACAAATTTCCTGTAAACTCATTGACAGTATCTTCCACATTTTTAGCAGGTTGGCTTACAATTAATACCCCAAATTCATCATTGAGTAAAAAAGGGACCATTTCATAGGAAGTAATATTCTTCTCACCAAAAATATCTCTTTCTAAAGTAGCTTGTTGAACCTGTCCTTGTGTCAGTTGTTGCCATTGTTTTTTTGTAATTGGTAGTTTTACCGAATTATTTGCTGCAGGATATAAAACTTCTTGATTAGAATTGACAAAAACAAAATTTACACTTTGCTGATTTAAAACAGCTTCAGATAAATTTAAAGCATTTTGAATCATTCGGTATTGACTTTGATCACCAGCAAAAACATTATCAAAACTTTTAGAAATCCTTTCTACCGCCTTTGCATACCCATAAAGCTGCTGGTAATTATTTTGCTCAATAGTATGTCTAGTTAATTGAATAAACGCAAATCCCGTTAAAATAAAGGTAATCGCAATCACAGTCCAAAAAGCAATTAATTGTTGATATAAATATTTCATACTTCTAACCCTGAATCATCGAATTTATAGCCGACTCCCCACACAGTTTGGATTACTTGTGGGCCAACTTTTTCAATTTTTTGACGCAGTTTCTTGATATGAGCATCAACGGTTCGTTCATCGCCGAAGTACTCATAATTCCAGACTAATTCAAGAAGTTGCTCACGCGTAAAAACTTGACGTGGTTTTTTGGCCATCGTATAAAGCAAATCAAATTCTTTTGGCGTTAATCCATCAATTGGTTGATTATTCAAATAGGCCTCACGCGTTTTCGTATTCATTTTAAAATGTTTAGTAACAATTTCAAACTCATCATTATCTTCACTTTTTTCTGCTACTTTTTCAACCAACTCACTTCGACGATGCAAAGCCTTTATTCGCGCAATTAAAGTTAGTGGACTAAAAGGTTTCGTCACATAATCATCAGCCCCTATTTCTAAACCAATCACTTGATCACTTTCAGAATCTCGAGCAGTCAACATGATAATGGGTACTGTACTAGAAACTTTACGAATCTCTTTTGCTACAAGCATTCCATCCATACTTGGTAAATTTAAATCGAGTGTAATAATATCATACTTATCTGGATCAGCCAGAAAAGCATCTAACCCTTCTTTCCCATCATATTTAAACGTTGCTTCCCAGCCTTCATTAATAAAAAACATTTGCATCATTTCTGCCACAGATTCATTATCTTCAATCATTAATATTTGCATAACTTTCACCTACTATTTGCTTATTTTCCAAATTCATTATAACGCAATTACGGCCAATCCGATAGTTTTCCTTATTATTATTTTATTATTTAACTTAAAAACAGCTTAAAATGGATTATCTTAAAATAATATTAAACTTTTTAAGGTTTTTCTTTTCGAATCAAAAAAGTTATGATATACTTTTTTTGTAAGTGACACCCTCTTATTGTAGTAGAGGGGGCGTTACGGATTCGACAGGCATAGTTCGGGCCTGAATTGCGCTTCGTAGGTTACGTCTACGTTAAAACGTTACAGTTAAATATAACTGCAAAAACAAACAATTCTTACGCTTTAGCTGCCTAAAAAACAGCGGGCGTGATCTAGTCAAGCATCGCCCATGTGCTTGTTCTGGGTCTTACTCTAAGTGGGATACGTAATCAAAATCCGTCTGTTTTTGGTTAAAGAGATTGTCAGACTAGTTTGTTAAGGGGCCTGTCACTCGGCATCTTTTCAAATGAACTTTAAATAGAACTGACTATGAGCGTAGATTTTTGGGTGGCGATATGTTTGGACGTGGGTTCGACTCCCACCGCCTCCATTAGGTATTTTTTGAGAATGTACCAAAGAAAGCGTTGAGATTGTTCAACGCTTTTTCTTTACATTTTGTAAACTAACAAAATCAGCGTGTTCCCTCTCGTGGTTTGGAGGAAACACGCTGATTTCTTGCTAATCATCTGTTGTAATATAATCCACACCCATTTGTTCCATTTGCCAATATTGACTTGCAGGTACGGTCCAGGCACCAACCTGTAGACCAGCAGCTTTGGCTTGAGCTACTTTGTCATAGGTTAGATTTTGCCATTTAATATTTAAGCCAGCTCGCGTTCCTAAGTGTTTGGCTTTGTTGATATTACTTGCAGTGATATCTTTATCTAAATACATCACCGCAGCTTCAGGCATGATTTGTTTGATTACTTTTAAGGGTTCATAATGAAACGAAATAAATCTAGCAGTCAAACCAAAACCAGCTTCACGCACCATTTGCACCAAATTTTGATAAGCAGCTTCATTTATTTCTTTATCCTTAATCTCAATTACCGGGATTTTTTGCTTGCTTTGACAAATTGCTAAAAACTCTGATAATGTCGGAATCTTTAACTCCGCATATACATAATGCTGCTCGCCAATACCGATTAAATGAAATTGAAGAAGTTGTTGGTAAGTAAATAAGCCTAATTTTCCTCTACCGTTACTTGTACGCTCTAAGGAATCATCATGCATAATCACCCACTGTTGGTCTGCTGTTAAATGAATATCTGTCTCAATCGCTTCATATTTTGTTTGCTTAAAAGCTGGCAATGAATTTTCCGGTGCATATTGATGATTGCCCCGATGATTGACAAACATAGCTACTCGATTTTTCGATACCTTATCTTTCATTTCACCCATCCTTTGTGTCCCTGTTTGATCAATCTCAACGTCTACTAGACTATCAATTTCTTTACCATCAAAATGTACTTTACGCGTATCAATCATCACTTCAAAAATACCTTGTTGATTTGGCGAATTAACTGTATACCATTGCAAGTCATCTTGATTCCCTCTAGCCGTCCATACTGCAAAACGTGCTTGCAAAATACGCTCATTCTTATTTAACTTCAATTGTAGCGCATAAATACCACGTGGACCATCTATTTTCTCCATTTTGTAACTAATAGTTTTCAAAATATATTTAGGAATGAAAAATTGCTTGCTAATGAAACTCACTTGTGACTGAGTTGGCGTATTTCTTTGAATATAGCCAGTATAATAACCCGTCTCATAGCGATTATGATCATGGTTTGTAAAATATAAAGATAAATGATTTGTTCCTGTTTGTTTTAAGGGATAATTTTTGACATCATCCAAGCCATTTGCCTGACTAAACATCGCTATTTGATAAGAAACTTTTTTTAATAATGGATAAGTAAAGTTGAAATCCATCTGAATCTTTCCATCATCAATATTCGTATAGTCAAAATACATACTCTCAATGCTATTTTGTTCTTGATGTTCAAAATCAGCTAAAGAAAAGTCTGTTAAATGATGCGCCATGAATTCATGTTTTTGCGATTTTCTTTCTTTTTGGACTATCCTTTTCAATCGTTTCTCTTTAATCAAATGCATTGGTTGAGGAGAAGCTAACTGAAGGCTCGGATAGAATGATGGCTTTGGTTGATGATAATTTTTTGCTTTGAAATGATCTTGAATTGGAAAATATTCATACTCCATCAACATCCCCGAAAGCAAAACTCCTTGGCGCCATTTCGTTTTTGGCCACTGAGAAAAAAATTTTGTTTGAATATAATAAGTCGTATCAGATAATTTCTTAGCTGGAATCTCATAATAATCTTTACTATTTGTTTGATAAAAGACCATTGAAACAAAACGACTTTGTTGACTAACTGGTACTTCGATATAACTTTCAAAATAGCCATTGTTAGATTGCGACTGATGATTATAGACTTTCACCGCTTGATTGGCTAATCCATCCATTTGGGTAGCATTGGCTAAACCTAGCTGATGGGCTAATTGAGGAATCATCGCATCTGGTTTTGTTTTAAAAACATGCTCTTCTTTAGGTGGATGTAAAGCCAGATAAATATCATCTGCATAACAATAAATAAGCAGACCGATTAGGATGATAGCCAGCGTTACACCACCGATAATTTTTTTATTTTTCATAATTTAATACCATCTTTTCTTAACTATGAACCAGTATAAAACTTTCCAAATGGTATGTGAATAGATGTTATTTCATTCTAAACAAATCTTAATAAAATAAACGGCCTCTTCTCTAAACTCTAGAAAAGAAGCCGCTTTGAAGCTTTCATTATAAACTATCTAAAAGAATAGCGACATATTGTTCTAAAAATTCTTGATCGATTTCATCATACATGCCAATTTTAGAACTATCGATATCCAGTACACCGATTAATTTGCCGTCTTTAACCATTGGCACAACAATTTCAGACATTGCTGCAGAATCACAGGAAATATAATTCTCATGCTCTTTGACATTAGGGACAATGAGTGTTTTTTCCTTTTGCGCAGATTCACCGCAAACGCCTTTGCCCATTTGAATTCGCGTACAAGAAACTCGCCCTTGAAATGGTCCTAAAATTAATTCTTGCCCATCAAAAAGATAATAACCGGCAAATACAGTTTCCTTTAATGTTTCATTTAATAAAGCAGATGAATTACTCAAATTTGCAATCCAATTACTTTCAATTTCTAATAAGCCTTTTTGTTGAAGCAGTAATAACTCATAGGCTTCACGTTTTTCTTCTTTTGACCACATACATGCTGCCCCTTTCATTTTCCATAATGATACTTTACCATAAGGAAGCTGAAAAGCAAATCTTTTTGAGTTATCCACATCATTCAAAAAATATCGGAATTTTTGTTTCACAATTTTTTTTGAAAGTAAATTTTTTTCTTGACGTGTTGATATCATCCACTTTTAAAGCAGAACAAACATTTGTATATCAACAAGTAAAACTGTTTACGTGAATTATCCTCAAAAAAATGGAGATAAAAGAATACTAATTTGACGCAATTTCATACAGACTATTTCCCAAAAAGCGTTTTATTTTTTCGCCTTGTTTCACTAAAAAAATTTGTTTCACAGCGGACAATCACTTATTGAAAAACAATTATTGGAAGAAGGCGAGTAAAACACCGGCTGCCACGGCTGAACCAATGACCCCGGCAACATTTGGTCCCATCGCATACATCAATAAATAGTTATGAGGATTGGCTTTTTGACCTTCTAAATGAACCACACGCGCAGCCATTGGAACAGCGGATACTCCTGCCGCACCAATCATTGGGTTTACTTTCCCTTTAGTCACATAATACATGAGTTTTCCCATCAATACCCCTGAAGCGGTGCCGACTGCAAAAGCGATTAACCCAAGCATAATGATAATTAAGGTCGTTTTTGATAAGAATAAATTTCCTTCAGCCTTGGCACCAACTGTTAAACCTAAAATAACGGTAATAATATACATAAAGACATTTTGTAAGACTTCGGATAATTTCGGTACTAATTTGACTTCACGAATTAGATTTCCTAACATCAAGCAACCAATCAATGTCGTGGCACTAGGAACTAATAAACTCACAAAAATTGTCACCGCGATTGGAAAGATAATTTTTTCCTTTTGACTCACTTTGCGGGTAACTTTCATTGGACATTGACGTTCTTTTTCTGTAGTTAGTGCACGAATAATCGGTGGTTGAATAATGGGCACCAATGCCATATAGGAATAGGCTGCTAAAGCGATGGCAGGTAGTAAGTTAGGTGCTAATCGACTGGTTAAAAAGATTGCTGTCGGACCATCTGCCCCACCAATAATCCCGATGGAAGCTGCTTCTTGTGGGGACATATGGAAAAGAAGGGCTAGGAAAAAGGCCGCAAAAATTCCAAACTGAGCTGCTCCCCCCAAAAGAATCGTATAAGGATTGGCAAGTAAGGGTTCAAAATCTGTCGCTGCTCCTAAACACAAAAAGATTAATGGGGGATAAATGCCTAATTCCGTACCTAAATATAAATAATGCAATAAGCCGCCTGGTTGACCATTAGAAGCACCGGCCATAAGATTCGCTAAAGGTAAATTCACTAACAACATCCCAAAGGCAATCGGAATCATTAAATACGGCTCATATTTCTTTTTAATTCCCAAATATAAAAAGAAACACGCTAATAAAATCATGATTCCATTTTGCAACGTTAAATTGGCTATTCCTGAAGTTTCAATCATTTGTTGAACAATTGCTGACATATGCTCACCCTACTTTCCACCTTGATTTAAGATTTTACTCATAACTACCATTAGCCCCCAGATGCCTAGCAAGACAACAAAAACTACAAGCATCGCAAAGAGCGTTAAAAATAGAATATCGCCTAATCCATACATACACTCACCTTCTTACCACTTTTTTGATAGCGCTTTCTATTATCTATAGTATAACACAGTTTAGAAAAAATAGTTTAAAAATAAGAATTTTTTCACATTATTATGATTAATTATCTACTGATGACTTGAGTATTTTATCCTTGTCTCGTGCGCTAAAGCATTTTTTTGGTAAATTCATCCATTCTTGATATAATGAAAAAAAGAAAGGATGAACGTCATGACAACTATTGATATTCGCAGTAAAAAAACACGCCAACAAATCATCGAGGCCTTCATTACTTTATTGCATCAAAAAAGTTTAGAAAAAATCAAAATTGCCGATATTACCAATCAAGCACAAATCAATCGAGCCACTTTTTATAATTATTTTACTGATAAATATCACTTGCTAGACATGATTACTAAAGAAACTTTACTCGCTCAAATTCAAGAACAAATTCTACCAGACGAGCCTTTTTCTTTAGAGTTATTAAAGAAGATTTTCTTAATTTTGGCTGATTTTCATACCGATATGGCTAGCATCTGCAAGAAGAACTATGTCGAAGCCTTGAGTTTTTATACTAGCCCTGTATTAAGAGAAGATTTGCAACTGATTTTACAACGTGCGATTCCAAAATCATTGCGCACACCAGAAAGCGAAATATTAACGACTTCAACCAGTTGGCTATTAATCGGTATGGCCTATGAATGGAAAAAGTCGCAAAAAGTACCAGCTGCTCTTTATTTTGATAGCTTTAAGCACCAATTCGAACAATATGTCTTACAAATCCAAATGAGTGCATAAAAAAGAACGGTCAGCCAACCGTTCTTTTTTTATTCCTCTAATTCGCTTAATTTCACTTGATTTCGGATATAAATCTTCACACAAATCATACTAATCACTGCCAGTAAAATAGTTACTAAGAATGCTGCGTGGAGCCCTTCGTAAAGTACTTTTCGCAACGCTTCATGTAAATTGCTCGCCACTTGATGCGCAGTTTTAGGATTAACAAATTGGTTTAACAAATCTGTGCGTCCAGCTAAATGTTGCTTATCTAATTCTTGGTTGGTCATAAAGTTAAAGATTAAACCAAAGACAGCTACCATCACCGTTTGTCCAATGGTTCTAACCAAGGTATTAAATGAGGTTGCTTCTCCCAAGTGACTTTTGGGTACAACTTGTTGTGCAGAGACCGTTGTCGAAACAATTACCATACCCATGCCAATCCCAAAAATAAACATCAGCAAGACAAAATACCATGCGCCAATCCCCATCGGAGCGAAAAATAAACCAACCGTTGTCATAAGAATTGCCAACAAACCAAGCATGACAACCTTTTGAATCGATTGTTTGACCATCATTTTACTGGCCACATTCGTACCTACAACCCAGAATAAGGAAATCGGCGCTAATACTAAGCCACCAATCCCAGCAGCTAAACCTAATACACCTTGCATCCACATTGGAATATACACATCTACCCCCATTAAGATGCCACTCACCAATGCCGCAATCAGATTAACGCCAACAAATAAAGGATTTTTAAACAGGCTAAAAGTAATAATTGGATCTTCGGCACGTTTTTCCACCCAAATGAATAACACGAAAAATAGCACGCTAGCAATAAAGCAACTCATGACCAGCCAACCAAAGCCTTGATCACTTAATAATTGGAAACCAGCTAATAAACTAAGCAAGACCAACATCAAAACAACACTACCGAACAAATCCATTTTCTTCGTTTCACGAGCGCGTTTTTCTTCATGCAAACTCATAAAAACTAAGAATAATTGCACTAAACCGATTGGCACATTAATAAAGAAAATCCAATGCCATCCAACTGTATCAACAATTAACCCACCAGCTAATGGCCCAATTACGCTAGCTATTCCCCACATCGTTGAATTATAACCCATGACCTTTGTACGCTGTTCAATTGGATAAAGGTCCGCCAACAAAGTCAATGAAACCGGCATTAAAGCACCAGCACCCATTCCTTGTAAAGCCCGCGCTAAAATCAACGTATGCATATTAAAGCTCATGCCACAGAGTGCTGAACCAATAATAAAAAGCAAAGTTCCCACCATGAAAACAGGTTTGCGGCCAATTTTATCCGTTAGTTTTCCATAAATTGGGGTTAACATCGCACTGGTTAATAGATAAATCGAAAAGACCCAGTTCATTAACTCAATCCCGTGTAACGAACCGACAATGGTAGGCATCGCAGTCGTCACAATGGTCCCTTCTACCGCCGTCATGAAAGTCGCCACAAAAATAGCCACTGTCACTAGGCCCACATTTGTTTTTCGCAAAATCATAACTCCCTTCTCAAAAAAAATCAACATTCCTAGCATAGCAAAAATTAACGCAAAAATATAGTACAACGACCTTTTTCTTCAAAGATTAGTCGCTGAACTAAAACAAATTATCATTGTAAAACTCTTAGCTTCGTCGCTTGTTCAAATGCATAGCCAATTTGTAGCAAGGTAGCATCTTCCTCATTAAAATATTCTCCTTAAAGGTAATTGGCATACCAAACAATGGATATTTATTGAAGTCTACCGCTGCCATTTGTTCATCACATTTACGTGCCTGTTCGATAGCTTGCGGATGAATCTCAGAAATTGCATTCAATCCACCTACTAAGACATCGGTTTCTAACATCCGCAATAGGTAAAAGACGGTTAAATCTTCATAGCTAAATTTCCCTGCTTGAATTGCTTGTTGCAGTTCCGGAATTGATTTTTCGATAATTTCTGGTGCAAGTCGATGTAAGTAAGCAACATCTTGACCTACTAACTGTTCCTTGATTTGGCTAACCAAACGCTCACTTTCATATTGAATACGTTCTTGTGGCGCTTCATAATCAACCGTAATTTTTTCCATTTCCTCACTCATGACAACAACCTCATTTTATCTTTTTTCCATATTGTAGCAGTGTTTTTCCCTGCTTACAAACCAAATGACTACTTGATTTATCATCTTGACAAAGTTTTTTTAAGCGTTTACGATAATTACAATAAAAGAAAAGGAGAAAACAGATGAAACGGTATCTTTTAGACATTTTTATCACTAGTTTTTATTTCGAAAAAAATCACTTAGCTAGTCAAAAAGCAATGGATAAAATGTTATATCTAATACATCTTATCAACAATTTATTGATTACCCCAATACTATTTAGTCTTTTCAGCTATAATATCAAAGAAAAATATGCATACTTCTCCTTACTCTTTTTATTGCCTATTTGTTTACTACTAGTGGGAGTAAAAGAAAGTACCCTCACTCTTCAAAATGAAAAAAGAAAATACTCGCTGTATAATCTCGGGCTTTCTTTTAAACAAATTCACTTTGCGATTGACTGGGCGCTTAATTATACAAAAATAATTGGTTTATCACTTTTTACTTATCTCTTTTTTATATTTCATTATGCTAAATATCAGCTCAATT
>NZ_JAKUDS010000022.1 GCF_023221775.1 Enterococcus cecorum | reverse complement strand
GGATAAAGTAACTGGTGAAATCATCGAGCGTAAAGATTGGACACCAAATGAACATGCTTTTGAAATGGTAGATACACCAAAGATTAGTGGTTATACACCAGATAAAGCACAAGCGGGTGGCTTAAAAGCAACAGTTGAAAATCCAAATGTGGTAGACAATGTTGTTTATAGTCTGAGTGCTGGTCCAATTCTTAATCCGGATCCAAATCCAGATCCAGAGCCAACACCGGATCCAGAACCAAATCCAGATCCAGAGCCAACACCGGATCCAGAACCAAATCCAGATCCAGAGCCAACACCGGATCCAGAACCAAATCCAGATCCAGAGCCAACACCTGAACCAAAACCAAACCCGGAACCAGAGCCAACGCCTAGTATGCCAAATACGGATGTGCAGCTGAAGGTTGAGAAAAAAGAAAACGTAGCAAATCCGAATAGACAAATGCAACATTTACCAAAAACTGGTAGTCAACCAATTCATTCGGTTATCGGTGCTCTAAGTCTAGGGATGGCAGGATTCCTTGGATTATTAGTTAAACGACGCCGCAAGGAAGATTAACTCCCTCATATATTCCCTAAAAAACGCATGACTCGAAGTGAATGAGTCATGCGTTTTCATTATGAGGTCTGAAACTGTGTGATTAGACAGGAAGAAATTCAGAAGATTATCTTCCGTTGAGAAAGATATAGATGGGAGAACGAATTTTACAACGGGGATTTGTTCGATGCTATGGATTATTTTGTGAAAGATAATCTTTGCGTAAGATAGCATACATCGCAATATCAACAATTCCACAGTTATTTTTTCCTTTTTGTCGCAGAATTCCTTCAAATTGTAGTCCACATTTTTGCATTACTTTACCAGAATTTGGATTGTTCACGTCATGACTTGCTTCAATACGGTTTAACCAAGGGTAGTGTTCAAATAAGTAGGTAATCACTCGGCTGAATGCTTCTGACGTATATCCTTTATGCCACCAAGGGCGACCAATGGCATAACCAATCTCCATTGTGCCAATATTTTCATCATATTCAACCACGGTGATTGTGCCAATTAATGTATTTGTTTCTTTGACCACCAATCCCCAGTCCAGTATTTCTTTGTTTTGGTAGCGTTTTTCCCGGAATCGGAGTCGTTCTTTTACTTCATGCTCGTTATGATAAGCCGCCCAAGTGAGGTATTTTGTTACTTTAGCATCACTAGCCCAATTATGAAACATTTCCTGGGTGTCCTCAACACTGAGTGGGCGTAAGATTAATCGTTGGGTAGTTAGTATTGGGGTAATATATTCCATCAAAATCCTCCTTACCAAAACACACCCTATACCATAGCAATTAGATATAGGGTGCGCAGTTAATCTGTAACAAATTAGATATATTTTTCTGTTAATTCCATGAAGCTGGCGATATCTTTTAGAACCATATCGATACCTGCTTGCCAGAAAGTGGCTTGGTGTAAGTCGGTATCTAGGTGTTTTTTCGCTAATTCTTCAGTAGTCATACTTGCTGTATCGCGGAGTAAAGCAATATATTGATCTTCAAAACCATCTGCATGTTGGCTTGCCTTAGCATAAATTCCTAAGCTGAATAAGTAACCAAATGTGTATGGGAAGTTATAAAATGGTACTTCATCGATAAAGAAGTGTAGTTTAGCTGCCCAGAAATGTGGGTGATAGCTGCCTAAACCATCGATATAAGCTTCTTTTTGTGCTTCAACCATTAAACGTGTAATTTCATCCGTTGCTACTAAGCCTTTTTGACGTGCTGCATAGAAGTTGCTTTCAAAGATGAAGCGTGCGTGAATGTTCATAAACATCGCAATCGCATTTTGTAATTTCACATCTAGCAAGTTGATTTTTTCTTCATCCGTCTTGGCTTCTTTTAAGGTTGCATCTGCCACGATTAATTCTGCAAAAGTACTTGCCGTTTCAGCAACGTTCATCGCATAGTCTTGGTTTAAAGTAGGTAAATCCCACATGACATGGCTGTGGAAAGCATGTCCTAATTCGTGCGCCAAGGTGGAAACTTCATTGACTGATTCACCATAAGTCATAAAGATACGAGATTCTTGTGACTTAGGTAGACTTGTACAATAACCACCAGGACGTTTGCCAGGGCGATCTTCTGCTTCAATCCAAGCTTTATCAAAGGCCATTTGCGCAAATTCAGACATTTTAGGAGAAAATTTCTTAAAGTTTTCCACGATGAAATCTGCGGCTTGATCAAAAGTATAGCGACGTTCTTCAAAATCACCTAAAACAATCGGTGCATCTTGGTCTTGCCAGTCCATTTTATCTTTACCGAACAATTGCGCTTTACGTGTCAAGAAGTCGATAATTGGTTGTTTATTTTTTTGAATGGTTCCCCACATCATGTCTAGCGTTTCTTTATCCAAGCGGTTGTATTCCAAAGGTTGTTTCAAGAAATCATCAACACCGTGTAATTTGTAGTTATTTAAACGGAAACCATCCAAGTGATTTAAAGTATCCGCAAAAATATCTGCTTTTTCGCTCCAAGCTTTTTCCCATTTTTCGAATAATTCTTGGCGGACTGCTTTATCTTGGCTAGACATCATGGTGTTGAAGGCTTGACCAGCTGAAAGCATTTCTCCGTTAAATGGAATTTGGATACTTGCAACGATGGTGTCATAGTGTTGACTCCAAGCACTTTGACCATCTAGTGCCAAGGTATTGATAATATTTTCAGATTGTTCGTCTAATAATTCTTGGCCATCTCTGCGCATTTCAGATAGTCGGAAAGCAATTTGACTAAAGTGTGTCATTAAGTTTTGCCACTCTTCTTCGCTGTAGCTAGCAAATTTCTTATTAAGAATGGTAGTTGCTAATTGAAAAGCTGGAAGATTGCTGTATAGCTGACCTGTTAATAATTTGGCTTGTTGGTCATGGATATTTGCAGAGTTTAAAGCTTCGATAAATGAGCCACATTCAGTAAAGCTTTTTTGAATTTCTTCGTGAACTGCTAAAATTTCCTTTAATTCAGTTACTTGCTGAGCAGTATTTGGTGTGAAAGCTTCGACAAGTTGGTGAAATGAGTTGATTTTGGTAGATAATTCATTCAATTCTTGTCGCAGTGTTTCAGAGCTACTTCCTCCAACGAAAATAGAATCTAAATCCCAGTTAATGGCATACTTCATTAAAATCATCCTCTCAAATTTATGAAATCATTCTCATTATAATGTTGATTTCATGAAATTTCTAGCAAAAGTTGTTTTTGGGGAAGAGATATAGTTGTTAAAGTTGTCGGAAAAGTATAACTGTCAGGGGTGAGCGCTTTGATTTGTCGATATTGTATAACGGATGAATGGTCGTTTGTGTCTACTTTGTAAACTAATGGAAAGGATGCTTTTGCCGTAAAATTAAAAAAAGATGATAAAAACTAAAATATATATCTGTTGTTATATTAGTTTCCTTTGTGTGTCCTCTTTAGTTGTTCGTTCTTTTATATTTGTGAAAATGGGATAATTTCAAATTGGAATTTGTGTTTTAATCAAGTTTTTGCATTTGTTTGTGAAGTTTGTGGTGGCGATTTAATAACTGTGTATTTTATCTTAAACAATATATTTGTTTTTTTATCTAGATTGAACTAATAATTTGGTTAAGAAAATTCTAATTTGCGTTTTTGGTATAGTTATTTTATGAGAAACTGTAAATAAGAGACGTTCATTACTCAAATTCGGTTCGTTGAAAATTTAATAACTGACAATGGCTAATAGAAGCGGATGTGTCCACTGTAAACGATAGGGTAGTGGCAGAAAATGATTGTTCAAAGAAAGATATACCGTTTTATCAGAAATTGATACGATAAAAAGGTTACCTCAATCAGGTTCAGAAGTTGGCTAGGCTGGACCTTACTAGTGTTCTATATAAGCATTTATTTGGCAAATACTCGTTTTCGCTTTAGTAGAGAAGGAAATGAATAGCAAACGATAAATATCCTTACGAGTCAATCGATATTGATTCGTAAGGTTTTCTTGGTTTATAACGCAAATAACAATAATTGGAGGTGTTGGCGATAAGAAAGATACATGAAAAAGATAGATTTATTGAAGCGGCCTATCGAATTGTCAGCCGCTATGGTTTTGAAGAATTGACCGTAAAAAGATTGTCGACCTATTTACAAATTTCAACACAACCAATTTACTTAAATTTTAAGGGGATTCAAGAGGTTAAAGATGAGGTTATTAAGCGAATGTTTAAAGAAGCCATTTTTTCGTTGAGAACCAATATCAATAAAGAAGACCTCTTACATTCTGCGGTTGTCCAATTAGTGGAATATTATCTAGCTAAACCAAAGATATATCAAGCTAGTTGGTTGGATGTGAACGGTAATCCGACATTGACCTACCAGTTGTTTGAAAATATTTTCCTTTTCAGGCTGCTGACAAATGAGGGGTTTAGCGAATTAACAGAAGAAGAGAAAAAGCAGTTATTTCGCAGGATTATCTTTGTACTTCTAGGTATGATGCAGTATCTAAGTTTTAAAGAAAAATGCTCTGAAGAAGAAATTGAACAATTGTCGGCGAGTATGTTGAACGATTTACTACCGGAACATAGTATTTTGTAATGATAAGAATCTGACGAGTGGTATCCACATTCGTTGGGTTATTTTTTTGCAAGGCGTTGCTGACTTAGTTCGTAATAGCAGTTTGGTTGTAATGTATTTGAAAATTGTATCATGGACAAGATTCAGTAGATGTAGTATTCTAGGCAAAATAGCAGATTATTGAAAAATAAGAGGGGGTAATAGCTCCATAACCCTATTTTATGAGGAGGAAATTAATGAAAAAACAAATTAATTTACTAGAGGCGATTTCCATCGGGATTGGCGGAATGGTTGGTGGTGGCATATTTGCGGTATTAGGTTTGGCGGTAACATTAGCGAAAGGGAGCACCCCTATTGCTTTTTTGTTAGCGGGGGCGATTGCTTTGATGACCGCTTATAGTTATGTCCACTTAACCAAAGCATATCCAAGCAATGGTGGGACTGTTCGTTTTATTAATGAAGGTTTTGGCGTAAATTTGTTTAGTGGTAGTTTAAATAATTTGCTATGGATTAGTTATATTATCATGTTATCGTTATATGCTAGTGCGTTTGGTTCTTATGCGCCCAACCTTTTCAAGATAACAGGAACGTCATTAGATTTTCATATTTATGCTAGTGCAATTGTCATTTTTTCAACATTTATCAACTATTATAGCATCCGTCTTGTAGGACTAGTCGAATCTTATGCAGTGATTATTAAATTGGTTATTTTACTAGGCTTTGTCTTACTGGGGGTATATGGCTTATTTACAAATCCGAATGTTGTACAGTTGAGTCCTAAGTATTGGGAAAACCCTATCCAGCTTTTTGCAGGGGGAATGGTGATTTTTGTTGCATATGAGGGTTTTGAACTTATTGCGAATGCGGCATTGAATATTGTTAATCCGCAGAAAAATATTGCCAAAGCGTATTATATTTCAGTTATTTTTGTTATAGCACTATATATCATTATTGCGATTGTAACTGTTGGTTCACTGCCTTTTGAACAAATTGCCAAAGCACAAGATTATGCCCTTGCACAAGCTGCTAAACCATTTTTAGGACATCTCGGTTTTGTCATTATTACGATTGCCGCTTTAATTTCGACTTTTTCAGCGATTAATGCGTCTATCTATGGTGGCGGACAAGTCAATTACGATATTGCGGAAGAAAAAGAACTACCAAAAGGCTTTTTACATCAATTTTCGCATCAACCCATTGGCTTATTGATTACTTCCGTTGCGACACTGGTTTTGGTGAATACTTTGCAATTATCCGTCATTTCAACGACAGGGAGTATCGGATTTTTAATTATCTTTGGTATGGTTAATTTGGCAGCCTTTCGATTATCGCAGCAAATTCATGCGAGAAAGTGGCTGACTGGATTAGCGGCAATTGCGTGTTTTGTAGCGACAGGGGTGTTGATTATTCAGCAATATCAAGCACAACCACTAGGGATTTATGTCGCAATGTTGATTATGGTTGCATGTATCGGCTTAGAATATTTGAATTTACAATTACAAAAACGCAAATAAACAACCTACTTGGCTAAATGAGTCAGCGTTTGTCCCTTATCGTTAGCTAAAATGGTACGGTGCTTCGTGTGCGGCATAGCTTCTCGTCTTTTATAAATGTCAGATAAAATAAACCACTCACCCTTTTCTCTAAACAAGCAGAGAAAAGGGTTTTAATGTTATCATTCTATGGTTTGTGCGCATTGTCCATCAAGTCGATGGGTGATCATTAAGTCCGTACATTCCTTAAGATTGAAGATGAAAGGCTCAATTTGACATATGGTTTTGGGGGCGACATTAGCAGTATTTTCATCCATTAAAATAATTTTCTTCTTTATATGACGCATTTGCCCTATAACCAAGAAGATAGTAAAGTTTTGAAAAATCGACCTGATAATGCCTATGATGCACTAATGATTTTAAAATTGACTCAGGGAACAATCATAACTTTTGAGCGCTGTTTAGTATGAAAATGCTTGAAAAGGACCAAACATAGTCAATTGATTGAACAAGATTAAAAATTGGTTGGGTAAATTTTCGTCCAATTGGTTGTAGGGGAATCATCAAAAATCGGTATAATGAAAGAAAAGAAGTGAGGTGTATGGATGAAGCGATGTTTATTAACCATTGGCGGGCTAGATGTGCTCGGTGGTGGCGGGATTGGTACAGATATGAAAACGATGGATCATTATGGTTTCTTTTCGTTAAGCGTGATTGGTCTAGTAGCTGGCTTAGAGCAAGAGTCGTTTGTTTTTCACGAAATGGACATTGCAACTTTTGAGATGCAGCTAGCTACGATTGCGCAAAATTTTCAAAATCGATTAGCGGGCATTAAGATTGGACTGCTAGCAAATCCTGAACAAATAAAAGCAGTTTATCAATTTTGTCAGCCATTTATTGGAAAAATTCCGATTGTCATTGATCCGGTGTTGGCTTTTAAGGAAACTTCTCAACAAGCGAATCAAGACTATCTTGCTGCTTTACAACCTTTATTGGCAATTGCGACTATCCTTACGCCGAATTTGCCAGAAGCTTGTTTATTATTGGACGAAAAGATGCCTGATGACATGGATAGCGTGCAGAATTTGGCCCAACGTTTGCAAGCACGATTTCAGTGTGCGGTTTACTTGAAAGTTGGTGCGCGTTTGTCAGGCAATCAAGCGGTGGACTTTTTGGCTTTGGATGATGTGGTCCATGTTTTACAGGCATCCAAAATCAAGCAGGCGACAATCAATGGTGCGGGTTGCTGTTTATCCAGTGCACTGTGTGGGGCGTTGGCACAAAATCATTCGCTTCTTGGAGCCAGTCAGGAAGCTAAAAAATATGTGTATCAGGCCATTCAAGCAGGACTTTTTGTCACAGAGGAAAGTGGCAATGTTTGGCCGCAAATAAAAGGAAATTAGGTGAAGAAAATGAAAGTAAAAAGATTAGCACAATTGGCAATGATGACAGCTTTGACCGTCGCCTTATCAATGATGGTGATTATTCCAATACCTGCGACAAAAGGAATTGTAACATTGTGTGAAGTGGGTATTTATTTGAGTGCTTGTTTATTTGGGGGCACAGGTGGTTTGATTGTTGGTAGTTTAAGTGGCGGGCTCATCGACTTATTATCAGGATATCCACAGTGGATAATCTTTTCCTTTGTGATTCATGGCCTTCAGGGATATATTGCCGGTCAACTCTTTCATAGTAAACTACCCTTTGCCAAAGTTTGGAGCTTACTTTTAGCTAGTGTGTGGATGATTGTTGGTTATTTTTTTGCGACCAGTCTGCTTTATACATGGCCAGCAGGGATTACCTCAATTCCAGGAAATATCGTTCAGACGGCATTTGGCATGGGTGTGACCTATTTGAGCTATGGGGCTATTTCGCGCAGTAAGAAAATGCTACATCTGGGGGTAAAGTAAATGATTGAAAAAGAACAATTAATCCGTGAGTTAACGACGATTACGCAAGAGGTTTTAGCTAAAGCACAGCTAAAAGCCGGGGATATTTTTGTCTTGGGTTGCTCCACTAGTGAAATTGCTGGTGGCGTGATTGGCAAAAATTCGAGTCAAGAGATTGGGGAATGGGTCGTTGAAACTTTGCTTGCGATTTTGTCTGAGCAGCAAATTTTTCTAGCAGTCCAAGGGTGTGAACAATTAAATCGTGCCTTGGTTGTGGAAAGAGCCGCGCAAGAACGTTACAATCTAGAAGAAGTTGCCGTTGTCCCTCAGTTACATGCAGGTGGGGCTTGTAGTGTGGCTGCTTTTCGCTATTTCACTGAACCTGTCGAAGTGGAGCATCTTGTGGCCAAAGCAGGAATTGATTTAGGCGATACCTCAATTGGCATGCATATCAAGCACGTCCAAGTACCGATTCGCCCAAGCATCCGCGAACTTGGCGGTGCACACGTAACTGCTCTTTATAGCCGACCAAAATACATCGGCGGACCACGCGCAAAATATGAATAAAGGTTGTGAGAAGGGTCGATCAGCTACAAGCAGCTAAGTTTTTCCGGAATGACAGGAAAATCCATAATATTTTAAGATTTTCCTAGGCAGACCGGCTTAGATGCGATGTAGCTACCCTTCGAACACCGTAAAATAAAGGTTGTGAAGCGACTTGCTCAGCCACGAGCGGATAAGGTTGTCCAGAACGTCGGGAAAGTCCCAACAGTAAAGACTTTCCCAGACGGACTGGCTTATACGCCGAAGTGGTTAGTCGCTGAACACCGTCAAATAAAGGTTGTGAAGCAGCTCGCCCAGACATGAAGAAATTCGTGTGCTTACCTACCGCTGAGAAAATCGGATGAAAGGAGATTTTCTCGAGCGGGAGGGCGAATTTCACAATGTCTAGCTGCTGAACACCGTCAAATAAAGGTTGTGAGAAGGGCCGATCAGCTACAAGTAAAAGGTTATCAATCAACTTGGTCAAATACGAGAAAATTCATGTATTACCTACTGCTGAGAAAATCGGATGAAAGGAGATTTTCTTAAGCAGGAGGGTGAATTTTCCGAGTATTTAGTTGATTGATACCGAGAAAGTCCGCTCTACTTCAAAAGATATCGACTATTCAAAAGTTGTCATTCGTGTTAAGCTAGAAAAAGAAAAGAAGTAGGCCAAGTGCTTCTTCATAATAATGACATAAGTAGAGGACAAAAATGTTTAGACAATCTAGAAAAAATGGGAACTTTTATCTTGTAATTACGTTAATCATGATGGCTATTTTATTTTACAGTTCATCGCAGACTTATGAACAACAATCTCAAATATCCTTGCTGACCAAACTATTAAAAGACGAGCCGCTACGTGATTGGTTGAGTAAGATTTCTTTTGATTATGCTGGTTCAACCGTGAGTATTGCACATTCGGGTTATTTTCACTTTGTGGAATTTTTTATTCGCAAAGTTGCTCACTTTACCACTTACTTTATTTTAGGTGGGAGTTTATTTTTAGGCTTAAGCGCCAAATTAAATCTAGCTTGGCTGTGTGCCCCGGTTAGTGTTTTTGCGGCTTTGGGTTATGCGGCCAGCGATGAGTTTCACCAAATGTTAACCGGTGGACGGACACCATTATTCCAAGATGTGATGCTAGATGGTGCTGGAGCTTTATGTGCTGTAGTAATTGTATTGTTGTTTCGTGCATGGAAGAAAAGATAGCAAACTGTAAGACCTTATCTTTGAAGCAAAGTCAGAGATAAGGTCTTATTTTATAGTTCGATGATTTGGTCGCATCGTTCTTTTAAGGCAGTCTCAAGATGGTGTGTAATCATTAAAATCGTACAATCTTTGAGACTAAAAATAAACTGCTCGATTTCTCTTGCTGTTTTTGTATCGATGTTGGCTGTACTTTCATCTAGCAGAATGATTTTCTTTTTGCGTAAGAGTCCCCGAGCAAGTGCTAGTCGTTGCTTTTGTCCACCAGAGAGATTATCACCATGTTCAGTTAATTCATAGTCTAATATGTGACGAAACTCAGCTAATCCAGCATGAATGAGTGCTTGGTGTAACTGCTTTTCGGTGAACGACTCACCTAAACAGAGATTATCTCTAAGGGTCCCACTAAAGACATAGGGATTTTGTTCGATATACAGTATTTGTGTGCGCAAAGTCTGCTCCTCTAAGCTTTGATAATCCTTGCTACCAAGAAATATTTTACCAGTGGTCGGTGTTAGTAGGCCGATAATCAGTTGAAAAAGTGTCGATTTGCCTTTCCCGCTAGCTCCGATGATGGCATATTTTTTTCCGAATTCAAAGGTATAGTTTAAGTTGGTAAATAATGCTTGCGGGCTACCTGGATATTGAAATGAGACGTCTTTAAAACGGATTTCATATTCATCTATTTCCTGATTTGTTGGTAATTCTTGAGAGGAATAAGCGTCAAAATAATGATTCTTTTCAAAGATTGGTTCTACACTGCGGATGGCTGCGAGATATTGGCTCATATTGCCTGCAGTATTAAAGACAATGGTGGCTAGACTCAATACAGTTGTCACCGCACCGATACTAATTTCTTGATGAAGTGCAAAATATCCAGCTAAGGCGATGGCGGTAATCTGTCCACAAATGTTGCCAAACCCACCAAGCACAATCACTTTAGCCATGAGCAACATTTGATCATTTTTGGCATGGCGAACGAGGTCATAAGCACGAACTAAACGTTGACGCAAAAAATCTAGACTTTGAAATAGATAAAACGTTGAAAATCCTGCTAAGGCTTCAGTGGCAAGTTGGTTGGCTTGCTCATTTTGGTTGGCATAGGCTAAGGCAAGATGTTTGAGTTTGTTATCTAGTAGTTTTGGTAATTGCAATAAAATCACAAGTTGCACACCTACAACGATAAATAGTAACCAGTGAATCAGTAACAGCGAACTTAACGCAAAGAACAGGCTGATAAGGTTAGCAAGTAGTTCATAGACGTTCATGATTCCTTGCTGCTCAAGTTGTAAAATATCATTACTCAGTTTAGAAACATGACTTCCAATTGCCGTTTGCTTAAATTGCTTCGGTGTTTGGTGCACTATCTGTAAGATGATACGTTCTCTCAAAAATAGAACCATTTTAGCAACTAATTGGCTAGAGTAGTTAATTTGAACGTATTTTATAAACAAAAAAGTAAGGTAGCTTAGAATTAAAATCAAACATCCACGATAAAAATGAAGGGAACTTTGAGCGATAATTCCATTGAGTATCCATGAATAACTAAAACTGGCGATAGTGGTACAAGCACTCGCACCAATCATAATCACCAAAACCAGAGTATTTTCCTTCCAAAAAGTTTGTAGTAATTGCTTCATGTAGTTGACGACTCCTTTAGTAAAAGATATGATGGATAAAAAATATCATAAAGGTAAATGAGATAGGTGAAATGTTTCCTATAGGTTAAAAGGAGGTAGCAATGGAACAATTTGGGCCGATGATTCGAGAACTTCGATTATCAAAAGGAATGACCTTAAATGAATTAGCGAAAGGGATTGTTTCTGTACCGTTTTTGTCGAAGTATGAGCGTGGGGGAAGTGATATTTCTGTGGCGCATTTTTTTCAATTGATGGATCGCTTAAATGTGCGATTTTCAGAATTTGAAGTGGCTAATTTGGTCAGTGAACAGGAAAAACAAGATGCTTTTTTAGAAAAATATAGTTATGCAGTCAATAATGATAATGTTATTTTACTTCATCAACTATTGACAGATGAAAAGCAGTATTATCAACAAAGTGCGAATATCCGTCATTTGCATAATCAAATCATTTTAAAACAATATATTAATAACATGACGCATTTACCCTATAACCAAGAAGATAGCAAAGTGATTAAAGATTATTTGATGAAAGTAGAGGACTGGCATCTATATGAGATTGAGTTGTTTGGAAATAGTATTTTCTTTTTACCGTTAGCTACAAGTGAATTTTTACTGAAAACAGCGATTAAAAAAACTTATTTCATGGATAAAATCAGTAACAATAAGCATGTCTTAGCCCAAGTGATTGCAAATGTGATTACACGTATGATTGAAGCAGAGGAAATATTAAAGGCTCAAAAATTGATTGAGTTAGCGAAAAAACAACTAACGAATACGAATTTTTACTATGAAAAGAATTATTTACACTTTTTTGAAGGATATTGTCTTTTAAAATCAGGCAAGGAGTTAGGAAAAAAGTATTGTGAACAAGCGCTTGAGGTAATGAAAATATTGGAAGATTATGAATTGGCCAATCACCTAACAATTTATCTTAATAACCACGGATTTAAACTATAGGAAAAACAGGTCAGAATTCATGTCGTTTCTGGCCTGTTTGCTTATATTTTAATTTTCGCTAGCAAAGGTTGCTTCGAATACTTCGCCAATCAATTGTACTCTGATAAGATGATAGGTGTGATTTGCTTGTGTAACTGTCTTAGGAATAGCTTTGAGATCCGTGTATTTTTCGGTCCATTCGTCTTTTGCTTGCGTGTAGAAAGTTTCAGGAATGAAGGTGGCTTCTAGTTGATTCTCTTTTTTCACATTAACGGATAATAATTGCCACGTTTGCTTTGTCTCTGTTAAGGTTTTAGGAATATCACTTAGACTTTGATAAGTTTTGCTGAGTGTTTGCGTTGTAGCTTGTTGCGTACTGGTTGTTGTCGAATTACTCGGAACAGTACGACTTGAACTTGTCTTTTGGGTGCTTTCATGAGTTTCAGCGGATTTACTGGCAGTACTTTGGCAGCCTGCAAGTATAAAAAGTAAACCAATCGATACTAGGAATCTTAGAAATTGACGCATACTAATCACCTCTTGAATTGTCAGAATATTTATATAATTAATTGTAGCACGTCATGAAAAAAAGTAAATCAACATTAGTAGCGAATTCTAAAAAAAGAGCCACTCCATTTTGAGTCGCTCTTTATACGATTATTTACTTTTTTTCTGTTAAGTCACTTAGCCAACGAGTCAAGAACTGACCCTTAAAACCAAGCGCACCTAAAACGAAGACAACAACGACAATTTTTAATACATCTAACAACATAAAATCGCCTCCATTTCTTACCCTTATTATATCATGAAAAGGGCGGCTAGGATAGTAATTTCACTACTAATTGGGCGAAATCAGAATCGGCATTAAAGGGAGGCAAATAGTAAAAATGTTGGCCGCCAGCTTGTAAAAAGTACGCCTTGTTTTCTTCTTCAAGTTCTTCAATGGTTTCCAGACAGTCCACGACAAATCCCGGCGCTACGACTAAGAGATTTTTGATGCCTTGTGTCGGTAGTTCTTTCATCAGGGCATCAGTAGCCGGAGTGAGCCATTTTCCGGGACCAAATTTGGATTGGAAACTTTCAAAATACTGAATAGGACCGACTTTTGCCATGATTTCTTGCGTGGTGCTATGACATTCATCTGGATAAGTGTCCCCTTTTTGTACATAGCTTTCAGGTAAGCCATGGTAAGAAAACAAAATCGCATCCACCTGATGATGGGTCAGGAAGTTTTTGATTTTTTCGGCAAAGTACTGAATATAATCGGGATGGTCATAATAAGAACGAATAAATCGCGTAGTAACAATTTTATCGCTCCCTTTAAAATAATTCATCACGCTATCAAATACCGAACCGACCGTGGTACCAGAATATTGTGGATACATCGGTACAATCGTCAAGTCCGTCACATTTTTGGCCAACATTGCATCTAGGGCGTCTTCAATACTTGGCTCGCTATAACTCATGGCAAACCCGACCTCATAATCAGGTAAGAGTTGCGCTAAGTGTTCTTTTTGTGCCTGCGTATAATGAAGCAATGGAAAACCATGGTCTGTATAGATTTGTTGATATAATTGTGCTGATTTTTTGGGACGCGTCTGTAAAATAATACCATTTAAAAGCGGCAACCAAAACCAACGCGGCATTTGAATCACTCGTGGATCACTTAAAAATTTCTTTAAATACTTTTTTACATCTTTCACCTCAGGGCTTTTGGGGGTCCCAAGATTGATGATGAGTACACCTTTTTTCATATTATTCACCTTTTCTACAATTGAACTACTGGACATAACAAAGAAATTATAGCATAATTTTGTTATAAATAAAGCGAGGTGTCCGATATGGCGGAAAAGAAACAACGTAAGCTAGTCTCTATTATTCTAAATATCCTGACAGTTGTTTTATTAGTTGTGGGTTTGGTTTTAGTTTTTAATAAGCCGATTCAAAAATATTTACTCCATCAAAAAACCAACAGTTATCAGGTGACGAAATTAGATAAAAAACAAGTGAAAGCCAATGAAAAAGCTCAGGCAACTTTTGACTTTGATCAGGTCGAGCCGATTAGTTTAGAAGCGATTATGAAAAACCAAGTAAGTGCTAAGGATTTGCCGGTGATTGGTGGGATTGCCATTCCAAGTGTAAAAGTGAATTTGCCGATATTTAAAGGGCTAGCCAATGAAGTCTTGCTTTACGGAGCTGGGACGACAAGTGAGCAGCAGAAGATGGGCGAGGGAAATTATGGCCTTGCTTCCCATCGTATGTTTGATGAAAGTTTGTTATTTACGCCGCTTGATCATGTGAAAGTGGGCGACAAAATTTATTTGACCGATTTATCTAAAATTTATGTCTACCAAGCGATTAACAATCAGCGCGTTTCTCCTGATCGGGTGGATTTGCTAGATGTGGTGCCAGGAAAACACTTGGTAACACTGGTGACTTGTGGTGAAATGAGTGGGGAAACCAGACGTGTCATTCAAGGCGAATTAAAAGAAATTGTTGATTTTGACCACGGAACCAAAGCAATGAAAGAAGCATTTGAGATGAATAGCAACCACTAAAAAAAGGATGTGCGGCAGCTTGGGCAGACATGAGAAAATTCGTGCGTACCCACCGATGTGAAAATCAGTTAGTTTTAAAGACTTTCACAATCGTTGGGGCGAATTTTCAAAATGTCTAGCTGCCAAACACAGATTAAAAAAAGATTGACTTTTGATGAGAATTGAGTTATAACAAAGTTGTAAATACGAGCGCTAAGTTAGCTGCTCCAAAAAGAAAGGACTGTTGTGCATTGGCTACTTTTGCTAAAAACAAGATAGATGCGTTATTAAACATAGAGTTTTGCACCATCAAATTTAGCAATCGTAGTAGGAAAGCCTAATAGCTGCAGTCATCATCCTATATATTTGCATGCAAAGATACTTACTCTTGTTGTTTAATAACAAAAGTAAGTATCTTTTTTGCATTAAGGATGTGAGCTGGGTTGATCAGCTCCAAGCAGCTAAGTTTTCCGGCCTGTCAGGAAAATCCATCGAGTATTAAGATTTTCCAAGACAGGCCGGCTTAGATGCACCGGAGCTACCCAGCGAACACAGATTAAGGTCGTGAAGCAGCTCGCTCAGACATGAAGAAATTCGTGTGCTTACCTTCCGTTGAGAAAATCGGATGAAAGGAGATTTTCACAAGCGGGAGGGCGAATTTCACAAAGTCTAGCTGCTGAACGCCGATATTAAGGATGTGAGACGGATCGGTCAGCTCCAAGCAGCTTGGTTATAAAATGCATTCGTTCAGAAAATACACGAGGAGGGATTGTGATGTTGCAGTTTCAAAATCTAACCTTAATCCACCAAAAAGACCAATTTCGTTTGGTAGATGGCTTAACAGGTGTGGTTCATCCGGGGGATAAGGTCGCTATTATCGGAGAAGAAGGAACGGGTAAGTCATCGTTACTAAAGTGGCTTTGTCGATGTCCAGAAGTCAATGATTATTTAGAAGCGCAAGGTAGTTATCAATGCACGTTTCAACAAATGGGTTATTTGCCGCAATTTTTACCGAGCCAAGAGGAACCATTAAGTGTCTATGATTTTCTGTTTCATGATTTAGATGCCAATGAAATTGATTATTCCTATTTAGCAAAGTTGGCGAGTAATTTTCAATTGGACCAAGATTTCCTATATTCAAACCAAGAGATGGGTACACTTTCTGGTGGTCAAAAAATCAAAATCCAACTAATAAAAATTCTGTTGCATCATCCGGATATATTGTTATTGGATGAACCTTCGAATGATTTAGATTATGAAAGTATCCAGTGGTTAGAAAACTTTATTCGAACGAGTGATTTAGCAATACTTTATATTTCACATGATGTAGTGTTATTAAAAAATACCGCAACAAGCATCATTCATCTAGAAAAAATTGCGCATCAACAACGTGCGGTCGTTCATTTTGTCAAAGAAGATTATCAAACCTATATTGACCAAAGAAAAAGTGCGGCAGATAAACAGCTACAAATTGCCCTCAAGCAACGAAGTGAAGATAAAAAACGTAGCGCCGAGCTTCAAAAGGTCAAACAAAAGGTCCAGCATCAATTGCGAACTACTAACTCAGATACGCAGGGTCGATTATTAGCGAAAAAAATGGCCAACTTAAAATCTCGTGAAAAACGGTTTGAAAAAGAGCGTGCTCAATTTACCGAGATGCCGCAGCAAGAAGAAGCAATTGGTTTAAAATGGCAGACTGTCCAAGCGGTGCCTTCCAGCAAACCGCTCATTCACTTAGAAAATGATCAGCTTAAAGTCGCGGATAAAATATTGGTTGCACCGCTTGATTTCACGTTCTTTGGTCAAGAAAAAGTAGGGATTGTGGGCAATAACGGGATTGGTAAGAGCCTATTCTTACACAAAATCGCTGAAATGTTACAAAAGCGGACTGATATCCAAATGAAGTATATGCCACAAAATTATTTTGAAGAGTTGGATACCACGCAAAGTCCTGTCGAATATTTGTTGTCCCAAACCAAGCAAGATCAAGCAACAGTGATGACTTATCTAGGTAGTTTGCAGTTCTTTGTTCAAGAGATGCAGCGCCCTATAGCCTATCTATCTGGCGGTCAAAGGGCAAAATTGGTGATTTTAGGCCTACTTTTATCCCAAGCTAATGTATTATTGCTAGATGAACCGACGCGTAATTTATCGCCAACTTCCAATCAAGTCTTAACGCAGCAACTTCAGCAATATAACGGCGCCTTGCTGACGGTATCACATGATCGTTATTTTCTAGAACAGGTTTGCGAGAAAATCTATCAACTTGATAAAACCGGCTTACAGCGGATATATTAACTGATTTAAAAGTACGAATCATTGAATTGTGATAGCGAGTGTGCTATCATAAAAATATGAAAAAGATAGAATTTGATTATTTTGATTGGGAGGAATTTGTTAGTTATTTGGACAGCTTACCCGACAAAGATGCTGCCAAATTATTAGCAGTAATTCATAATATCGAGGAATATGGATTGACAATAGCTGAACGTCAAAAGTGGACGAAAAAATTAACGACAAACCTCTACGAAATACGTGCAAAACATGCTTCAAACATTCAACGTGCAATCTATTTTCATTGGGATGGAAATAGGTATGTGATTACGCATGGATTTCAAAAAAAGACACAGAAAACACCATCACGTGAAATAAAGAAAGGAATTTATCGACGAGATTTGTATGAAAAGAGGAGAACAGATGAGTAAGATTGATGAATATATTAAAAATCGTAGTCAAAAAAGTAGTGAGTTTGTAAAAGAATATCAAGAAGAAAATCAACGGTTACAAGTGGCCGTTGCAGTTCGGAATCTTCGTAGCAAACTTGGTATGACACAACGAGAATTCGCTTCATTAGTCGGAAAACCACAATCAACTATTGCAAGAATTGAGAGCGGAAAAATGAATGTTTCAATTAATGTCTTGACTGAGATTGCTATTGCCACGAATCAAAAATTGACTGTAGATTTCACTCCAATTACTGCTTGATAAAATCGGCTTACAGCGCATCTTTTAAGCAAATATAAAATTTAAGCAAATATTAAAACTTTCGGGGTAAAGTATGGTATGATAATTACTACAGAAAATAATAGGGGAAGAGTGTTTATATGTCACAAGTTTCAAATAGAAGAAGACGTCATAAGAAAAATAAAAATACTAAACTCATCCTTGGCTCGATTGCTGCTGTGGGAATTGTCGCAGTAGGTGGTTATGCACTGGGTAGCACTTATTATTCTAAACATTTTTTACCTAACACCCAGGTAGAAGCCGTTGAAATTAGCAATATGTCCTTAGAACAAGCACAAAAAACAATGGATGATCAACATAAGAATCAGACTTTCCAAATCAAGTTGGATAATCAAGTCGTAAAGGAATTCAAGAAGTCTGATTTTGGTATGGAATCTAATTCTAAAGCGACTTTGGAATCTATCCTAGATGCACAAAATCCTTGGACTTGGGGAAGTTCATTCTTTTCAAGCAAAAAGTCAACTGCTAAGAAGTCTACATTTAATCAAGAGGTACTTACGCAACAATTAAATGCTTTACGACAAGAGTTAGATCAGTTGAATCAAGGCCGTACCCAAACACAAGATGCTAGCATTAACAAAGATGCGACCGGCTATGTGATTACGCCTGAAGTACAAGGAAATAGTTTCGATGTTGAACAAGCGATGAAGGCCATTGAAAAAGGTTTGAAGAGTGGTAAAACAGATATCAATTTGAATGATTATTTGCAAAAACCAAATGTTGCTTCAACGGATGCTCATTTGCAAGAAGAATTAAATACGATTAATAAAGTGGCTCAAATTCAGGCAAATTATTCAATTAATGGTACGACTTTCCAAATTCCAACAGAGTTAATTGCTGATTGGTTAACCTATGAGAATAAAAAAGTCACCATTAATCAAGAAAAAGTTCAAGCCTATGTGCAACAATTGGCAGATCAATATAATACTAGTACCAATCCAACCACCTTCAATAGTACACGTCAAGGCACAGTAAGCGTACCTGCGGGCACATTAAGTTGGAGTATTCAAGTCGCGGATGAAGCAGCGGCTCTTTCTGAACAAATTTTAGCAGGAGAAAACTTCACACGCTCTCCAATTACAAAAGGTAGTGCTAAAGCGAGTCAACCACTTGTAGGAAACACCTATATAGAAGTAGACTTAACCAATCAACATATGTGGTACTACAAAGATGGCGCTGTAGTCATTGAAACAGACGTTGTCACAGGGAAACCAACGACCCCTACACCTAAGGGAGTCGATTACATCTGGAAGAAAGAACGGAATGCGACTTTACGTGGAACGAATGATGATGGTAGTAAATATGCAAGTCCAGTAAGTTACTGGATGCCAGTAGACTGGACTGGTGTAGGTATTCATGATTCGGATTGGCAACCTGCTTATGGCGGGAATCTATGGCAAACTCGCGGCTCTCATGGTTGTGTGAACACTCCACCTAGCGTTATGGCTCAACTTTACAATGCCGTAGAAGTCGGCACACCAGTCGTAATCTTCTAAACAAAATGTGTGAGTTGACTGATACTGTTAATAGCCGATGTGGGTCAATTCAGAGGGTTGTCTAAACGAATAAAATATAAAAGAGGAAGTGAGAATAATTTCATTTCCTTTTTTTACGTATGAATAGATGGTGAGATTTTTAAGAAGAGTGATAGAGGTGTAAAATTCGGTCTTGAGAAGGGTGATTAAGACTTGGTAATAAGATATAATTGGAAGAAAGCATGACAGTCAAGTGCATTTTCTTAACCGTGGATGGACCAGTTTGTTCACTAGGGACGTATTGTAAACGGAGGGAGCGACTGTGAAAAAAAGTTATCTAATTTTATTGTTGATAGAAATAGTCTTGTCTAATTTTTGTTTGGTTCCCTACTTATTAAATGATTCCAATTTATCTTTTCAAGTTCTAAAAGTCATTATTTTATTCCCTGTTTATTTCATTTGTTCTCAATTTTTTTTGAGTACGATACTATTTATATCAGCAAAAATTTCTGGATTGAATATTGGCTACATTAATGTGATGATGTTTTCCAAAGTAAGTGATACTTTTAAATGGGTGCCTTCATTACCACAACTAGTAGGCTTTTCTCCGGCTGCTTATATAATATATAAAGATGAAAGAAGTGCTAAGACGTTTTTTAGATACAATCTATTTTTAACGGCTTTTTTCTTAGGTTTGCTATATTACTTTCTTGCTTACAAATTGAGGATACCTGTTACTTTGTTTGTTATTCAAATAATCGTTCTTAATGTTTATTTACAGGGCTTGTATCATAAACGAGGACAAGAGTTATACCTGCTGAAATCAAAATGTTTATCTTCAATTTTGTATCATCAAAACATTAATATTCAAGGAGAAGCCTGTTTTATGACAGGAGTATTCAATGAAGAATGTTTTTATTCGATGATTTATTTTTCTTTGATTAAAGATAAGTTGCCAGCAGAAATTTTAGAAGTATATTATGATTGTTTGGAAAAATTTATTGCTGATGAGGGAATGTCAAATTTTCAGTTGGCTGGCTTGATTGACATATTAAAAATTGATTTATATTTAAGTAATGATGATTTGCATGAACAGGAATATCGTTACTATAGTTATTTATTAGATGAATTAATAGGTGAACGAGAAAATTTCTTATTGGTTTATAACGGTATTAAGCAACGATTGACTGATGGCAGAGTGCCAGATTTGTCATGGGCATTGACTGACATTCGAGTGATTATTGATTTGGCTTTTAAAAGGTCCGGTATAAAAGAAGTGTAGCGATATACTATGATTTAAAGATAATAAAAACCCTCCTATCCCGCAACAAGTCGAGATAGGAGGGTTTATTTTTTTATGCTTATTCAGCATCTAATTTAGCAAAAGCTTCGTCAATGATTTCTTTTAATTGTTTAGCAGAAGCTTGCATACGTTCAGATTCACCATCAGTTAATGGGATTTCGATTACTTGTTTGATACCTTTTGCATTGATAACAGCAGGAGCACCAATGAAGATGTCTTCTAATCCGTATTCACCGTTCATGTAAACAGATAATGGTAATACTGCATTTTCATCATCTAGGATTGCTTTAGTGATACGAGCTAAGGCAACAGCGATACCGTAGAAAGTAGCACCTTTTTTCTCGATGATTGTGTAAGCTGCATCACGAACGCTGAAGAATAAGTCAACGATTTCTTCTTCGTTGATATCTGGATGGCTCTTAACCCAATCGTAAATTTGTAAACCAGCAACGTTTGCGTGAGACCATACTGGGAATTCTGAATCTCCGTGTTCACCTAAGATGTATGCGTGAACGTTACGTGCGTCTACACCAACTAATTCAGCAAGTGCTTGACGGAAACGAGCAGAGTCTAAAGAAGTACCTGAACCGATAACACGTTCTTTAGGGAAACCAGAGAATTTCCATGTTGAGTAAGTTAAGATATCTACTGGGTTAGCAGCGATTAAGAAAATTCCGTTGAAACCTGATTTAACGATAGAAGTAACGACTTCACGGTTGATTTTTAAGTTTTTGTGCACTAAGTCTAAACGAGTTTCACCTGGTTTTTGAGGAGCACCCGCAGTGATGACTACGATATCTGCATCATGTGCATCTTCATAAGTTGCTGAATAGATTGTTTTTGGTGAAGTGAAAGCTAAAGCGTGAGATAAGTCGATTGCATCTCCTTCAGTTTTCGCTTTGTTAATATCAACAATCCCAACTTCTTGAGCAATATTTTGAGTAACTAACGCAAATGCATAACTAGAACCTACAGCACCGTCTCCAACTAGAATAACTTTTTGATGTTTCTTTTCGTTTGACATCTTGTGTACCAATCCTTCCAAAGATTTTTATTTCTAAGTCTATGCTACCATTTTCACGAAGGTTTGTCATTACTTTTTTGCAAAAAATGTAACAGAATTTTGAACTGTTTTTATGCAAATGTTTTCTTTGGCTTGAAATCAGCTTTGTTCAATTGTGAAAATGTACACTAAAATGAGAAAAATTCTCATTCTTCGTTCGTTGGTTCACGAACAAGAGGAAAACAAAGAAGAAAAGGGGTGAAACCATAGCTGATGTGTAACTTTAACAAAGTGCATTGGGGATTATTTTATGTGGCTGAAGAGAGAAATTTTGATGTCTAAAATGAAAAAATACTCCTTACATTTTTATCTTTTCATTTTCATGGAGTGATACAGATGTGAAAAAATCAGCTTGGTGTTTTTCGCGAATGGTTTTCATAAAAAACAAAAGGAATCAAACGAGAAATATTCGCTATCATTAGGAAGTGTGATATACTGAGTAGGCAAAGCTATTGATTTTTTTGACAATTAATAGTAGGATAATGAAGATTTTTTGTTAGTTTGAAAGGAAAATATTCATGAAAATGATTGTAGGCCTGGGAAATCCAGGAACAAAATATGAAAAAACAAAACACAATGTGGGTTTTATGGTCATTGATGAGTTAGCGAAAAAGCATCAGGTGACTTTTAAAAAGAATGCCTTCCAAGCGTTGGTCGGTGAGTATTTTGAAAATGGTGAAAAGATTCTACTCGTGAAGCCGCAAACTTTTATGAATGAGTCAGGAAAAGCAGTAGGACCACTGATGACTTATTTTAATATTTATCCAGAAGAGTTAGTGATTGTTTATGATGATTTAGATTTGACGCTAGGGAAGATTCGTCTGCGTCAAAAAGGAAGCGCCGGGGGTCATAACGGAGTCAAAAGTGTGATTTCGCATCTGAATAGTCAAGTCTTTAATCGTATCAAAGTCGGAATTGCGCGGCCCAAGCAAAATCAGACGGTCATTCACCATGTATTGACTAACTTTGATAAGGATGAACAGCCTGTTATCAACCAAGCGCTGGACAAAACAGTCGAAGCTTTAGAATATTTTATCCAGACCAATGATTTTATAAAAACTATGAATCAATTTAATTAATAGCCAGCCATTTTTACTGATAAAAAAGTAAAAGTGGCTAAGTCTGTTTCAAAAAAGAAGAAGGAAGGATTTTAATGAGTTTAGCAAGATTAGTCGGAAAAGATCCGGCCATTGCGTCTTGGCAAGCAGGATTACAAGAAAGCTTATCGCGCCAACTAGTTCTAGGGTTAGCGGGTTCGGCCAAGACTTTAGCTTTAATTGATACATTTCAACAGTTAAAAAAATCAATCGTAATCATCTGTCCTAACTTGTTTTACGCCAATCAGTTAGCCGATGATTTACGTACTCAAATAGAAGAAGTGTTTGTGTTCCCGGTGGATGAAGTATTATCTGCAGAGATGGCTTTTGCGTCCCCTGAAGCGAAAAGTCAGCGTGTCGCTACGTTAAATGCGATTAGCTCAGGGCAAAAAGGAATTTATATTTTGCCGGTTGCAAGTTTAAGAAAAGCTTTGCCAGCGAAAAGTACTTGGCAAGATAGTCATCTCGCTTTAAAAATCGGGGCAACCTTGGATTTAGAAGCTATCACACAAAAATTAACCTTAATGGGCTATACAAGAGAGCAAATGTTAGCCAAGCCGGGTGAATTTAGTATTCGTGGAAGTATCATTGATATTTATCCACTTGATCAGACGTATCCATGCCGTATCGAATTGTTTGATGATGAGATTGATTCTTTACGTTTATTTGATGTGGAAACGCAACGCTCACTTGAAAAAATTGAGGAAGTCTTGATTTCGCCAACGAGTGAGTATGTATTTCTTCCGCAAGATTTTACCCGCGGAATTGAAAAGGTAGAGAAATTATTACAGAAACGTTTAGCTGTGACGAAGCATGAAGAAGATCAAGTGCGTTTAACCGAGTATTTCCAAGAGTTGATGGAACGCTGGCGTCATTTAGAAGCTACCGATGTTGTGCATTACTATGTTGATTTACTTTACGAAAAGCCCGTCACGATTTTAGATTACTTTACTGATGAGCATTACTTTATCGTGGATGACTATGCCCGTGTGATGGAATCAGCCCGTCAATTAGAGCAAGAAACGATGGAATGGGTGACCCAAAAATTAGAAGAAATGCGCATTTTTTCAAGCCAAGAATTTTTCCGGGAAATCCAGCCGCTCTTAACCAAACATAAGGCACCAACCACCTTTTTCTCCCTTTTCCAAAAAGGAATGGGGAATTTGCGCTTCAAGGCGATTTGTCAGGTACAATACCGTCCGATGCAGCAATTCTTTGGGCAAATGGGCTTGTTGAAGGCAGAAGTGGATCGCTTTGAACGTCAACAACAAACTGTTCTCTTTTTAGTCAGCAGCACTGCCCAACAAGAAAAGCTGATGCAAGCCTTTAAAGAGCACGAAATTTATGCGGTAGAGACCACACCAGAAAAGATTTTTACCAACCGTAGTCAGATTATTGTTTCTGAGTTACAAGCAGGTTTTGAGTTGCCAGAGAGTCATTTGGTGGTGATTAGCGAGCGTGAAATCTTCCAAAAAGTGGCGAAAAAACGAGCGCGTCGTCAAAATATTACCAATGCCGAACGCTTAAAGAGCTATAACGAATTGAAAGTGGGCGATTATGTCGTCCATGCTAATCACGGGATTGGAAAGTATCTAGGTTTGCAGACTTTGGAAGTGGATGGCGTTCACCAAGACTACATGACGATTCAGTACCAAAATGATGATAAATTGTTTATCCCGGTGACGCAGCTGAACTTAATTCAAAAGTATGTCTCTTCAGAATCCAAACAGCCAAAGATTAACAAATTAGGTGGCAGCGAATGGACTAAAACGAAGCGTAAAGTAGCCAAAAAGATTGAAGATATTGCCGATGATTTAATTGAGCTATATGCCAAACGAGAAGCGCAAAAAGGCTATGCGTACTTGCCGGATGATGGCTATCAACGAGAATTTGAAGATGCTTTTGCTTATTCAGAGACACCGGACCAATTAAAGAGTGCCGCTGAAATCAAAAAAGATATGGAAAAAGCAAAACCAATGGATCGCTTGTTGGTGGGTGATGTCGGCTTTGGTAAGACAGAAGTAGCCTTGCGTGCAGCCTTTAAAGCAATTAAAGAAAGTAAGCAAGTCGCCTTCTTAGTGCCTACTACGATTTTGGCACAACAACACTACGAGACGATTTTGGAACGTTTTGAAGGCTTTCCAGTAAATGTTGGTTTGTTGAGTCGTTTTAGAACCAAAAAACAACAAAATGAAACCATCGAACAGCTCAAACATGGACAGATTGATATTATCGTTGGCACCCATCGTCTGCTTTCTAAAGACGTGACTTTTAGCGATTTAGGTCTGATAGTCATTGATGAGGAACAACGCTTTGGAGTCCGTCATAAAGAACGCTTGAAACAATTGCGTACCCAAGTCGATGTGTTAACCTTAACTGCAACTCCAATTCCACGGACTTTGCATATGTCGATGTTGGGTGTGCGTGATTTATCGGTGATTGAAACCCCACCTGCCAATCGCTATCCTATCCAAACTTATGTGATGGAGTATAATGCCGGCGCGATTCGTGAAGGCATTATGCGCGAGATGGCTAGAGGTGGTCAGGTCTTTTATCTGTATAATCGGGTGGACAGTATCGAAAGCAAAGTGGCCGAACTCCAAGCCTTGGTGCCAGACGCTCGGATTGCTTTTGCGCATGGCCAAATGACAGAAGTTCAGCTAGAAAATACGCTATTTGACTTTATTGAAGGTCAGTATGATATCTTGGTCACGACAACAATTATTGAAACTGGGGTCGATATTCCAAATGCCAATACGTTATTTGTTGAAAATGCGGATTATATGGGGCTTTCTACCTTGTATCAATTGCGTGGTCGAGTGGGCCGTAGTAATCGTGTCGCCTATGCGTACTTTATGTATGAGCAGCAAAAAATCTTAAATGAAGTCAGTGAAAAAAGACTGCAAGCAATCAAAGACTTCACCGAATTAGGTTCTGGCTTTAAGATTGCGATGCGTGACTTATCCATTCGTGGGGCAGGAAATCTCCTTGGCTCACAACAACATGGATTTATTGACTCAGTTGGATTTGACATGTACTCACAAATGTTAGCTGAAGCGGTCAATCGTAAGCAAGGGAAAAATACCCAATTGGAAAAAACGATGGTTGAAATCGATTTGGGCTTGGATGCGTACTTGCCAACTAGTTATATTGAAGATGAACGCCAAAAAATTGAGATTTATAAACGAATTCGAGAATTGGATACTCAAGAAGCGTTGGATGAATTGCAAGATGATTTATTGGACCGCTTTGGAGAATATCCGGATGAGGTGGCACATTTATTAGCAGTGGGTGAACTGAAAATGAATGCGGAACGTGCCTTAGTGGAAGCTGTGAAAAAACAAGGACTAGCGATTAAAATTACCTTGAGCAAAGTTGGTACGCAGCAATATGCAGTACAAGATTTATTCAGAGCTTTAACGGCAACCAAACTAAAAGCAAATATGAACCAAGAGAAAGACAAAATGACTATTACTCTCAGCCTGACACCAAAAATGCCGGAGATGGTCTGGTTGATGGAATTAAATCAGTTTATGCAAGCTTTACGAGATATAAAATACGAAAAACAAGTTGCACAAAAACAAACAGATGTGCAGAATTGAGGATGAGATGTCCGAAAAAAGTATGAAACAATTACTCAAAGGGGCTTTTATTTTAACATTTGCGGCCTTTTTATCGAAAATCTTAAGTGCCATTTATCGTGTCCCTTTTCAAAATTTGGTCGGCAATTTAGGCTTTTATGTCTATCAGCAAGCCTATCCTTTTTATGGTGTGGCAATGACACTTGCTCTAACAGGGTTTCCACAATATTTATCCAAGTTTTTAGCAGAAAGTCCTAATGATGTAGAAAAACAGAAAAAAGTAGCAAAAATTTTTCCGTTACTGGTCATCTTATCCTTTGCGATGGCGGCAGGTTTAGTGGTGTTAAGTCCACTACTTGCCAAATGGATGGGTAACAGTAACTTGACGGGTGTATTGAGGGTGAGTGCGTGTACCTTTTTCTTAGTGCCAGTCCTTTCCGTTTACCGGGGAGCCTATCAAAGTGAATTAGCGATGGGGGCTAGTGGAATTTCTCAAGTCTATGAGCAATTGATTCGAGTACTCATCATCATCTTGGCTGCATTAGGTTTTTTCTATGGATATTTAGATGTCTATCAAACGGCACAATGGGCGATGGCTGGATCGGTGATTGGTGGCCTCGTGGCATGGCTCATTTTAAAAAAACACCAAAAACAACAGCTATCTTGGCTACACTTTGCTTGGCCGACGATGACACAAATCAAAGAGCTGCTTAGAAGTGAACGTTATTTGCTTTCACGCCTATTCATTGAAGGTGGGTTACTAACACTTTATACTGGGCTGCTGATTGTCTTTCAATTGGTGGATAGCTTTACTGTGGCGAATGGTTTACATCAAGCGGGTGTTTCGATGATGAAAGCACAAAATTTAAAAGGAATCTATGATCGCGGGCAACCTTTCGTACAACTAGGCTTGGTAGTGTCTACTGCTTTATCTGCCAGTTTTTTACCTAATTTAACCCGATATCGAATTCAAGAGCAAACTTTTGCCCATCTACGTTCGAGTAAAATGTATTTGCGCCTGGTTGCTACCTTGTCCAGTGCAGCGAGTGTGGGGTTAATCTTGATTTTACCTCTGATGAACCGCGCATTGTTTAGAGATACCTTAGGAACTACGGCGTTAAGTATCTTTTCCTTATCTATTTTTCTGATGTCTATGATTCAAAGTTACCAAGCGATTGAGCAAAGTAAAAACCAATTTCGCTTCTCCTTTTATGCAATTGTTGGCGCACTTATTGTGAAAATCCTATTGACTTATCCGCTGACTTATCTGTTCTCTATTGATGGGGCTAGTTTGTCCACCATTATTGCTTTAAGTTATGCCTTAGGATATTTTACTCGACAATCAAAGCGGCCAGTCAATGTGTTTTGGAAAGAAGACCGTTTTGTGATAAAATTAGTAATGTGTTTATTGGTAATGATATTCGCTTTGGCACTGTATCGAAGTCTTCTACCAGATGATTTATCGCGTGTACAAGCTTTGATTACATGTATCATTGGTGTTGTTGTGGGGGCTGGTTTCTTTTTAGCTGCCACCTTAAAATTTCGCTTATTAACAGTCCGCGAATGGTTGTTACTACCAAAAGGCAAAAAAATCTTAGAATTGATGCGAGGGAAAAAATGAGATTAGATAAATTTTTAAAAGTATCAAGAATTATTAAACGTCGCTCGGTTGCCAAAGAGGTAGCTGATAAGGGACGTATCCAAATTAATGGTAAATTAGCAAAATCAAGTAGTACGTTAAAAGTAGGAGATATTTTACAAATCCAATTTGGTAATAAAACGTTGGAGGTAAAAGTGCTTGTCTTGCAAGATTCCACGAAAAAAGAAGATGCAAGCAAGATGTATGAGATTCTTTCTGAAAAACGTGTAGAAGCTTAAAAAAAATTCAGGTTTGCTCAATCAAATCATGAGTAAGCCTGAATTTTTCTTTTTCTTTCCTTGAAGTTATCTAGACATTATTTTTAGATATTGGTATAATTGACGGGTATAAAAGAAACTATTTGGGGGGCAATGATTTTGAAGCAGTCGGGAAAAGAAAACGTACACATGTTAAACAATGCGTATACGAAAGAGCAATATGCAAAATTATATCATGAGCAACGCCAATTAGTTTTTCGTAGACGTCGGTTAACCCTACTTTTTACCATTGCCGTTATTTTGTTTGTTAGTGCTGGGGTTGCGCTATTTAAGGACCAGATGCATTTGCGTGAATTAAAGACTTACGCACAAGAAACAAAAGAAAAAGATCAAGCAACCAAAAAAGAAAAAGCAGCATTGGAAAAAGAAGTTGCTCAGTTAAAAGATGAAGACTATGTAGGAAAACTTGCAAGAAGTCGCTATTTTTATACGAAAGAAGGAGAGCTAGTTTATGTATTGCCGGAGACTAGCGATTCAAAGGATTAAGGATCCATCGTGCATGGTCACGTTGAATTATATACAAGGGTTATATTAGGAGGAACAATTTTTTTATGTCAATCGAAGTTGGAGCAAAACTGCCAGGAAAAGTATCAGGAATTACCAATTTTGGTGCTTTTGTAGATTTGGGAAAGGGAAAAACCGGCCTAGTGCATATTAGTGAAGTTTCAAATGGTTTCGTCAAAGACATTAATGAAGTGCTTAAAGTTGGCGATGAAGTGACTGTTTTGGTAACTGCTATAGGCGAAGATGGGAAAATTGGTTTATCCATTCGTAAAGCAATTGACAAGCCAAAGGAAGAAAAGAAGGAATATTCACATAAAAAACCATTTAACAAAAACCATAATGGCCGCAAAGACAATGCACCTAAGCAAGACTTCGATGCGTTGATGAGTTCATTCTTAAAAGATAGCGATGATCGCCTTGCTTCTTTACGCCGCAATACAGAAGGCAAACGCGGAGGACGTGGCGGACGTCGTAGCTAATTTAAATTAAATTCTAAGCATCAGTTAAGTACCCCAATAAAAAGGGACGCTTAGGTGATGCTTTTATTATAAGGTTGTGAGGCGACTCGGTCAGCTACGAGCGGATAAGTTTGTCCAGATTGTCGGGAAAGTCCGAAAAGTAAAGACTTTCCCAGACGAGCTGGCTTATACGCCGAAGTAGCTAGTCGCCGAGCACAGATTAGTCAAAGGTTGTGAGCTGGGTCGCACAGCTCCAAGCAGCTAAGTTTTCCGGAATGTCAGGAAAATCCATTATGTATTAAGATTTTCCAAGACAGGCCGGCTTAGATGCACAGGAGCTACCCAGTGAACACCGTCGATACAGGTTGTGAGGCAGCTTGGGAAGCCTCGAAGAAATTCATGTGTTACCTTCTGCTAAGAAAATCGGATGAAAGGAGATTTTCTTAAGCAGGAGGGTGAATTTTCCGAGTATTTAGTTGATTGATACCGATAAGGATAAGTTTGTCCAAAGCGTCGGGAAGGTCCGAGTGATGTCGCTAAATAAAGAAAGGGGTGTGCTATGGATTTAGCCAAACAATTCTATCAACATTGTCAACAAAATGCTTTTTTTAAGCCTAGTGATCGGATATTAATTGCCGTTTCTGGTGGCGTGGATTCGATGGTTTTACTGGATTTGATGCAGCAATGTTTTGCGAAAATCCCAATGGCGGTGGTGCATTTTAACCATCAGTTAAGAGAAAATGCAGCGATAGAACAAGCTTTCTTAAAAGAGTATTGCCAAACCCAGCAGTTACCTTTCTATACGGCGAATTGGCAAGAAAAAGCAGTTGCAAATCTCGAAGCGCAGGCAAGAAAAGCGAGATACCGTTATTTTGCCCAGGTGATGAAAACGCAAGGATTTACCTGTCTATTAACGGCCCATCATGGTGATGACCAACTGGAAACCATGCTGATGAAGCTAGTTAAATACGGTAATTTTCAAAATCTGGCTGGTATGAAAGCCAAAAGTGTGCTTCCTGAGACCGACTTGCCATTGTGCCGTCCTTTACTCTTTACAGATAAAAAGGCGCTTTATGATTATGCGCACGAAAAGCAATTAACCTATTTTGAAGATGAAACCAATCAAAGTCTTGATTATTCGCGTAATCGTATGCGTCACCAGGTACTACCGGTGCTAAAAGGCGAAAATCCGCAAGCGTTAAACCAAGTGGCACGTTTGAGTGAGCAGCTGCACTTTTTACAGGAAATCTTGGAAGAAATGCAAGATACATGGTATGATACACTTGTCAGACAAAGGTACGATACTTATCAGATTTTGCTTGAACCTTTTTTACAACTCACACCGGCGAAACGTTATTTTGCTTTACAGGGAATTTTTCATCGCTTATCACTTAAAGCACAGATTCCCTTAAAAGAAGCTCATGTAGCGCAAGTGTTAGACCTACTTGCCGAGAAGCGCCTTACTTTTGTACTCTCAGTAGAAAACCAGTGGCAAATTCAAGCCAGCCAAGACAAGCTAATCATTGCGCGTCAAAAAGAAAAAGTGATCACTCAAGATTTTTGCTACACACTAAAGGTGGGCGAGTCTATCATGATTGATGCACATCGCTGGGTGGGATTGTTTGTCGCAGGAGAGGAAAAAATTCCCAAAAAAGTCAAATATTTCTCAGAATTTCGCCATGAATTTTTGGCAGAATTAAATCCGGTTTTAACGTTACGCCCTAGAAAACCTGGGGATAAAATCGCGTTAAGTACAAGTTTAATAAAAAAGGTTCGACGGTATTTTATTGACGAAAAGATACCGACAGCACAAAGAATGAAGGCAATTGTGGTCTTAGATGCGTCAAAAAATATCATGAGTTTGCTTCCTTTTGTGAATTCTTATTTGAGTATTGATGCTAAAACTGATAAAATACGTTACATACTGGTCTATCGATACATAGAGTAGCATTTAAGGAGGATAAGGTCATGTTGATGAATGACATTGAAAAAGTATTGATTACAAAAGAGCAAATCGCCGCTCGTTGTGAAGAACTAGGTAAGGAATTACAAGAAAAATTTGCAGGAAAAACTCCTTTAGTCGTAGGTGTCTTAAAAGGGGCTGTTCCTTTTATGGCTGATATTATTCGTGCGATGGATAGCCATGTGGAAATCGACTTTATGGATGTTTCAAGTTACGGAAATGCCTTGGTGTCATCTGGTGAGGTTAAAATTGTGAAAGATCTTGATACCAATGTAGAAGGCCGTGACATGTTAATCGTGGAAGATATTATTGATAGTGGTCGTACTTTGGCTTATTTAGTAGACCTATTCAAATATCGTAAAGCAAATTCGATTACCATTGTGACCCTTTTAGACAAACCAGAAGGACGCACGGTGGATATCGAAGCTGATTATGTTGGCTTTGATGTGCCGAATGAATTTGTGGTCGGCTATGGTTTAGATTACTGCGAACGTTATCGTAATTTACCTTATGTTGGGGTATTAAAACCTGAAATTTATCAAACAAATGAGTAAAAAAATATTGATACTTATGTTAAAATATATAGGTCAATAAAAGACAAACAAGGGCAAGGAGGAGCTCGATGAACAGGAAAAATAATAATGGTATGTTAAAAAATACCTTATATTACATCCTTGTGCTTCTTGCAATGGCGGGGATTTTAATCTTCTTTGTCGGCAATGGTAGCAGTCAGTCACCATCGATTGACTACTCGAAATTTACTGAGCAATTAGAAGACGGTAAAATCAAGTCATTTTCCGTACAACCGGCAAATGGCGTCTACAAAATTAGCGGGAAATACAAAGATGAACAAACAGTAAGTAATAACAGTGGACTTTCGATTCTAGGTTCAACTAGCACGAAGTCAACGAGTTTTACAACGATTGTCTTGCCAAATGATTCCACATTAAGTGAAATTACTTCTTTGGCAGCCACACATAACGTAGATACAACCATTAAGGAAGAATCTAGCAGTGGTGTTTGGATTTCATTCTTAATTAGCATGGTGCCGTTTGTCATCATGATATTCTTCTTCTACATGATTATGGGTCAACAAGCCGGTGGTGGCGGTGGTGGCCGTGGCGTGATGAACTTTGGTAAATCAAAAGCCAAAGAAGCCGATAAAAAAGCCAACCGCGTGCGTTTCTCTGACGTAGCTGGGGCTGAAGAAGAAAAACAAGAATTAGTCGAAGTGGTGGAATTCTTAAAAGATCCACGTCGCTTCTCAGCATTAGGTGCACGTATTCCAGCTGGGGTGTTACTAGAAGGACCTCCAGGAACCGGTAAAACTTTATTAGCCAAAGCAGTTGCCGGTGAAGCAGGCGTACCATTTTACTCTATCTCTGGTTCAGACTTTGTAGAAATGTTTGTCGGGGTCGGAGCAAGTCGTGTACGTGATTTATTTGATACTGCGAAGAAAAACTCACCAGCCATTATCTTTATCGATGAAATTGATGCCGTGGGTCGTCAACGTGGTGCTGGTATGGGTGGCGGACATGATGAACGTGAACAAACCCTTAACCAATTGCTTGTTGAAATGGATGGTTTCAGTGGAAATGAAGGAGTAATCGTCATCGCTGCTACAAACCGTTCAGACGTCTTGGATCCAGCGTTATTGCGTCCAGGCCGTTTTGACCGTCAAATTTTAGTCGGTCGTCCCGATGTCAAAGGTCGTGAAGCTATTTTACGCGTCCATGCGAAAAATAAACCATTGGCTGATGATGTCGACTTGAAAGTAATCGCCCAACAAACACCAGGATTTGCCGGGGCTGATTTGGAAAACGTCTTAAACGAAGCGGCTTTAGTGGCTGCCCGTCGTAATAAAACGAAAATTGATGCTTCTGATATTGATGAAGCTGAAGACCGCGTGATTGCTGGTCCTGCTAAGAAAGACCGCGTGATTAGTAAACGTGAACGCGAAATGGTGGCCTATCATGAAGCCGGACATACCATCGTTGGTTTAGTGCTTTCTCGTGCGCGTGTCGTACACAAGGTAACGATTATCCCACGTGGACGCGCCGGTGGTTACATGATTGCTTTACCAAAAGAAGATCAAATGTTGTTAACCAAAGACGATATGTTCGAACAAATTGTTGGTCTATTAGGTGGACGTACAGCTGAAGAAATTATCTTTGGTGTTCAATCTACTGGGGCTTCCAATGACTTTGAACAAGCCACAGCCTTAGCGCGCAGCATGGTGACTGAATATGGTATGAGTGACAAGCTTGGACCGGTGCAATACGAAGGTAATCATCAAGTCTTTATCGGTCGTGACTATGGTCAAACCAAAGCTTATTCTGAACAAATTGCTTATGAAATTGACCAAGAAGTTCGCCGTATCTTGATGGAAGCTCATGATAAAGCACGCGAAATCATCGAAACGCATCGTGACAAACATAAATTAATTGCTGAAAAATTATTAGAGTTTGAAACATTAGATGCTAAGGCAATCAAGTCCTTGTTTGAAACAGGAGAAATGCCTGCACAAGATGAATCTGAATTTCCAAGTGAAAAAGCGCAAAGTTATGAAGAAGCAAAACGTGCCCTAGAAGAACGTGATGCGAAAAAACAAGCGCAATCTGATGAAGATACGACAATCACACCAGATGATACAACAGAAGAATAAACAAAAAGCGGCCGGTTCAAGTAATCGGCCGTTTTTTGGGGTCTAAGATATTTAGTGTTGTTACTCAAATGGAGGATAACGCTGAATATCTTTTTTTATAATCATAATAATAGAAAAAGACATCTGTTTCCTCTATAATTAAGTCGACCAAAACCATTAAGGAGTGAAACGTTTTTTGAAATCATGGGAGGTTATTATGCAAATTAGAAAAGAAGAATTACCAGACTACGACACAGTCTATCATGTCGTCCAGCAGGCCTTTGAGCAGGCAGAACACGCAGACGGCAATGAAGCGGATTTGGTCACTGCCTTAAGAAAAGGTTCAGCTTTCATTCCTGAACTTTCGCTAGTTGCTGAGATAGAGGGGAAAATTGTCGGTCATATCCTCTTTACCAAAGGACAAATCGCCGATAAGACCGTGTTAGCACTAGCGCCATTAGCTGTATTGCCGAATTATCAAGGACAAGGAATTGGTGCGGCACTTGTCAACGAGGGCCATCGAATCGCTCGCCAATTAGGGTATGATTATGTGATTGTTTTAGGCGGTCCGTATTATCAACGTTTTGGTTATGTCTCAGCCAGCTCACTCGATATTACTGCACCATTTGAAGTACCAGACGAATACTTTATGGCGAAAAAACTCAATCTTCACGCCGCAAACGTAAGCGGTGTGATGCACTACGCCAAAGAGTTTGGGATAGAGTAAAGAATAGGCCCACTAACTAATGATAGCTAGGTTAGTGGGCGTTCTCTTTTGATTTTATGGTTTGTTCTTTATACATAAAAGGTCGCACTGCCTTTCGCCTAATTTTAGTTTGTTTTTAGGCGATTTTTAAGAAGTTAGGTGATTGTTGATAGGTCACGCTTATTCTAATGTGATAAATGTCCTAGTCAGTACGCTGGGCATTACCGCGATGTTTATAGTCTCAGATGAATGTTTCGTGATATAAAACTTCAATCTCTAGGCTACAAACGTAAGCAGTGTTGATTCATGATAAAGCGTTTGGGAGAAAATAAGAAGTAAAATGTCGGAAAAATACAAAATGAAGTAAAAAGTTGGCCCTAAGACATGATGTTGGTGTCACAAAGATACTATTATCTGGAATTTGCCAGTTGTAGAATACGGCAAGATATGTGTTGCTATATGCGATACAAATCCTTATAATTAAGTTAAAGGAAGGTGAGTATTATGGCAGTAATGAAAACAGCAAATGTTAATGTAAGAATACAAGAAAATATTAAAGAACAAGCAGAACAGATACTAGAAACCCTAGGAATTTCTAGGGCAAGTGCTATTGATATGTTCTACAGACAAATCATTTTAAAACAAGGGATTCCATTTCCTTTGACTGTTTCTAAGACTATTCCTATAAGAGAAGAAATGGATGAAGACACCTTCAATTCAATGATGGCAACAGGCTATACTCAGGCAATACAAGGGGATAGTTATCCAATAGACGATGTTTTTGAAGAATTAGAGCGAGGTCTATAATGGATACGTATACCATACAAATTACAAGTCAAGCCAAGGAACACCTAACTCTTATTAGAGACTACATTAAGATGGGGCTAGCATTTGAGGAAAAAGCTTTTTATGATATTTTGTTTGCTTTACGTGAACAATATAACTTTGAATATGGTGCAGACAAAGAAGTTGATGAGATTATTATCGAGGATAAGTGCACTGCTTTGGCTAAGAAGGTAAAGGAAATTATTGATGTGCATTCATCTTGAGAAAACCTATACAAAAAAGTGAGAGCATACTAATTTTAGGGGAAGTCACTATGTGGAGTGCTACCTGATAAAAAACAATGTTTGTGTAGCAAGAGGGCATATTGAAGTTCCAATTAGCTCGTTATACAATTTAAAAGCTGGTTTTTATAATCTTTGGAGGAAAATAAAAAATGTATTATGATACCTTAAATTCAGAAGAACAAATATCCTATCTAATCAAGCCAATTCTTGAGGTTCTACAAGAAGCTGGTGGACAGTTAGAGCGTTCAGAAATCCGCGAGAGAATTAGTGAATTAGATGAGAATATTGCAGAGTTTGAACAGAAACTTTATACATCAAATAAAACAGGAAATCAGTATAAGAGATTTGACTTTAAATTTAATTTTGCTCTTAAGGAGTTAGCCTATGTGGGCCTCATTTCTTATGTGAAGTATAACCCAACGATTACTCTTACGCAGGTAGGGGCGAGTTTGGATTTATCAAACTTTGATGTGAAAACAGAAGTTAGAGATAAAGCATACCTATATTGGGAAGAACAATCTAGCAAGAATAGGAAAAAGAACGAAGTAGAAGTTGATCCCAATGTAGAAGATGAAGATTCATCGAGTGCAGATGAAGAACTATTAGATGATTTCAAAGTCAAACTTCAAAGTGCTATTGCCAATATGTCACCAGCTAAGTTTGAACAATTCTCAAGAGCGCTTCTTACAAAGATGGGAGTTCAGTTTACGAACAAAGGTATTCAAATTTCAAACGATGGTGGAATTGATGGCTATGGCTATCATACAGATGACGATGATTTTAGAACGACAAGGGTAGTCATTCAGTGTAAAAGATTTAATACCAATCCTGTAAGTGAGCCAGACATTAATCAATTTCTTGGGGCAATGAATAAGTTCCAGGCGGATTATGGTGTGTTTATTACGAATAGCAGGTTCACAAACAAGGCTCGTGAGGCAGCAAGAGAAGGAACACCTATTACACTTATTGACGGAAATGATCTGACAAGGCTTGTTATTAAGTATGAACTATTTATAACCCAGGTAACCACATATGTACTAGATGATTTCTATTCTGAAGATTAAACCTTTTAATTATTCCGATTTAGGGGTGTCGCTTTTTCTCTTTCTTTGAAGGGCATTTAGATGAAAAATGAATAAAAAGGCAATAAACCAATACTGCTCAAAAATAAAAAAGCCTAGAAATAGCTTGAAATACAGCTGTTTCTGGGCTTTTTCTATTTGTATCAAAGACCTAGTTTACATAGAGAAGAAGGGGGGACTCGATACAATTTAATATTGCATAGCACTTGGGGTGTCGGTCAAGAATGGGCTTTTTTTGTCTTATATTTTGTTACCTTCTGCAAAGCGGTCTGGTGCATCGTTGACATCATCAAATTCAGGATTATCTAATCCAATACCTTCGAGATGTGCAAAGTAAGAAAACGGATCAATATCATTCACGAAGTCCTTACAATACTCAAGTTCATCTTGTAGATTATTTCCAAGAGCATCTTGCTTAAAGTGCTTTGCAATTACTTCCAAAATAGCTACCGTCATTTGTTGACGGAACAGCACTCGTTCTTCTGGAGAAAGTGTATTGAATTGATCCATAGAAATGTCATTCATAGTTAAAATATTTTCAAAATATGTGGTATAGCCTATATCTTTTTTTGCTTTAAGAAGGTAGGGATATCTTTCTGGTTTAATAAATGATTTCGATAAAGCTTTTAAAAATTTATCCTCTATGCGGTCTGCAGCATTATCATATACACCAGATAGGTAATCTGGATGTACATTAAGGTACTTTGCGATTCTTTCTAGAAGGTCAGGTGGCATTTCGCCATTATTTAAACATCTACGAATAGTTTTTTCTGTTCTTTCAATTTGTTCATAGGCCTCTCCTAATTTTCGGATACTACAATTTCTCAGCTTTAGAACTTCTAAAAATCGTTGTTTGTTGATTGAAACTTTTTTTGAAGATTTGTTAGCCATATAGTTTCTCCTAAGAGTGGACATTTTTGCTAAAAATACCGCACCGTTTATAGACAGCAGTCATTGACAATGTGGAATTTAAAGCATAATATGATTATATCAAATGCGGACAATATTGTCCATTGTAGTACGGGAGGTGTTTTGATGAAAAATGAAAAGCGTAAATTTATTAAGTGGGTAAAAGATCACAAAATAAAATTAGTTATTGTCGGTGTCAGTGTTACGGCAATTATAGGGTTGATAATAGGATATAAAAATAGAGAAGCTATGGTGGAATTATGGGATGATTTAGCTAGAAAAATAAAAAAAGATGCTGATAAAATACCCACATCATCGATTGTAAAGTCAGAGAGCGCATCTGTTATTGAAGAACTAAGTACAAATAGCGTTTATAAGGCTTCAATGGACCCTATCGAAGTTAAAGCACATGTAAGAAATTTATCTGAGGGTAGACAACACTCCGTGGAGAAAGCGGCTGAAGCAGCAAAGTTAGGGATACAGCTATTACCAAATCAGACATATGTAGGATCATATAGAAAATATACAGCTTAAATACTATATGAATTACAACTTAAGAGAGGAGAAGAGTATGCTTGTATTAGGTATTAACAAAATATTAAATTGGTGTTCAATAACATCAGGAGGCAGAACATATACATGTCCGACCAAGCTAATAGATGGAAAAATGTTTTTTCATTTCAAGAAGGAATGGCACAGTGTAGCAGAATTTGCATCTGAAAATTTGACAGAACTTGTTTCGGAGGGCGGAAAAGTTTTCTCACGCCCATTCGAAAAATAAAAATAATATTAACTAGCGTTCAAAAGTTTATGATTTTTTTATGAATCAATTGTAAAATAATTGGTGTATCATACGCATTATTAGGTCAACTTTTTCAAAATTTTTGAACTCAAAATAGTATAAGGAGGTAAGTATAATGACCAGAGAAGAACTAAAAGAGCAGGTTGATGAATTAATGAGACAGTATTCAGAAGAAAAGATTGATGGGGAAACATATTTCCAAGAGATGATGAATTTAACTACATCGTCTCAAGAGGAAATAGATGAAGAGTAGTATAAAACTCATGGCGACATGTATTAACAATAAAAATTGTATGATGGATGTTGTTAAATAAATAATCATAAGAAAATTTAAGAGAATCTTACTATCGGAAGTTATCTAGTGGTAAGATTCTTTTTTGATTTTCTTATAAAGTCACTAATGTATCAGACGAATTACTGTAGCTAAATCCGGATAAGTGTATTAAGTTTCTCGAAATATTATCAGTAAATGTGAAATTTTATAATTAGGTTATTGACAACCTTATTTGCAGGTGATATATTGAACTTGTAATCAAGGTTGTTAAAAACCTAAAAGGAGAGATTGCTTTGGATATTAAAAAGTTGAAAGAACGAGAATTTGTAAATGTAGAAAGAAATGCTTCGATTATTGCTTCTAAATTAAGAGAGATTGATCAAGTAGATGAAGCAAAGATAATAGCTACAGCATATTTGGCATATCTGGTGAAAAACGAGGAATTGCCGAATGAAAATGAATTAATAAAATTCATAGACCAAAATTTACCTGATACACAGAGATACTTTTTAAAAGATGGAACTTCGGACGCATATTGGAAAACAACCTTTGAAATTGCCGGATTATTATCATTGGATGCATTGCTTTCAGTTGTTTTATGGAATTCCAATACTGGTGAAAAATTTGGTGCAATGAACGGGACACCAAATAGCATTGTTAAACTAGCGTATGAAATTTTAAATCCAAAGAATGATCGTTTAGCTGATTTTTGTAGTGGAGAGGGTGTATTTCTGACGTTTGCTGCATCACAAAATAATGACTGTTCCTTATATGGCGTAGAAACAAACACGCAAGCAAAAATTATTTCTGATATTAGACTTTCATTTTTCTCTAACGAAACAGATATAGAGCAAAATTCTGCTTTGGAAATTTCAGAGGATAAAAAGTTTGATAAGATTTTTTGTAATTATCCATGGGGAGTTCAGACTAGATACTTGTTAGAAGATGAGCAACGAGCAAGTTTCTGTGCTGACTTGATTCCAGAATTGAAAAAAAGTACAATAGCGGATTGGTATTTTATTGTAAATGTTATCAAACATTTAAGCGATAAAGGAAAAGCGGTTGTATTGGTTTCAAATGCAACAACAAGAAATAGCAGAATGGATAGACAGGTTCGTGAAAGATTTATTAAGTCTGGTTTTTTAGAAGCTGTTATTTCATTTCCGGCGAATATGTTTGCTCCTTTTTCTAGTATCGCGACTTCAGTGTTAGTTCTTAGTAAAAATAATGTTGATTCAATTAGGTTTATCGACGCAAGTGAGCTTGAAACGATAAAAATGAACAAAACGCAAAATGTTTTTACGGACGAAACAATCACTAGTATTTTAAATATGTTGCATACAGACAGCGAGTTATCTAAACGAGTAGAAATGGAAGAAATTGCTCGCAATGACTATGTGATTAACCCTTTAAGATACTTGCAGCCTGAAATTAAGGTGAAAGATGGCGTTCCTTTTGCTGATATCATTAAAAATGTTAAGCGAGGGATTCAACTTAGAGCGGCTGTTATGGATGAAATGATTTCGGATACGCCAACTCCGTATCGATATTTAAAACTTGCTGATATTCAAGACGGAATGATTAGTGAAGAGTTAGCATCTTTGAAAGAAATTGGTAAGAAACAGGAAAAATATTGTTTAAACAATCATTCTTTGGTTATTTCTAAAAATATTTCACCATTAAAAGTTGCAGTAGCATCTATTGAAGACGGACAAAAGATATTAGCAAGTGGTAATCTATATATTATTGAACTTGATGAAACAAAAGCAAATCCATACTATGTAAAAGCCTATTTAGAAAGTGAACAGGGAGTGGCTGCGCTATCAAGAATTAATGTTGGTTCGGTTATACCAAACATTTCTCTTGAAGATCTAACAAATATGCTCATTCCAAATCCTTCAATAGAAATACAAAATGAATTTGCTGAAAAATATTTGATAAAAATGGATGAGATTAAAATATTGAAATACAGACTTCAAAAAGCAACGATGACACTAAAAAATATGTTTGAGGAGGAGTAATTGTGGCATTATCACTCATAGAATTATCTGATTTAGAAGAAGATATTATGAATCAATTTCCAGATAAGGTTACCGCTATTCTTTCAAAGTTAAATCGAACGGATAAACTAGAAGAATGGTTGTCTATGATGGATATGTCTGATCTTCTTAAAGGAAATAACACTGTAGAGTCGTTTAAAGAAGGAAAGATTGTCGTTATTGGTGGAACTGAGGTCAAGGAAAATATACTGTTGGGGATAGCGAAGAAATTAGGACTAGACAAGAGCAGGTTTGAATTTTGTTTGGATTATAAAAAAATTCAAAAATATGATTACAAGAAGCTGCAACATAATCCTAATTATAGAGTGGTATTAGTTGGTCCTTCACCACATAGCGGTCGAGGAAAAGGAAATAGCAGTAGTACTATTACGGCGATTGAACAAGGAAAATATTATCCACCGGTTATAAGGTTGCAAGGAAGTAATGGGCTTAAAATCACAAAAACCAATTTCAGAGAAACTTTGGAACAGTTGAGTGAAGACGGATTTATCTGATGATATAATAAAGTATCGTAGTGGATCACCACTTGAGTAGCAAAAGAAGATAATAGCATGAGGGTGTTGAACTATTTAACGCTTTATAATAGGAATTACGTAGGAAAAGCTACCTATCCAGAATTATTTTGGTTGTGTATACAATTCAAATAATTTTAGAAGTGCTCATCAAAAATCCAGTTAAACGTTAGCTTCGTGTCGGTGAATCGCAATCAGCTTTTATTTTTTGACAAAATTTTTCTGCTGAATCAAATTTCAAGATATCAACATAACTCTTGATTATTGTTATTGCATTAGGTGGCTTTGTCCGAATTCTGACAAGTTCTAACAACAATACCGCAATCAAGGTGAGATGCACTTGATTCTTTACACTATGCTCGCTGGTGGACTACATTTTGGTAATCTTAAATGACTCTGGATGTATACTATCATTATCTTTGTAACAATAGTTCAAGTAAATCTTACTGCAGTTCTTCGTTTTATGAAATTCTGCTCATTTGTATGCTTGAGCACTAAAGAGATGATTGTAGAATCAATATGCCTTAGAGCATTAGATGCGGTCACATTTTTTTCGACTTCTATTTGATTTAAAAGAGCTGTGAAGGTTTCAGTATTACTGTAATAACAACTCGGAATGGGGAATTATTAAAATTTTTGTATAGTTTGGGAACAGCGAAAGTTAGGGGAAATGTCTAGTTTTTCTAAGGGAAGTGGATATACAAAAAATGATTTAACGAGTGCGGGG
>NZ_JAKUDS010000021.1 GCF_023221775.1 Enterococcus cecorum | reverse complement strand
ACTTTCTCCCCCTAGGCATTACTGCTGTCGGCTTGCGGTTCGCTACACTTGGCGGTAAATACCCGTGACTGGACTTTCACCAGTTAGAATTGCACCATACTTGGCACACTAATAAAAGCCGCTGGAATCATCCAACGGCTTCTTTTTTTATGCTTGGTAAGTTAAAGCACGTAAAGCTTGGTCTACTTTTTCAGCAGCTAGACGTCCTTCACGAATGCCCCAAATGACTAAACTTGGGCCACGCTTAGCATCTCCGGCAACCAAAACACGTTCATTATTGGTTGTCGAATCATCATAGACCTCTTTGACACCAAAACTTTCTAACAGACTATTTTCCGCACCTAAAAATCCCATCGCCAATAAAACTAAATCAGCTTTCATCACTTGTTCTGTTCCTGGAATTGGTTGGAATTTTTGGTCCACTTTCACTGTTTCAATCCCGATTAGTTGCCCGCGTTCTGCTCCAATAAACCCAGTAGTTGAAGTGCTGTAGTAAGTCAATTGTTCCTTTTCAAAAACAGTCAATGCTTCTTCTTGACCATAGCCGACACGATTAATCATCGGATATTCTGGCCATGGGTTATCGCTTTGACGTTCTAAGGGAAGTTGTGGCGTGATTTCTAATTGTTTAACGGAAGCTGCTCCTTGACGAATGGCTGAACCGATACAGTCATTTCCCGTATCGCCACCACCAATGACAATCACATGCTTTCCTTCTAATTTACGACTCGTCGCTTCTTTACCGTGCTTTAAGACATCTTTTGTCGCTTCAGTTAAGTAATCAACGGCAAATTTTACACCATTTAATTCACGACCAGGGACTTTCAAATCACGCGGCACACTTGCACCAGCGGCAATAATGACACGGTCAAAATCACGCTGTAACTCTTCTGCCGTAATATCACGACCAATTTCCGTATTCGCCACAAAATGAATGCCCAATTCCGCCATTAAATCAATCCGTCGTTGTACGATTTCTTTATCTAGCTTCATGTTTGGAATCCCATACATCAATAAACCACCAAAGCGATCACTGCGTTCAAAGACGGTGACTTCATGGCCTAATTGATTCAAGCGCCATGCCGCACTTAAACCGGCCGGGCCACTACCGACAATCGCCACTTTAAAACCCGTTCTTTGTGCTGGCTGACCGGATTCTTTCACCCAACCATTTTCAAAGGCGGTGTCAATAATAAAGCGTTCATTATCATGGATCGTAACACCTGAACCATTTAAAGACTCGGTACAAGCTTTTTCACAAGGTGCCGGACACACACGCCCCGTCATTTCTGGTAATGGGTTGGTACGTGCTAAGCGTTCGAAAGCAGCTTTGAAGCGACCTTGATAAACCAAATCATTCCACTCAGGGATTAAATTATCATTGGGACAACCTGACACCGCGCGCTTGCCACCATAAAAGGTTCCAGTGTGACAAAACGGAATCCCACAATTCATACAACGAGAAGCTTGTTCTTGACGTTCTTCAACTGAAAGGGGAATCTGTAATTCGCGCCAATCTTTAACTCGCTCGTCTACTTTGCGATATGGATTTTCTTTTCTTGCATGTTTTAAAAAGCCAAATGGATCTGCCATAACATTCTTACCCCTTTCCTTGTGCTTGTGGGATACTTAATTGTGGTCCCACGACTTTTTCAAATGCTTGGTTGACTAATTCTTCGCCTGTTAAACCAGTTTGTGCCAATTCTTGTGTCGCATCTACCATTCGATGATATTCATGTGGATAAACTTTGATAAAGAATTGTTGCTGATTCTCCCAGTCACTCAAGATTTCAGCCGCTTTTACAGAATCTGTATACATTAGATGTTTTTCGATTAATTCTTTCAAGACTTCATCGCCAGTTGTTTGGCCGACTGGATATAAATCAACCATTTCTAAATTACAACGTTGGCTAAAGGTTTGCTCTGGATCATAGACATAGGCTACCCCACCAGACATCCCGGCACCAAAGTTTCGACCAGTCTTACCTAAGATGACCGCCACACCACCAGTCATGTATTCACAACCATGGTCACCACAGCCTTCTACTACGACATGCGCTCCACTATTTCTAACGCAGAAACGCTCACCGGCTAATCCTCTAAAGAAAGCTTCCCCGCGGTTGGCACCAAAGCAGGCAACATTCCCAACGATTGGTGAATGTTCGATATCATAAGCCGCGTCTTTTGGTGGCACGATAATCATGCGACCACCACTTAGACCTTTCGCTACATAGTCATTGGCCTCACCGATTAGTTTTAATTCCATTCCTTGGGTTAAGAAAGCCCCAAAACTTTGACCGGCAATACCTGTATATTCATATTTGATTAGACCTGGATAAACTTCATAATTTCCAAATCGTTCCGCAATCCAACCAGCCATCCGTGTACCGACACTACGATTGACATTGTTGATACTTTGACTAATGGTAACTGCTTGTTTGGCTTCAATCGCTCCTTTGGCAAAGCTATCTAAATCTTTCCATTGACGTTTTTCATAGAATGGATCAACCACTTTACGTTCAATTCCGATTTCATGGCCAATCATGCGTGAATGGTCTAATGATTTTGCCTTTCCTTTTGCAACAAAGCGTGCTTGTAAGTTTTCCCCGTGACCAACCATTTCATCGACTGTCTTAAAGCCTAATTCAGCCATCACTTCACGTAGATTTTCTGCTAAGAACATCATCATATTAATGACATGTTCAGGCTTACCGGCAAAGAATTTACGTAAGGCTGGATTTTGTGTAGCTACCCCGACTGGACATGTATTTAAGCTACATACACGCATCATGACACAACCGATAGAGACCAAAGCTAAAGAGGCAAAACTAAATTCCTCAGCACCGAGTAATACCGCAATCGCAATGTCTCGACCCGTCATCAATTTACCGTCTGTTTCTAAGGTCATGCGTTGACGTAAATGGTTCATAGATAAGGTTTGATGGGCTTCAGCTAATCCCATTTCCCATGGTAGACCAGCATCGCGTACAGAGTTTCTTGGAGATGCCCCGGTACCACCATCATAACCAGAAATCACGACCACATCGGCACCCGCTTTAACAACACCAGTCGCAATCGTACCCACACCTGTACTAGAAACCAACTTCACATTGATTTTGGCATATGGATTAATCGTCTTTAAGTCATAAATTAACTGTGCCAAGTCCTCGATAGAATAGATATCATGATGCGGTGGTGGTGAAATCAACATAACCCCTGGCGTTGACCCACGAATTTCCGCTACCCATGGGAAGACTTTCTTCGCTGGCAACTGACCGCCTTCCCCTGGTTTTGCCCCTTGTGCCATCTTGATTTGAATTTCATCGGCACTCATCAAGTATTCCGCATTGACGCCAAAACGACCAGAAGCCACTTGTTTGATGCGGCTATTGAAGTTACGACCATCTGCTTGCACTTTGAAACGATTGCGATTTTCGCCACCTTCCCCGCTATTGGATTTTCCGCCAATACGGTTCATCGCTTCAGCTAAACATTTATGCGCTTCTTCACTCAAAGAACCATAAGACATCGCCCCAACTTTAAAACGTTTGACGATGCGTTCAGCTGGCTCGACTTCATCAAGCGAAATACTTGGGCGGGTCTTTTTAAATTCCCATTGTGAGCGAATGGTGGTAGGATTTTCTGCCATTTCTGCTTCCATCTGCGCCACATATTCTTTAAATAATTTATAATCGCCGGCACGTACTGCTTTTTGGAAATTATAAATCGTTCTAGGATTGTATAAATGATGTTCACCGTCTGATTTGTATTGGAAACTACCACCAGATGGCAAGTAATCATTGGCTTTTGGACCATAGGCAAGCTCATAGCGTTTAGCATATTCTTCTTCAATTTGCTCTAAACTTAAACCGCCAATTCGAGTTTGCGTACCAGTAAAGTATTCATTCACGACTTTCTCACTTAGCCCAACTGCTTCAAATAGTTGTGCCCCATGATAACCCGCAATCGTCGAAATCCCCATCCGCGACATCACCTTGATAATGCCTTTTTCACACGCATGACGGTAATTTTCTAGTTTATCATTTAATTCAAGATGCGCTAAAGTACGATAAGCCCCATAAGGATGAATCGCCCCTGCACCATAGCCCACCAACATCGCATAATGATGCACTTCGCAGACCTCAGCCGTATCGACAACAATCGAAGCCAAAGCCGCCTTACCTTGACGGACTAAGAAATTATGCAAACCAGACACCGCTAATAGAATCGGCATCGCAAGTTTTCCTTTTTGATAATCACGATCAGATAAAATCAAAATCGTTGCACCTTGGTCGATGGCACGTTCACTGTCTCGACATAATTGCTCTAACGCTTTTTCGAGTGTATGACGTTTATCTGGTTCATAATCATAGAGTGTCGATAAAGTCACAGCACGATGGTTTTTTTGTTTTAAGGATTGAATCTTTAAGAAATCCTCTGTTGAAATCACTGGTGAATCCACTTTTAATTTCGTACAGTTCTTCTCAATATCAGCCTTAACATCGACATCGCGACCTAAGAATAACTCTGTACCAATGACCATCTTTTCACGAATCGCATCAATTGGTGGATTGGTTACTTGCGCGAATTGTTGCTTAAAGTACGTAAATAAAGACTGCGGATTCTTACTTAATACCGCTAATGGAGAGTCAAATCCCATAGAAATAACCGGTTCTTGCCCGTCTTTAGCCATTGGAATAATCACGGTACGAATCATTTCATCGGTGTATCCAAAGACTTTCCACATTTGTTGCATGTCACGTTCGCTATAGCTTGCCGCAGTTTGTTTAACGGGGGCAATTTTATCTAAGGTTAACGTATTTTTCGCAATCCATTTTTCATACGGATGTTGGCTCGCATAATGGGCTTTGACTTCTGCTGAATGCATGATTTTGCCAGTTCTAGTATCCACTAAGAAGAAGTTTGCTGGTCCTAATACGCCTTTTTCAATCACGGTACTTGGCTCAAGGTCAACCACACCAGATTCAGAAGCTACGACCACTAAGCCATCTTTGGTAATCGAATATCTTGAAGGGCGCAATCCATTACGGTCAAGGGCAGCCCCTACTAATTGACCATCAGTAAAACATAAAGCAGCCGGTCCATCCCATGGTGCCATAAAACTTGCATTATATTCATTGAAAGCTGTTTGGCTGGCAGATAAATTGGCTTCTTTAGACCAAGCCTCAGGGACCATCATCATTAACGCATGGGCCATATCACGACCTTTACGATAAAGGTATTCCATACAGTTTTCTAATTTTGCAGAGTCAGAATTTTCTTCATCATAGACTTCAATTTGATGAGAGTGCATCCAGTTTTCTGCACCACGTAAGGTATTAATTTCACCATTGTGGGCTAAAAAGCGGAAAGGTTGCGCACGATTCCAACTAGGGAAAGTATTGGTTGAAAAGCGTGAGTGGGTTAAGGCAATACTTGTTTCCATCGCTTCATCTTGTAAATCTAGATAGAATAGACGCACTTGATAAGCATGCAGCATCCCCTTATAACAAATCGTCTGACTCGATAACGTACAAATCGTCAAATCACTCGCTAGATATGTTTTTTCTAATTTGCGACGAAGCAAGAATAATTGATCTTCAAATGCTCGTCCTGCCTTCGTATCCACTGGTTTTTCAATAAAAATTTGGACAAAACTTGGCATCACTTTTTGAGCACCAGGTCCACAGTTTGAAAAAGCATATGGGACATCTCTTTGCCATAAGACATGATAGCCTGCTTGTTCAATATCATTGACAATCGCCTGTTGTAAAGTTGCTTTTTGCTCGGCTTCTTTTGGTAAAAATAGCATGGCCACCGCATAATCATCTTTTGGCGGTAATTGTACGCCTGCTTCTTGGGCTTTTTTCTGGAAGAAACTATCAGGCATGGCCATTAAAATCCCTGCCCCATCACCCGTATCAGGCTCCGCACCAGTTCCGCCACGGTGATTCATTCTTTCTAACATGGTTAATGCATAGTCGACTAGTTGGTGACTTGCTTTGCCATCTTTTTGCGCGATAAATCCCATCCCACAAGCATCTTTTTCAAATGAAGGATCATACATTAATTTTGATTTTTCAGCTATCGTCATTGATTACACCTTCCTTTTTTCATCTAAACCTACCAACAATCAACCTTCTCATTTATTATTAATTTTTAATGAGTTTCTATAAGAATATTTTTAATTTTACATAAATTTTTAGAAAATTCCAATATATTTTCACTGTTTTCATTGAGAATCGTTATCAACGAACGAGAAAAACAACAAAATGAATCGCACACACAGCCATGCCAAAAAAAGAGGAAAGCACCTACCAGCTTTCATCGACTGGTCGGCGATTTCCTCTAAAAAATTAGTTATGATATTTTATTCAAAGCCCACTTTTGCTTCTTCAGGAAATTCTGATTCAATCACTTCGGCACAGTGTTCACAAACATGTTCTAGATGTTCGTGGTCACTTAATTTAGCTTTGACTTGACGACAACGATCACATACATGACCTTCTGCACGTTCTACTAAGATTGCTACATCTTCAAATTTTTGAGCAGCTTCAGGCGCACTTGCTGGACCTTCTTCGCTGACAGTAAAGAAGTCTGGTGAAATGATTAATAACTGTGGTAAGTTTGCATTTAAAGCAGTTAATAAAGTACGAACTTGTTCATTTGGATAAACCGTTACTTTCGCTTCCATTGATTTACCAATTAATTTTTCATTACGTGCAACTTCTAAAGCTTTCAATACATCATCTCTAAAGTCCATGAAGGCTTTCCACATATCAAGTAATTCTTCTTGATTTGCAAAAGTTTCAACTTCAGGGAATTCAGCTAATTGTACATATTCTTCCTCTTCTTTTAGGTAGCTCCAGATTTCTTCAGCCGTATGTGGGATAATTGGCGTTAATAATTTCGTCAAGGCCACAGCAATATCATAAAAGACAGTTTGCATGCAGCGACGTTCATGATTATCAGCCGCTTCGATATAGACCACATCTTTGGCAAAGTCTAAGTAGAATGAAGAAAGGTCAACTGTTAAGAAGTTAACAACTGTACGATAGATGTGTAAGAAGTTGTATTTGTCATAACCTTCTTTTCTGATTTGTTCGATAGTTTGATTTAAACGAACCATCATGTATTTATCTACTGAGCGTAAATCTTCATAAGCCACACGATTTGCTTTTGGATCAAAGTCAGTCGTATTCGCTAATAAGAAACGCATGGTGTTACGGATTTTACGATAAACTTCAGATACTTGTGCTAAGATATCCATTGAGACACGTACATCGGATTCATAGTCCACACTACTTACCCATAGACGTAAGATATCAGCACCCAGTTGTTTAATCACTGTTTCAGGAACAATCGTATTTCCTAATGATTTACTCATCTTACGGCCTTCACCATCTAGGGTAAATCCTTGAGATAAGACTGCTTTATAAGGAGCAACCCCATTGATAGCCACACTTGTTGTAATACTTGAGTTGAACCAACCACGGTATTGGTCAGAACCTTCTAAGTACATATCAGCTGGGAATTTCAATTCAGGACGATTACGTAGCACGCCTTCATGTGAAGAACCTGAGTCAAACCATACGTCCATGATATCTGTTTCTTTTGTGAAGATACCATTTGGTGAACCTGGATGCGTAAAGCCTTCTGGTAATAAATCTTTAGCTTCACGTTCGAACCAAACATTTGAACCATATTCAGCAAATAATTCAGCGACATGTTCGATGGTTTCGTGAGTAAGGATTGCTTCTCCATTTTCTGCATAGAATACAGGTAATGGCACACCCCAAGCACGTTGACGAGAGATTACCCAGTCGCCACGGTCACGAATCATGTTATACAGACGAGTTTTACCCCATGGGATAATCCAATCGACTTTTTCGACTTCATCAAGGATATCTTGACGGAATTTATCAATCGAAGCAAACCATTGCGGCGTTGCACGATAAATAACAGGTTTCTTTGTACGCCAGTCATGTGGATAGCTATGGGTGAAGAAATCAAGTTTTAATAATGAACCATTTTCTTCAAGCATCTTCGTTACAATTGGATTAGCTTTGTCATAGAACATCCCTTCAAAACCAGGCGCTTCAGCTGTGTAGCAACCACGGCTGTCTAATGGAGAAAGCACATCTAAACCATATTTCTTACCAACGATGTAGTCTTCTTCCCCGTGTCCTGGAGCGGTATGAACTAAACCAGTACCGGCATCTAAAGTAACATGATCACCTAACATTAATAATGAAGTACGATCATAGAAAGGATGTTGTGCCGTCATTAAATCAAGGACTTCCCCTTTGAATTCTTGTAAGACTTCAACATTTTCCCAACCAATTTCTTTAGATACAGTTTCTAATAGGTCTTTAGCAACAACAAATTTGCGACCATCTGCTTTGATTTGTACATAGTCAAAATCAGGATTAGCAGAAATACCCAAGTTTGCAGGCAAGGTCCACGGTGTAGTCGTCCAGATAATGAATGAAGTATCAGTATCTAATAAATCTTTTCCATCTACCACTTTGAAAGCAACGTAAATAGATGGTGATTTCACATCATGATATTCGATTTCGGCTTCAGCTAGTGAAGATTCACTTGATGGTGACCAGTAAATTGGTTTCAACCCTTTGTAGATATAGCCTTTTTCAGCCATCTTACCAAATACACGAATTTGAGCTGCTTCATAATCAGGTGTTAAAGTGACATATGGATGTTCCCAATCACCAGAAACGCCTAAACGCTTGAAGTCAGCACGTTGTTTATCTACTTGAGATAACGCATAATCATGACAAAGTTTACGGTATTCAACGATATCCATTTCCTTACGTTTAACACCTTGTTTGGCTAAAACTTGTTCGATTGGTAGACCGTGTGTATCCCAACCAGGTACATAAGGTGCGCGGAAGCCTGACATAGACTTGCTGCGGATGATGATATCTTTACTGATTTTATTTAAAGAATGTCCTAAATGGATGTTTCCGTTCGCATATGGAGGACCATCATGTAGAACAAAGCTTGGTTTGCCTTCATTTAATTTTTGACGTTGACCATATAAATCTTTTTCGTCCCATTCCTTTTGCCATTCGCCTTCACGGTTTGGCAAGTTCCCACGCATTGGAAAACCAGTTTTTCCAAGATGGAGTGTTTCTTTCAATTTCATTTATCTTGTCTCCCCTTTTAATTATTAAAAATCATCTAAAAAAATAATTCAGTGGACCAATCAAGTCGCTTCACATCCATGTTTAATCTGTGTTCGCCGGGTAGCTCCTGTGCATCTAAGCCGGCCTGTCTAGGAAAATCTTAAAACACGATGGATTTTCCTGACATTCCGGAGACCTTAGCTGCTTGGAGCTGACCGACCCGGCTCACATCCATGTTTAATCTGTGTTCGCCGGCTCACATCCTTAATCATCGGCGTTCAACAGCTAGCCATTGTGAAATTCGCCCTCCCGCTTGAGAAAATCTCCTTTCATCCGATTTTCTCAGCGGTAGGTAAACACACGAATTTCTTCATGTCTGACCAGCTGTTTCACGTCCTAAAAAAAGTCCCTATGCTATTTCAGCATAGGGACGAACGAAATCGTGGTACCACCCAAAATTCAAAGATATAAAATCTTCCTTTTGACATCGATATCGAGATGAGCCGTCTACCCTTACTTGCCATGCGATGGGTTCGGGATAGGTTATGATAGGATGATCTGCACTATTTCAGGGTTTACCGGACTTACACTCTCACCGACTCGCTTAGAAAAATAAAATAATGCTTTCTGTTCCACTAATATTTATTCAGTTAAAGATGAATCAGTTTCATCGTCTTCTTGATTAGAAACTTCTAATTGAGAGTTTACTTCAACATCAGCCTCGTTGTCAAGTGTTTGTTCTAAAACTTCTTTAAAAACAGTAGATGAATCTGGTACATAACTAGAAAATGGTGCCAAAATTTCATCCCATTCTGGACTTTTTACTTCTTGTAATTGGGTTTCAATCTTCAATAATAAGCTATTGTAAAAGACACGTGTTTTTTTCTTCAAATCATTTGTTTCCAATACCAATTGGCGAGCATTATTGGTTGCATCAGCTAAAATTTCTTTTGCCTTATCTTCTGCTGCTTGAGTAATTTGGAAAGCTCTTTTTTCTGCATCAGCCACCATTTCATTAGCTTTATTTTGTGCAGAGGTTACTAATACTTCTGATTCTTTCGTTGCACTAGATTTAACTTTATCAGCTGTATCTTGAGCGACAATGATTGATTGATTTAATGCATCTTTTAACTCATTAAAATAAGCTAATTTTTCTTCTGCATGTTTTAAAGATTTTTCTAATTCACGATTTTTTTGGACCGCAATTTCATAATCACGCGCGACTAAATCTAAGAAATCTAGCACTTCATCTTTATCGAAACCACGCATCTTATTGGAAAACACCTTATTTTGAATATCTAATGGAGTTAATGCCATAAAAACCACCTCATACTTTTTATTTCCGTAACACACCTAATGATAAACGAATCTTTTCCTTTTTTGTCGTTCCTTCAATTGTACGAATCTGTAAACGACCAAATCCTCTTATTGATACAATATCTAATAAATCCAAAACAAAATCTGCTCTTTGCATTTCCATCCAATTCAATTTCACTTTATTCGCTTCAATCAACTGCTTTGAACGTTGGCGAGAGATATTAAACACACTTGAGATTACAACATCTACTCGCAAAGAACTCACAATGGCCTGTTCCATCGTCCAATCATCTTTTGGCACGATCAATTCAGTATAATTTGCTTCTTCTAAACGTACAGAAATTTTGCCTATTTTTTCGACTTGTGTCTGTACGTAATGACTGATATCCTTTGCCATCAAGACTTGCCAATTTTCTCCGTCTGAAATAATGTCTCCAAAAGATTGACGCTTTAAGCCTGTTGATAACAGAGTCCCTAAAATCTTACTATGACTTAATTGGGCGAATTTTTTGGGATATTGAATCGTAAATAATGCAATCTCAAAATCCTCTTGTGTAGGCGTATAATAATCTGGATATATTAAACAACGCGTTCGCTCACTTGCTTCATATCCACCGTAAAAACGAAAACCTAAATCAGAATTTTGACGAATTAATGTTTCTAAGATATATGCTTGTCTTGGGTCTAAAAAGTCAGTTAAAACTGGAGCATATTGCATCTCCACTTTTTCTAACCATTCTTCAACAGTGTCAATAAAAGGGCGCTCATCTTCCCGAAAATGCTGATACACATTTGCGTTCACAAAAGCCACCCCCTCAAATTAATATACAAAAAACAATAGAATACGAATCAATGCTTGACTAGCTAATTGTAAGACTAATACCGCAAATAGAATCGTAAAGTCGACCGGTCCAAACTGTAATTTCACTCGGTCAAAGATACTTAAATAAGGCTCACAAATCTTACTTAAAAGTTGGCCAAATTTACTTTGGTAACCACCAGGAAACCATGATAATAAAGCATAGATGACTAATAATGTCGTATATAGATACACCACATCACCAATCAATTTGATTAATAAAAACAGGATAGGCTTGTCCTCCTAATTTTCCTCAGTAACCCTAACTGAGAAAAGCATTATTGAATTTCCAACATATTGGCATCCATTAAAGATTGCGCTGTCCCATCAATTTCTACTCCTTGTGCTGTACATAAGAAGATTTCATTACCTACACGTTTAATATCGCCATTTTCTGCATAAACAGTTCCCGTCAAGAAATCTACAATTCTTCGTGCCTGATATTCCTCGATTTGATGAAAGTTCACTAAAACAGATTCACCATTCATGATATGTTTAGCAATCTTCATCGCTTCAGAATAAGCACGTGGTTCGATAATAATAATCTTATTACCGTGATTTTCTTTGACTGCGCGAGTTTTTGCTTGGCTTTTCGCTACACGAGACTGTTGCATTGAAACAACATTACGTGATTGATAATTTTTTTGTTCATAACTTTGTTGCTGATAACTTGCTTGCTGCTGAAAAGATGAACTTTGAGCAGATTGGTTTGTCGAATAATCTTTTGAATGATCAGCCATTGAACGTTGATAAAAAGACTGTCTTGGTGCTTGATTGACAGGTTGCTGTTGATTCGTTACTTTATTGGTGATACTTGGATGTGGCGCAGAATATTCTTGCTCTTCACCCTCAAAATCGTTAAACTCCATTTCCTCATCATCGCTCATTCCAAAAAAGCTAGAAAGTCTATCTAATAGTTTCATCTTATTGCCTCCTTTCGAAAAATTACTTAAACAAAGCCGTTCCAACTCTGACATAGGTTGCTCCTTCCATCACGGCAATCTCATAATCATTTGACATTCCCATACTTAAATCATGACAAGGCGCATAACTTAAATTCAGAGCTTCGATTTCAAGTTGCTTTTGCTTTAATTGTTTAAATATTTCATGTTGTTGCTGTGAGGTTGAATCAAAGGGAGCCATTGTCATAAGACCCACCACTTGAATAAACTCATGATTTTGAAGACTTAGAATAAAATCTCTTACCTCTTCAAGTGCAAACCCATGCTTACTTTCTTCACCGGAGACATTAACCTCTACAAAACATTTGATCACATGATTTGCTCTTTTTTGGATTTCATCAGCTAGACGTAAACTATCTAAAGCATGGAAATAATCCACCTCATTGATTACCTCTTTGACTTTTCGCCGCTGTAAATTACCAATGTAGTGCCAAACTATATCCTTTGAAGGTAATGCTGCTTTCTTAGCTAAAAACTTATCAGCCCGATTTTCAGCAATATGAACTTGCCCTAAATCAATTAATTCACTAGTCGTCTGAGTATCAACCGTTTTGGTCACAGCGATTAGTGTTACCTCAGAACGATTACGGTTGACCTGGGCACATGCTTGTTCAATTTTTTGGTTTACTTCCGCTAAATTATTTTCAATCATTCCCAGGTCCTCCTTTTTCCTTTATTAGCTATTACGTTTACGACGGAAGAATGGTGGTGTACTTAATTCGTCTTCTGCCGGTTTTACTTCTTCTCTGTTGAATGTTTCAAATTCGCGTTTTTCAACATTTTCAAATTGTGCATCGTCTACTTTAGGACGTACATTTTGTTCTTTACGAATATCCCAGTCACCAAATGAATTTTCTTCATTCGTAGTTGGTGTACTTGGACGAGCTTGATCTAAATCAAGAGTTGGTTTTGGTTGTGTCGTATGAATTTGACTTGCACGGTGAGCACGACCAGAAGTATTTTCGCGTTTGCTTGGATCGATACCTGTTGCAATCACTGTTACACGAATTTCATCACCTAATTCTTCATTGATTGAAGTACCTAAGATGATATTTACATCTCCACTTGCCGCATGAGCAACGATATCCGCCGCATCTTGAGCTTCGAATAAGGTCATATCTAAACCACCAGTGATGTTTAATAAGACTTGTTCCGCACCATCAATAGAAGTTTCTAGTAATGGAGAAGAAATGGCACGTTTAGTCGCTTCAACTACACGTTCTTCACCGCTAGCAACCCCGATACCCATTAAAGCAGTACCTTGGTTAGCCATCACAGTTTTCACATCGGCAAAGTCAAGGTTCACGTAACCAGGGGCAGTAATTAAATCAGAAATACCTTGTACCCCTTGACGTAATACATTATCAGCTTCACGGAAGGCTTGTAACATAGGTGTCTTTTTATCGACAACTTCTAATAGACGATTGTTTGAGATGATTAACAAAGTATCTACATTTTCTTTTAATTTTGCAATACCTTCAGCAGCATAGCGTCCGCGTTTTGGTCCTTCGAAGGTGAATGGACGAGTAACCACACCAACAGTTAAAGCACCAATTTCTTTTGCGATACGAGCAACGATTGGAGCAGCACCAGTACCTGTTCCACCACCCATACCGGCAGTGATAAATACCATATCTGCGCCTTCTAATGCTTCACGAATCGCTTCTTCACTTTCTTCAGCCGCTTTTTGTCCAACTTCTGGTTGAGAACCTGCACCTAATCCACGAGTGAATTTAGGTCCTAATTGAATCACAGTTTCAGCCTTTGAAGCACGTAAAGCTTGAACGTCTGTATTTACGACGATAAACTCTACACCTTTAACATTTTCTTCTATCATGCGGTTTACGGCATTACCACCGCCACCACCGACACCGATTACTTTAATAACCGCGCCAGAATTTACACTATTATCAATTGAAAATTCCATAGTCTCTCTTTCCTCCTATCAATTATTCAAAAAAGTTAGAAAAGAAATTCTTAATCTTATCTGTGACTTTTTCTTGATGGTCTTCTTCGTCAGCATAATATTGATCATTTGTTTCATAAGTTGGTTGCTCATATTCAGGCTCTTCAACAGGCATTACGGATGCTTGTTTTTGAACCGGTGTTGTTGCGCCCATCTTATCACCTGTAATTGCAGAAACCACAACCTGCGTAATTTCACTCATGTTTGCTGCATATTCCACTAAGCTAATCACATTCGTAAATACTGGGTTTCTTAAGCCCATGTGATTTGGAACATGTAATTTTACAGGCGTACCTAAAATTTCTTGTGCTAAATCAACTACACCTGGTAAACTTGCAGCACCACCTGTTAGCACAACACCACCAGGTAAATCTAAGGCATCAATTTCATCTAAAACATCTTTCGCTTTAGTAAAGATTTGTTCCATACGTGCTTCGATAATTTCAGATAAATAGCGTTCGTCAATCTTAACTGGTTCAGCCTTACCAATGACATCTACAGGGAATTCTTCACTTGCAGAAGTACGTGCTGGATACGCATCCCCATAATTAATCTTCAACGCTTCAGCATTATTAAATGAGGTATTTAAGACTGTTGAAATATCACGAGTGACATATTCGCCACCTTCTTGATTCACATTCGTAAATTTCAATTGTTTATCATGCATAACCGCTGTCGTTGTTTGACCGCCACCGATATCCATTACAATAGTACCAAAATCTTTTTCACCATCAGATAAAATAGACTCTGTTAAAGCAAGTGGGGTAATAATTGTTTGACCAATTGTTAGACCTGCTTTTTCGACACATTTACGAATATTGTGAATGATTGTCTTAGGACCAGTAAACATCACACCGTACATTTCAAGGCGAACCCCAATCATGCCACGAGGATCTTTAATTCCTTCAAATCCATCAACTGTAAACTCTTGAGGTAAAACTGCAATAATTTGTCTTTCAGGTGGAACTGAACGAACTAACGCAGCTGAAGCCACATTGCGTACGTCTTCACTTGTAATTTCTTTTGAATCATTGTTTACTGCAATCATTCCTTGGCAGTTTTCTACTTCTAATAGATTAGCTGGAATTCCTACATTAACTGTACGAATTTGAATACCTGCTTTTTCTTCTGCTTGAGCAACTGCACGTTTAATTGCTTGTACTGTTTTTTCGATATCTACAATAATACCGCGATTAATCCCTTCAGATTTCGCATTGCCGACACCGATAATATTCATTTGGCTATCAACATATTCAGCGACAACGACTTTTACCGATGTCGTACCAATATCAAGCCCAACATAAATTCCCGTTTTTGCCATGGATGGGGCTCCCTCCTAATTTTTAACTATCAATAGAACAAATTGTTCAAACTTAACTTTTTTGAAGTTTTCACTGTTAGTAATTCTAACACATTTTCACCACTTTTAAAAAGTAGCTAGCGATAAATTATATAAAAAAATCGTAAATTTTGCAAATTTCTTTAGATAATCTTATCCTTGTGTATTTTCTTGAGCGTTTTCATCTTCTACGCCCTGATTATCCGACTGATTTTGAGAACTGTCTGTCGTTTTCTCCTCTTCTTTTGGATAAGGATAAGAGAAAATACCAACTTCCATATCAACGATTCCCGGCGATTGCATATTACCGACAACTTTTGCATAGTAAGGTAATTTTTTTGCTAGCTGATCGACATTAATCAACACTTGATTTTGATCATTCATGTTTAGTGTTAATAACTGCTCGTTATCTGATCGCGGGGTAGATTTGATTTGCGAAATACTTTGCTTCAATTCTTGTGGTAATTGGTTGTAAGCCTTCAATGTTTTTAAAATCAATGTCTTTGAAGTAAAGCCTTCAATGATTGGCAATCCTGCTTGAAGTTGCTCTTGGGCAATAGCTGTATCTAACACCTTGCCGTTTTCTAAGATTTCAAAGTATTGATTATCTTTTAGTAAATAGGCTACTCTTGGATATTCAGTAATATTAATTTGGAATTGATTCAGTTGCACAATTTTTAAATTTACATCTTTGATCCAAGGAGAAATTTTTGCTACCTTTGCTAAGGCTGTCTTACGCTCAAAATACTGTTCCCAAAGTGGTTGATTAATTTTGAAATTTGCCGTCTGAATGACTTTTTTGGCATCCACTTGCTGATTATTGACTACTGTTACTTTCGCTAATTGACCTAATGGCGAAATATAATAAATACAAGCTGCCAATGGTAGAAATAAGATAATCAATAGAAAAGCTAACCGGCGATATAATTTACGCTTACGATAATCTTTCATCTTTGGCAATTTATCTGAAAAACTTTGTGGCGCTTCTTGGGTTCCTTCTTTTTCTTCAGCTTTTTCTTCAGCTTTTTCTTCTGCCACTATTTCTAAAGACGCATTATCTTCAGCTGAATCCTCTAAGTCATCTTCTATTCTCTCATCAGGTTCTTGTGATGAATCCTTTTCGTTTAAAAATTGGTCGAGTAACTGCTTTTCTTCAAGATACTTTTGATGGGCTTCTTGCCATGGCGTTGGTTTTGCCTCAGTAGATTTCCCAGCATTTTTCTTTGATTCTTCTTGCTTACTAATAGTCCTCACCTACTTTTCAGTTAATGATAAGACCACTTGATATAGTCTTTGAGAAGCATCAACAATCCCTTGACTCTTAGATGCTTTAGACATACTTTGCAACAATTCATCATCATTCATAATGGAATCAATGGCACGGACTAAGCGTTCTGCGGTTAAATCAGCATCAGCGATTACTTTGCTGGCACCAATCTTTTCCAGACTCTTGGCATTTTTAGTCTGATGATCATTTGTCACATATGGACTTGGAATCAAAATCGATGGCAAACCAAGAGCAGTTAATTCCGCTATCGAAGTTGCCCCTGCACGACCAATCAATAAGTCACAATTAGCCATTACTTCAGCCATATTGTGGATATAAGGTTGAATCGAAATATTTTTAAAAGCATCTTTTGACATGCCGATTTCTTCTTCAATTTGTTGATAATATCTTTCACCGGACGCATAGAGAACTTGATACTCTTTTTTCGCTAAAGTTGGCAGTGCATTGACAACTGCTTGGTTAATTTTCAATGCTCCTTGACTTCCACCAAAAATTAGCACCGTCTTCACACCTGGTTTTAAATTGTATTGTTTCAAGACTTCACTGCGCGTAATTCCTTGCATTTCCTGTGCACGAGGATTACCTACCAATTCAGTTTTTGCTAATGGGAAATATTGTCCCGCATCACTAAAAGCAATCCCAATCTTATCGACAAAGCGTGCTAAAAATTTATTCGTAATTCCTGGAACGCTATTTTGTTCATGAATAATCGTTGGGATGTGCATGCGGCTTGCTTGGAAAACAACTGCACCTGAAACATAGCCACCTGTACCAATGACCACATCAGGCTGAAAATCACGTAAAATCTTTTTCGCTTGACGAATACTTCTAAAAAAGAGTTGTAAAGTTTTAAAATTATCGATGGACAGGCTACGTTTAAATCCTTGAATTTCCAAAGTTTGAAATGGAATATCCGTTTGGGGTAAAATCTTATTCTCTAAACCACGCTTAGCACCTATATACATAAATTCACTTGTTGGATCCACCAATTTTACATATTTAATAAATGCTAAAGCGGGATAAATATGTCCACCGGTTCCCCCACCAGTTAATAATATCTTCATGGAATTTCTCTCATTTCTTATAATTTTTCAATCGCCGCAATGAATTTATCACCACGGACTTCAAAGTTTGGATATTGATCCCAACTAGCATTTGCCGGAGATAATAAGACAATATCGCCAGACTCAGCTAATTTTGCAGCAATTGGGGCCGCTGTTTCGACATTTTCGGTTAATGTAATTGAAGCAAGGCCTGCTTGTTTTGCTGCCTCTTGTAATTTTTCTTTTGTTTGGCCGAAGAGGATGACAGCCTTGAGTCCTTTCAAGCTTGGTACTAAGGCATCGAAGGAATTGCCACGATCTAAGCCCCCAGCTAATAAAATCACTTTGCTTCGATCAAATCCGGCCAATGCTTTTTGTGTCGCTAAAATATTCGTTGCTTTAGAATCATTGTAGTAACGAACCCCTGCGATTTCCTTGATAAATTGGGTACGGTGTTTGACCCCGTGGAAATGACTTAACGCACTCTCAATCGCTTCATTGGTCACACCCATTAATTTGGCCACCGCAATTGCAGCCAGTGCATTTTCAATATTATGGCTACCAGGCACACCTAACTTGTCTGCTGGCATCACTAACTCATCTTTATAATATAAATTTCCTTTCCAAAGATAAGCACCGTCCACTTTTTCCTGCGTTGAAAAACAAACAACTTGAGCCTTGGTGGTTTTGGCTAATTCACGGACCTCTGCTTGTTGCCAGTTTAAAATCAAGTAATCTTGCTCTGTCATATTTGCTTGAATTTTCCACTTAGAAGCCACATAATCTTCTCTCGTTTGGTGATAATCAATGTGCGCTTCATAAAGGTTCGTAATCACTGCAATATGCGGATGAAAAGCTTGCGTCCCTTTTAATTGAAAGCTAGATAATTCCATCACTAATTCATCATCTGCCGTCACTTCTTGGGCAACAGAACTAGCGGGATAGCCGATATTTCCTGAAAGATAAGCTTTTCCTTTTTGACGGTGTTCATTTAATAACGTCGCAATCATCGTAGTAGTCGTAGTCTTACCATTCGTTCCAGTGATACCAATGATTGGCGCTTCACTGATGAGATAAGCCAATTCAACTTCCGTAATCACTGGCATACCTAGTTCTAATGCGCGTTGAACCATCGGATGCGTATAAGGAATTCCTGGATTTTTGACCATTAAACTAAAGCCTTCATCGACCAATTCAATCGGATGGCTACCGGTAATAACGGTAATGCCTGTTTCTAACAATTCCTGTGCTTGAGGATTTTCATTAAAAGGTTTACCATCATTAACGGTAACAAGTGCACCCAAATCATGTAACAATTTGGCCGCACTTACTCCGCTTTTTGCTAATCCTAAAACTAATACTTTTTCATTTTGAAATTTAGTGATCTTTTTCATTTTTCCATTCCTCACTTTTTACAATACAATCATCAATGTTATCGCCGAACATACCAAGGCAACAATCCAAAAGACAATATCAATTTTCCACTCTGACCAACCACTCATCTCAAAATGATGGTGAATCGGAGACATCTTGAAGATACGTTTTCCCGTTAATTTGAAAGAAGTTACTTGTAACATCACGCTAGCTGTTTCAATGACATAAATCAAACCAACTAAAAGTAAAGTCCATTCTTGATGTAATAGAATAGAAATAGATGCTAAAAGTCCTCCCAAGGCTAATGAACCGACATCTCCCATAAAAATTTTAGCCGGTTTATGATTATATGGGAAAAAGCCAACAAGACCACCAACCACACTGATACATACTAAGAAAATATCATATTGTTTTTGATGCCAAGCGATAATCGCATAAGTAAGAAATGAAATCGTCCCTAATCCGGACACTAGACCATCGATACCATCCGTTAAGTTTACTGCATTTGAGAAACCAACTAACCAAAAGACAATGAACAATCCATAAAGATAGGATAACGGAATTTCAATCGTGAAGAAATTCAACGTATTGGCTTGTTTATCGGCAAGAAAGACTAGATAAAAGACTACCCCACCGATAATTTGACCAATTAATTTTTGTAAGGATTTTAACCCTAGATTTCGCTTCATAAAAATCTTGATAAAATCATCTAAAAAGCCAAGTGTACCATATAGGAAAAAGACAAATAGCAAGATGAATAAGGTAGGAGTCAATAGTTTCAGCCAAATAGCCGTCCAAATACTCGTGATTACTGCCGCCAAACTAAAGACAAAGCCACCCATCGTTGGGGTTCCAGCCTTGACATTATGCCATTTTGGCCCTTCATCACGAATTTCTTGACCATATTTCTTCATCTGAAAATAATGGATGAACAGTGGCATAAAGGCAAAGGTAAGACCAAAGCCACTAGCAAAGACTAAGAAAAATTTTGTTAGTTCCATTTTTGCACTCCTACTTTTTACTCATTTTCTTGTAAGGTAAAGGTTATCGATTTTTGATCAGAGATTAGTTCATAAGGTTGAATACTTTGATTAACACAATAACCACTACCACTAAATTTCACTTTAATATCTAAAATACTACCCAATTTAACCAAATCGGCTTTCGACCAACCAGATACATCTGGCATATAGCTTTTATCTCCTTTGGCAATAAGGATGATTTTTTCATTTGGTAGAACTTTAATTCCTGCTTTAATTGATTGTTGGGTAATTTTTTCACCATTCCCGATGACAATCACATCTAGACCACGTTTTTCCGCTAAGTTCGCCGCATTGACACTTTTCATTCCTACATATGAATCAATGGTCACTTTCGCAGTACTTTTTTCTGTTTGATTATTACCAATTGTTTCGTCTTGTAAGTCCATCGCCCGTTTTAACAATGGATTGGCGATACTTGGTAAGGCTGTACCATCATATTCTTTTGGCAATTTTATCGTCAAATATAACACATATTCTGGCTCTTCAGAAGGAATCATCAAGACGATAGAATAAAGATACGAATTTGCACCTTGTAGATAACCACCCGTATCTGAAGCAACTTGAGCTGTCCCTGTTTTCGCCGAGATATTATACCCTGGCACACTATATTTGCCATATGCACTACCATAATTTTCATTTTCAATGACATCACGCATATACTCGCGAACTTTACGGGCTGCATTTTCACTAATTGGTTTACCGACCACCTCAGTTTGAGTCACAGCTTTTTTATTCGTCGTATGATCCACAATTTCTTTAATAAAGTGCGGTTTAACCATCGTACCATTATTAGATACAGCAGTAAAAGCTTGTAACATTTGGAAGTTAGTTACGGCAATCCCTTGACCAAAAGCAGTCATGGCATGGGATACCACATTATCTTCTGGCAACATTCCCGGGCTCTCCCCAAGGATTCCAGCGTTAGTCGTTTGTCCAAAGCCGAATTGTTTTAAGTAACGTTGCCAACGATCTTGCATCCGTTGTTGTAAGATAACCATCCCTTTATTACTTGACCAAGATAAAGCTTGCCGCATGGTTAATGGTCCTAATGCGCCATGGTCCCAGTCATCAATAGTCGTATCAGCAATTTGAATTTGACCAGATGGGAAGGTTTCATTTTCGTTAAAGACACCTTGATCAATCGCAGCGGAAGTCGTCAATATCTTCATGGTCGAGCCTGGTTCATAAGTCTCTTGTAATAGTAGATTCAACCAGGTAAAATCTTTTCCACCTAATGTTGACTTATCTTCCGGATTAAAGGATGGTTGCTGAGCTGCTGCCAAAATTTCGCCTGTCTTGGCATTCATTAAGACACCTGTCATATTTTCCGGTTTATTCTTCTTATAGGCTTCTGTCATCAAAGAATCCAAATAAGTTTGCAGACGACTATCTAAAGTAGTATAAATATCTTTACCGTCAATCGCCGCTTGCTTTTCAGCTACAGTACCAGGCAATGGATTTTGGTAATTATCCTTTTGATAGGTAATCTTCCCGTCTGTCCCCTTTAACACATCATTATATGCTTCCTCAATTCCTAGTTTACCGACTAGCCGTTCTTCATTATTTTTCACTGTAATATCGGCATAACCAATCAAGTGTGAAGAAAATTGCCCATTCGGATAAATACGAGAAGGGTGATTATTGAAATACAGACCCTTACTATTGCGATTTTTCAGTTCTTTTTCAATTGCTTCTTTTTGTTGTAAGGTAATATTTTTTGCTGCTGAAATCTCTACTTGATAAGGACGAACTTTCTTCTCATAAGCAGTATGTAAGACTTTCTCCACACTTGCCGTATCCGTTCCTACTATATTATGTAGAACTTCAGCAATTATACTAAAATCTTTTGGTTCAGCATATAATTTCTTTTTCCCTTGCACATAAGTATCAGACAAGATAACATATGCGGAATAAGAAGTCGCATCCTCGGCGATGGCCACCCCATTACGGTCATAAATAGTCCCACGTTTGGCTGTAATCACCTCAGATCCTTTATACAAAGCAGCTGTCTTTTCTTCCAAAGACACCCCGCCGACCTGCCCAACTAGGACGATATATCCCAGGCGAGTTACAAATAAAAAGAACAACGCAATAGTGGTAAGAAAGAATAGGATTCCGACTTTTTTGCGGTTGTTCGTTGTAGTTAGATTCTTTTGTTTAAGAAACTTATCAAATTTTTCTTTATAGGCCATTTACTTCACTTTCCTTAAATTATCATCGTTAATTGATAACCCTAATTTATCAGCAATTGATTTAATGCGTTCTGCTTTAGATAGCTCATTTTTCTCTTGCTGCAAGCGAGTAATTTCTTTTTCATTTGTTGTGATTTCATTCTCAACGATGGAAATATCATGCTCCATCTGATTAATCGAAGTTCGAATATAAATCATTCCTAGCGCGATGACCACCGCAAATAATAGTAAGAATACGGCAATCATCTTTTCTACCAAACTGATGCGCTTTAACTTAAGAGCTGGAGAGTGAGGAACGACAGAAACTTTTGGCCGTTTGACTTCTTCAATGACAAAGTTATTCATTTGTTCTTGTGGTTGATTCATTGATGCATCGATATCAAATGAATAATCTTCATACTTCAATTCAGCCATTGTTCCTACTCCTTCTTAACTTTCTTTTCCGCAACTCTTAGTTTTGCACTTCGCGAACGATTATTTTCAGCCAACTCTTCCTTTGAGGCAGTTATTGGCTTTTTATTCACTAGTTTTAATATAGGTTGATATTCATCAGGAATTACTGGTAAGCCCGGTGGCAAATCGCGTACCTGACTATACTCCTTAAACATCGTCTTGACAATGCGATCTTCTAATGAATGGAAAGTAATCACACTTACTCTACCATTAAGGTTTAATAAATCAATTGCTTGTTCTAAAGATTCTTCTACCGCACCTAACTCATCATTGACTGCAATCCGAATCGCTTGAAAAATTCGTTTTGCAGGATGTCCGCCATTTCGTCTGGCCGGTGCTGGAATAGAAGTCTTAATAATATCTACTAGCTCACCGGTAGTCTGAATCGGTCTATTGGCACGTACACGCTCAATTTCACGTGCTACCTGTTTAGAGAATTTTTCCTCACCATAGCGGAAAAAGATTTTCACTAACTCTTGATAGCTATAATCATTTACCACATCATAAGCACTAAAGTCAGCCTCTTGATTCATCCGCATATCCAATGGTGCATCTTGATGATAACTAAATCCACGCTCAGCTTCATCTAATTGTGGAGAGGAAACCCCTAAATCATAAATAATGCCATCTACGCCATATACCCCAAGCTCATTTAATTGATGCTTTAACTCACGAAAATTCGCTTTAATAAATGTCACTTGCTCATTTTCGACATACTTAGCTAAACGAATTTTTGCATGATCAATCGCTTTTTGGTCTTGATCAAAGGCATATAGATGACCTTGGTTTGATAATTGCGATAAAATATATTCGCTATGCCCAGCCCCACCGAGCGTACAATCGACATAAATTCCATCCGGCTTAATATTAAGCGCATCGACAGTTTCGTGCTTCATTACAGTATAATGCTGGAACTGAACCATTACCAAATCCTCATTTCAATCTTTTATAATCCAAAATCAATCATCGACTCAGCAATTTCATCAAAGTTCTCTTCAGCTACATCGGTAAATTCTTGCCAACGAGCTTCGTCCCAAATCTCAATACGATTACTTACCCCAACAATGACACAACTTTTTTCTAAATTGGCATGTTGACGTAAGCTTTGGGGAATATTGATACGACCTTGCTTATCGAGTTCACATTCAGTGGCGGCAGAATAGAAGAAGCGCACAAACAGACGTGCATCTTTCTTCGCTAGTGGCATTTCATTTAATTTCGCCTCTAATTTTTCCCACTCTTCTTGAGGATAGCCAAATAAGCAGCCATCTAATCCCCGAGTCACAACGAAATTTTCGCCCAACTTCTCTCTAAATTTGGCAGGGATGATTAAACGGCCTTTCGCGTCTATTGAATGTTGAAATTCACCCATAAACATCGAAATTTCCTCCATTTACCACTTAGTACCCTTAGTCTACCACATTCCCCCACTTTCTACCACCATTTATCCAATATTTAATATAACTTAATTAAAAAAAACAAAAAATTTTAAAAATGGAATCTTTTAAAAGTTTCTAAGAAGTTTTTATTCAGTTGGAACCGATTTACGATAGCTTTATTATAAAATTGCTAAGACTAATAAGAATAGATAAAGAACAATCATCATCAGAAATAAAAAGCGCCAATACATCTTTAAATAGAAAAGATAGTCAATTTCATCATAGAAGTATGCATGTACTACTGCCATTCCAATCGCTAATAATAATGCAGAAATGAACATATAAGCTAAAATTGACTCACCGAACAACACTTTTGCCAAATGACTATTGATAATAAATAAACTTGGCACCATGATATCCGCTAACTTCACTTTAATGACTTTCTTTAGTGAAAAACGATGAATAATGAAATTCAATCCCATATATAATAAAATTGGGCTCGCAAACCACCCTAATAATTGCAACGTACTGTGATCCATTTTGTTATCCTCTCTTTATGCAAATTCACCTGATTTGTATAGTTTCTAATCATCAATCTAATAAACCATACTAACTATACACTAAAATTTTTACACAGGTGTTTCAATCTTTTTAAAAATTCTTTGTCCTTTTTCTTGAATTTGCGTATAATAGGTTGTAGACTAAAGAAAAATAGAAAAAGGACGGAAATTATGAGCGAAAAGAAAAAAATGTCTACCTTTGAAAAAGTGACAAAAGTCGTTATTTGGGCGATGTTGATTGTAACTATCGGTGGCGTCATTTTATCAACGGTAGCCGCATTAATGTAAAAAAAATACCTGAAAAAAGAGGCGCGTTATACAAAACCGCCTCTTTTTTGATTGGCCAAAATCTTTTGCTCGAAACCTATCAAGATTTTCTTAGTTTTCCTAGGCTATTTATTAATTCTTGGGCATGTTTTTGGGTTAAATCCGTAATCTCCGCACCAGCTAACATACGCGCTACTTCTTCTACGCGCTCGTCTTGCGATAATGGTAAGACCGTCGTAGAAGTTCGGCCATTGGTGACTTGTTTTTGAATGAGATATTGATTATCCGCCGCTGCAGCCACTTGCGGTAAATGCGTAATACACAAAACTTGTGAAGCATGGGCAATTTTTAAAATCTTTTCGGCAATCGCTTGTGCTACACGACCACTCACACCCGTATCAACTTCATCAAAGATAATGCTCGTCATTTGTTGACTCCGTGAAAAAATCGATTTTAACGCTAAAAGAATACGTGAGAGCTCCCCACCCGAAGCTACCTTGACTAATGGTTTAAGTGGTTCACCTGGATTAGTAGTCAAGTAAAATTCGACCTGATCTATTCCTTGACTTTGTAGTTGTCTTTCCTTAGTAAACCGGACTTCAAACTGCGTATTTTCCAAATATAATTCTTTTAGTTCCTGCATAATTTCTTTAGATAAGTAATGACTGATTTCATGTCGCATCTGACTAATTTTTTCAGCTTGCTTAATCAAGGTAGTTTCTAAAGACTGCAGTTGTTTTTCCAATTGGTCTAGTTGATTTTCAGATTGCATCGTACTTTCAAGTTCTTGAGTAATTTGTGCAAGATAAGTCAACATCTGAGCAATGGAATCGCCATATTTGCGTTTCAAATTCTTGATGACTGCCAAGCGCTCCTCAATCTCTTCCAAACGCTCTTCATCCATATCCATTAAATCCATCTGTCTGGAAATATCTGTTGCGACATCTTGTAGTAGATAATAGGCATTTTGGACTTGTTCACTAATCGCTTCATAAGCAGGATCAATCGGCGCAATCTCTTGTAGCAAATCACCAACCATCGATATTCCATCCAATAAATTCGTATCTTCCATCGCCAAAACTTGACGTGACTTCGCAAAGGCATCCATAATTTTTTGGAAGTTCAGCAATTTTTCACGTTCTTCGCTTAATTTTTCTTCCTCACCATCGACTAATTCTGCCTGCTCGAGTTCATCTTTTTGAAATTGCAACATATCCATCCGTTGAACATAGTGTTGCTCATTGGTTCGAATCTGCTGAACGCGATGTTTTAATTGTTGATATTCTTGAAATTGTACCTGATAATCACTTAGCAACGCCTTAAACGAATCATCGCCAAAACTATCCACAAAATCTAAATGCTTCTCTGGCTGTAAGAGTTGCTGATGGTCATTTTGTCCTTGAATATCCACTAAAAAGGCCCCAATTCGCTTTAAATTGGCTAAAGTCACCGTGCGTCCATTCACACGATTGAAGCTCTTACCATTCAACGTAATATCTCGTTGCACAATGAGATAGTCTTCCTCTAAGTCCAAACCTAATTCTTGGGCTAATGCGACAAATTCTTCTTGCTGAGGAATCTCAAAAATCCCTTCAATAACAGATTTTTCACAGCCTTGACGAATAAAATCAACCGAAGAGCGAGCACCGGCAAGTAAGGACATGGCATCAATAATAATCGATTTTCCTGCTCCAGTTTCCCCGGTTAACGCTGTCATCCCTGGTTTAAAATGTAAATGTAACTCTGAAATAATCGCAAAATTTTGGATAGAAAGTTCTAGAATCAAATCTATCGCCTCTTCTTTCTATTTATAAGTTTCTAAATTTTGATAGATTTTTAGACCATCGGCTTGCGAACGGACAATTAATAAAATGCCATCATCATCATTCAACAAACCAAATAACTGATTTTTATAATACTTTTCTAGCAAACTAGCCAAAGCCGCGGCATTTCCTGGAAGCGTCTTAATCATGATCATTTTATCCATCATTTCGATACTGATACAGCCATTTTTTAATAAACGCATGATTCTTTGCTGGATTTCTTGCTCACTTTCTTTTGGCAAACTATAGAAATAACCACCCTTACCATTCGGCACTTTTAATAAATTTAATTCTTTAATATCTCTGGAAATCGTTGCTTGGGTGACTTCTACTCCTTGGTTTCTCAAAATATCGACAAAATCTTCTTGCTTTTCAATATTGAAATCATTTAATATACGCGTAATTAAACGATGCCGATCTTTTTTACGCATTTCGTTACCCCTTTCAAATTTATTTTTATTCATTTTTTCATGCAACTGATTATATCATGAATACAACAAAAAGACCATGTAGCTTTTTGTACTTCATGGTCTCAATTAAGATATACTTTTTTGAAATAAAATTGTATATACAAAATAATGGATATTTTATTTTTCCAAACGCTCATGAGCTTGGCGGACAATCTCAGCTACGTCTATGGTCGCATCAACTTCAGCAGGTAAGCCTTGTTTTTTCAAATGAATGAGAAACTCAATATTCCCTTCGCCACCCGTAATTGGTGAAAAGCTTAAATTTTTCACCGAAAAGCCGACTTCAAGTGCCATATGAATCACTTTTTCAATCACCGCTTGATGCACTTTTGGATCTTTCACAATGCCGTGCTTACCGACAAATTCCTTTCCTGCTTCGAATTGTGGTTTAATCAGAGCCATGACGTCGCCACCTTCGACTAAAATCTCATACAATGGTGGCAAAATTAAACTCAATGAAATGAAAGACACATCAATCGTTGCCACTTGTGGTAAACCATCTAAAAAGTCTGCCGGTTGACTATAGCGGAAATTTGTACGCTCCATCACAACCACGCGCTCATCTTGGCGAATCTTCCAAGCTAATTGATTATAACCAACATCTAAGGCATAACTCAATTTCGCGCCATTTTGCAAAGCCACGTCAGTAAATCCACCCGTAGAAGCCCCAATATCAAGGACAATCTTATCTTCCACCGTAAAATCAAAAATCTTTAAAGCTTTTTCTAACTTCAAACCACCGCGTGAAACATAGGGTAATTTCTTGCCTTTGATTTCTAATGTCATACTAGCATCAATTTTTTCACCTGGTTTATCCAGACGTTCATGCTTGTCATTATAGACTAAGCCCGCCATAATGCCTCGCTTGGCTTGTTCGCGGGTATCGAATAAACCTTGCATCACACAAAGTACATCTACTCGTTCCTTTTTCAAGCATTAATCCCTCAATTCTAACTTTTCAATAATTTTTACTAATTCATCCATTGCCAGACCTTGGTTCGCCAAATCTTGACAAATCTTCCTTGCTTGGGAAAGATAACCAGCTAAAGCCTCTTTTGCTCCTTGAATCCCTAGTAATGCAGGATAAGTACTTTTTTCTAACGCCAAATCTCGGCCTGCTGTTTTACCTAGTTCCTCGGTCGTCGCCAAGATGTCTAACAAATCGTCTCGTACTTGAAAGGCTATCCCCACCTTCATTCCTAAATCAGACAACGATGCTAATTGCACTGAATTCGCTTGTGCCACGAGTCCTGCAGCTACAAAGCAATACTGCAATAAAGCTCCTGTCTTACGCTCATGTATGGCCATTAACTGCTTTAAGGAAACTTGTTGATTTTCTGCTTGGACATCACTTGCTTGACCAGCCACAATTCCCGCAGGCCCAGCAGCTTGGGAGAGTTGTTGAATTAACTGTAAAACGGTCGATGCAGGTAAATCGACTTGAGATAAAACCTCAAAGCACAAGGTCAACAATGCATCCCCAGCAAAAATGGCAATGGCTTCTCCAAAAACTTTATGATTCGTTGGCTTTCCGCGGCGCAAATCATCATTATCAATACTTGGTAAGTCATCATGAATCAACGAATAAGTATGCATCATTTCAATAGCCGCAGCCACTTTAAGGACTTCTTCATCTAAAGAAGAACCAAAAGCCTGCAAAGTTGCCAAAAAAATCCTTGGGCGAATTCGTTTCCCACCAGCTTTTAGCGAATAGAGCATACTTTCCGCCAATTTGTGATCATTGGTGGCTTGTAATACGATTTCTTCCATCAATGATTCTAAGCGCGCCATTGCTAGGGTTAATTCTTTATTCATTACTTGCCTCTTCGAATGGAACTTCTTCATTTTCATCCGTCATCATTTTCGCTAGTGTTTTCTCTGCATTCTCTAATTGCTCTTTACACTGTTTTGAAAGCACCATCCCTTGTTGAAAAGCACTCAAAGCTTCTTCTAAAGGAACATCGCCACGTTCTAGTTGGGAAACGATTTGCTCTAGCTGTTGTAATGATTGTTCAAAGGTTAATTCTGACATGATTTTCCTCACTTTTCATTTTTCTCAATTGCTTTTACTTGTGCTTGGATTGTCCCATCAACATAATGCACAGTAATTTGTTGATCGATTGCCAATTGCTCGACACTCTTTACCACTTGATCTTCAGCTGTCGTATAGCTAAATCCACGTTGCATTGTTTTTAAAGGACTCAATAAATCCAACGAAACCAACGCTTGATTGAAATCATGGGCTTTTTTCTGATAGAGTTGTTGCATTTGACGTTGTAAACTATCCGTTAAAAAGAGTAGTTTTTGTTTTTCACTTTGCAGACGATGAGCAGGTGTTTGCTGAGCTAAGCGTTGACTCAACTGTTGATAGCGGCGTTCTTGTTGATGTACTTGAGCTTGCATTCCACTTATTAAACGCTGTTGCAATTGGTCTAACTTTTGAGATTTTGCCTCATAAAGACGATGCGGTTGAGCAAACACATAACTCTGTTGCACCCGCTGCAGTCGTTGATTTTTTAATTTCAATTGATTGGCAAAAGCTTGCATCAAACGCATCTTTTGTTGATCAATTTTCATTATTTCTTCACTCAAAACAGGAACTGCAATCTCTGCCGCCGCTGTAGGGGTAGCCGCTCTAACATCTGCTACAAAATCTGCAATCGTCGTATCTGTTTCATGACCAACTGACGAAATAATAGGCGTTTGACATTGAAAAATTGCTCGAGCTACTTTTTCTTCATTAAAAGGCCACAAATCTTCAATCGAACCTCCGCCACGACCAATGATTAACGTATCAAAAATTCCTAATTCATCTGCACGTTTAATATTGCGAACCAAATCATCGGCTGACTGATCGCCTTGCACCACCGTTGGAAACAAAACTATTTGGGCAATCGGATACCGACGACGCACAGTAGTAATAATATCTCTGATTACCGCACCAGATGGACTGGTAATCACACCAATCCGTTTAGGAAAGCGCGGAATGGCCTTTTTCGGTGCAGCAAATAAACCTTCTTTGGACAATTTTTCTTTTAATTGCTCAAACGCTTGGTATAGTGCCCCTACGCCATCCGGTTCCATATGCTCAATCGTAATCTGATAACTACCTGAAGCTTCATACACCGAAACATAACCAACGACTAAGACTTTCATACCATCTTGAACATCAAATTTTACCTTACTGAAGGGTCCACGAAACATCACGGCAGAAATTTTCGCATGATCATCTTTCAACGAAAAATATTGATGGGCAGGTCTTTTTCTAAAGTTTGAAATCTCACCCGTTAAGTAGACTCTTCCTAGATAAGGATCTTTATCGAATTTCGTCTTGATATATCGCGTTAAGGCACTCACCGTTAAATATTCTGGTTGACTCAACAAACATTTTCCTTTCTTTTCGCCGCTTCAATCGTTTGACGCATCAACATCGTAATCGTCATTGGGCCAACCCCACCAGGCACTGGCGTAATGTAACTAGTTAACGGAGCCACTTCATCAAATTTCACATCACCCGTTAACTTGTTATTTTCATCACGATTAATTCCTACATCAATCACAACGGCTCCTTCTTTGACAAAATCAGCGGTCACAAAATTCGCACGACCAATCGCTACGACTAAGACATCTGCTTGTTTCGCTACTTTAGGAAGCTCTTTGGTTTTTGAATGGCAAATCGTCACGGTCGCATTTGCTTGTAGTAAAAGGTGTGCCATAGGTTTACCAACAATATTACTACGACCAATGATAACCGCATTCTTGCCAGCTAAATCTAAGCCGGAAAGTTTGATTAATTCCATAATTCCGGCTGGGGTACATGGAATCATTGTGGGTTTGCCGGCAAAAAGATTTCCCAAATTCATTGGGTGGAAACCATCAACATCTTTTTCAGGAGCAATCGTATCTAATACTAAATCTTCATTGATGTGTTTAGGCAATGGCAACTGTACCAAAATGCCATGAATCTTGTCATCCTGATTTAATTCTTCAATCTTAGCAATCAAATCTGCTTCACTAGTTGTTTCAGGCAAACGATATACTACTGAATACATACCAATATTGTTTGCCGCGCGCTCTTTATTACGGACATACACTTGACTTGCTGGGTCTTCACCTACTAAAATCACGGCTAATCCTGGTTGAAGGCCCTTTTCTTTTAACGCTGTCACTTCTTGCGTCATTTCCTGCTGTAACTTTTGCGCCAATACTTTTCCATTCAATAATTCCATCTGTCAAACCCCTTTTATTAGATTTAAAAAAAACCGAAATTCCCCCGATTTGTTTTTCCAAATTTGAGAAATTCCGGTCTAACCTACTTATGCTTGTAATTCTTGATTAATAGCAGACAATAGACCATTGACAAAACGACGAGATTTCTCATCGCTAAATGTTTTAGCCAATTCAATCGCTTCGTTTAAAGCTACATTGTTCGGTACATCATCTACATATTTCATCTCAAAAATTGCTAACCGTAAAATAGTCACATCCATTTTAACCAGACGACTAATCTTCCAACCTGGTTTTAGATGACTTTCGATTAATTGATCAATCTCTGCTTGATGCTCGCAAACACCATCCACCAATAAGTCTAAATAAGGTGGCACAAAACTTGCTTGATCTTCATCTAACTGATCCACTAAATTCAATTCGATTGCATGGTTAATCGCTGCTTGTTTCGTTAAATCTTGATTAAAATTCAACGGAAATAAAGCTTGAATGGCTATTTCACGGATTTGATGTCTGGATAATTCTTTATTCATTGTCGTCCTCATTATCATCAAAAAGTTCGTCTAAGTTCACTGCTTCTTGTTTTTCAGGAATCACGGCTACAATATGCACATTTACCTGAGCCAATGTCACATCTGTCATGAATAAGACTTGTTGTTTGATGCGTTGTTGAATCTCAGTCGCTACTTTTGGTACAGATACACCGTATTTTACACTTACATAAGCATCTACTTGGATCCCATCTTCAGTGTTTGAAAGATAAACACCTTTACCATAGACACTACGACCAAGCAATTCTGTTACATTATTAGCAAAAGATCCTTGCATTTTATATACGCCCTCTACTTTAGAAGCAGCAATCCCACTAATAATTTCAATAACTTCAGGGGCGATGACGATTTCGCCAAGTTCATCTTGGACATCTAATTTTAAAGCTTTTTCATCAGCCATCTTATTTCCTCCAATTCTAACAGATAGTTATCATTCACAACTATTTTATCATTTTATGCGCTGATAATCTATAGCTTGGTGTAATTCTAACAAGATTATAAGAGAATTAACTCTTTTGGTGCATGTGTTAAGACTTCATTGCCTGTTTGAGTAATCAATAAGTCGTCTTCAATACGTACCCCACCGATGCCTGGTAAGTAGATACCTGGTTCATCTGTAATAATATTTCCTGGGACAAAGGCTTTTTCTGCTCTGAAAGATACATTTGGACCTTCGTGAATTTCTAAGCCAATTCCATGACCCGTTGAGTGACCAAACGCTTCCCCATAGCCAAATGAAGCAATGTGATCACGCGCCACCGCATCCAATTGCACCCCAGTCATACCTGGTTTAGCTGCTTCGATGACTTTTAATTGAGCTTCTAATACCACTTGATAAATTTCTTTTAATTTTTCACCAGGATCGCCAATGGCAAAAGTACGAGTCATATCTGAAACATACCCTTGATAATAACAACCAAAGTCAATCGTAATTAAATCATTTTGTTCAATTAATTTTTCGCTGGCAACCCCATGTGGCATCGCTGAACGTAAGCCACTTGCCACAATAGTATCGAAACTGACACCACTTGCACCTAAAGAACGCATAAAGAAATCTAATTCATTTGCTACTTGAATTTCGCTCATGCCTGGTTTTACATAATCAAGAATGTGTAAAAAGGCTTTATCCGCGATTTCGCAGGCTTTTTTGGTGATTTCAACTTCTTTTTCATCTTTAATTTCACGTAAAGATTCGATTAAACCACTCACTGGCACTAAAGAAGTTTCGTGAATTAAATCTTCTAGTTGATCATAATCTCTGACAGTAACAAAAGTTTCTTCAAAGGCTAGATTCTTCAATTCATCTTGCGTACAAATCTTAGCTACATCTTCAAAAATTGGTCCAGTATTTTTCACGATGGTATAGCCTTTTGCTTGCATCGCTGCTTGTTCAGTATAACGGAAGTCAGTGACAAAGTAAGCATTATTTAATGTAATCACGGCTAAACCTGTTGTTCCTGTAAAGTTTGTTAAGTAGCGCAAATTATATGGGCTAGTCACTAAAAATGCTTCCAAATCATTTTCTCTCATCAATTTGCGTAAATTTTCTACTCGAATCATCATATCTACCTTCTCTTCTCTAAGATAAATCTAATTCTAACACAAAAAACACATTAAATCATTGACTTTGCACGATTTAATGTGTTTATCCAAAAAATTTTCATTTTATTTGTTTTTGCCAAACTTCGCCTTGAGACTTCTAGACATAATTTGGAAGAAACTCAGCGAACGACGCATTTTCTTCTTACCAATATGATCTTGAATGGCCCGCAAGACTTTTTTCGGATTTTTGGCTGCAAACTGATAACGGCCATTTTTCTTGGTTTGGACCGCAAAACGAGGAATCCACTTACCTTTAAATAGAACGGTTGCCATCACAAACTCAACTTCTTCCCAAGGGATTTGAATATATTTACGCACATCTTGGTCATCGTAAAACTCGAAAGCCTTATCGCCAACCATGATTTTGCCATAGTTTGCCAACCCCATAAAGGAGGTCGCATCTACTGTTAAGTCTACTTTTGTATTTAAAGACTGCACCATATTTCTCACCTCGCCATTAGCATAGCATACTTAGTAAAAAGAAGCGAGAACCAATTTGATTCTCGCTTCTCCCATAAACGAATAGTAGTAATAATGATTATAATAAGTGGATTAAGTGTCCAACGATACCAACGATGAATAATGCAATGATGATTACGATTGGAGAAACTTTCTTCTTCAATAACCACATACATAAGAACGTTAATAATAATGGAACTAATCCAGGAATTAATGAATCTAAGTTACCTTGTAAAGTTTGTTGTTTGATTGGTTCAAACGCCAGACCATTTTGTACTTGTTCAAATAATGCCTTCATTCCTTTTCCTGACATTTCCACTTTGTCCCATTCAATGTAAGCACCTGGAGATAATTTGATTTCAGCAATTACTGGTGTGAACTTGATAGATACCCAACGTTCAACCAAAGCTGCTAATACGAACATACCTAAGATAGAAGCACCTTTAGTGATATCTTGTAATAAACCACCTGATAAGTCTTCTGTAATCTTAGAACCAGTACGGTAACCAAATTCTTGCGTATACCACATGAATCCCCAACGAATGGCATTCCACAATACGAAGAATAAAATTGGACCTAAGATGTTACCACCCAAAGCAAGTGAAGCACCTAAAGCCCCTAACATAGGACGTACAGTAAACCAGAATACTGGGTCACCAACACCGGCTAAAGGTCCCATCATACCAACTTTAACCCCTTGAATTGCTACATCATCAACAGGTGCACCATTTGCACGGTCTTCTTCAAGTGCTAAAGTAACCCCTAATACTGGAGAAGCTACATATGGGTGAGTGTTAAAGAATTCTAAGTGGCGTTTTAATGCCGCTTTACGATCTTCAGGATCTTTATATAATTTTTTGATTGCTGGAATCATTGCATAACACCAGCCGCCGTTTTGCATACGTTCGTAGTTCCAAGAACCTTGTAAGAAAGTTGAACGCCATGCTACAGCCAAACGATCTTTTTTACTTAATTCAATTCTTTCAGCCATTACTCATTTTCCTCCTTCTTAATAGTCATTTAAAATATCGCCTAGAGGATCCCCTGATCCACCGTTACCACCAGCAGAACCAGCATTCTTAGTTAATTGTAGGTATAGTAATGCTAAAGCAACACCGATAACCCCTAAACCAATTAATGTGATTTGTGTAATTGCAGCGATAACGAAACCAAGCATGAAGAATGGCCATACTTCGCGAGATGCCATCATGTTGATAACCATTGCATAACCAACGGCAACAACCATACCACCACCGATTGCCATACCTTCGTTTAACCATGCAGGCATAGCTTCAAGTAAAGCTTTTACTTGTTCAGCAGGAATCATTAAAAGTAATGTAGCTGGGATAGCGATACGTAAACCTTGCATACAGATAGCAACTACTTGCCACATTTCAATGGCGCGAATATTACCAGCTTCAGCCGCACGGTCCATAGCATGAACGATAGCAACGGCTAAAGTACGAGCGATCATTGTTAAGAATAAACCAGCAACAGCTAGAGGCATTGCAATCGCAAAGGCAGAGTCAACACCTTTAACCCCTTGACCACCTAAAGCTAAGATAATTGCAGAAGCAACAGAAGCTAACGCAGCATCTGGTGCTACGGCAGCTCCAATGTTTGCCCAACCTAAGGCAACCATTTGTAGAGAACCACCTAAAATAATTCCGGCTTCTAAGTTACCGGTTACTAATCCGATTAAAGTACAAGCAACTAATGGTTGATGGAATTGGAACTCATCTAAGATACCTTCCATTCCGGCTAAAAAGGCAACCACTACGACTAATACTGCAGAAATAATAGACATAATAAACCTCCTATATAAGTCCTTTATTTGGTAAATTAAGCATTACCAAGCTCTGATTTAGCTTTTTGTAATAAAGCATCCATATTGTCTTTGTTGTCATTTGGTACTTTACGTACATCAAACTTCACGCCAGCTTTTTTCATTGTTTCAAAAGCTTCAACGTCTTTAGCATCCATTGACAATACTTTATTGACTAATACTTTACCAACAGAGTGAGCCATTGAACCAACGTTAACTTCTTTAATGTCAACGCCGCCTTCAATTGCACGGACTACATCTTGTGGGTTTTCAAATAATAGTAAAGCCTTTGTATTACCAAAACGAGGGTCTTTAGCGACTTCAATCATTTTAGCAATTGGAACAACGTTTGCTTTTACTCCTGGAGGAGCAGCTTGTTCGATTAATTTCTTACGTAATTCATCTTTAGATACGGCATCTGAAACAACGATGATACGTGTTGGTTGTACTGCTTTTGTCCAAGCAGTAGCTACTTGACCGTGTAATAAACGAGAGTCAATACGAGCTAAGGCAAATTTAATCTTGCCATCGCCTAATACAGTTCCTGGTGGGATTGCGCCTACAGGTCCTTGTTGTTGAACGGCTGCTTTTTCTTCAGCTGGTTCTAACTCTTCAGGTTTCACTTTCACACCGTCTTTAGCTGTTGCGATAATGTGTGCTGCGATTTCATGCGCAGTATTCATTGAGAATCGTGAAGCATATGCTTCGATTACCATTGGTAAGTTCATACCTGCAACGATTGCCCATTTGTCTTTGTGTGCTTCAAGCAAGTTATTTGCTTGGTTAAATGGTGTACCACCCCAAAGATCGACTAAGAATAAAACTTCTTCTGGATCTTCAAAGCTAGCAATTGCTGCTTCCATTTTTGCTTTAACATCATCTGGACCTTCGCTTGGCATCAATGTAACAGCCGCAACATTTTGTTGTTCACCGAAAATCATTGAGCCTGATTGTAAAATACCATTTGCGAATTCCCCATGACTTGCTAGGATAATTCCTACCATCTTCATACCTCCTACTGATTAAATTAACCTTGTTTAACCAACGAATGCTTTATTTCGCATCTTTGAAACGATTGAGTAAATCCATAAAGTTTGTTTTGCGATCAGCTGGCACTTGACGTACTTCCAATTCAATTCCTTTCCCATACAAATATCGAAATGAACGTACGTCGTCGTCATCAAGTGAAATCACATTGCTTAGCATCTGCTTTCCAGGTGAAAAGCGCATGCCGCCAATATTCACTGAAGTAAGATGAATGCCAGCTTTCACCAATCGTTCAATATCTTGAGGACAAGTAAATAATAACATGACCTTGGTATTAATGAATAAAATGTTATAAAAGACCTCAAGCATCTTATCAATCGTTACCACGTTCGCTTTGACCCCGGGTGGTGCTGCTTGGTTCAATAAAAACTTTTGCAACTCATCACGCGCTACTGTGTCACTGACTACAATAATGCGCTCGATGCCGGTTTGTTTCGCCCAAGCCGTAGCAACTTGACCATGTATTAGACGATCATCTATACGAACTAAACGGACATCCATACCAACTGCTCCTTTGAAACTTTAAGAATAACCAACCCTTCAATCCTTAGTGTTTCCTCCCTCCTTTGTATCCACTTTTATATAAGCAAGATGCGTGCCAACTTTTAAAACGATACACTATTTAAAAACTCTTAAAAATCCAACAAAAAACGATACACTATAAAGAATACACTAATAATCAATTAGTGTATCTAGTGTATCGCTGTCTTGACTGTATTATTCAGCCTGTATTCTCGCTTGGTGATTTTCGATAATTTCTAATAAATAGTACTCTTCCACTGGCAAGATTTCGATATTTAACGCTCGCGCAAGACTTTGAGTATAGAGATGTAGCGCTTCATAGTCTGGATGCGCATATAATTTCGACTGATAATTATCCGGTGGGGTCAATGGTCGTTGCAATACATTACGTTCTAACATATTCCCACAGTGCAAGATAAAGTTAATGCGAAAACCTTTCAACTCTTGCGTAAATTCCCATTGTTTGATAATTTTATCTGCAAAGTTCCATAATAAATCAATGACCTTCTTCGGATTGATAAACGTCACATTCCGCTCTAAAAATTGAATACACAATTGACGCGTATCATCCTCATCAACATTTTGCTCTAATTGTTTTTGATCTAAATCGAGTAATTCATCTTCTATTAATAGTTGGTCTAATAGCTGATCGATATCGGCATCAATAAATTGCTCTAAAGTGATAAATGGTACCGGAATATTTGGTTGAGCAATTCCTGTAGTCGCAATCACCTGATAACGTTCCATCACCTCAGGCAGCATCTGATTCACTTGAGCGATTGAAGAAGTGACAATCGTTAAATCAGTACCTGGACGTTTTTGTAAAGAGAATTCTAAAATCTCTTTAATCCGTTGTGCAGTTCCTTCCCCTGAGGCGCACACCGCTAAAATCGCACGCGGCTTCTTACCTTGATGCTGGCTTTCATGATCGACATGCCCATATCCACGGAAATTCCGCAATGTCTCATATACACTATCTAAATCAGCCCCCACCATCGAGGACTTGCGCACTGCTTCCAAAACGACCGCCGTTGTTACCATATCAATCGTCCGCACGCGAATATTCGTATGACGATAAATTTCTTGTGAGAAAATCGCAAGCGAACCCATATCAACAAGTAGTAGCACCCCACTACCATCATTGACTTCGACGACCGCTTTTTCAATTTTCTCAAGCGCTACTTTGGGTGACATATCTAAAGGCATATCTACTGCTCTTAACTGCTCCACCCCTAATAATTGGGAGACCACTTCTACCATGCTAGAAGCCGAACTACGACCATGCGCCGCCACAACTACTCCGATTTTCCCTGCAGATGGCGTGGACTTAAGTGAAACGAGTAAAGCGGCCAAATAATAATCTTCACTTTCTAAAATCGTCACCTTAAACGCTTCTTCAATCATTTTGCGTATCCTTTGAGCCAATTTGAACTCCTCAGGATAATCACTAATCATCATGCGGATATTATCATTGATTTGCCGTTGTTCTCCAAGATTCAATTTTTTCAGCAAACTACTAATATGCAAACTAAACGCATAGATGAAATTCGCCTGATATTCAATATTTAATTCGCTTTCTACTAGCTGATAAATCTCACGCGTCACTTCAATCACCCGTTGATCCACTAATTCCGCCAATTTATTATCAGATTGGAAAGAAAATTGATGATGCTTGTAAAATGATTTCAAATGAATGTTGATATCCGTCTTAATAAAATGATTAATCGCTTCTTGGTCGATTCCTTCTGCTTTCAACAAAGCGGCTTTATCACCAATAATATCATATAGATTATAAGGTAGCTCATAGGAATCGATATTAATATCCACAATACTTTCATTTGGCTGAACGATTAATTTCGGCACCAGATATTTTTGTAATTGTGCTAAATGATCACGCTTGTTCGCCAATACAATCAAGCCGTTTTTAATTCCTTCTGATAAATCATGCAAGTCTATATCAATTTGTGACTGATTCATATGATTTAAAAAACCTCGCGCACAAATCAGTTGGACATTCGATTTCAATTGACCGATATTTCCAAAACTCACACTGCCCAGTAACGCTTTAACCACATCCTCGGTCAAAGTAATCGTGCGTTGGATTCGCTTAGCTTCTTGAGCAACCATCACACGGACTAAATCAATTTGCTCTGCCGCTGGACGATGCTCAAAAGATGGCAACTGAATATTTATCGGAATTCTACGCACAAACGTATCTAGCAAGGCAGAACTCGGGTCTTCTGTTGTTGCTCCTACAATCCGGACATCCGCTTGATGCTTTTTGCCCGTCTCTCCTAAACGACTATAGGTGCCATGATCCATGAAATAAAAAATCATTTCTTGCCCTTCAGGAGGGAGACGATGGATTTCATCTAAAAAGAGCATCCCACCATTGGCTTGATCAATGACTCCTTCTTTTTCATTATCCGCTCCGGTAAACGCCCCTTTTGCATAACCGAACAAATGACTCATTAATAATTCAGGGTTATTCGCATAATCTGCACAGTTAAAGACAATCAAATCCTGATCATCCGGCACAACATGATTATCCTTCGCAAACTGAAACATCGCATGAGCAAAGTATGTCTTGCCTGACCCAGTCGGACCCGTAATTAAACAATTCAAACCACGTGGCGGATAAAGTATCGCTGCCTTGGCTTGTTCGACCGCATTTTTCATACTTCCTTTTATTCCGATAATTTTCGAGAAAATATCCACTTGATTGGTAGTATCCGGTATCTGAGCCATCGTTTCTACAGACGGTTTCGCTGCTAATATCGAAGCATCCTTATAAGAAGTCGCCGGAATTTCCTTTTGCATTTGGACGACATAGCGCACGGGACGACCTTCTAATTTCACTAAACGCTCTTGACGGACTAACTCATTCAAATCTTTACTCGCATTGGTCCGCTGAATGGCCAAAGCTTCAGCAACTTCATTGGTTGTCACACCCGATAATACCAACTGCGAACTAGTCAATAAAGACGTCTGCTCATAGACATATTGATAAATCCGCTCCATTCGTTTACTCAACAATTCTCACCTCACAAAAAACTACTATATATACTTTATTACAATTTACTAAATGGGATAAATCGTGCAGGCTGAGACGGTAAATCCCCTAAAGTCTTTTGCATCCAACAGATATCGTACCATTGTCCAAACTTATAACCAATTTTCTCAAAGTGCGCGACTTTACGATAACCTAACTTTTCATGAAAATGCTCACTGGCCCCATTACCAGCAGTGATACAAGCGGTCAATTGATAAATATGCTGCTTAGTTAGATATTCCTCTAAAGCTGTATATAATAATTTACCATAACCCTGCCCTTGATTTTCCTGGTCTAAATAAACCGTCACCTCAACAGACCAATCGTAAGCCGTGCGCTCCTTATAGGTACCCGCATACGCATAACCCACAATCTTTCCTCGTTCATTTTCTAACACCAAATAAGGATACTTCTTTAAGGTTTTTATCATCCGCTGTTCAAATTCTGTCACACTGGGAACCTTATACTCAAAAGTAATTGCAGTTTTCTCTACATATGGGCGATAAATCTCCACCAACCGTGCAGCATCTTCTATTTGCGCCACTCTAATCTTCATCTGCCACCACTCCAAAAAAATGATACATTCATTATATCGTGAATAACTTTAGAAAACAAACGTAAAAAACAAGAGAACCCCTCCATTACGAGAGATTCCCTTGTTTTATTTGAGGAGATTATAAACCTCGATAGATTGATTCTTGAACTTGCCATCCGCGAGCCACTAATTTTTCACGTTCTTTCACATCCGTTGTGAATAAATGTTGGGCAATTGCTTTGGCTTTTGGATTGAATAAGTGGAAAACTTCGACCGACTTACTTGAATCCGTATAGAATGCTACCCCTTCTTGTGTCCAACCCTGAGCTGCCATTGCGACATACTCTGCTTCACTGGTTGTAAAGTGGTGGGTACCTGTTGAAGCTTGGTATAGACGGTAAACTTTGTCACCAAGTGAATCAGTTTGCCATGCTAGACCTTCCTTCTTCCAACCTAGACTTGCAAGTTTGTAGTATTCATTTTCATCGGCAGTGTATAGATGTTCCCCAGAATTGTGGTTGTATACACGATAGACATTCGTTACGGTTTCCACTGCATTCCAAGTATTGTCTTGTGCACTCCATCCATGTTTCACTAATTCGTCATATTCGTTTTGAGAAGTTGTGTAAACATGTTGACCTGTTTTAGCATTGTAAAGGTGACGAACTGCTAGGCCATCTGCTGGGTTAGAGTAGAATGCTAGACCTTCTTGTGTCCAACCTTGTGTAGCTAATAAATCGTATTGTTCTTTATCCGCTGTATATAGATGTTGGCCGGTTGCTTTATTGTATAGACGGTAGATTGCTGTACCATGATTAGAAGCAATCCAAGCCACCCCTTCACCTGTCCAACCAACTTTCACCAAGTTGTCGTATTCCGCTTTATCCGTCGTATATACGTGTTCTCCAGAGTTATGGTTGTAGACGCGGTAAACATTCACACGATCTCCTACTGCTGTTCCCCCATTATTTCCATTGTCACTACCGTTGTTGCCAGTATTACCACCGTTATTGTCAGTTGAAGTTGGGTGGTCTGTTGGATCTAATGGATCGGTACCTTCCTTCACTTCTTTTCCATCATTATAGCCATCGCCATCGGTGTCGGCATTATTCGAATCAGTACCATGAACTTTCTCTTCTCCATCTGTTAAACCATCTTTATCGGTATCTGGGTTCAATGGATCTGTGCCATCTTTGATTTCTTGACCATCTTTGACACCATCGCCATCAGTATCTGGATTTAATGGATCAGTAGGTTTGATTCCTTTATCCTTATCGCCAGAAACTTCTTGACCATCATTAACACCATCGCCATCGGTATCTGGATTTAATGAATCTGTACCTAATTCTTTTTCTTGGTTATTGGTTAATCCGTCCCCATCGATATCTGGATCTTTATAATTTGGAATCCCATCTCCATCGATATCTTCTGGTGTTGAGTTAGGATCTAATGGATTTGAACCAGCATAGACTTCTTCTTGATCTGAATAGCCGTCGCCATCGGTGTCTGGATTTAACGGATCCGTGCCATGGTCTTTTTCTTCTCCGTCTGATAACCCATCTTTATCGGTATCTGGGTTCAATGGATCTGTGCCATCTTTGATTTCTTGACCATCTTTCACACCATCGCTATCGGTATCTGGGTTTAATGGATCTGTGCCTTTTTCGGTCTCTTCCTCATTCTTCACGCCATCCCCATCGATATCTGGATCTTTATCATTTGGAATCCCATCTCCATCGACATCTTCTGGTGTTGACTTAGAATCTAATGGGTCAGAACCAGCATCGACTTCTTCTTTATCAGTATAGCTATCTCCATCCGTGTCTGGATTCTTAGGATCTGTGTTGTTAAACCACTCTTCGATATCGTTCAAACCATCGCCATCGGTATCTGGATTCTTAGGATTTGTGCCAAGGTCTTTTTCAAAACCATCTGATAATCCATCGCCATCAGTGTCTTGGTTTAATGGATCTGTGCCATCTTTGACTTCTTGACCATCGTTGACGCCATCCCCATCGGTATCTGGGTTCTTAGGATCTGTGCCTTTTTCGGTTTCTTCCTCATTCTTCACGCCATCCCCATCGATATCTGGATCTTTATCATTTGGAATCCCATCTCCATCGATATCTTCTGGTGTTGAGTTAGGATCTAATGGATTTGAACCAGCATCGACTTCTTCCTTATCTGAATAACCGTCACCGTCGGTATCTGGATTCTTAGGATCTGTGATATGGTCTATTTCTTCTCCATCTGTTAACCCATCTTTATCAGTATCTGGGTTCAATGGATCCGTACCATCTTTGACTTCTTGACCATCTTTCACACCATCGCCATCGGTATCTGAATTCTTTGGATCCGTGCCTAATTCTTTTTCTTTGTCATTTGATAAGCCATCTCCATCGATATCTGGATCTTTATCATTTGGAATCCCATCTCCGTCGATATCTTCTGGTGTTGAGTTAGGATCTAATTGGTTTGAACCGGCATCGACTTCTTCCTTATCTGTATGACCATCGCCATCTGTATCTGGAGTATTAGGATCTGTGCCACGGTCTTTTTCTTCTCCATCGGTTAACCCATCTTTGTCGGTATCTGGATTCAATGGATCTGTGACATCTTTGACTTCTTGACCATCTTTCACACCATCGCCATCTGTATCTGGATTCTTAAGATCAGTACCGCGGTCTTTTTCTTCTGTA
>NZ_JAKUDS010000020.1 GCF_023221775.1 Enterococcus cecorum | reverse complement strand
CTTGCCCCCTCTTTTAAAAAACTATTAGAAGTTTGCGCCATAAACGTCATCAACATTTTTAGTTGGATCAATAACAATATATAGACAACCATTCTTTTCACTAACTTTTGTTGATTGATGTACGTTATCTAAACCGTCGCCATCTTTATCTTCATATGGGAAGTAAACAATATCTGGCGTACCAGCACGATAGATAATTTCCATTCTTTCAATATCTTCATATTTTAAAGCACGGTCAAACATACCAAGTTCAAGACCGCCTAAGTTGATATCCGTTGTTGCCACATTATCAGCTTCAGGATAGATTTCAATCTTGAAACCAGCACATGGATGAATTTCTACAAATTCACTACCATTGATACGTCCATAGCTTGTAGTGATTTGTTTAATCCACAAATCACCAATGTGACGGCGTTCAATCGTCCATGTTTCACCATTTCTAAATAAAAATTTTAGTGCTTTCATTTCTCTTGCCATAAAAGATTCACTCCTTCAAATAAAAGATAGCATCTAAAATACTATCTGAAAGTTCTTACATGAATAGTTTAGCATAGGATTTAGAAAACGTAAACAAAGTGCAGAGTTCACAAAAAACATTTTTTAGAAAATAATATTATCGCTAATTAAATTAAAATTACAACCGTGATAATTTAGTCATTATTCTCCACAGTGCTCATAATTAGATAACAACTAAAAATCTAACCAAAAATTCAATTGGAAGCCTTATCACTCAAATTCACAAACTCAAGTGCCGCATCTAATAATGGCATCCTTTCATTTGGCACCTCATTTTGCAATACTTGCCGCTCACAATATTGCAATGTTTCTTTTAACCACGCGCCTCCTTTTCGATTCAAAACTTGCATTAAATCATTTCCATTAATCGCAAGGTCTTTTAACGAATGAATAGGTAATGAACGATACACTTGTAATAAATCCGTTTCAGATAAATGAATTCCGTAAAATGTTGCAATTTTTGCTAACTGTTTTAAACAAGTCTCATTTAATGAATAATAATCGAGTACAGTTAAAGTATCTTGTTTCACCCTTTCAAGTGCCTGAAAGAGTAACTCTACTTCTTGAATACGTTGATTTGATAATTTCCATGCTTTCAAAAATGCTTTATGCTGCTTCTTTTCAATTAGTAATTGATCGAGAATTAAACACCAGGCAACGTTTAAATCGTCAATATGATGGGTTAATTGCGGCACCATTCCTGTTAATTCTGTTTTTTTATTTGTGAGTCCAGGACAGTAACGATAACAATCAGTTGTGATAAATAATTGAAAGGCACGTTTTGCATCTTGACCAAGTAACATTTTTTCAAATTCAATACAAATCCGTTCAACCGAAATTTTACTTAGCAAGAAGGCGTTATTCGTGATAGCTACCTGTGTTTTTTCTTCCAAATCAAAGCCAAGTTGAGCTACAAAACGTAAGCCGCGCATCATCCGTAACGCATCTTCATGAAAACGTTCTTCTGCAACGCCAACCGCCTTCAAACGCCTTTGTTCTAAATCTTCTAAACCATTAAATAAGTCAATCACTCTACCTGTTGGATCTAGGGCTAAAGCATTTATGGTAAAATCTCGTCGTTTTAAATCTTCTTCTAAGCTACGAACAAAATCTACATGGTCAGGACGACGATAATCTTGATAAGTTGATTCGGTCCGAAAAGTAGTAATTTCATAACTTTCTTCTTGATGTAAGACTAAAACTGTCCCGTGTTCAATCCCAACATCTATAGTCTTGTCAAATACCGCTTTTATCTCGGCTGGAAATGCGCTGGTTGCAATATCTACATCATGAATCGGCAAATTTAAAATACAATCACGTACACTGCCACCCACAAAATAAGCTTCGAATCCAGCTTGATTGAGTTTTTGAATAACTGGAATGGCTTTTTTAAATTCTTTAGGTATATTTGTTATTTGCATCGATGCTTCCTTTCCTTTGCATTTTTTTATCTACTCTATTAGAATCATGTAAAATCATACTCATCCATTATATCACAACTACATCTTTTCGCTAGAGCAGAATCGCTTAACAAATGAAAAATGAGAGAATGCTATATTTTATTGCACTTTTGTTGTATTTTAACTTAGTTTCTGCTACATTAATATCGGTGATGAAAATTGATGGAGGTGTAAAAATGTCAAAAAATATAACTTGGAAAGTGTTCTTTGATATTTTTGTAATTATATTAGGAACAGCTATTTTTAGTTTTGGCCTTGTTTTTTTTAACATTCCTAACAAATTAGCAGAAGGTGGCATTGCCGGAATTACCTTAATTTTAAAGGCGTTGTTCAATTATAATCCGGCTATCACTAACTTGTTATTAAATGTACCGATTGTCCTTCTAGGTGGTAAAATTTTAGGTCGACAAACGTTGATTTATACCATCTTCGGTATTTTTGGCGTTTCATTTTGGTTAGATTTCTGGCAAAAAATTCCAATTGTCATTGATTTGGATCATGACTTATTAATCGTTGCTTTAGTTGCAGGGATAGTCATGGGATTTGGTAGTGGGATTATCTATCGTGTTGGTGGGACAACAGGTGGTAGCGATATTATTGCTAGAATTCTTGATAAAAACTTTGGTATTCCACTCGGTCGTGGACTATTTGGATTTGATGTTGTTGTCTTGATTGCCTCACTAACCTATGTGGATTTACACCGTATGATTTATACATTGATTTTTAGTTTTGTCTTTTCTCGCGTAGTAGAAGCTGTTATTAACGGAGGTTATTCTGAAAAAGGTATCTTAGTTGTTTCGGATAAAAGTAATGAGATTACCGAATATCTCATGTCAAATGTAATGCGTGGAATTACCTACTTTAAGGGTGAAGGCGCGTATTCTAAAGCACCGAAAGATATTATCTATATGGTGGTAGGTGTCAGAGAATTACCGGCAATTAAACGGATGATTCATGAAATTGATGAAAAAGCGTTTATCTCAATCATCAATGTCCATGAAGTGATTGGAGAAGGTTTCACTTATCTAAGACCAAAGAAAACCGTATTAAAGAAAAACAAATAATAAATAACCTTGGTTCAAAGGATTGAGCCAAGGTTATTTTTCAATTTAAAGCTTTTAATTCTTCTGATAATTGAGCAAAAGTAGCCTCATCATTTGCTTCTAAAGCTTGATTTATTTTCATCATTAAATCACGTTTCTGATTTTCACGAGCTAAATCATTAAAATAATTATCCACTTGACTCACAAATTGCAAATCTAAATTATCGTTCCAACTCGCATAGGGATTATCTTCTAAAACTCCTAAATAAATTGACTCTTGCCAAGCATCCTTGAAACGACATTCAAGATATAAATCATCTTGCCAATGGAAGCGAATCTCATGGAAAATCTGGTCCACATCAACAAATTCAATCTGATCTTTAAACAATAATATGGGTATATCTGAAAAATCCGTTGTCTGAATCACTAGTCCTCGCGGTGTATCTTGCGCTTTTTCAACAATATGGACATTATTTAATATCGCCTCATGACTAATCAAATAATTCACTAACCACGACACTTCCCGACGATTAAAAGTCTGACTGGTAACAAACCATGATAAGAATTTCTTTTTTTGTGATAGCGTGATTGCCATTTGACTCACCTTCTTTTTAATAGTCCCAATCGTTTTGTTTTAATTCATCATAAAGCTGATGTAAAGATTCATCATGAATTTCTTTATCTAAATGACTTTGAATGAGAGATAATGCTTCCTCTAAACGACCTTCATCACGTAAGAAATAACAATAATCACGAATAAATTCAGGAACATCTTGCATTTCTTCTAAAGCCATTTCATAATAATGTGCCGCTTTTTCGAAATCTTCTTCTTCGTTATAAATTCTAGCTACCATCCATAGCAAATCACCTTGATAAGCATTTTCAATTCGCTCAAAATAGGCTAAAGTCTGTTCATATTCACCTTGATAGAAGGCATTTTTTGCTAAGGCTGTAAGGACACTATCTTCTTCATCGTCCAGTAATAACGCCTGATTCAAATACAAATTCGCCTTCTGATAGTCTTCCAACTCTTCTAACACGTCAGCTAAATGTAAGTAAAAATGCACATAATAAGGATTTTCTTTAATCGCTTGTTCTAACAACTGTGCTGCTTTTACAGGTTGTTGTTCATGAACATAGATATCCGCTAACTCAAGATAAGCCTCTTTAATGTTCGGATTTTCCTTGATTAATTCTTCATAATAGACAATCGCTTCATCCATTTCATGCATTTGTTGATTCAATCGAGCTAAGTTTAATAGAATTTGATCATTTTTCTTATGACGATAAGCTTCTTTATAGTAGTCTAAAGCCTCTTCAAACTTTCCTTGATGAGCAAGTGTCGTGGCAAGTCGTTCTAAAATTGAAACATTAGAAAATTCCGTATACCCAGCATCCAATAAAAGCTCATACATATTTTGCGCTAACGTTAACTTATTGGCTAACAAAGCAATTTCTGCATAGGCAAATTGAACCGTTTCATCATCAGGTAGTAAAGCTAGTAATTCTTGTAATTTTGCTAGACTTACTTCGACAAATCCAATCGCTTGATAAGCATCGGCCATCATAAAGAGTGCGCGTGGATAATATTCGCTCGTCTCTTTGATTTGGTCTAAATATTCAAAGGCTGTTTCGTAATCATCTTCTTCAATTGCGATTTCAGCCAAATAGGTTAATACCAAATCTTTTTCCGGTAATTGACGCTCAACTAAATCTAAAAAGACTTCCTTAGCCTCAATCAAGAAACCTTTTTCAATTAATACTTCACCCAATTCAATTAATACGGGTAATTCATCATGGGATAAAGCTTGTTGTAATAATAAATCAGCGCCATCTAAATCTCCATCAGATAACGACTGTAACATTTTTTCACTAAAAGACATCGTATAGCTCCTTTAATCTAGTCTAGCTTTATTTTACCACAATTTGACTAGCAATGCTCTTATTTATTATTTTTCGGACTCATAAAAAAGCATAAACCAAGAGAATCGTTTCTCCTCTTGATTTATGCTTTATCATTATACTAACAAGGTGTGCAAAGTTGGATGCTCACTTAATTTTAAGAAGTTTGGATCAAATTGTTCGATTCTAACCAATAAACCGGGAACATCTTCTTTTTGTTTAGATAAAACGCCTAAGACAACCGGTCCTGTTCCGCGATTGACTTTTTTCGTGTATTCAAACAAGGTAATATCATCATTTGGACCTAAAACTTCAGTAACAAACTCTTTCAAGGCACCTGGACGTTGTGGAAAGTTTACCACAAAATAATTGATTAATCCTTGGTACATCAAAGCTCGCTCTTCAATTTCAGCCATACGATTAATATCATTATTCCCTCCACTGATGACGCAAATGACCGTTTTGCCTTTTATTTCATCTTTCAACAATTCCAAAGCAGCTACACTCAATGCGCCAGCTGGTTCGGCTACAATTGCTTGTTTACTATACAGATCTAAAATAGTGGAACAAACCAAACCCTCATCCACACTTATTAGTCGATCAACAAAAAGTTTAGCAATTTCAAAGGTATGTTTACCTACTTCTTGAACGGCTGCTCCATCGACAAATTTATCGATGCGTGGTAATCTCACCGGATGTCCCGTCGCAAAAGCCGCTTGCATACTAGGTGCACCAGTAGGCTCAACACCAATGACTTTCGTATCTGGACTCACTGATTTTACATAAGTACTCACGCCACTAATTAGCCCACCGCCACCAATCGCTGCTAAGACATAATCAGCTGTTAGATTTTTATCAGCCAAATCATTCATCATTTCTAAAGCCAATGTCCCTTGTCCAGCAATGATATCTACATCATCAAACGGATCAATAAAGGCCATTTGATTTTCTTTTGCATAATCTTTGGCTGCTTGAGCGGAGGCATCAAAAGTATCCCCCACTAGTTTGATTTCAACATAGTCACCACCGAAAAAGGAGACTTGGGAAATTTTTTGAGCGGGTGTCGTAGTTGGCATAAAAATGACTGCTTGAACTTTGATTTCGTTACAAGTATAAGCCACTCCTTGCGCATGGTTACCCGCACTCGCACAAACAACCCCATTGGCTAATTCAGCTGAAGGACGATTCTTAATCGCATAATAGGCGCCTCTAAGTTTAAAGGAACGAACTTTTTGTAAATCTTCTCTTTTTAAATAGATATTCGCCTGATATTTTTCTGAAAGGTAGCGATCATGTTGCAACGGGGTATGACTAACCGCATCTTTTAATACCTCATAGGCTTGTTCTACCGATTCTTTGGTTATTAGCGTCAAATTCTCTCACTTCCTATTTTCTAATCATTTGGATTTTGCACAAATGGCATCATCTTACGTAGTTTCGCGCCCACTTCTTCAATTGGATGACCTGCATTTTTCGCGCGCATTTCTTTAAATTTAGGGAAACCAGCTTTGTTATCTTCAACAAAACCTTTGGCAAATGAACCATTTTGGATATCTGCTAAAACAGCTTTCATATTAGCTTTTGTTTGTTCTGTAATGACGCGTGGACCTGATACATAGTCCCCATATTCTGCTGTATTTGAAATAGATTGACGCATCTTATCAAAGCCACCTTCATAGATTAGGTCTACAATCAATTTCATTTCATGGCAAACTTCAAAGTAAGCTAGTTCTGGTTGATATCCTGCTTCTACTAGGGTTTCAAAACCAGCTTCAATCATACTTGTTAAACCACCACATAAAACAGCTTGTTCACCAAATAGGTCGGTTTCTGTTTCTTCTTTAAAGGTCGTTTCTAACACCCCAACACGTGTTGAACCGATTCCTTTAGCATAAGATAAGGCAATATCACGCGCATTGCCGGTAGCATCTTGTTGGACCGCAAATAATGAAGGAACAGCAAAGCCATCCACAAAAGTACGACGAACAAGATGACCTGGTCCTTTAGGGGCAACTAAGAAGACATCCACATCTTTTGGTGGGTGAACAACATCAAAATGAATATTAAAGCCATGTGCAAAAGCAAGGGCATTTCCCGCTTCTAAGTTTGGCGCAATTTCATTTTCATAAAGGGCTCCTTGGATTTCATCTGGTGCTAAAACCATGATTACATCCGCTTTTTTCGTTGCTTCTGATACTGGAAAGACTTCAAAACCATCTTCGCGGGCTTTTTGCGCTGATTTCCCTTCACGTACACCGATAACGACTTTATTTCCGTTATCGCGTAAGTTTTGTGCATGGGCATGACCTTGTGAGCCGTAACCTACAACCGCAATTGTTTTTCCTTCCAATGCATTTTTTTCTACTGAATCATCATAATAAACTTTAACCATTTGAATACCTCCAATAATATTCCTTTTTATTTTTTATATTAAAAGCAAAGTTGCTTCTAACCACGAATTAAACTTGTGACTCCTGTTCTTGCCATCCGCTTAATGCCATAAGGTTTTAATATTTCAATACAAGCTTCTACTTTATCAGGATGTCCGACTACTTGAATCGTAATAGTTGAAGCAGCCACATCCACGATATCTGCTCTAAAAGGAGAAACCATTGCTTGAATTTCTAATCTCGTATTTGCTGGTGCATTGACTTTGATTAAGGCCAATTCTCTTTCCACATGTGGCGTATGTGTCAAATCAGTCACTTTTAGCACTTCAATTTGTTTATTTAACTGCTTGATGACTTGTTCGGCATCGGCTTCTGATTCGACATTAAAAGAGATTGTCATGCGTGAAATATCTTTACGTTCCACGGTACCAACAGAAATACTTTCAATATTGACTTGGCGACGATTTAAGGTACTGGTAATGCGACTTAAAACCCCCGCTTGATTATAGACAACTGCTGTAACGGTTCTTCTCATTTACTTCACCCCAATCATCTTATGGTTTGGTGCTCCGGCGGCAACCATTGGCAATACATGTTCTTGAGCTGGAATTTCAACTTCAATTAAGACTGGTCCTTCTAAATCAAAGGCAGCTTTTAAGTCTTCTTCAATCGTTTTTGGATTACTTAAACGTACGCCTTTGACATGATAGGCCTCAGCAAGCTTCATAAAATCTGGCTGCGTCTTAAATTCTGAAGATGAAAAACGTGCGCCGTGGAACTTTTCTTGCCATTGATGCACCATGCCCAACACATGATTATTCATTAACACAAATTTGATATCTAAGTTGTGTTCATTTAAAATCGCAAATTCTTGATTGGTCATTTGGAAACCACCATCGCCCACAAAGACAATGACTTGACTTTCAGGATGAGCAAATTTGACACCAATCCCTGCAGGAATCCCATAACCCATCGTTCCTAAGCCACCTGAAGTAATCATCTGTCTAGGGAAACTAAATGGATAAAACTGAGATACCCACATTTGATGCTGACCAACATCGGTAACAACATAAGCCTTAGAATCAGTAATCTCACCCACGATTTCAACCACTCGTTGGGGCTTAATTTCTTCATCTGTTTCATCATAATATAATGGATGTTTAGCTTCTCTTTCTTGACATTCTGCAATCCATTTACTGTAATCACCTGGTTTGGTATCAAGTGCGAGCATTTTTTCTAGCGCATCTTTGGCATCAGCTACTACGGGAATGTCGGTACGAATGACTTTACCAATTTCTGCCGGATCAATATCAATATGGGCAATCTTCGCATTTGGAGCAAAACTATTTGGTGAAGTAGCTAAACGGTCTGCAAATCGTGAGCCAATATTTATCAAGTAATCACAAGTTGATAAAGCCATATTTGCTGCATAAGTTCCGTGCATACCCCCCATTCCTAAATTGAGTGGATTTTTGCTTGGCACTGTTCCTAAAGCCATCATGGTTTCAACGACTGGAATTTGATACTTATCGACAAAGGTGCGTAATTCCTCGGTTGCATTGGCATAACTTACTCCAGCTCCCACTAGAAGTAATGGCTTTTTCGCACGTTTTAGTTGTTTCATGACTTTTTCAATTTGTGGGAGTGAAGCTGAAGTATTAGGTTGATAACTTGGAATATCCACTTCAAAATGTTCCAGAAACTCGCCCATCGATTGGCTGATATCTTTCGGCAAATCAATTACTACTGGACCAGGTCTACCCGTAGAAGCAATATGGAAAGCTTCATGGACAATCCGTTGTAAGTCATTTACATCGCGTACTTGGAAATTATGCTTGGTTATCGGTAAAGTAATCCCTAGAATATCAGCTTCTTGAAAGGCATCAGTACCAATCCCGCCTGTTCCGACTTGCCCAGTAATCACAACTAAAGGTAGTGAATCACTCATCGCATCGGCAATTCCGGTAATCGCATTGGTTGCTCCAGGTCCAGATGTAACGACCACGACACCAGGTTTTCCAGTTACTTTAGCATACCCTTCTGCTGCATGTACGGCCCCTTGTTCATGTCTGGTTAATACATTTGGAATTTCAAAATCATACATGGCATCATATAATGGTAAGACTGCACCACCAGGATAACCAAAAATCAATTCAACCTTTTCTTTTTTCAAACATTCTAACAAAAGCTCGGAACCATTAAGCTTTGTTTGATTCTCCATATAATCCCCTCAATTCTTTTATTTACTCCGTTACTCTCATAATTCCGCCAGTATTTGCTGAAGTAACTAAGGCTGTATATCGTGCTAACCAACCTTTTTTCACTTTAAATTCAAATTTCGGTAAGTTTTCGCGACGTTTTGCTAACTCTTCATCGCTAACCAATAAATTCAAGGTACGATTCGTTAAATCAATGGTAATTTCATCGCCATCTTCTACTAAAGCTAATGGACCCCCGGCAGCGGCTTCTGGTGAAATATGACCAACTGCAATTCCGCGTGTTGCTCCAGAGAATCGACCATCCGTAATCAATGCCACGTCACGACCTAGGCCACGACCAACAATACTTGAAGTTGGAGCTAACATTTCTGGCATTCCTGGTCCGCCTTTTGGTCCTTCATAGCGAATAACCACGACATGACCTTTTTGTACGCGACCGTCATCAATGGCTGCCACGGCTTCATCATGAGAATTAAAGCAAATTGCCTTACCAGTAAAGCTCTTAATATCTGAATCTACGCCACCCACTTTAATCACTGAACCATCTGGCGCGATATTTCCATAAAGGATGGACAAACCACCAACTGGGCTATAAGGATTTTCTTTGCTACGGATAACTTCTGGATTATTGATTTTGGCATCCTTGACATTTTCACGAATCGTTTTACCAGTGACAGTGATACGGTCTGGATGTATCGCACCAGGTACATCAATTAATTCACGAATAATCGCACTTACCCCACCCGCTTCATGAACATCATGCATCGAATAAGCTGAAGAAGGTGCAATTTTTGATAAATAAGGTACCCGTTTGGCGATTTCATTAATATCTTCTAAGTTATAGTCAATTTCAGCTTCATTCGCAATGGCCAGTGTGTGTAGGACTGTATTGGTTGAACCGCCCATCGCCATATCTAAAGCAAAAGCATCATCAATCGCTTCTTTTGTAACGATATCACGTGGCTTGATTTGCTTTTTCACTAAATCCATTAAATGAAAGGCTGCTTGACGAACTAATTCACGACGGTCTTGTGAAACAGCTAAAGTCGTACCGTTACCTGGTAAAGCGAGTCCTAGAATTTCTAATAAACAGTTCATAGAATTTGCTGTAAACATCCCCGCACAAGAACCACAAGTCGGACAAGCATTTTGTTCCATGAATTGAAATTCGTCATTCGTTAAATTACCAGCTTTATAGGCGCCTACTGCTTCAAACATCGTTGATAAAGTCATTTGATGTCCTCGAGGATCAACACCAGCTTTCATTGGGCCACCCGAACAAAAAATAGCGGGTACGTTGGTTCTCATCGCTGCCATAATCATTCCAGGAGTGATTTTGTCACAATTAGGAATATAAAATACGCCGTCAAACCAGTGCGCATTAATGACAGTTTCCGCTGCATCGGCAATTAATTCACGACTTGGTAAGGAATAGCGCATCCCAATATGGCCCATCGCGATTCCATCATCGACACCAATAGTATTAAACTCAAAAGGAATTCCACCAGCCTCACGAATCGCTTCTTTGGCAATTTCCGCTAATTCTCTTAAATGAACATGTCCGGGAACGATATCAATATAAGAATTACAAATAGCGATAAATGGTTTTTCCATGTCTCTTGCACTTTTCACTTGTCCTGTCGCATATAACAAACTTCTTGCTGGTGCGGCATCAATACCTTTTTTTATTTGATCACTTCTCAATTGCATTTCCTCCGTTTATCAAAATTTTGATTGCAAAGCTAACATCATTATTACAGCTTGTATATCATTTTGAAGTACTTTTCAGTTTTTGAGATTTTTCTTAAAAACAAAGAAGCATCCCACTCAAAGATTTATCAGTGAGTGGGATGCTTAGTAAGAATCCCATTCACAATGCACAAATAGGACTCAAACATGTGGGTAATTTTTCCATGTTCTAAGTCCTCTAGGTAATAATGACAATTAATAATAATCCTGTTAATTTTTGTTGCATATGAATCGTCTCCTTACAATTCAATGTATTTTTTAATTTTTTTACAATATACTTCTAATTTAATTAAATGTCAATAGTTTTTCTAAATATTTTTTAATTTTTAGGTTAATTTTCTGAATTTTTTTATCATTTTCCTTATTTCTTTCAAACAAAAAAAGAAATGCCCCTTCGATATCACACGAAAGTACATTTCTTTTACCAATGCCAAAATAGCGCAAATATCAAACTCGGCAGTAGGTTCGCCACCTTAATTTTCGGTCCAAAAAACAAATTGACACCGACACAAAAGATTAAGATTGAGCCGATGAATGATAATTGACTCAAACCTTGATTACTAATAAGCGGGGCTAAATAGTGGGCAAGTAAAGTCAAACTCCCTTGGAAAATGCCCACGGGTATGAATGAAAACAAGCTTCCTTTCCCCATTGAACTTGCCATAATCAAGATGATAATGAAGTCTAGAATCGCTTTAGCAAAAAGAATTGAATAGTTATGGTGTAATCCATCTTCAAAGGACCCGACAACCGCCATCGCCCCAATACAAACCGTCAAAGAACTCGTCACGAAGGCTTCTAAAAATTGATGATCATCTTCAGAATGACTATTCTGCTTTAAGAAAGCCCCAAATTGAATAATCCGCTTTTCAATATCAATCCATTCTCCAATCATTGCCCCCAGTGTCAAACAAAAAATAAGCATCATACTCCCTTGACTGTTTAAGCCGGTTTTTGTTACTTGTAGCATTTTTTCCATTGTGCCACCTAAGCCTAACATCAAAACGGCTAAACCCGCTGTTTTCGTTAGAGTTTCTTGCATGGAAGCTTTTAATTGTTTGCCAAAAAATATACCAAGAATACCGCCAATAATAATTGCGAGTACATTCACAATTGTTCCGAATCCAATCATCTATTAACCTCAAAAATTTACTAAAAAAAAGAGCCCCTGAATCATCAAGAGCTCTTCATACAGAATACCTTATTTAACGGCTTCCTTCAAAGCTTTACCTGGTTTAAATGCAGGAACTTTGCTTGCTGGAATAATAATTTCTTCGTTCGTTTGAGGGTTACGTCCTTTACGTTCTGCACGATTGCGAACTTCAAAGTTACCAAAACCGATTAATTGAACTTTTTCACCGTTAGCTAAAGCGTCTTGGATTGCTGCAAAAACAGCGTCTACTGCAGCAGTAGCGTCTTTTTTAGATAAATCTGTAGCCGCTGCAACTTTTTCGATTAATTCTGCTTTATTTGCCATGGATGATTCACCTCCTGATTTTTGATGCGATGTTAAACACCATTCACCATCCTTGAGTGGTCCAAGGCTAGTGAGAAATATTGAATAATGAATCAATATCCTGTTACTAAGTTATCACAAGAAGCCTTTAATATCAAGACTTTTCGTGGTTTTTTCCAAATATGTTTGTTTCAGTTTGATTACAAAAAAAGAAAATATTTGAAAGTATGACGTTATTTTCTTTTTCGTGCAATAATTCTTATCGGTGTACCTTCAAAAGTAAATGCTTTACGAATTTGATTTTCTAAAAAGCGTGCATAAGAGAAGTGCATCAATTCTTCTTCATTGACGAATATCACAAAAGTTGGTGGTTTCACACTAACTTGAGTAGCGTAGAAGATTTTCAGACGTTTTCCTTTATCAGTAGGGGTTGGATTAATCGCTACGGCATCCATAATGATATCATTTAAAACTGCAGAAGGAACACGTAAATTTTGATTGGCACTCACTTCTTCAATCATCTCTGGTAATTTATGCAAACGCTGTTTAGTCTTAGCGGAAACAAAGATAATCGGTGCATAATCTAAGTATTGGAATTCTTCTCTAATTTCCATTTCAAAATCACGCATGGTGTTGGTATCTTTTTCAACCAGATCCCACTTATTCACTACGATAATCACGCCTTTACCTGCTTCGTGCGCAAAACCGGCAACCTTCTTATCTTGTTCTCGAATGCCTTCTTCAGCATTAATCACAAATAAAACCACATCCGAACGATCAATCGCCCGCATCGCTCGCATGACACTATATTTTTCCGTTGATTCATAAACCTTGCCTCGTTTACGCATTCCGGCTGTATCAATCATCGTAAATTTCTGTCCCGTATCACTGACAAAATGTGTATCGATTGCGTCTCTTGTGGTTCCTTCAACATCCGAAACAATGACGCGCTCTTCTCCTAAAATTGCATTAATTAAAGAAGACTTACCAACATTTGGACGACCAATCAAACTAAATTTAATGACACTCTCATCTTCTGGCTCAATCTCTGTATTGAAGTGTTTTACCGCTTCATCTAAGACATCGCCAATCCCTAAGCCATGGCTACCTGAAATTGGAAATGGTTCTCCTAATCCTAATGCATAAAATTCAAAAATATCATTTCTTAATTCAGGGTTGTCTACTTTATTAATCGCTAAGATAACCGGTTTATGACTCTTATAAAGCATCCGTGCAACCATCTCGTCAGCATCCGTTATTCCTTCTCGAACACTTGAGATAAAAATAATTACATCTGCTTCTTCAATAGCGATTTGGGCTTGAGCTTTAATTTGTTCCATAAATGGTTCGTCACCTAAATCAATACCGCCAGTATCAATAATACTAAATTCTCGACCTAACCATTCACCTGTCGCATAGATTCGATCTCTGGTAACACCGGGTGTATCTTCAACAATTGATATACGTTCGCCTGCAATTCGGTTAAAAATAGTTGATTTACCTACGTTAGGACGACCGACAATTGCAATAGTTGGATTTGCCATTTACTTACCTCCATTTTTTCAATCTCAATTAGTTTACCGAAACTTTAGCTAAGTTGCAAGTAAAAAAGGCGCAATTCCCTTTCAAATTAGATAAATTGCGCCTTTGCTATCTTAATTGGTATACAGAACAAGAAAATTGAGTTGGTTTAATCTAAAGAATTACTCTTCAGTTTTTAAAGCATCTCCTAAAATATCTCCCATTGTAAAACCAGTAGATTCTTCTGGAAGTTCATAGTTTTCTTCTTCTACAACTTCTTCAACTTTAGCTGCTGGTTTTTCTTCTAAAGCTTTGATGCTTAGTGCAATGCGTTGATTTTCTGGATTTACTTCTAAAACTTTTACTTTTACTTCATCGCCTTCAGATAAAACTTCGTGCGGTGTAGCAATATGTTTGTGTGCAATTTGAGATATATGCACTAATCCTTCAACCCCTGGGAATAATTCAACAAATGCACCAAAGCTAGTTAGTCGTTTCACTGTACCTGTTAAAACACTACCTACTGGCGCTTTGTCTTCAATGCCATCCCAAGGTCCAGGCAATGTATCTTTAATCGATAATGAAATACGATCTGTCGCTGGATCAACTGATAAAACTAATACATTAACTTTTTCGCCAACTTTTAATACATCACTTGGCTTAGCTACATGTGTATGAGAAATTTCAGAGACATGAACAAGTCCATCAACCCCACCTAAATCTATGAATGCACCAAAGGATGTTAAACGAGCAACTGTCCCTTCGATTTGTTCTCCTTCTTTAATTGAAGCAAACACTGCTTCTTTTTGTTTTTGTTTTTCTTCTTCAACAACTGCTTTATGAGATAAAATTAAACGATTTTCACTTGGTTCAATTTCAACAATCTTAAAGCGTAATGTTTGACCTTTATATTTGCTAAAATCATTTACAAAATGGTCATCAACCATTGAAGCAGGAATGAAAGCACGAATACCTAAATCTGCTACCAAACCACCTTTGACAACGCCTGTTACTGGAGCTTCAACGATTTCGCCAGCTGCAAATTTGCCTTCGATTTCTTCCCATAATTTTTTAGCATCCAAGCGACGTTTAGATAATAAGTAGCTTCCGTTTTCTTTATCTTTACCAATTGTAGAAATTACTACTAAATCTAATTCATCGCCAACTTTTACTAATGATTCTAAATCATCTGTGTGTGTAGTTGATAATTCTTTTGCAGGGATAACACCTTCTAAACCTGCGCCTAAAATCCCCACAACGACTTGCTTATCTTCAATAGCCAAGACTTCACCTTTGACAATATCGCCAATGTGAATTTCCTGAACGCTATTTAAAGCTTCTTCCATTGTTTCTGTTCCTGTTACTTGTCCTTCAAATTCCGTCATACCTAATATCCTCCTGACCAACATTTGTTCATGTATACACTACAATATCTAGTTTATTGCAAATCGCCCAAAAAATAAAGCGATTTCCATAAATTTCTTTTATTTTTTTGTTTATTTTTCGTTTTTTGCTAAATCCATGATTGCTGCAACAACCTCATCAATACTCATTCCTGTTGTGTCGATATTCACAGCATCTTCTGCTTTCACTAATGGAGAATTTTCACGATGAGAATCATAATAATCACGTTTTTCAATTGCTTCTTTTAGTTCTTCAAGATTACTTGGAATTCCTTTTTCCAAATTTTCTTTATGTCGTCTTTTCGCACGCTCCTCAACGCTGGCAACTAAAAATACTTTCACTTGAGCATCAGGCAGCACAACCGTACCAATGTCGCGACCATCCATCACAACTCCACCATCTTTGGCAATAAGCTGTTGTTGCTTTACTAATTCTTCACGAACCAATTTATAGGCTGCTACTTTCGAAACATTTTTTGTGACTTCAGGCATGCGAATTTCTTTCGTAACATCTTGATGATCGACAAAAACCAATTGCTGATCTTTTCCATGTTTGAACGTAATAGGATAACGTAAAATAAGTGAAACTAAAGCAGCTTCATCCTCTAAATCCACATGATGTTTTAATGCCAAATAAGTAATAGAACGATACATCGCACCTGTATCCGTATAGATGAATCCTAGTTTTTTGGCGATAATTTTTGCCACTGTACTTTTTCCAGAAGATGCAGGACCATCAATGGCTATATTCATTTTTTTCATTTTCCTTCCCCTAACTACTACAAGATTAATGTTTAATGACACGAAATTTTAAAAACGATATTCTTTCTATTCTGGTGAATATCTCAACGTAAAAAGTACTGAGAAGTAAGAGTTTCTCAGCACCTTCTGACTTATTTAATACGAATCTGTTGCCCTGGTGATAGATGGAAATCATCGGCTGTCATTCCATTTAATCGATAAATTTCATCTACGCTAACACCGGTTCTACTCGCAATACTTGCCGGACCCTCACCAGCTTGAACTGTCGTATATTCTTCACCGTTTGCTGTAGTAGTTTGAGCGTCCTGAGTATTTTGGTTTTCTTGCGTTGCTTGGTTTGCTTGTGACTGCTCGTTTTGTGTATTTTCAGCATTTTGCGTTGATTCTTCACTCGCTTGGGTCTCTTCAGCTTGAGTACTAGTTGAAGATTGATTTGTAGAAGAACTTAAACTAGATTGAGCAACACTAGATTTTGTTGTACTTGATTTTGTTGTTTGTGTCTGCTTTGGTTGATTATCTACATAATGTTTCCAAATACTAAACACTGCTGGACAAGCCGCAATTAAAAATAGCAAAAGTAAGACAATCGTTAAGAACTTACTATTTCCTCTTTTTCTTCTTCCTTGTTGCATACGGCTTGGCATTTGATCTTCTTGACCATCTACACTATAAATGGGTTGTTCCCAAGGCTCATTTACATTTTGAGTTGTTTTTTTCTTATCTTTGTTTCGCAAAAGTATTCCCTCCTATAATCTTTCTGAACCATTATATCATAGCAAAGATTACTTGTGTTTAAAAAATTTAAGAGTTTGACTCAACTTTAAAAATTTTTAGCAAAATATTTTGCCAATCTAAAGTTTGTTGAACCGCTAATGCTGACTGTTGCAAGGTTTCATAATCAAATGAGGAATCACTGCAGCAACAAATTTCCTCTTGGGTAGGTTCAGGATTATGAAAATACCTTGCAATAAATTTTCGACGGCATTCAGTGGTATGGATGTATTCTAACATAATTGCTAATTGTCGCTGTTTCATTCGCTCATTTTCTTTAATCTGTTGTAAAAATAAATGATAGTCTTCTTTTTGAATTTGTTGGTACCACTTTTCTTGCAATTCAGAAAAACCTTGTCTTACTTTCTGATTATTGAGATCCAGCAATTCAAAAATTTCTCGCTCACTTCTTGTTTTATTTTGCATATAATAATGAATTTGTTCATCATTTTCTTGATATAGTAATATTGCTATCCCTTGTTTTCCATCACGTGCTGCCCTGCCAATTTCTTGAACATAGCTTTCCAAATTGTCTGGCAAATCAAAATGAATAACAAAGCGAATATCTGGTTTATTAATTCCCATCCCAAACGCGTTTGTTGCAACTAATAATTGTAATCGATTCTGTTGAAACTGAGCTTGCAACAAACTCCGCTGATCACTAGAAAGCCCCCCGTGATAATATCCTACTTGATATTCGTCCTTCAACAAAAAATATAAATCTTCAACTTGATGACGCGTTGCACAATAGATAATTCCCGCTCCAGAAAGGTTTTTTAAATAATCTTTTAATGTAGTGATCTTATCTTGGGTTTTCTCCACTTGTAAATAAATATTGGCACGATTCACTGGAGATTCATATACCAAATAGTTATCGTTTAACAATACTTTTCGAATCTCACCTTTTACTTTAGGTGGGGCACTGGCTGTTAATGCAAGCGTAGTAGGATTTCGTAACGCTCTTTTGATACTTTTTAAATTGCGGTATTCTGGTCGAAAATCAACTCCCCATTGTGAAAGGCAATGTGCTTCATCCACAACAAATAAAGCGACTTTCTCTCTTTGCAAAGCTTGAATACATTCCTCTTGAGATAACATTTCTGGACTTAAATAGATGAATTTATACTCAGATAAATGATGCAACACATATTGTTTTTCCTCTTGTGATAACAAACTATTTATTGCAACAGCAGGATATTTTTTTAAAGCAATTAAGCTATTGACTTGGTCTTCCATTAATGATAACAATGGAGAAACAACAACTACAATGCCATCTAGCAGTATTCCTGGCAACTGATAACATAGACTTTTTCCCGTTCCAGTCGGTAAAATAGCCAAACAGTCCTGTTGTTGCATAATTGCTTGAATGATTTCTGCTTGTAATGGTCGAAATGAAGTATAACCAAAGATATCCTTTAATGTTTGGATGATTTTTTCATTCATTTGCTTTTCTTCCCTTCAAAAATGCAATCTGACTTAAACGATATTGCAGAAAACTTACATCTGGCTGTTGCTCAGTTATTTCTTTATAACGATACTGTAAAACCTCTTCAGTTAGAGGTAATAATTGAAATTGATGAAAGGGAAACTTATCATCTCCAATTGCCCATTCAATCAAATGATCATTAATTGTCCCCTCTTTTAACTTTCTTATTTGTACAATTTGTTCAATACTTTTTCCTTGCTTGTATAATTGGCGAGTCACTAACATACTGTATTTATAATTTTTTAAGATAAAGGGTTTAAAATATTGGAAGAGTTGAGATTCATTTTTTTGCATCACTTGAGTCCAAAAATGCTCAACACAAGCAAAAATGTAGCACGTATCAAAAGGAGATTGGAGCCCATCTGGAAGTAATTGATAAAATGTATGACCTTGAATAGACTCACCAGATAACGTCTGAGCTAAAAAATCTGCTTGAGCTGCAGGCATTTCTGAAAAAATATCCACTAGCTCTTGATAAATGGCCATTTTAGTCTTATTTGTCATATTTGCCATCATACGATTCACGTTCATCAAATAAAACGGAGAATTCTCTAAAATTGGGCCTTGATAATCTTTGGGCCAATAAGAGAGATAACTAATCAATAACTGCAATAACCGCCATAACTGCAAACTATTTTTCAATCGATAATGATTAAGATGCGAATAGGGTTCAACTGATAATAAAAAATGTCGATTGTTAAGACAAGTTAACTCCCCTTCATTTAGTATCAAATGTTTTTGCTTGCATAGTTGATAGATTGTTTTTTCAAATTCATCTTTTCTTAAATTAGGTAAGAGGCCAACAATATCTAATAAATGATGTTGAAAAGCATAATACAACATTGATGCTGATTTTTTTCCAACCAAAATTTGATAGAGCGTGCTCATCCTTAACTTGTCATTTTCTTGAAACAAAGCTAAAATAAATTCATCCATCATAAACCTCCAGAAAGTAGTGAAATTATGAGTACAAAACGCTGTGAAATTATCCCTGAACAATGCATTGCTTGCGGATTGTGTGCATTAGCTGCGCCAGAAATTTTTGATTATGACGATGAAGGAATTGTCCTTTTTAAGCACGAACCCCATAGCAAGCATCTCTTCATTCCAAATAATCAATACGAGCAGGTATTACAAGCATATCAAAAATGTCCAGTTCGTGCTATTTTGCTTGAAAAATAGCTCTCATCTATTAATTTCGTCAAAGATTACTAAAAGCGTGAAAAATCTGTCAAGAACATTTCCTGACAGATTATTTCGCTATTCTTTTATTTTTGTTAACTCATAACCATATAGATTAGCCATTTCATTAAGTATCTCAACCATTGATTCGCGTAGATAATTCGGCTTAATGATTCTCATGGAAGCTGATTGACTCAATAACCACATTTTAATCCCATAGCCACTGTTTGCCGGAATTAATATTCTTGCAGATTTTTTCTCTTCATCCATCGAAAGGAGTTTTGCTTTAGGGAAGCGATCTAAAATATAGGCTGGATCAAATAAACATTCTACCTCAATATCTACTGGTTTCCCTAAAAAAGCCCATCTGCCTGTTTCATTTATAAGTTCTCCTAATTTAGGGAAATCAGCATACTGTAAGCGTGGCAGTGTCGCTTGTTCATCTAAACGCAAATTTTGTATATTGTTGATGCGAAATTTACTAGATTTCTCAAAGTCAAGGTAATCTTCAGACTTATGTGAAGCGGTAATCATAAAATAGTAAAGATCAATAAAAACAATCCCCAATGGAATTCTGGTAAATTCAAAGGTTTCAAAATTTTTCTGATAGGTAAAACTCAAAGGAAGTTGCTTATCAATCGCATACTGGATAAGATTCATCCGCTCAAGCATGTCCTCACATTGAGGCACCCCCACATAGTTAAAGCGCTCACTGCTGGTAATCCTCTCAATCCGCTTGTCATCATTCGCTTGTTTCGTTAATTTATCGATAATGGGAAATAGCTCATTTTTATGCAAAGCCCTACTAGATAATAATACTTTAATAATTGCAAGTCTTTCATCATCAGTTAATGTATAGGACTTATCTAAATAAAAACCTACACCATGAGAATAGACCAACTCACCAAATAATGAGCGTTCGTGATCTTTCTCTAATAAAAAATCACGAATAGAATCTTTATCTTTCCTGATTGTATCTTCGGTTCCATATTTTTGTTCGACAAGTTCACTAATTTTTATTTTTTTACCTTCTAATAATTGCGTATATATTTCCAATAAACGTCTACGATTATCCTTCATTATATCCATCCCCAACAGTAATTTTTTCTGTAATTCCCACATATTTTCTTATATTTTTTGTATTTTATTCATTTTACATTCTAGCACAATATTTTTTAAAAGACCATTTTTAGATTTCTAAATGAGAATAAAAAAATACCACAAAGATAGCTATTCACTCAATCTTTGTGGACATGTAAGGAAATAAGTAAAGTAACATTTATAACCATGAACTGGGATTAACTAAATGTACTTTCGAAATGGATTTAGTTGAAGATTCAACTAAACGAGATATGAAAAATATAAACTGTGAGTAACTCTCACAAGAAAAGTATATGAAAAAGCCCCCCGAAAAATTTAGGGAGCTAAAATAATTTTTAATGTGTTTTCACAGGTGTGTTTCTCATCGTTTTTCGTGATAACCAAGGTAATAATTTGGCATGTAAAACAACAAAAACTAATGAAACAAAACCACCTTTAATAATATTAAATGGTACAATACCAATTGCAATATACTTGCTTAAAGCCATACCTAACATTTGATTGGCAGATAATGAGTAAAAATGCAAATATAATGGCGTAATGACAAAATAATTGGCAATACTCATAAAGACGGTTAGCGAACAAATTCCAACAAATAAACCAAGATAACGATTGGCTTTCTTTGCGGTATCCTTAAAAAATACATAAATAGGTAAAGCAAACACCATACTCGCTAAAAAACTAGCCACATCGCCAACCATATTGGCAGGATCGGCAATGCCAGTTGTCAATAAATGTAGGAACGAACGTAGAAACGCTGTACCTACTCCAGCTAGCGGACCAAATAAGAACATACTCAATAAGATTGGAATATCGCTAAAATCAATCTTAAGAAAACTAAAGGCAGGCAATATCGGAAAAGCCAAATATTGCAATACCAAGGCCATCGCAGCTAACACAGCTACCCCAACTAATTTTTGAACTCTACTATTCTTCATAAATTAATCCTCCTTACAAGGATCCATCTTCATGAATGAACCTATCTAACTACCTTTTTGTGTAAATCTAGCTTTCATGTCTGATCGAGCTGCCTCACATCCTTGATACAAAAAAACTCTATCTTTCTCAGGGAAAAATAGAGTACAGCTTTACACAAAAATAGAGTAAATCAAATACGCCAATCTTCTTTATCCAGACTATACTGTCGGTACTGGAATTTCACCAGCTCAGCCATTTAACATCAAATTTGTTAAACAGGTCGTGGACTATCACCACCGGTCGGGAATTTCACCCTGCCCCTGAAGACGAACCTTATTATATTTTTTCAAGTTCAGCTACATTATACACCTATGTAAGAATAATACAAGTATTTTGATTTACTTTTGTGAATTCTCATACAAAAATTACTTTGAAAGATGAAATAGGTGTTTAACTTCTTTATTTGTAAGTGGGCGATATTGTCCTGGACGAAGATTGCCTAGTGTTAAATCACCATATCCTTCACGTTTTAATTTGATTACTGGTAAGTCAATTGCTTGAAACATATTTTTTACTTGATGGTTTTTACCTTCATGAATAATCAATTTTACAATACTTGTCTGATTTTGCTGATTGGTTGACAAGATTTCGTATCTAGCCGGTGCATAGCTTTCTTTTTGATAACGTAAACCTTTTGTTAGAGGATATAGTTTTTTTGAATCTGCTATTCCTTTAACTTTTGCTACATAGATTTTTTCCACTTCATGTTTAGGATGAGTCAAACGCTGAGCAAAATCACCGTCATTAGTTAATAATAATAAGCCAGAAGTATCATAATCTAATCGCCCAACCGGATAAATTCGTTGCGCAACATCCGTAAAGTAATCAGTTACTACTTGGCGGCCCTTGTCATCCTCAACAGCAGTAATTACTCCTCGTGGTTTATAGAACAAGTAATAAACTGGCTCTTCTTGATAAATTGGGACATCTTCCACACTCACTTCATCCGTATCAGAAACTTTGACGCCCAATGTGTTGACGATTTGCCCATTCACTTTTACTTTTCCCTCTAAAATAAGTTGCTCGGCTTTTCTTCTAGAAGCCACTCCAGCATGTGCAATTACTTTTTGCAATCTTTCCATATCATCCCTCTTTTCTTGATTATTCCTCATGATTCGCTATATCTTCTGGAAAATCTAACTCAGCAAGGTCTTTAAATAAATATTGTGCTTGTTCTTGCGTTAAGTCAGCTTCCATCTCAGTGATATCTGGTAACTCTTCAATATTCTTTAATCCAAAATAATCCATAAAATAATCGGTTGTGCCATAGATTCTCGGACGACCCGGTGCATCTAGTCTACCTTTTTCCTCGATTAGTTGAAAATTCAATAGTTTTTGAATTGAAGCACTAGAATTTACTCCCCGTACTTGGTCTACCTCCACTCTCGTAATTGGCTGTTTATAGGCGATTACAGCTAATGTTTCTAAAGCCGCCTGCGATAGTCGAGTAGCCAAGGGGGACTGACTATATTTTTGTAAGACAGTTTGGTACTTGCCCTTAGTAGTCATCCTATAACGATTAGCAAATTCTTTGATCTCAATAGCACAATTGACATCTTGCTGATACTTCTGATTTAATTTCGTTAAGCCTTCAAAAACGTAATCTTCCGAGGCTGATAAGACATAACTTAATTCAGGTAGACTCATGCCCTCGTCACCAGCAACAAATAGTAAAGCTTCAATCTGACTAATATCCAAAATTACTCTCCTTCCACACGATACAAATACAGGGGAGCATGTATGGATGCTTGTGTTACCCTAATTTGTTGGTGTTTCATCAATTCTAATAAGGCCATAAATGTAATCACAATTTCACTACGATTGTAAGTTGTAAGCAAACTATCCAACGTGAGCCCCTGATTATCCGATAAACGAAGCAACTTCTCTTTTATTTCATCCATTTTATCTTCAATACTAAATTCATCAGCCACAATGGTAGCTTCAACATTCATTTTACGCTTTTGCTTTTCTAAAATATGATGAAAAGCTAGGAATAAGTCGATTGTATTTACCTGATTTAAATCTAAACGAATCTCTTGTTGGAATTCGTGTAAATCGCTTGGACGTTTGGTGTAATATTGGCTACGTTCTTCAGCTTTTTTAGATAATTCTTTAGCAGCATATTTATATCTACGGTATTCTAATAATTGTTCGACCAATGCCTCGCGGGGGTCTTCTTCATACTCAGATTCTTCATCAAAAATCACTTGCTGCGTAGGTAAAAGCATTTTACTTTTCATGGCCATCAAAGTCGCCGCCATAACAATATACTCACCGGCAATCTCTAATTCAAAAGTTTGCATAGCATGAAGATATTCCAGATATTGCTCTGTAATTTCAGCAATCGGAATATCATATATATCAATTTCCAATTTATTTATTAAATGTAAAAGTAAGTCTAAAGGTCCTTCAAAACCTTCAAGCTTAAATTGCAGTTCCAAATAGATACCTCATTTCTATGCTCTTGGAAAATATTGTTGGTAGGATTCGCTTAATCGCTTTTTAGTTGCCTGAACATACATTTGTGTCGTCGATAAGTCTACATGACCCAACAATTCCTGAACACTTGCTAAATCAGCTCCATTTTCCAATAAATGAATAGCCAATGAATGCCGCAATGTTTGTGGAGTCACTTCTTTTTTCAAGCCTGCTTGCAACACGTATTGTTTCATATTTTTCCATAATCCTTGTCGCGTAAATGCTTTTCCTTGTTGAGTTAAAAACAAAACTTGTTCCTCTTGATTTTTTGCAAATACCTTCCGACTTTTGATTAAATACATTTGTAACCATTTCACACATTCACTGCCTAATGGTAAGACGCGAATTTTTTTGCCTTTTGCTTGATACTCCAAATAAGCCAAATCCGTATGAACTTCTTGAACTTTTAACGCAATGCACTCGCTCACTTTTAATCCCGTTGCATATAATAATTCTAAAATTGCACGGTCTCGAATTCCTTTATGAGTTGTAATATCAGGCTGTTGTAATAAATGATTAACTTCAGAAACGGTCAAATACGTAGGAACTTTTGGCGCAAGTTTAGCCATCTCAATCGTGCTTGCTGGATTATGTGTTGTTTTTTGTTGCAACTGTAAATAGAGATGAAAATTTTTAATACTACTGAGCATCCGCATAATTGAAGACGTCGCTCGTTTTTTTTCATGCAACAATCTGAGATATTGTTGAACATGGATTTTTTGAACAGATTCCAAATCAACGATATGACAGGCTTTTAAGTAATTCAAATATTGATCTAAATCACGATGATAGCTCGCTAAAGTATTGGCAGCTAGATGCTTACTTTCTACCAGATACTCTAGATATGCCTGTAAATCCTTCTCCATGTCATATCTCCTATCCTTAAAAAAAGGCAGAAGTAAGGAAAGATCCTTTAACTTCTCCCTTCTAGTTTATGTTTTGCTTGACAGTTTTTACAAATTCCATGAAAAGTTAAGCGATGGTCTTTCACTAAGAAATGATATCTTTTTTCCACCACTTCTTCTACACTTCCAAGTAAATCTTCTTCAATCTCCTCAATATTGCCACATTCTAAACACAATAGATGATGGTGAAAACGTTTGGCCCCTTCTTTTCTTAAATCATAGCGTGCCACACCATCATTAAAACTAACCTTATCCACTACTTTTAATTCTGTTAAAATTTCAAGCGTACGATAAACTGTGGCTAAACCAATATCAGGATTTTTACGTTTCACAAAAAAATAAATTTCTTCAGCTGACAAATGATCTTTCTCATTTTCAAGCAAGACTAATAACGTTGCCTCTCTTTGCGGGGTTAACTTAAATCCCGAATCATGCAACAATTTTTTTATTTTATTTAAGGTTGCCATTGTATTCATGACATATACCCCCTACTATTCCATCATGATTCAATAAAAATTTTATAGTAGATTTGTCTTGCCGTCAACTTGTTCAATTAAATTTTGTTTCATTAAGTGACCTAGAGCACGCTTAAATTGTCCTTTGCTGATACCAAATAATTGTTTGATTTCTTCAGGTGAGCTCTTGTCAGTATAAGGCATCGATTTACTTGCTGATTGGTTAAGATAGGCTAAAATCATTTGCGCGTCCTCAGAAATAGCTTCATAGCTTCGTGGCTTCATGGATAAATATAATACACCATCTTCACGCAAACCAATCACACGTGCATCCACTAATTCACCTAATCTTGGCTCTGCATAACGCTCAGTTGGATGAATGAACCCTAGATAAAAATCTTGAGTTAAAACATAAGTCCCGGCCATTTTCAAACGATACACACGTGCTTGAACATTTTGATTATGCATGGATTCATTGGCTTTACGACTCATCGCCTTAAAAATTTTTTCATCAGCTAATGTTGCCCAGATACGTGCTTTATCATCCACTCGTAAGCCAATCAATAATTCATCGCCTACTTTTGGCCAAAGATTGGTTAAGGTTGGTAATTCGTCCAATGATAAGACCATTTCTTTATCTGGCAAACCGATGTCTAAAAATACACCTAAATCTTTTCTAACTTCAGTGACCTTACTAAAAGCATAATGTCCTTGACGTACTTTTGGAATTTTGGTCGTCATTGCTAATTGTTGCTTTTGATTCAAATAGGTAAAACCTTCTACCATTTGACCAATTGAAGTAACTAGCTCTTCTTTATATACTCGAAAAGTATGGCCTTCTTTTTGAACAAAATAATACTTTTCATTTTCATCAATGACCAAGCCACTGATTACCGTTGCTAATAAATGGTTCATAAAATCTCCTCTATAAAAATAATCTAATAACAGCAATCGATATAATGCCTGTTAAAACAATTTTCATTAAATCTTTACTATAGTATCCTACAAAAAGCGTGGGAATACAAGCAATCAATTCAGGAATTTTTAATTGCGGCCAACTATTTTCATGAAAATCAAATAAACTTTGGAAAAATAATGCTGCAAGTATACACAGAGGTAAATAACTCATAAAAACTTCAACTTTTTTAGGAAACTGTATTTTACTTGAAAATATAAATGGCAAAATACGTGGCAGCCAAGTAACTAAGCCACACAACAATATTAAAAAATAGTAATTAACATTCATGTGTAAGCACCCCCACCAAACAACCAAATAAAGTTGCAGCAAGTACAGCTACTTCGGCAGTTGAAATTCTCATAAAAAGAATAAGTGTCACAAAAATACTTAATAACAATAGTATCGTTTTTTTCATTTTGTTTTTGAAAGGCTGTTCAACTTGAAACAAAAATAGCCCCAAAAACATGGCAATTAAAGCAAAATCTAAGCCAAATGTTTCAGGATTATGAATGAAGCCGCCAAATAGTGCTCCTGCCATTGTTGCGAGAATCCAACTTAAGTATGCCGTTAGATTTAATCCATGCAACCATTGACTAGTCACGCTTTTATTTTTTAATAATTCCACAGTTAATACACCATAGGATTCATCTGTTAATAAAGTACCTAAGCCGATTCGATTCCAAAGGTTTGCTTGTTTAAAATGTTGAGCTACTGATAAGCTCATCAAAAAATGGCGAAAATTGACCATAAAAACCGTTATTACTATACTGGATATCGGAGCATTTAAAGCTAAAAGTCCACAAATAATAAATTGAGCGCTGCCAGCATAGACCAAAATTGACATCATCCCGACTTGTATCACCGATAAACCAACACCTTTACCTACTACTCCCATAGCAAAACCAATACCAATATAACCTAGTACAGTAGGCAAACAATCTTTTACACCTTGTTTAAAGGTTAAACCTGACTGCATAAAAAAACTCCCTTTTTCAAATATGATGTTCTTATCATATCGAAAAAAGAGAGTTATAGCAATATGAAATGATTGATTACTTACGAACGAATCGTGTGATCATTCCCATTTCCTTTATAAAATCCTGTTTTACAATTAATGGTTACCACGTAAATTGGATTTTCACGACTTGCATTTGGAAATTTTGCACTTGGCGATACGGCAAACAAATTATAGTATCCTTCCTGATTTTCAATTCGTACGCGTTCAAGTACATAGCCCCCACTAACAATATATCCTCTACTGATGCAAGCTTGTAGGACACGATTTTGTACCCCATCAGCCCATTGCCATGCAGGGTTATTGACATCTTGCAAATCAGATGGTCGACTAGCAATCAAAGGTTGGTTAGCACTTTGATGTGTACTCTGTGGAGATAAAATCTCGTTTTGCTCATTGATTCTAGAAGTATAAATTGGCTGCGTATTGGTAGGATTAGACGGAATCTCTACAGTAGAACTTGATGTTGCAGCTTGTGTAGAATTATCAACAGTATTGTTTTGCGATTGCGTATTTTCTACATTCGCTTGCTTCGTTTCTTGTTCATTTTTTAAGAGTGCTTGGTCAATTGATTGTAGTTGTTTTTCCAATTCATCCTTTTGTTTACTATTCGCTAATTGATCCACTAATTTTTTGGCTTTTTGATAATTTTCACGAGTTACAGAACTTGCTAACAAACCATTTTTATAACCCTTTGTAAGTTCTTCAGTCGCATTTTGCGCTTTCTCATAATTTGTATAAGCCTTTTGTCCAAATAAAATTGCTTCGTTTGCTAATTTTTCAAAAGCTGTTTGAGGATTATCAAGCAACTTCAGATCAAATTTCTTTGAATAATCTAAAACAGCTTGTTTATTCAACTTACCTGCTTGCAAGATTGGCGAAGTAAAGTAACCGTTGATATCTTGAACTTTTAGTAACTGTTCCTTGGCCTTTGCTAGTTGATTTTTTAGTTTTGGATAGTCTTCTTGTCCATCAAAGTTCTTCAATTCTTTTTCCAGTGCATTAATCTGTGATAAAGTAACAGAATCCTTTAAATAATCCGCCTGCTTAGAGGTATATAAGTTGTTTATTTTTTTCGCAAGCTGGTCAACCTGTTTATCTATTTGTTCAACAACTTGCTGTTCATTTTCTTTTTGACGTTGAAGATGTGAATAATAAAATCCACCGCCAACAACTAATACCGCTGCGCCAACAATTGCAAGATTGCGCCATTTTTTAGAAGATGGTTTGTCTTCATCTTCCACCTCAATTGAAGTATCAGATGGATTCAATTCATCAATTTTTTTCATCGTAGCAAATATCGTATCTTCACTAGATTCAGTTGATTCCTCTTCTAAATAATCTGGATCAAAACGTGGACGAGAAGGCTTTTGTTCCTTTAGTTCACGCTCATTTTCTAATAATTTTTCGTCATCTGTCAATCGTTCATCTAAGGACTCCTCTTCTTCAGAGGCTATTTCAGTATCTAAATCAGTCGTGTCTACCAATTGTGCTGATTGTTTTTGTGCTTCTTTTTGAGCGTTATGCTTTTCAAGGTAACTAGCTAAAATTGGATTTTCATCAAGAGAATTTTCTTGTGCTTCTTTTAATTTTTCTTGTTGTTCTTCTACAAATTCAGAAAGGCTATTTGAATTTTGCTCAGACTCTTCCTCATCTGTGGCTAAGGCAGCTGCAATTTCTTCCATTTGGTCTTCAGGAAGCTGTACATCATGCTCTTCAGCTAAATTCTTCATTACTTTACCAATGGGTTCATCTTGTAAATCAGACCAGACAATATCGTCATTTAATTCCTTTGTATCTTCAAAATCAAGTACTTCTACTTTCTCATTTATTGCATTCTCATTTGTAGCTATATCATTTTCTTTCGACTCATGATGCAATTTTTCGGTGACATTCTCTTTTATTTCCATCCCACAATTAGGACAGATTAATTCTTGATTCACCGGTTCATAGCCACAATTTGGGCATCGATTAATCAAAAAAATCGCTCCTTATTTAGTTAAAATCATTATTTTTATGAATATGATATATTTTTTATTTCCACTTTTTAATTTATCATATCTTTACTGATAAAACCAATGCATTTTACAAAAAATTATATTTCAAAATCATTAAAAATGAAACACGCCAAAAAAGGTCTATCACCGACTTTCGATGATAAACCTTTGATGCTATTCTAAGAAATCCTTTAATTGTTTTGAGCGGGATGGATGACGTAATTTTCTTAATGCCTTGGCCTCAATTTGGCGAATACGTTCACGTGTAACACCAAAGACTTTTCCTACTTCTTCTAAAGTCCGGGTTCTACCATCGTCAATTCCGAAGCGTAAACGTAACACATTTTCTTCACGATCAGTTAAAGTATCCAATACATCTTCAAGTTGTTCTTTTAATAATTCATAGGCAGCGTGCTCAGCTGGTGAAGTTGCTTCTTGGTCTTCAATAAAATCACCTAAATGTGAATCATCTTCTTCGCCAATTGGGGTTTCAAGTGAGACTGGTTCTTGAGCAATCTTTAGAATTTCACGAACTTTTTCTGTAGGCATCTCCATTTTTTCAGCAATTTGTTCAGGGGTTGGTTCCTTCCCTAATTCTTGTAACAATTGACGTTGAATGCGAATCAGTTTATTAATCGTTTCAACCATATGCACCGGAATTCGAATCGTTCTAGCTTGGTCAGCAATAGCACGCGTAATTGCTTGACGAATCCACCAAGTTGCATAGGTTGAAAACTTAAATCCCTTACGATAGTCAAATTTTTCAACAGCTTTCATCAAGCCCATATTTCCTTCTTGAATTAAGTCAAGAAACTGCATCCCACGACCGACATAACGTTTGGCGATACTTACCACTAAACGTAAATTCGCTTCAGCCAGTCTTTGTTTTGCTTCTTGGTCACCTTCTTCAATTTTTAAAGCAAGTGATACTTCTTCATCTGCGGTTAATAGTGGCACTCGTCCAATTTCTTTTAAATACATACGTACAGGATCATTGATTTTCACTCCTGTAGGCGCTGATAAATCACGATCATCTTCTTGTTCTTCTTCTGCCTGTTTTTGGCTGCTTTTAAGTGAGTGAATAGATGGTTCGCCATTTTCATCAACAACACTGATGCCTGAATCTTCAACTTTTTGAATTAATTGATCCATTGCATCGGCGTCTAAAGAGTAAGGTACTACTAATTGATTTGATAATTCATCATAAAGAACTTGACCTTTATATCGATTTTCACGAATAAATTGATCAACTGCTTGTTCATAAGATTTTTGTGGTTTTTCAGACATTTAGAAGTCTCCTTTCATCTATTGACTCATTTGCTTCAATTGTTTGGTTAATTGAATTATTTCAACAGCTAAACTTAATTCTAAATCTGTTTGATGTTGTTGTCTAGCTAATTGCTGTTCATTTTTTTTGGTAATTAATTTTTCTTCTAACTGGTGTTTCTTGATAATGTTAATAATATCTTGCCATTCTTTTTCACTCATTTCTTCGGGTGCATTGATTTGAGCAATTTCCACTACTTTTCCACGTAGCTGATTTTCTTGTAATACATCCAAAAATTGATTGATTGTGAACGAATTGCTGCCATCCACGATGCTTTCAAATAATATATAAATTTCTTGATACACTTCATCAACAAAGAATACATCTGCTGCTTTCAAGCGATGAATCAAACTTGGTTGCATAAATAATCGATATAGCAATAATTCTTGCGCTTTTTGCAGTTGCGTTTTTTTAGGTATGTAAATATTTACCTGTGGAGTTCTTGGTGGTTCCACGGCATCATATTGATAAGGTTCACCAGGATAATCAGCTAGCTCTACTTTCGCTGGACTTTTTAATTGAATTTGCGAGAGTTGTTGCTGCAAAGCGTCCCTACTAACGTTAAATTCTAGGGAAAGTTGATTTAAATACCGATCTTGTTCAATGACAGAATCAACTTTTTTTAACTCTGGAAGAAGTTCATTTAGATAGGCAATCTGTTCTTGACTGTTCTCTAAATTTCGTCCTTCTCTTTTATACTGCATCATAAAACTAAACACACTTTGACGGTTGTGTTCTAGCAATTGAATAAAGGATTCTGACCCATATTTTTTGACATATTCGTCTGGATCCAATCTTTCCGGTAAACTAACAATTGAAATCTTCAGCCTACTTTGCTCTTCTATTAGCTCAATTGCACGACTTGTTGCATGTTGTCCCGCCTGGTCACCATCATAACTGATCACAACAGTAGATGTCAGCTTATCAATTCGTTGTACTTGCTGTTGGGTCAAACTTGTTCCCATCGACGCCAATCCATTCGTAATGCCACTTTTGTATGCCGCGATGACATCCATAAAACCTTCAAAAAGATAAACTTCCTGATTTTTACGCATCAAACTCTTAGCACGATGTAAGTTAAACAAGACTTCCCTTTTATTAAACAACTCACCTTCCGGACTGTTTAAATATTTAGGTTGACTCTTATCTTCAACATCTTTGGGCAGATAACGTCCAGAAAAGGCAATCACCTTACCATTTTCATCTTGAATTGGAAACATAATTCTCGAATAAAAACGATCCAGTAAGCGTCCATCATCTAATTGAATAAACAGTCCCGATGCAAGCATTTCTTCATTCGTGAATTGTTTTTGTTCAAAGACTTTCACTAAAAAATCCCGACGATCAGGTGCAAAACCGATTTGAAATTCAGTAAGCTGTTCTTGTGCTAATTGTCTTTCCTGTAAATAATGACGTGCGGCTTGTCCAATCTGAGTGTTCTTAAGAATATGTTGATAAATCTCACAAGCTTGCTGATACATCTCGTATAATCGTTCATACTTGGAATGACCCACAGTTTGATTGGTTAATTGAGTGTATTGACTGTCTAGCGCAATGCCTTCCATTTCAGCAACTTTAATAACTGCTTCTTGAAAACTAATCCCTTCTAATTCTTGAATAAAGTTAAACACATTGCCTCCGCGACCACAGCCAAAGCAATAATAAAACTGGCGGTCTCCTGCAACTGAAAAAGAGGGCGTATGTTCTTCATGAAAAGGGCATAAACCAGAATAATTTTTCCCCGCTTTTTTCAATTGTACATATTGACCAATGATATTGACGATATCCGTTTTTTCACGGACTTCATCAATGATTTGCTGGGGAATTCTCGCCATCTAGTCACCTTCAATCATTCATACTTAGTAGATTGCTAACAAATAGGTACCACGAGAAGGAAATACGCCACTTCGAATGATAAGATTATTTTGCGCTAAACCTAACATGAATTTATGTAAACCTTAAAATCAAATCTCATAAAAATTCACGCCCTAGACAAAATTTTTTTCAAATTAAGTACTAGAACGCGAATTTGTCTTTATCGCTAATTTTTGTCACGATATGATTGATTTAATTCTCAAAATGTAGACAATATACCATGCTATTCATTATAGCGGATTTTCTAGGATTTTCAAGCAATCAGCTAAATAATTGCGCAATTTTTTCATAGAATTCAAATTGAAATTGATTCCATTTTACTAATTTCGCATAATAATAATTTCCACCATTTTGATACAGGTAGCCTCCATCATGAAAAATTGAAAAAATATGGAGATAGCGATAACGTTTGGCTGTTTTATTTCCCAAAGCTGGTGCTAAAATATCCCTGGAATACTTTTCTGCCAGTTCTAACGTGTGATGTTTGCCGTGACTAGCAATATAATCAATATAATCCATTCCAAAATTATAGGATTGTAAAACCGTAGCAAAGTCACACCCTTGTTTTTGCGCATAATTTAAGAGTTCTTTAAAATGTTTGATTCCTTGATTTATACTTTGCTCTTGCGTATCAAACTGTCCCACTTGTGTCGTTAAACTTTCTGAACTCTGCATCACATCTTGTCCGCTTCCTTTGCTTTCAGTCATCATGATTGCTAAAATAGTCGGTTCATATTCAGCGATTTCTTTTTCTTTTGCTATTTTTTCAACTAATGGCTGGTAGGTTTTAACTTGATGGATTATCTGAAATTTCTTATATCCCAAAACAGATAGAATGAATATGAAGCTAATTAGTACAAGCACTACGAATCTCTTTAGAATTTTTTTCATCTATTTTATGACTCACTTTATTCAATATTTCCCATTAACAACTATAGCTTTGTTGAAATATCTTCTACATTTTTAATCATCACCGATATCGTACCATCTGGTTGATTTACAAATTCCAATAAATTCGGATCTTGATAAACATCCATCGGAATAATCATTTCAATGCCGTTTGATAGTTTCAACTTCTGCTTACCATATTTCTTTTCACTCACTTCTTTTACATTGGCAATTAACGGCGCAGAAGCACTCACACCCTTCTCAGCAACTTTTTCTTGGAAGGCTAATTGGGCAGTAATATTCTCTTTAAAAACGGATTCAGCGATTTCCTTTGGCTCGATATATCCGTTTTGCTCAATGGAATCAACTAATGCTTGCTTAACCTTAGCCACCACTTGATAATCTTCATCGGCAAACTCACTACCAATCTTACTTGCTACTTTTTTAATTGTCTTGACATTTTCTTCTAAAGACAAACTCGGTTCCTGCGCAATAAATTCTGTTGAAAAATAGTACCTCTTCTCTCCAGAAAAAGTGTAGCGTTTCTCTAACAATTGAAATTCGAGTGTCTCGAGGTTGATAATCGCCCCTTCATCCACTTTTTGTGTTTTGCTAGGTAAAATGGCTTGATGCAAAATAAGTTGATTATATATGCCGGATTCAGTTTGATCCAAATAATGCGTATATCCTTGAGAATAATTCATTTTTAAAAAGGCGATATACATCGTAGTGTCCAGTTCATATTTGGAAACGATACAATCACATGAAGGCCCATCGTCACTTTGTTGATAGATTTGATACCAATGATTCACTAATTTTTGACTTAGTTCCTTTAAGTCACATGGCTGTAGTATCATTTCACCTATCGCACTGGATGGATCAATTCTACCCGCTTTTGATTGGGGAGAATACATTTTTTGAATCTTTTTTTCAATATATTCGCGAATATAGTCCTGACTTAAATCTAACGGTACTTCAGACAAAACTGGACTCCCTGTTTGGCGATCAATTATATGTAAAAAAACTTCCTTTAAATAAATATCCATTTTTATTTCCTCTCCATTGGGTTACTCGTCTTACTAGTTTACCTAAAATTATCGATATTGAAAAGTTAAAGAAAAAAAGTTAAAAAAGTTTTAAAAGAAAGACAACTGCTATTTTCCAAATATAAAGTAGAATTTATTTGTATTTTTCTTCATTTATTGATAAACTACTTCATGGTGTGTGAATTTAAGCAAGAAAGAAGTTGATTGTTTGATGTATAAAAGACTAGAAAATTTACCTGATTATATCAAAAAAGCATTTTCGGCAGACTTCATCTTTATCATTTATCCAGATAAGATTCAACATTTTCCTGCTAGAAATTATACAAAGCAACAATTTAAGACCGAATTAAATCAACGTTTAGGCCATTACAAATTATTTACTTGGCATCAGATGGCCGTTGCTTACCGAGAAGATGCCGATATTTTTGCCATTATTCCTAAATTTGAGAACTTAAATGAATAAATTTTAATTTAACTAGTAAATATGATAAAAATACTGTTCAAACCAAATTTTTTTACTTATAATCTAATCGTATTGAAAGGGGATTGTTATGAAGAAACAACAATTAAAAAAATTATTGAAAAACTTCCGACCATCAATGGAGCAAACTAAAAATCGCCTATTTCGAGAACTAGAAAACAAGGCTCGTAATCAATATCAAATGCCTATCAAGGTCTATACCTATAAAAATCGTAAAAACGAACTATTTATTGAATTTTTAGGTCAAACAGCCAAAGACAAAATCTTATCTGTTCCCCTTGATAAAAATTTTGATATCGTCATTAAACGAATTCAAAATGAAGAAGCGGGATTATTTGATCGTTTTAGTTCAAACTTGGTAGAAGAAATTGTTACTTATTGGTACCAATCACCTAAATCTAGTTCCACTCAAGATACCAAAGTTGAAGCCACAAAAGAAAATAAAGAAATTGTTGAACCAAAAAATCAAGTTCAAACAGAAGAAGCTCCGACAGACGAAAACGAAAATTCAGCTTCAACTGGTACTTCTACACATACAGAAGGTGCCTATCAAAAATTTGAAGAAAAAATCACTGCTTTTCCTAAATTTATTGTTAGAAAAACAAATGAAGAAATCCAAGTCATTGAACAAGCAGCAAATGATCGACTATTAGCTACGATTGCTACGGATGAAGTCGGAAAATTCACCATTGAACAAGCTTTAGAACGAAAATATAAGTTAAAATTAGAAGTTATTCCAATTATTGAAGAATTCGCCAATACACCAATTGAAGATCGCTAATATAAAACGAGTGAAACCTATCCACTAGATTTCACTCGTTTATTTATTTTGATTGACGCAGATTTTCTAATATTTTCTTTGCATTTTCTTGATTGATTGTGGTCTTTAAAAGTTCGTTTACCACTTCATAAATTTCTTGATCACAAGCGCCAACACTCATCGCTAAACTTCTGGCTTGCATTTTCATATGTCCTTTTTGGATTCCTTCGCTAACTAAGGCTCTTAATGCCGCCAAGTTTTGTGCTAAACCGACACTTGCTAGTAACATCGCCAAAGTATTTGCATCACTTGCTTTTAATAATTGATGAAAACTTGCTGCTTTAGGTAAAACATGAGTTGCTCCTCCAACACTTGCAGCTAGAAGTGGTAATTGGATATTCCCGACTAATTTTTCATCTTGAATTTTCCAAGTACTTAGTCCCCTATATGCACCATCATGACTCGCATAAGCATGAATATTAGCGGATAAGGCACGTGTATCATTGCCAAGAGCTAGACATAATGCTTCTATCCCATTCATAATTCCCTTATTATGAGTCACCGCTCGGAAAGGATCTAATTGCGCATACTGACTCGCCTGAACAATTCTTTGTGCGACTTGCTTACCGTTACCAAACTTATCCAATTGATTAAAATCTATTTCCACTTCTGCTTCCACAATTGAATCAGGCGTATAATTCGTCAAGATGGCCATTAAGACATCCACCGAGAGCTGTTTTCTAAGTTCAGTGGCCATCGCTTCTAAAACAGTATTAATCATATTGGCGCCCATTGCTTCTTTTGTATCCATCCATACATCCACACAGACATATCCTTGATTTTCAAAGACACGAGTTGCAAGTTTTACTACGCCACCCCCACGTTTGACAATAGTCGGATAAGCTGCATTAGCGATTTCAAGCAACCTAGCAGATAATTTATTTACTTCGGAAGCCGTTTGATAAACATCTTCAATATTTTGTAAGACGATTTGCCCGCGAGCTAGCCTATTTTTCACTGCAGCTTTAAAGCCACCTGTTGCTTTTGCCATTTTTGCAGCATAACTACAAGCAGCAACTACTGATGGCTCTTCTGTTGCAAACGGTAAGTAGTATGTTTGCTTATTCATCACAAAATTTGGGACAATGCCTACAGGTAAGGCAAAATCAGTGACGACATTTTCTATCAAATTGGACATAACCTTATTATCTAAACTCGTTTTTTCCCACGTAGATAACACTTCATGATCAATCAAATTCGCTTGTTTTAAGTATTCTCTTCGTTCGGTAATTTTAAAATGTTGAAATTTTTTTCCTTTAAAATTATTATCAGAATCTGGATTTTCAATAAGCATGGCTAAACCCAATCCGCCACCAATACATAAAGAAGCAATACCGTACTTATTTTTTGTTCGTTTTAATTGATGAGCTAGTGTAGTGACAATTCTTGCACCACTCGCACCAATTGGATGACCTAAACTAATTGCTCCGCCGGCAATATTTATTTTCTCAGCAGGAATATTTAATTGATCTTGCACAACAATGGAAGACGCTGCAAATGCCTCATTAATCTCAAACAAGTCAATTTCTTCCAGGGATAAATCCACTTGTTCTATCAACTTTTCAATGGCCGTAATTGGTGAAATCCCCATGAATTTAGGGTCAATTCCTACTTCGCTCGTAGACTTTATTTTGGCTAAGATTGGAAGCTGATTTTCGATAGCGTAACTTTCACTGGCTAGTATGACTGCACTCGCACCATCGTTTAGCGGAGAAGCATTACCGGCTGTAACACTTCCTCCCTCTTTAAATACCGGTTTTAAAGCGGCTAATTTCTCCATCGAGGTATCAACACGAACAGATTCATCCTTCGTTACCCATGTTCCTTGAATCTCAAATGGTACAATTTCACTTTTAAAATAGCCTTTTTCTATTGCCGCTGCAGCCTTTTGATGAGATTTTAAGGCATAACTATCTTGCATTTCACGAGTCACATGATATTTTTCAGCAACATTTTCGGCAGTTAACCCCATATGCTTTCCACTCAATGCATCGGTCAGACCATCTACAATCATCACCGGTTGGGGCTTAGTATAGCTGTCTGTTTGTTTATCATAGTCGCTAATGTAAGGCGCGCGAGTCATATTTTCACAGCCTCCAGCTAAAATAACTTGGGCTTTTCCTAATTGTATTTGCTCCATCGCCAAAATCAACGCTTTCAATCCCGAACCGCAAACTTCATTTACTGTCATGGCTGGTACTGTTTGAGCTAATCCGCTTTCCAATGCAATTTGTCTAGCAATATTCTGACCATTTCCTGCCTGTAACACTTGACCAAAAATTGCTTGATCCACATCTTGTTGTAATTTTGGATATCGATTAAATAACTCATTCACCACATTTACAGCCAGTTTCTTAGCACTTATATTTTTATACATCCCCCGATATTTTCCAATCGGACTTCTCAACGCGTCAATGATTACTACTTGTTCCACATCAACACCTCCAAAGGAAATATATCATTTATTTCTAAAAAATAAAATATAAATGAATCAAAATTCTAGTGATTCTAAAAAATTCTTAACAAAACACGCAATTCTTTTCTTTTTTTGTTCAAAATGTGCTATTTTATTATAGTAGAACGTTGAAAGGGGATAAATAAATGAACGTAGGTATTGATCAAATTAGTTTTTATGTACCTAATATGTATTTAGATATGACTGAATTAGCTCAGGCACGTAATATCGATCCAAATAAATATTTAATTGGAATCGGTCAAGAGAAGATGGCCATCAATCCTCAAAGCCAAGATATTATTACTTTAGGTGCCAATGCTGCGGAAAAGATTCTAACCAGTGAAGATAAAGAAAAAATTGATTTAGTCATTGTTGGTACAGAATCAAGTATTGATGAATCAAAGGCTAGTGCTGTGATATTACATCGTTTACTAGGTATTCAACCATACGCACGTGCGATTGAAGTGAAAGAAGCTTGCTATGCTGGTACTGCTGCTTTACAAATGGCAGTTAATCATGTACGTTTAAATCCAGAAAGTAAAGCACTAGTGATTGCTACAGACATTGCACGCTACGGCTTAAATTCTGGTGGTGAACCTACACAAGGGGCTGGGGCTGTTGCGATGTTAATTACCAAAGAGCCTCGGATTCTTGTAATTGAAGAGAAAACGCTCGCCTTGACCAAAGATGTCTATGATTTCTGGCGACCAACGAACCAAAAATATCCGCTTGTTGATGGTCCACTATCTAATAGTACGTACATTAATGCCTTTAGTGATGTATTCACGGCATATAATCAAAAGTATCAACAAACTCTAACAGATTATAAAGCCTTGTTATTCCACATTCCATATACAAAAATGGGAAGAAAAGCATTGAATCACTTATTAGAAAACACAGATGAAAAATTAGCTCAACACTTTACTGATAATTATGAATTAAGCATTCGTTATAGTAAGCAAGTGGGTAATCTATACACAGGTTCACTCTACTTAGGGCTGATTTCTTACTTAGATCATGCGCCAACTTTAAATTCTGATGAGATAATTGGTCTTTTCAGTTATGGCTCGGGTATGGTTGGTGAATTTTTCCAAGCACATGTGGTTGAAGGCTACCAAGAGCACTTACATACCGCGCTAAATCAAGAAACTTTAAGCAAGCGTCATCGCCTCACATTTGCTGAGTACGAAACCTGTCTTAATGAACACCTAGATCCAAGTATTGACCAAGTTTTTGAGGATGAAACACGCTTTAGTATTGCAAAAGTGGAAAATCATATTCGTTATTATAAAAACTAGCAAAAATGAGAATTCTCTTACTTAGCATCCTTTTCAAGAGAATTCTTTTTTTATTTTCTAAAATTTTCTTTTTAATTTCATTGACTTTTAATTTTTTTTTAACTATAATTCAATTAATTCCAAGAGGAGAGGAAAATTTCTATGAAGAAGCAATTGAAAAATATGACTCAGTTGAATCACTTCTACTTTAGCTATTTTAGATAGACTTGTATTCATAACACATTATGGATACAAGAAAAAGTATCTATAATGGCTAAGGATTTTTTGATTGCATTTAGCCATTTAACCTGAATGGCTGAATTAATATTGAGTTTTCAACCATTTAGGCTATCCCTAGATGGTTTTTTTATTTAGAAAATTGCTCTTTGAATAATGAAAGGATTGAAAAAAATGAAAAAGAAAAAAATGATGACCACCCTACTTGCGATGAGTGCGGTTTTACTCTTAGCTGCTTGTGGGAATAAAGAAAGTAAAAAAGATGCCCAAAAAACTGTTGGTGTCTTACAAATTGTGCAGCACCCCTCTTTAGATGCTGCTTATGAAGGTTTTAAAGAAGGTCTAAAAGAAGGTGGCTATACTGAAGGAAAAAACGTGAAATTTGACTATCAGAATGCCCAAAATAACCAAGATAATCTAAAAAGTATGAGTGAAAAATTGGTCAAAGAAAAAGCCGATTTATTACTAGGTATCGCTACTCCATCTGCTCAATCTTTGGCCAATGAAACCCAAGATATCCCAATCGTAATTACAGCTGTTACCGATCCTGTTGCTGCCAAATTGGCCAAATCATTGAAAAAACCTGGCACAAATGTCACTGGTACAACGGATATGGTACCGATTGATAAACAAATCGATTTATTATTAAGTATTGTCAAAGATGCTAAAACAATTGGAATTATGTATAACTCAGGAGAAGCAAACTCTAAAATCCAAGCAGACTTAGCTGAAAAAGCCTTGAAAAAAGCCAATGTGAAAGTCAAAGTCCTAACTGCCAATACTACCAATGACGTGCAACAAGTGACAACTAGCCTTGCTAAAGACGTTGATGGTATTTATATTCCAACAGATAACACCTTTGCTTCGGCTGCGGCAGTTATTGGTGAAGTTGCAAAACAAACCAAGACCCCTATCGTTGCTGGCTCAGTGGAACAAGTTGAAACAGGTGGTTTAGCAACTTACGGAATAGATTATAAAGAATTAGGGAAACAAACCGGCTTAATGGCTGCTAAAATTTTGGATGGTAAAGAAAAACCAGCAACAACTGCAATTGAATCAGCGAAAAACCTAAAACTTGTAGTCAATGAAGATATGGCTAAAGCATTAGATATTGATCCAGCAAGTATTGTTGCACCTAAATAGATTGGAGATTATTTCATGAGTATTATTTCAAACTTACCCCTTCTCGTACAATCAGCTGCATCTCAAGGTGTCTTATGGTCGCTTTTAGCAATTGGGGTATTTATTACCTTTAGAATTCTCGATATTGCCGACTTAACTGCAGAAGGAAGTTTTCCTTTAGGCAGTGGAATTGCAGCAATTAGCATCGTTCATGGCTTTTCACCAGTGGTTGCTACCCTTCTAGGATTCTTAGGTGGTGTATTGGCCGGCCTAGTTTCTGGAATTCTTCATACGAAACTGAAAATTCCCGCATTATTAGCCGGAATTATTACGATGACTGGCCTTTATTCAGTTACTTCTCGCGTCATGGGCGCACCAAACATCGCTCTTTTAGGAGAAGATACATTATTTTCTTGGCTACAAAACCTAGGATTCACTAAAGTCAATGCTGCAATTGTAATGGGCTTAATCATAAGTTTATTAGTGATTTTACTATTACATTTATTCTTCCGTACTGAAATTGGTTTAGCTATCCGTGCCACTGGAGATAATATCGATATGAGTCAAGCAAATGGGATTCATACAGATACAATGAAATTGATTGGTTATATGATTTCAAATGGTTGTATTTCCCTTTCAGGTGCATTAATTGCTCAAAATAACGGCTTTGCAGACTTAAACTCAGGTGTTGGAACCATCGTTATCGGATTAGCTTCAATTATTATTGCTGAGGTTTTATTTGCCAACAAGCCACTATGGATTCGCTTTTTAACAATCATTGCTGGGACAATTATTTATCGTTTCATCTTAGCCTTAGTCTTTGAATTTAATGTCGAACCAAGTGACTCAAAACTAGCATCTGCCATTGTTTTAGTAGTTTGTCTATCGCTACCACAACTTAGACAAAAATTAGGCCTAAATACCATTTTCAAAAAAGGAGGTAAAAAATAATGAGTACTGTCCTTAAAATTACGAATCTCCATCAAATTTTTGAAAAAGGTACCATTAACGAAAATCATGTGTTAAAAGGAATTAACTTAGAAATTGAATCGGGGGACTTTATCACTATCATCGGTGGGAATGGTGCGGGAAAATCAACTTTACTAAATAGTATTGCTGGTGCTATTCCTACTGAAACAGGTAAGATTGAATTAAATGGTCAAGACATCACGAAACAATCCGTTGTTAAGCGTTCCGGACAAATCAGTCGTGTCTTTCAAGATCCAAAACTTGGGACAGCCGTACGTTTAACAGTTGAAGAAAATATGGCTATTGCTTTAAAAAGAGGTCAAAAACGTGGATTTAGTTCGGGTGTTAAAGCCAAAAACCGTGAATTTTTCCGCGAACAACTACAAAGTTTAAATCTTGGTCTAGAGAATCGATTAACTGCTGAAATTGGTTTGCTTTCAGGCGGGCAACGTCAAGCTATTACCTTGCTCATGGCTACTCTAGTACGTCCAGAACTAATTCTATTAGATGAGCATACAGCAGCTTTAGATCCTAAAACTTCAGCAACTGTTATGGACTTAACTAATCGTTTAATTCAGGAGCATCAGTTAACAGCCTTTATGGTGACACATGATATGAATGATGCGATTAAATACGGCAATCGACTAATCATGCTCCATCAAGGACAAATCGTTGTAGATGTCAAAGGAAAAGCCAAAGAAAAGCTAACCGTACCTGAGCTGATGGAAATGTTCCAAAAAAATAGCGGTTCACAACTAGATGACGATAAACTACTATTAACGAAATAAAAAAACGAGCTCACTGATCTAAACGAACAAGTGGGCTCTTTTTATTGATTACTTTTTATAGATTAATAAAAAAGACAGCCTTCACTAAAGCTGTCAAACTGGGGTAGCTGGATTCGAACCAACGCATGAGGGAGTCAAAGTCCCTTGCCTTACCGCTTGGCTATACCCCAATAAAAGGGCGAATGATGAGAATCGAACTCACGAATGCCGGAGCCACAATCCGGTGCGTTAACCACTTCGCCACATTCGCCATTATTCAAATAACTAATTCATTAACCGAACAATCAATAGTATAACATCAAATGTATTTTATGTCTATAATATTTTATAAAAAATTGCAATTTTTTATAAAATATGTAAAAATCATGTTAACAGAAAGCGTATTCGGAGTGATAATCTTGTCAAATCAAAATCTAAAAGTAAAGAACAAAAAGCAGAAAAAGAAACGACGTAAATTAAAAAAGAAAGTAAAAAAAATATTAGCTATTATTTTGATTTTTCTTTGTACCATTACTTTTTTTGCTATTAAAAATCAAATGAATAAAAAAGCAATTCAAGCGCAACAAGCGGCTATCATCCAAAAACAAAAAATTGCAAAAGCGAAAAAATTAAAGCAACAAAAGCAACTGGAGAAGAAATATCCTATCAAAACATACTCTGAAAAAACAAGAGTACAATTAAAAAAGGAAAGTTTAAACACCTATTTGATTCTACAAACTGACGAGCGCTGGGCTAGCCAAAAGTATGGATGGGGAAAAGCAGATGATTTAGCTACAAATGGTTGCGCCATTGTTTCCTTAGCCATGGTGGAGTCATTTTGGAAGAAAAAAATGATTACCCCTATTGAGATTCTAGAATGGTCCAAGGAAAAATATTATACCGATCAAGGAACATCTTGGATCATCTTTCCAAAATACGCTGAAGATTTTCGCTATCAATACCATGACTTAAGTGATCGAATTAATAATGCGCTATCTTATCTTGAAAAAAATATCCCTGTCATTGCATCAGTTTATCCAGGACGTTTTACAGATGTTGGACATATCATGGTCTTAACGAGTTATGATGGAAAATATATTCATTTACTAGATCCAAATGACAATAAAGAAAAACAACATTCTCTAAAATCTTATACACCGGATGAAATACAACAAGAATTGGCTCACCTTTGGGTTATTTATAAATAATTCTATTTTTACAAATGAAGATTTACGGCTAGAATATACATACCCTACCCGTAAATCTTTTTTATTAAAATAAAAAAAGACAAGAAATACATCTTGTCTAATACCGGCGGCCGGGGTCGAACCGGCACGCCCTCAACGGGCACTGGATTTTGAGTCCAGCGCGTCTGCCAATTCCGCCACGCCGGCATATAAGGCGGTAACCGGATTTGAACCGGTGATGAAGGTTTTGCAGACCTCTGCCTTACCACTTGGCTATACCGCCATATCTGATGGATTAACTGGGGTAGCTGGATTCGAACCAACGCATGAGGGAGTCAAAGTCCCTTGCCTTACCGCTTGGCTATACCCCAATAAAAAAGGCGAATGATGAGAATCGAACTCACGAATGCCGGAGCCACAATCCGGTGCGTTAACCACTTCGCCACATTCGCCATGGCAGGGGCAGCAGGAATTGAACCCACACTAACGGTTTTGGAGACCGCTGTTCTACCTTTAAACTATGCCCCTATAATGGAGGAGAGTGGATTCGAACCACTGAACCAAAAGGAACGGATTTACAGTCCGCCGCGTTTAGCCACTTCGCTACTCCTCCAATGGTGGCGCGGGACAGAATCGAACTGCCGACACATGGAGCTTCAATCCATTGCTCTACCAACTGAGCTACCGAGCCACAATATTATCAACAATGGCGGTCCCGACGGGATTTGAACCCGCGATCTCCTGCGTGACAGGCAGGCATGTTAACCCCTACACCACGGAACCGACAATGGAGGTTAACGGGATCGAACCGCTGACCCTCTGCTTGTAAGGCAGATGCTCTCCCAGCTGAGCTAAACCTCCAATGATCCGTACGGGATTCGAACCCGTGTTACCGCCGTGAAAGGGCGGTGTCTTAACCACTTGACCAACGGACCAATATAAAATAAACGGAGAGTAAGGGATTTGAACCCTTGAGACAGTTTATAACCATCTACATGATTTCCAATCATGCTCCTTCGGCCTCTCGGACAACTCTCCAGGCAAAAAGAGCTCAATACTCTTTTTCTCTCTTACGA
>NZ_JAKUDS010000002.1 GCF_023221775.1 Enterococcus cecorum | reverse complement strand
TCCCGCACTCGTTAAATCATTTTTTGTATATCCACTTCCCTTAGAAAAACTAGACATTTCCCCTAACTTTCGCTGTTCCCAATCGGGTGCATTTTCACCAGTAAATTCCCTAAATCTCACTTTAGGTTGCAATTTTTTCTTTTCATTCATTTACAATTTTCCTTTCATTGCATATTCAAATAGATAGTTACTCACCATTTTCTTTGTCAATAGATATATTTACAACTTCTTCAATAAGTTTGGACATATCAATTGCATTTTTAGGAGTAATTACCGGTTTGCCAGTCTCATTTTCCAAAGTCTCTCTTGCTATTTTTGCGACATTTCCCCCTCTTTTTGCTACTTTTCTATTCTCATCAAGTCCTTGTGGATGAGTAACATTAGTAATATCTTTTGTTGCAGTTTCAGCAAGCATATTTAATATTAGTTCTGTTGTTGTCATATTATCTCTTAGATTTTCTTTCTTTAAGCCTTTGTAATTTTTGTATTGACGAGTAGTCATGCCACTCCATGCTTTAGAAATTTCATTCGTTAATATAGCGTATTCTCTACCTTCTTTTATTCCGTGATCGTTCCAATAATCTGTAAGTTCTTTTCTCACTTGAATAGCCTGAAGTCGCTGATTTATCCACTCTCTTGAATAACCTTTATTTGCATAAGTTTCTAGTGCGCGTTCAATCGTAAGTTCTGGATCAATTATTTCATCAATTCTTTCCTTACCCACTTCCGCCAACCACATCTTGAAAGGCTCAGCTTTAGGAGATGGTATTGATTGGATAATACGGAATATACCTTGGATATCAGCAACATCTGTTTCCCTCATTTTTCCGTCAGTTGCTTCTAATTTCAACTGTCGACAAATTGTCGACAGTTGACTTTTTTCTTCTTCCGACATTCTTTTTTTCACACGATACCAGTAGTCTCGAGGTTTTTTACTAGCAGTTAAAACAGCAACAACATCAACAACGCTAAAATACCATTCTTCTTTTTCTTCATCCCATATTGATCTAATGTAACTTCCTTCAAACATTTTCATTTCACTATCCATACAATTCCCAGTCCTTTCTAATGAAAGATGCCAACAAGATTAAAGATCATCGTACAAAGTATTCTTTGTTATTTGATTATATCATTTATTATATGCTAATGCTCTTATTTTTATATTTACGCTGATGAAGGGTTATGAGATTATCAATATTTGTTAAAAAAGATGAAATCTTTAACTGCTCTCTATAACTAGGTAAAGGAATTGGAAACTTAACTAATACATTTTGATTCAAATGCTTAATTGTTCCTCCTGTAGATTCTTCATTTACAAATCTTAATAAAAACGGGCCTTTTAAATAATGGTATAGATATAAGCTACTTGTATTTATATCATCTACTACAGTCAGATTAAATACACCAGCATTAAGAGTTGATTTCATAGGTAGATTTTCTATATATGCTACTTTTCCAATAGTTCCATCCTTCGTTATTAAAATACTACCATTTGAAAGCTGAATCTTTTTGTCTTGCTCATACCTCTCTTTTTCAACATAATGAACTCTTGAATAATCAATTTTTCCATCTCGAAAATCCGTTCCAGTAATTAACATGTATTCACCACTATCCAAAAATTCAGATGTTCTTAAATTTTGCCAACCTATTCTTGCATGCATGTTGGCTATTTCCCCTAACTTCCGCTGTTCCCAAACGCATGCAATATTGGCAATATCCATGCAGAATTAGGGGTGTGTTTTCGGTTATTTCATTTATTTTCAGAGTTTATCTTACCTTCTAGGATTTGGATTGTGAATTGGTCAATGTTATCGATTTGCTGATACATTTTCTTTTTCAATTGCTTCAATTTCAAATATATATGTCCAATTTCTCTTTGCTTGTCAATTGAAACAATAGGCAATAGCAATGAATTCAAGCCTGATTTAGTTAGTTTTTGTACCACGGTTGTTCCTTGTAACTGCTTATTTTTTTCTTTTAACACTTCTCTATTTTCATTATATAAATAGACAAAGTAACTTTTATCTATCGTATGGTTCAAAAAATCAACCTTAAAAAAATTTCCTGTTAACAACTTTCCTTGGTTTTCTGAACTAACAATAGCCGCACGTTGATTCATATTATTGATTACCACATCGCCTGGTTTCACATACAAATCAGCATTTTCTTTATCAAACAATAATTCATTTGGCAGCGTTGCACTCATATCATCAATTTCAAAAGATTTTTGATCATATAATTTATCGACATCAGAAGAAACTCTACTCGTATTCATTCCTTGTGTAAGATGTACAATTTCTATTAATGGAATCATCTAAACCATCCTTTTCTATTCTTTAAAGCTATCTGGTATCCATTCAATATTTTTGGGTGGAGTTGTTACGATATGGTCATCTTTTCGCTCATAGACAGAAATAAAACTATCAGTGTTATCGTATAATTCTACACGATCACATAATGGCGCAATTATTTCCAGATTTTTCAATGACTGTTGGAATCTTTTGCGAATGGTTTCTTCTGGTATTCCGTGACCACCTTTTGCTACTCTCTGTTTCACACGCTCAACTGCTAAATCAGCATCTTTTATCCCAACATAAAGTAATGTCACTTCATAACCATTTTGTTTTGCTTTTTCTATCCACTTTTTCTGTCCTTGTCCCGATAAAGTCGTTTCTTGATGAAAAGAAATATGATTTTCGATAGCTTGATTCATTAATTGAATGACTTCTCTCATCGCTTTCATATTATCACTCATCTTTTTCCAATCGCCGCCATTACTTTTTAGTATCTCATCAGCATTTATTCTTTTGGTATCTATAAAAAGCTCTGGATAAGTATCATAAAAAGTTGATTTTCCCGAACCGTTAACTCCAGCAACAATAATATATTTTGGTCTCATCTACTTCACCTTACAAACTCTTTCCGACTAATTACTTTCTTTTGACGTTGCCGCAATCTAAAGGTAAACAAATCCCGATATAACTCTAACTCTTCTTCTGTTTCAGCTTCTTCGTAGGCACGTTTTAATTCCAACATATCCATCTGCATTACTTCTTGGTAAATTCGTTTTAACTCTTTTTCTATTTTCATTTTACTCGCCCTCCTAATTTGTATTTTAGCTAAATTACAAAATTATAATACTATCAAAAATGATTTTTGTAAATACTTTTTAGTAATTTATTTAAATTTCGAAAAAGAGAGTCTCTAAAATTAGAAACTCCCTTTTTATTACTCTCTCTATTTTCTTGTACGCAACGGCAAAATTTCCTTTTCAACAACTTCTTTAATGCCACGTTTTAATTGATTCTTATACTTCATTGGATTGATATCTTCTGCATGGTGTAATTCTTTATATTTCTTATAGTCACCAGATTTACGTAATTCAGATTCACCTAATTGTTTATCAATATGTGGACGATAATTCGCTGCATAATAGGCCAGCGCTTCTTCTGATACAGCCCAATCATTCGCAATTTGTTTCAACTTTTCATTCTGTGTTTCTTGAATTTTCTTATCAAGTAAGTATGAAATAGATTCTCCACGATATTTTTCTGGGTCTAATTGAACTTCGAACCAAATTTGATTAATCAACTCAGCCAATTGAGGGTTATGTTTCGCCAAATCATCAATATAGCCACTGATTACCTTAGCTTCTTTTTCCGTCATTTCATTATTAGAACCATCTTCTTCAGGAATAAAGCTTTGAATTAACCGTAAAATATATTCATAGTTGATTTCATCTGTACGTATGCTTTCTAATTCATAATACACATCAAACGGTTCATCATTATTATCATTGTCACCGTTTTTACGTTGTCTTAACTCTTCAAGAACATTTTGATATTTTCCTGCATATTTTTCAATTTCTTCTTTCGTTAATTGAGCTTCCTGCATGACTTCTTCTTCATCATAATCAGCATAGACTTGAATCGATGAAAAAAATTTATCAAACTCTTGGAAGGCTTTAGCAAATCTGCGCAATTCTTCATCTGTAGCTGACTCAATGCTAGGTGTATCATCCGAAGTTGGTGCGATATTTTTGAGATTTTTTAATACATCATCAAAGTTAGCTTTTTCTTCTTCCCAACTTGGTGCCAATACGTGATTTTTCCCACCACTAGAGTATAAAGTTAAAGCATTATCTACAGCTTCTTGGAATTTGTCAGGCATTTGGAAAGTGACGATTTGACCATGCTTTTTATGATTATCAAATAAACGATTTGTACGGCTAAATGCTTGAATTAAATCTTGCGGCTTCATCGGTTTACGATCAATAAATAAAGTTGATAAACATGGTGCATCAAACCCTGTTAACAAACGATTAACCACGATGATTAAGTCTAATTGTTCTGAACGAATCTTGTATCTATCACGTTTTCTTGCCAAACGATCATTAACATTGGTGTTATAACTCACTAAATCATCAACGGAAAACTTGGTATCAAATTCTTGATTATAATAATCGATGGCTTCTTGCATTTTTTCGCGATTAGATTGACTATCTTCATCATTTTCAGTGACCGAGTATGTAATCGCAATTTTGGGAAAATCTGGTAAAAACTTCTTAGTACGTTCACTAATTTTTAATTCACTTTCGCCATTCTTGATTTTCACGAGTAACTCAAAGTATTTCTGTGCCATCGCAATATTTTTTACCGTTAGCATGGCTTCATATGCTTCACCTTCCCCATTTTTCATTCCCAATTTATTTTGCGATTTATTTAGGATTTGATCTAAAACAGCTAACATATGCTTTTCGTTTTCATAGGCTGAATCAGGAATATTTTCTTCATTAACATCAGGCATCGTTGACATATATTCAATTTGAAATCCCAACACAGCTCTGTCATGAATAGCTTCTTTAACTGTATAAGCATGTAGCTTTTCACCGTACTGTTCTTCCGTCGTTTGTGCTAAATCCCCTATCTGTTCGCGCTTATTCTCCGCAAAAATCGGTGTACCGGTAAAACCATACCATAAAGATTTACGCATAAATTGTTTAATATGATGCTGTGCTTGTGGCGTAACTGCGCGGTGGCACTCATCCACAACAAAAGCCACTTTTTTATCTTTGATCTTATTTGCTTCTCGTACATATTTTCCATCTTCGAATTTTCGCAACATGGTATTGATTTTTTGAATCGTCGTCACAACCACGGTTTGATCATCTGAAGAAAGACGTTTGACTAAATGATCCGTATTTTCAGTTTCATCAATATCTACAGTATCATTCGCTGCATAACTCATAAAGCTAGAAGTTGTTTGCTGGTCTAAATCTTTTCTATCAACGATAAAGATTGTTTTATTAATAGTTGGTTCTTGTAATAAATTTCGTGCCACTTTATAACTCGTCAATGTTTTACCCGAACCTGTTGTATGCCAGACATAGCCACTTTTTTGCTCACGACTGGCTTGTTTCACTGCTTCAATCGCATGTACTTGATAAGGACGTAAAATAATTAACGCTTTCTTCTCATCATCTATCACTGAATACTGCATCACCATCTCATGAGCCCGAGGGATTGAAAGGACATGTTCGGTAAATGAAACTAAATCTTTGACCGGGTGATTATTTTTATCTACCCACCCAGTTAAGAACTGCTTGTTAATTTTTCCATCCTTAGCCGCTGCAATATACTTGGTCTCTACACCGTTTGATACGACAAACATTTGTAAAGCTGAATAAATTCCTCGAAACATTCCTTCGCGATCATATTTACAAATTTGATTAAATGCTTGCGTAAATGAAGTAGAATGATTTTTTAACTCGATATGAATCATCGGCAATCCATTAATTAACAAAGTCACATCTAGTCTACGGTCACGCTGATTTTTACGTACGACTTGATTGACCACTTCATAAACCGATTTTCCTCCAGCAACATGATTTCGATGCAATACTTCTAGACGGATAGTACCTAGACTTGCATCTTCACGCTGGACTTGCACTTTTGCGATACCATTTTCACCAGCAATCCATTTAGCTGCTTCATAAAAGTTAGGAAACATCAATTGGTTTTTGATTTGTTCTTTTTCTTGAGCTGTTAATGGATGGTCATTTAATGCTTTAGTATTATTTGATTCTAATATCTTAAAGAAATTTTTCCATAGTTCTGCTTCTGTATGAATATCCCCGCGGTATTTCCATTGGCTAATTCCATTTGTTAATTGATGAATTAATCTTTGTTCCATCTCATTTTCAAGTGTATACTCTATCATTACTAAACCCCTTTCGTCACTCTCTCAACGTCATTTTATCACGAAAAATACCTATAAAAAAGTAGGAAAACAAAGAGTATAAAAAAACGGTAGCGACCCCACTTTTTTTGTGCGGATCACTACCATTTTTATTGTATTTATTTATTTTGGCTGTCGATGATGATCGTTACGGGGCCATCATTGACGAGGTGACACTTCATATCGGCACCGAAAATGCCCGTTTCAACCGGAATGCCTACCTGACGCAATCCTTCATTAAAAGCCTCATATAAAGGAATCGCTGTATCGGGTTTGGCCGCTTGCACAAAGCTTGGTCGATTGCCTTTTTTAGTATCCGCAAATAAGGTGAATTGAGAAATACTCAAAATCTCCCCACCGACATCAATGATAGAACGATTCATTTTTTGTTGTTCATCTTCAAAGACGCGAAGTTTGCTGATTTTACCTACTAAATAATCGACATCGGCTTGTGTGTCTTGTTCATGGACACCAAGTAAAATCATAAAGCCGCGGTTGATTTGACCTACTGTGTTTTCATCGACAACTACTTTTGCTTGGCTGACTCGTTGAATTACCGCGCGCATGGACTCATCCTTTCATCCGACGTACAGAGTAGACATCGGGAATTTGTTTGATTTTATCGACAATTGATTTCAAATGATTTAAGTTTTGAATACGTAAAGTTAGACGAATAGTAGCTGTTTTTTCCTTATTCGATCTCGCTTCTACGCTACTCAATTGTTTCGTCATAGAGTTAACGGTTTGTAAGATATCATTCAATAAACCATTACGATTGAAGCCATGAATTTCCAAATCAACATCGAATTCCATATTCATGACTGCAGTATCTTCCCACTCTACTTCAATCATGCGGTTTTCAAAGTCAACCGCATGACGGACATTTGGGCAGTCTGCTCGGTGAATCGACACTCCACGTCCTTTGGTAATATAGCCGACAATTTCATCGCCTGGCACTGGATTACAACAACGGCTCAAACGGATAAGTAGATTATTCACCCCTTCAATGACAATGCCGCCTTCATGACGCACTTTCATCTTTTCCGGTTCTTTTTTCACTGGATTGGTCAATAAATCTTCTACTTCTTGCTTTTGTCTTTCTTCTTGTTGTTGTTTGCGTTCTTCTTCGGTCAAACGATTCACAAAAGTCGTGGCACTCATTTCGCCAAAACCGACCGCAGCGTATAAGTCTTCTTCGGAATGGTAATTAAATCGTGACATCGCCTCTTGAATTTTAGCTTTGGTTAAGATTTCTTTCGGTACAAAGCCTAAATCTTGAATGACCTTACTGACCATTTCACGCCCTTTTTCGATATTTTCATCACGATCTTGGACTTTAAAGAAGCGTTTAATCTTATTTTTGGCCTTAGAAGTCGCCACAAATTTCAACCAGTCACGACTTGGCCCAAATGAATTAGGCGAGGTCAAGATTTCGACAATATCGCCATTTTTCAATTTGTAGTCAAGTTGCACCATTTTCCCGTTGATTTTCGCACCAACTGTCTTATTTCCAATATCAGTGTGGATACTATAAGCGAAATCAAGTGGGCCAGAACCTTGAGGCAGCTCAGTTACATCGCCTTTTGGAGTAAAGACATAGACCTTATCACTAAAGATATCGCCTTTGACCCCTTCCATAAATTCAGAGGCATCATAGCTTTCATCTTTGAGTTCTAAAATTTCTTTAAACCAACCCACTTGTTTGGTCATGCTGTCTGGTTTGACTTTATCGGTTTTTCCTTGTTTATATGCCCAGTGTGCCGCAACCCCGAATTCGGCAATTTCATGCATTTCATGGGTGCGGATTTGCACTTCGAGTGGATTGCCTTTTGGACCGATAACCGTTGTATGCAAGGATTGGTACATGTTGGCTTTAGGCATCGCAATATAATCTTTAAAACGGCCTGGCATCGGTTTCCATTTGGTATGGATGCTACCTAACACCGCATAACAATCCTTAATGGAATCCACAATCACACGAATCGCTAATAAGTCGTAAATTTCATCAAATTGTTTCTTTTTATCGACCATTTTACGGTAAATCGAATAAATATGTTTTGGCCGGCCATAAATTTCAGCATAAATCTCTAGTTCTTCCGTCGCTAAACGAATCTCTTCTACCGCTTCAGCAATATAGGCTTCTCGTTCATCGCGTTTTGTCTGCATCAAATGAACGATACGGTAATACTGACTAGGATTAATATAACGTAAGGCCCGGTCTTCTAACTCCCATTTAATCCGGCTAATCCCTAAACGGTGAGCCAATGGAGCATAGATTTCCAAAGTTTCTTGCGCAATGCGACGTTGTTTATCTTCTCTTAAATGTTTTAACGTCCGCATATTATGCAAACGGTCCGCTAATTTTACCATGATGACTCGCAAATCTTTAGCCATCGCAATTAACATTTTGCGGTGATTTTCTGCTAATTGTTCTTCATGGGATTTATATTTGATTTTACCTAATTTCGTGACGCCATCAACTAACATCGCCACATCTTTACCGAAGTCTCTTTCTAAATCTTCTAAAGTCACATCAGTATCTTCTACAACATCGTGTAAAAAGCCTGTAGCGACGGTATGGGGATCCATATGTAATTCCGCTAAAAGTCCGGCTACTTGAATCGGATGAATAATGTATGGCTCGCCTGATTTACGAAATTGCTGGGCATGGGCTTTGGTCGCATAATCTAAAGCTTTTTGTACAAAGGCAGTTTCTTCTTCGCTCATATAATCTGCAACCATTTTGATCACACTTGGCCCTGAAAGTACGATATCTTTTGCCATTTCACTCACCTCGCTTGATTTTCTACTATTATAGCAAAAAAATTCTATTCATTACAATAAAAGACGACTATTCAAGCGCTTTTATCTTGTTTTTTTTCGAGTTTTACCATTTTACTAAAAAAAGAATATTGAATGCTTCACGCCAAACATCCAATACTCTTCTTCGTTATAACAAGTAATTAATAAAATCATCTACGGCCAGTGCAATGGAATTTTTTAAAGAAAAACCACAATAATGGGCAAGACTGGCTATTAAATCCAACACATCTGTTAATAAAGTTTGATCAATTTGCTCACCTTTTTCAGGATCGACCGTTAATAACGCCATAGAGACACGACTCAAGGCTTGATCCACTCTAGCGAACAACTCAAAAATGCTACTTACAAAATAATGGGTTTCTTTGATTTGATATTCACTCAACGAAGGTAAACCTAAAGTATGATTAATTTGAATGATTTCAACTGCCATATCACCAAACGAAGAAGCAATCATCATCTCTTCATTTGTAAATTGTGCGGCTTGACTTACTTCATTTTGAACAATTTGGTTTAGATAATATAGATTTAATGAACCATAAATGTAGCGAACTTGTGCAACATTCATATTAGGAATGGAGACAAATTCATTTTCTTTCAGTGCTGCTTCTAATTTAGCAACTGCTTGATGCATGCTATTCACTCACTTTTCTCTTAATTAAGCTCAAAGAAAAAACTACTGCTTGCAAGAAGATATAAAGGGGCAGTTTCCGTGCGCAAAATTCTTGGCCCTAATCCGCAACATTTAGCGCCAATTGCCTGTAGTTGTTCAATCTCAGCTGGTGTAATCCCGCCTTCTGGGCCAAAAATTGCTAATAGTCGCCCATTAACGGGTATTTGGTTGAAAACCTGGACTAATTGACTGGCTTCCCCTTGCTTGGCAGATTCTTCATAAGCTACTACTATGTTATCATATTCTTGCGCAAGTTTTAACAAGTCTGTAAAATTTTCTAACAAATGTACTTCAGGAACGAGTTGCCGATGTGATTGTTCGGCTGCCTCCTGGGCTATTTTCATAAGCCTTTCTTGTTTTTTAGCAAGCTTCTTATCGTTCCATTTCACAACAGAACTTGCTGCAGGAAAACCAACAAACTCTGCCATACCGAGTTCTGTAGCTTTTTGCACAATCCACTCCAATTTATCACCTTTAGGATAACCACTCGCAATCGTAATGTGAATAGGTAATTCTTTTGCTTGTTCTTCTTTAGCTACTTCCACCAAAGTCAAAGTATCTGGGGTGATTTCACTAATTTGTGCAATGATGACTTGTTGGTCGGTAAAAGCTAGATAAACTTGACTACCCACTTTCATTCGCATCACATGAACCATATGATGATACATGTCATGAGTTGCTTCATATGTTGCTTGTTCTCTATAAGGATAATCGAAAAAATAGCGCTGCATCACTCTTCACCCAAGTCTTTTTTCAAAATTATCGCATACCAATCTCTTTGGTTGAATTGTTGTTCCACGACAAAACCTGCCTTGGCACATGCGGCTAAGACCATTTCACGTTTAGCTTCGATAATCCCCGAGATAATTAGATGTCCAGTATCTTTTAGCAAACGATAGGCATCTTCTAACATCAAGACAATAATATCTGCTAAAATGTTAGCCACGATGACATCTGCTTGTGTTTCAATCCCTTTTAGTAAATCATTGGCACTTACCTTAACATCACTAGCGATAGGGTTTAAGTCCATATTTTCTTTAGCCGCTCGAACCGCTACTTCATCCAAATCAAACGCATGAACTTCTTTAGCCCCTAAATATTTACTAGCAATACTTAATACGCCTGAGCCAGTACCTACATCCAGCACCGTTTCATCTCCATGTAGGGTCACTTCTAAAGCTTGTAATGTAAGGCGAGTCGTCGGATGTGTTCCTGTACCAAAGGCCATTCCTGGATCTAAGGTGATAATCTTTTCTTCTGGATGAGTCGCCTGATATTCTTGCCAGCTTGGGACAATGGTCAAAAAGCGACTAATTTGCACGGGATGATAATATTTTTTCCATGCCGTCGCCCAATTTTCCTCAGAGACTTCAGAAATTTCAACTTCATTTTTGCCGATTGCTAAACCAAACTCGGCTAATTGGGCAATTCTCGCTTGTATTGTCGGCATAATTTCAGGCAAGAAGGTCGTTTCAGGAAAATAAGCCGTAACAATAGCCCCTTCTTTAATCATTTCATAATTTTCTTTATCTAATAATTCTCCATAGGCATCCGTTTTATAATTTTCGATATCTAAACTATCTTCAATCATCACGCCACTGGCACCGGCTTCCATTAGGATATTAGACACTGCTTCAATTGCTTCACTTTCTGTTGTGACTTTTACTTCATTCCACTTCATCTTTTCACCTTCTTAAAACTTTGGATAAGGAATCCAACGGGCAGATTCTTCATTTGCAATAATTTCTTGCAGTCTTGCTTCATCAAAAGTCAATTCAAACACTTCAGCATCTTCATCTTCTAAAAAGTCAAAAATATCAGACATGCCTTGGTCTAACACTTCATTTAAATACGTAACAAGACCTGCTAAAGTCGTACTTTCAATACCTTTTTTACGGTCAAAAGGCATCGTATATAAGTAATCATTTGCATCAAATTGAGATTTTTCAGTGTAAAGTAAAATCCCATCTTCAAATTCAATGGCCTCGATGTCCTCTTCACCAGCCAGTTCTGCATTGCTGGCTAAATATAGACGAAAAATGATTTCGATAGTATGGTTTTTGGTATTCCAATCCAGCGCGACATCATAATCAGTCATTTTTTGATCAATTTGTTGGTCTAAAAAAGTTAAAATATCTTCTTTGGCCACCTATTTCCCTCTTTTCTTTGTGTTTTTCATTACTTTCATCATACACAATTCTTTTACTAAATCATAGCAAAAAACCATCATTTGGCTAAAAATGTTTCAACTAGCTTATTTTGCGCGGATAATGCTATACTATGTAAGCAAAGAATTTTTTTGATAGAGAGGATGTACCGTATGAAACCATTAGCTTATCGCATGCGCCCCACTCAATTATCCGAAGTCGTTGGGCAAAAGCATCTTGTGGGTCCAGGACAAATTATTGACCGAATGATTACAGCTAAAATGCTATCCTCTATGATTTTATATGGACCACCAGGCACAGGGAAAACAAGTATTGCCTCTGCCATCGCCGGCACAACCAAATATGCCTTTCGAATGCTTAATGCCGCAACTGACAGCAAAAAAGATTTACAAATTGTTGCAGAAGAAGCCAAAATGAGTGGTACAGTAATTTTACTTTTAGATGAAATTCACCGCTTAGATAAAACCAAGCAGGACTTCCTATTGCCTCATCTCGAAAATGGCCGCATTATTATGATTGGTGCAACAACTGAAAATCCTTATATTTCCATCAATCCTGCTATTCGTAGTCGCTGTCAAATCTTTGAGTTAAAGCCATTAACCCAAGAAGATATTTTAGCAGCGATTGACCGCGCATTAGCAGATACCGAAAAAGGATTGGGCGAATATCCAGTCCATTTAGATGAAAATGCTCGACTCCACCTATCGCGTGTAACTAACGGTGATTTAAGAAGCGCTTTAAATGGTTTAGAATTAGCCGTTAAATCCACACCTATCAATGAAGCTACAGGAAATATTGAAATTACCTTAGAGATTATTGAGTCTTGCCTACAAAAGAAAGCATTGACCCATGATAAAGATGGAGATGCCCACTATGATGTCATTTCTGCCTTACAAAAATCCATCCGAGGTAGTGATGTGGATGCGGCACTACATTATTTAGCCCGTTTAATCGAAGCGGGAGATTTACCTATTATTTGTCGCCGCCTAATGGTGATTGGCTATGAAGATGTAGGCCTAGCCAATCCGCAAGCCGCTGCCCGTAGCGTTTCTGCCATCCAAGCTGCTGAAAAACTAGGATTTCCTGAGGCGCGAATTCCACTAGCAAATGCCGTGATTGATTTATGTCTATCCCCTAAATCCAATTCAGCCATTAGCGCCATTGATGCAGCTTTAGCCGATGTTAGAAGTGGTAAAGCAGGCAATGTACCCGATCATTTGCGTGATAGCCACTACAAAGGTGCAAAACAATTAAATCGTGGCGTAGACTATAAGTATCCACACGACTATCCCAATCAATGGGTCAATCAACAGTACTTGCCAAACAATCTTGTCAATCGTCACTACTATCAGCCAAAAACAAGCGGTAAATACGAAAAAGCTCTAGCCATGAGATATCAACAAATCCAAGACTGGAAGCACCGTGAATAAGTTATCTATTTCCCAAGATACCCACCTTCAGAAAACGTTGTCAATTTTAAGGGATTTAACTTGCACTCTTTGAAAAACTATGCTAGTATTAGTTATGGGAAATCTGTGATGTGCGAATTCTCCCTTTAGTGTGTTGACCGAACATTGTTATTGATTTATTGGGATCTAATTGAATCTATTTGGGTAACAAGCCTTTTCCTTTGGTAGTTCAAAAAATAGATAGAAGAGCCCACCTGCTAGTTTGCGGGATCAATACCTCGGGATAAAAAACGGCATCTACGGATAGTACCCACATTAACCAATATAGGTTGAGCCTGGCTTTTTAGTCGGGCTTTTTTTCTTGTCAAAATTGAGTATAATAAAATTGTGTTTAAAATAGCAATCTTGAAAGGAAGCAAAAGCATGTTGATCCAACTATTATTATTTATCATGGCCCTACTCTTATTAGTGATTGGTTATTTCTTAGTCTTTAAAACAAATGTAGTACTACAATTTTTAAGTTCCAAAGATGACTTGGCTTCTGTTTTAAGCGATTACGGAAAATTTTTCATCATTGGCGGTATTCTAGGAGTTATCTGTACCTTTATGAATGATCGTTTCTTTATCATTTGTTTTATTATCGCCGTTTTTATATTAAGTGGAATTTTCTCTTTCTTTTTAGCAAAAAACTTAAAAATATCATAGAAAATTTGTGACAAATCTTGTTTTTTGTAATAAAATGAATATAGATATAACAGAGAGGATGATTCTTATGTTGCAAGAATATAAAAAAATTATGGTCGCTGTAGATGGTTCCAAAGAGGCAGAGTTGGCATTTCAAAAGGCGGTGAACGTTGCACGACGGAATGATTCTGAATTGTTATTAGTCCATGTCATTGATACTCGTGCTTTCCAAACCATTTCTTCTTTAGATGGTATGATGATGGAACAAGCAAGTGAAATGGCTAAACAAACCTTAGCAGACTATCAAAAACTTGCTAGCGAATCAGGCGTCAATAAGGTCAAAACCATCATTGAATACGGTTCACCTAAATCAGTGATTGCCAAAGAATTACCTGAAAGCGAAAAAGTAGATTTAATCATGCTAGGTGCGACTGGTTTAAATGCTGTTGAACGTTTATTTATCGGTTCTGTATCTGAATATGTTATCCGTCATGCAATTTGTGATGTCTTAATTGTACGGACAGACTTAGATAATAAAGTACCAGAAGACGATGAAGAAAAATAATGAATAGATACCGTACAAAAAGCGGAGGTCACTTTGATTGTGATCTCCGCTTTTTTCATTTAACCATTTCCTTCAGAATTAATTATTTATCGATTGCTTTGCTTGCTGGTAAACAGGTGTTTTACGTTGATGCCACTTGCTATAAAGAAATCCGAGCAAGCCGCCAAGTACTGCTGGCACGACCCAACTAAAACCAAGATTGCTCAATGGTAAAGCAAGCCAACTCAAAAAATCAAAATGAGGGTTTATCGCTTTAAAGGCGTCATTTAAACCGATAATCGAAGTGAGTAATACAGCACCCACATACATTTCTTGATTACAATGGATGACTTTACTTAAAAATCCGAGCAAAATCAACACAATCATAATCGGATAAATGAAATTTAAGACTGGAATGGAGACTTTTATTAGTTGATCTAAGCCGATGTTTGCGACAACAGCACTAAATAAAGTAAAAGCAGTCAGGAATTGCTTATAGCTCACCTGTGGGAATAAACGATTAAAATACCAAGAACAAGCAGTTAATACGCCTGATGCTGTAGGTAGACAGGCCAATAATACTACCACTCCAAATAAAATGTTTCCAAAGTTGCCAAAATAATGATGACTAATCGCTGACAAAATCACTGCACCATTGACGTGTTGACTCATTCCACTTGTTGCACCAATCATCGCAATCCCGGAATAAATGATTCCTAAACAAGTTGCTGATACTAAGCCAGCTTTTAAGATAATCATCCGCGTTTGTTTGGCACTCTTGATTCCCATTGCTTTGGTCGCATTCATGATTAATGTGGCAAAAATGACCGAAACAATCGTATCCATCGTCAAATAACCTTGTTTAAGTCCTGTGGCAAAAGGCAAAGTCGCATATTTTCCACTTGGCATGGCTTCATTGGCAATTGGATGCAAAAAGCTAGTGACAATAAATAATCCTAATATCACTAATAAAAATGGCGTAATTAATTTACCAAAACGATCCACAAAATGATTCGGATAAAGCGCTAAATAATAAACAATTCCGAAAAAGAGAATGCTAAATAAGAATAGAAACAAGGCTTTGGGTCCACTAGGTAAAAACGGCACGACCGCTATCTCAAAGGAAACCAGTCCTGTTCGCGGTGCAGCAAATAGTGGCCCTATCGCTAAATACGTCACGCAAGTTAATAATAAGGCAAAAATTGGATGTACCTTGATGGCAATATCTTCAGGTTGTCCTTTTTTACTGACAAAAGCGAGCGATAATAAGCCTATCGTCGGTAAACCAATACCCGTAATTAAAAATCCGCCCATCGCTGCAAAGACTGATTCACCGGCTTTAGCTCCTAATTCTGCCGGAAAAATCAGATTTCCCGCTCCAAAGAAAAGCGAAAAAATCATTAATCCAATAAAAAATATTTCTTTAAAACTTAATTTTTTCTCCAATATATTTCTCCTTTAAATTTGCTTGATAGTTTTTATTTTTCAAACAATTCAATCAATTTTAGTTTAAAAGCAAACTCTCCGCTAATTTTTGGAGAGTTGCTCAATTTATGGTTGAAAACGTAAGCCCTTAGGATAGAAATTTTTAATGACTCCTTGGACTTGTTTGCCTAGTCCTACAGGGATTTGATCAACAACTAGTACGACCCAACCTTGGTTTCCTTCTTTGAGAATAGTTTCGCCACGCACATAATGTTGCCAATCTTCCAAAGTAATCTGACAACTAGGGTAAGCCGAAACATCCTCAATCGCCATCGTCCAAGAAAATGCTGGCTCAAAACGATTTTTCTTAAATACCCCTAATTGCAAACCTGGTTTAAGTACTTTTAATTTTTCTAAGCTTATCATCTCTTGCGGTAAAAGCCACAAATTATCCTTAAAAGTAACTAGCTTACCCTCAAAAGGTAGGGGCCAGTGCTTGGTAAAATCTTGCATCACTTTTTGCTGTTCTTTATTCAAACCATCATTTGACACATTCTTCCCTTTTTTGGCTTTTTTTGCCTTTTGTTTAGGTATGTCATCGGAAATAATTGCTTCTTTTAAGCGTAATTTCGCCACAAAATGTCCTTCACCCTCATTTAAATGTGGCCAAATCCGCACTGTATCTTCTAAATGAGCTACACTTCCCCACTCACTACGACCAGGTGAGGTCCCTGCAATCGATAATGGCACAATTTCAAATGGATAATTTTCTACCAAGAAGCTAACCATTTCTTCATTTTCTTCTGGTGCAAAGGTACAAGTCGAATAAACGAGCATGCCGTCTTTCTTTAACATCCGTACCGCTGCGTCCAAGATTTCTTTTTGACGTGTGGCACACATTTCTGGGGTATCCGCTTGCCATTGTTGGATGGCTTCTTCATCTTTACGAAACATGCCTTCACCTGAACATGGCGCATCAACCACAATCGTATCAAAAAATTGTGGAAAAAAGTCAACCAATTCGGCTGGTGCGTGATTCGTGACCACCGTATTTTGGGCACCCCAACGTTCTAAGTTTTCAGCTAAAATTTTCGCTCGCTTTGGATAGATTTCATTCGCCACTAATAAACCTTGATTGGCTAAACTTGCAGCGAGCTGTGTCGATTTTCCACCAGGGGCTGCACATAAATCTAATACACGCTCACCAGGCTGAACATCTGCGACACTGGCAACAATCATTGCGCTAATTTCTTGAGAGTATACATAGCCTGCTTGATGTAAAATAGATTTTCCGCTGATTTCACCTACGTAGCCATCATTTGCAAAAGGTGCTTGGGGTAAGTTTCTATCATCAAACTTGGACAACATTTCTTTAGCGTGTGGCTTTAATGGGTTGAGACGAAATCCTTTTTGCACTTCTTCTTGATTTAAAGCTGTCAAAAACGCATCAGCTTCGTCACCAAGTAAGTGCTGATATTTATCGATAAAAGCTTGAGGTAAATTCACTTTTATTCTCCTTCGTTATAAACTTTAATAATTATAACAATAGCTAAATTCATCGGTCAACCATTCATTGCAGCTTTTTTCAAAAAAAATAAAATATTTAGATAATTTTGAAAAGTTCAGAAAATTTAAGAAACATTTGTACAATTGGTAAAAAAAATAAAGCTATGATAGAATACTTATTAGAAAAAAATCGAGGAAGTGAAGCATTTAGATGTTAACAATGAAAGATATTATTCGTGAAGGTAATCCAACCTTGCGCGCTGTTTGTGATGAAGTGCCTGTCCCTTTAACAGCAGAAGATATCCAATTAGGAAAAGATATGTTAGAGTTTTTACATAATAGCCAAGATCCTGAAATGGCTGAAAAGTATGAATTACGTGGTGGTGTCGGTTTAGCTGCTCCCCAATTAGATATTAAAAAGCGTATTATTGCCCTTTTAGTTCCAAGCAATAACCCAGAAAAACCTGAACCGATTTTAGAAACTGTGATGTACAATCCTAAAATTGTGAGTCACTCTGTCCAAGATGCATGTCTAGCAGATGGCGAAGGTTGTCTATCCGTTGACCGCGAAGTGCCTGGATATGTAGTTCGTCATGCACGTGTTACTGTTACTTATACAGATATGAACGGTGAAACGCAAAAGATCCGTTTGAAAAATTATCCATCCATTGTCGTGCAACATGAAATCGACCATTTAAACGGTGTCATGTTCTATGATCATATTAATGCCAAAAACCCATTTAGCTTGGATAAAGATGTCCTAGTTTTAGAATAGACCAAAAGAGACGTTCAAACCATATACGATTCGAACGTCTCTTTTTTACCGTTATTCATTTTCCTCAAGTAAGATGCCTGCTTGTGATAAGGCCTGTTTAATCTTGACTAAGGTTTCTTCGTCTGGATACTGAATGGTGTGTAAATGGATGCCATCTGTTAAACTAGAAAGCAAAGTTGCATGTGCTTGTTCTACCTTATTTAAAAAGGCCGTTACCTCCTCTTCATTTTTGATATCCATTGTACCTTTAATTTCACCATATATTTCATGTTCAATAATCACATCAGCTACGGTCCCGCCATTTTCAACAATCAATCTCAATTCTTCTTCTACTTGATCAGAGCCGTGTTTGACTGCTAATTTCGTTTCTAGCATCCCAGCAGATTTATTAGCTAAGCGATAACCTCTAGAATTAGAAATAATCTCAATCCCACTTGCTCGTAACAATGCGATATCGCCCACTACGATTTGGCGACTGACACCAAACTTTTCAGCTAATTGGGTCGCATTGACATTTTTAGTGGCTTTAGATAACTCCTCTAAAATGATTTCTCTTCTTTTTTGACCTTCAATCATTGTCTTTTCCCTCCATACGTTGCACTTGATAATTTCTTGAATGCTTCATTAAATCATCAAAGCTCTCACGAATGGTTGCTTGATATTCTTCTTTGTGAACTAACTTAGAAACTTTTTCTAATAAAGCCTTTTCCCTATTCTCATCTAAAACCGGTAATTGATGTTTTGCTTTATAATCCGCAATTGACGAAACCACATCCATCCGTTCTTCCAATAATTTTACGATTTGTCGGTCAATTTGGTCAATCGTTTTGCGTAAAGATTCAAGGTTTTCAGCACTTTCTTCCACTTTCTTAGGAATTTCTTTAAGTATTTTGGCAGGATTTCCGGCAATCACTACATTATCCGGGAAACTCTTAGTCACCACGCTACCTGAACCCACAACTACATTATCCCCTAGCGTCACTCCTGGTAAAATCACCGAATTACCACCAATCCACACATTATCTCCTATGGTAATCGGCGCACCATTTTCATAACCGCTATTTCGCTCAACCGGATCAATTGGATGGTAAGCCGTATATAATTGGACATTTGGAGCTAACATACAATTATCGCCAATGGTTATTGGACAAATATCTAATAAAATGGCATTGAAATTCGCATAAAAATTCTCTCCCACAGAAATATTATAGCCATAATCAAAATGTATATTAGGTTCCATATATATATTTTGTGCAGTTTTGCCAAAGGTTTGCTTCAATAGTTCGCTCCGTTTTTCACCATCTGTTTCTTGATTAATTGCACGCATCATTTTTCTTGCGTGTTTACGTTCTGCAACTAATTCGGCATCTCCAGAAAAATAAGACTCGCCAGCAATCATTTTCTCTTTTTCTGTTCTCACAACATCACCTTTTTCTTATAATTTTTCAAATACTTCTACTGCATTCTTTTGTAACATAAAAGCTTGGATTGGTAAATAGATGGGGGTTTGATTAATGACCAAAACTTTGGCATCTGACCGTTTGTAATAGATTAAATCGCAAAATGGATGTACTTGGAAAGTCGTCCCCACAATCACGATTAAATCCGCATTTTTCACCGCATTGACGGCACTATCCAACACATTTTGGGTAAATCCTTCTTCATATAGCACAATTCCTGGACGAATTTGCCCCCCACAATCTTGATGCACATCTGATTGCATATAATCTTGATAACCAACTTTTTGATGACATTTGCGACAATAGCAGTCATAAATATTGCCATGAAAGTTTACACAATGTTGACTACCGGCTTTTTCATGTAGCCCATCAATATTTTGAGAAACCACCCAGCAATCTTTCTCTTTTTCCATCGCGGCAATTTTTTCATGAATGACATTAGGTTTCGCATCAGGATGATACAATTTTTGGACAAATTCATAAAACTTTTCTGGTTCTCGTAGCATACACGTATGACTCAACAAATATTCTGGTTGATCTAATCCGTGATACACACCTTTTAACGAGCGATAATCCGGAATACCTGAAGCCGTCGACACCCCCGCTCCGGTTAGAAAAGTAATATGTTTGGCTTGTTGAATCATTTCCACTGCATCTTCTATCGTAATTGCTACCATCTTACTCCCTACTTTCTCTTCTTTTCTCTTATTATACCATTGATTATCTATCTTGACAGAAATTCCAGAAAATAGTTCATAATTTCCTCCTTATGAAAACGTTTAGATGAAAATTTGCTTTACATTTCTATTGACAAAACACAACTTTTCTACTACCCTATAAAAGAATTAATTGAATAGTTTCCTTCACTTAAAAAGTAGAGGTCGCAGGATTTATTAAGCTTATGGAGTCAAGCAAGACGTGGAAATAAGTCTAGGAAATACTGCCGAAACCATTCTTTATTGCTTGAAAGAATGTGTTGGGGTGCAAGTGAATAATTTGCACACTGTCTTAGATTTCTAAGATGAGCTATGTTTAGTGAAAAGGATTGTAGTCATTTCAGCAGTCGTTTTCTAAGCATAGAAAGGGCTGCTTTTTTGTTTAACTAGAAGATGCAGTGAATTTGCCTTTCATTATTCAAGTACTTCTTAACAAGTGAAATTATTCAAAAAAAGAAGAAAAGAGGAATTTCAAATGAAAAAACGTGCAGGCTTATTCTTTTTACTGACACTAATTACACTATTTGTTACTAGTTTACCAGTATTTGCCGATGATAAAACTCCTGCCAATGAATTTAGAGTCGGAATGGAGGCTGGATATGCGCCATTTAACTGGACACAAACCAACGATAAACATGATGCGGTCGAAATCGCTGGTCAAAAAAATGCCTATGCTGGCGGTTATGATGTCGAAATTGCCAAACGCATTGCAGATGGCTTAGGCAAAAAATTAGTGATTGTCCCTACTTCTTGGGATGGCTTAATTCCTGCCTTACAATCTGGCAAATTAGATGCGATTATTGCAGGGATGAGTCCAACTGCCGAACGTGCCAAACAAATTGATTTTACTGATCCTTACTATGAATCACACTTAGTTATGGTAACACAAAAAAATGGAAAATATGCCAATGCTAAGTCGATTGAAGATTTCAAAGGGGCAAAAATTACCGCCCAATTGAATACTTTCCACTACACAGTCATCGATCAAATCCCAGATGTCCAAAAACAACAAGCTTCAAAAGATTTTTCAAGTATGCGTGTGGCCTTGGCTTCAGGAATTATTGACGGTTATGTGAGTGAAAGACCAGAAGGCGTAACTGCAAGCAATGTCAATAAAAACTTCAAAATGATTGAGTTTGCTGATGATAAAGGCTTCAAAACTAATCCAGAAGATGTCCAAGTTGCTGTTGGGATGCGTAAAGGAGATAGCGATGTACAAAAAGTCAACCAAATTTTAGCGACTATCTCTACTAAAGAACGCACCAAATTAATGGATGCTGCGATTGAAAACCAACCATCTTCAACTGATGAAAATGAAGATACTGGTTTAATCGCTACTTTTAAACAAATCTTAAATCAATACGGTACCCTATTCCTTAAAGGGGCGGGCATGACTTTATTAATTGCGATTTTCTCAACCTTTGTAGGAACGATTATTGGTTTGTTAATTGGGGTATTTAGAACACTACCTACTTCAGAAAATCCTGTCGCGCGTTTCTTCCAAAAAGTCTTAAATGCGATTATTACCATTTATGTGGAAGTTTTCCGAGGCACGCCAATGATGGTACAAGCGATGGTTATCTTCTATGGTTTAGCCCTAGCTTTCCATATTGATTTGAACCGTGTCGTTGCCGGGTTATTGATTGTTTCGATTAACACTGGGGCTTATATGACCGAAATCGTGCGTGGAGGGATCTTCGCGGTAGATAAAGGTCAGTTCGAAGCCGCACAAGCTATCGGGATGAACCACCGCCAAACCATGATGAAAGTCGTTTTACCACAAGTATTGCGCAATATCTTACCTGCCATTGGTAATGAAACAGTCATCAACATTAAAGATACTGCGGTGCTAAGTGTTATCAGTGTGCCGGATTTATTCTTTGCAGGTTCTACAAGTGCCGGAACTAACTACATGTTCTTCCAAACGTTCACCATCGTCGCTGTGATTTATCTAGTGATGACCTTAACTTCAACAAGCCTATTACGCTTATTAGAAAAGAAAATCGATGGACCTAGCGCTTATGTACCAATGGACGAAGAAAAATAAGGGAGGATTTAGACATGTCTGCAATTATTCAAATTAACCACTTGAAAAAAAGTTTTGGAAATAATGAAGTCTTAAAAGATGTTAGTTTAGCAGTGAAAAAAGGGGAAATTGTCACGATTATCGGTTCTTCTGGTTCAGGTAAATCCACCCTTTTACGCTGTATCAACTTACTAGAAAAACCAACTGATGGCGAAATTCTTTATAAAGGCGAAAATGTCTTAAGTCCAAAATACGATTTACCAAAATATCGTACCCATTTAGGGATGGTTTTCCAATCCTTTAATCTATTCAATAATATGAACGTATTGGAAAATTGTATTGCTGGACAAGTCACTGTATTAAAGAGAAATCGTGAAGAAGCGAAGAAAATTGCCTTAGAAAACCTTGAAAAAGTCGGTATGTCACGCTTTTTAAATGCAAAACCAGCACAATTATCAGGGGGGCAAAAGCAACGGGTGGCGATTGCTCGTGCGGTCTCTATGAATCCAGATGTTATGCTCTTTGACGAACCAACCTCCGCACTTGATCCTGAGATGGTCGGCGAAGTTTTAAAAACCATGAAAGACTTAACAAAAACTGGTTTAACCATGATTATTGTTACCCACGAAATGGCCTTTGCGAAAGAAGTTTCAGACCGTGTCATCTTCATGGATAAAGGCGTTATCGCTGAAGAAGGAACTCCAGAGGAAATCTTCAATACACCAAAAGAAGAACGTACGAAAGCCTTCTTACATCGTGTACTTAACGATAAACAGGCAATTAAAAAGTAAGGCTAGTCACATTTGGCTAGTCTTTTTTCATTAATTTAATAAATAACTCAGAATATTTAGTTAAGACATTGTGCTATCAATTAACAAATGAGAATAAAAAATATTAAAGCAAATGATATCAACATATTTCATTAGCGTTTGATGAAAATATCATTAAAATTAACTCTATATAAAATAAATAGGATTGTCATTTTTCGCAAAATTAGATACAATTTATTCAATTCTTTTTGAAAAGAGGTTTAAAATGGAAAAGAAATTATCATCAAAAGATTATTTGTATCTTGGTTCCATGTTATTCGGATTATTCTTTGGAGCAGGAAACTTAATCTTCCCTGTGCACATGGGACAAGAAGCAGGTGCCAATGTTTGGCCAGCGATTATTGGCTTTTTAATCACTGGAATCGGTTTACCATTCTTAGGGATTATTGCTATCGGGATTTCCGGTGAAAATGGCTTATTTGACTTAGCTTCACGCGTACATAAAGGTTATGGGTACTTCTTTACCGTCGCATTATATTTAGTGATTGGGCCGTTTTTTGCAATGCCTCGTCTAGCAGCTACTTCCTTTGAAATCGGCTTAACCCCATTTGTCGCGGAAAGCCAAAAGACCTTATTCTTAGCAATTTTTAGTATTCTATTTTTCGCTTTATCTTGGTGGTTTTCACGCAATCCAAGTAAGCTATTAGACTATGTGGGTAAATTTTTAAATCCGTTATTCTTAGCACTTTTAGCTATTTTAATCGTAATGTCCTTTGTCAAACCAATGGCTAATATTCATGATATCACAGTGCTTGGAAAATACCGTGATCATGCCTTCTTTACTGGTTTCCAAAATGGATATAACACTTTGGATGTCTTGGCTTCTTTAGCTTTTGGGATTATCGTCGTCAATACCTTAAAAAATAAAGGCGTCACTAAAAAAAGCACCATTACCGCTGATACCTTTAAATCAGGTGCAGTTAGTATACTATTAATGGGAATTATCTATTCTTTCTTAAGCTTAATGGGAACAATGAGCATGGGTAAATTTGACTTAAGTGAAAACGGTGGAATTGCCTTAGCTCAAATCGCACATTACTACTTAGGAACAGGTGGAAGTATCATCTTGGCTTTAATCGTTGTCGTGGCTTGTTTGAAGACAACTATTGGCTTAACCACTGCCTTTTCTGAAACTTTTGCTGAATTATTCCCAAGCTTAAGTTATTCAACATTAATTGCGGGCGTTTCGATTATTCCATGTATTATCGCGAATGTCGGTTTAACCAGTATTATTTCTTATAGTACGCCAGTGTTAATGTTCCTATATCCATTAGCGATTATCTTAGTGCTATTAGGCGTTAGTGGACCATTATTCAAAAACAATCCAATCGTTTATCAAACTGTTACGATTTTTACGATTGTTCCTGCTTTAATCGATGGCCTAAATAGTTCGCCAGCGTGGATTCAAAATTCTAGTATAACCCAAAAAATTATTGAATTTGCTAAAAATACTTTGCCATTCTTTGGTATTGGTATGGGCTGGATTGTGCCTGCATTATTTGGTTTGATTCTTGGTTTAGGCATCTATCTTATCAAAGAAAAATTATAAAACGCAAAAAGGTTGGGATTTCCCAGCCTTTTTACCTTTCCTTTAATAAAAGTCTAAAATTTCTTAGCGTTTTGTTCATATATTTTTCACAACTCTTACCTATAATAAAAGCATCCCAAAAAACAACCCTTAAACATTTTTTCATTTTAACTCCTTTCTATAAGCTAGTTGGCACGTCCGACTAGCTTTTTTTCTATAGGAAGATATAGTTATTCGTAGACGCTTTTTTTCATTCTTTTTAAAATCGTCTTATTCTCTTCACAAAAAATTCACGACTTCTAGGTATAGTATAAATATCCCAACAAACAACCCTATAAAAACACTTTTTCATTTTTAACTCCTTGTAAAAACGGACGAGCCTATCCAATGGATAAACTCGTCCGTTTTTCTTATTTTATCTTTTCATACCAAGGTTTTAACCCTAGTGATAATAATCGATACGTCTCTTCAAAATCACCAGTATACCATGGATCGGGTACCTCTTTTCCTTGATAGCCATCCACAACATTTAAGTACAAATAGACCTTGTCCTTACAATCTTGAGGGGCTCTTGCGGATAAATCTGCCACATTTTGATGGTCCATCCCAATGATATAATCATATTCATAAAAATCTTGTCTCGTAATCGGCGTAGAAAACATCGCTGAAGTATCAATTCCTAAACGAGTAAGTACCTTTTTCGTTCCTGGATGTACTGGATTGCCATGTTCCCAAGTACTCGTCGCTGCAGAAGCCACTTTAATATCTGGACGGTGATTTTTAGCTAAATAATCACGCATCAAACCTTCAGCCATTGGAGAACGACAAATATTTCCTAAACAAACCATCAATACTTTTGTCATAAAGGCCTCCTATTCTTTTTCCTGATAAATACGATAGGCAAAAAATTCAATATCCGTTGCTAGTCGATACAGTTGTACTGCAATTTCAAAAGCCGACTGTGGAAAGTCATCGCGAATCCACGTTTCCAAAATTCCTGTACAACCATAAGAAAAGAAGCGGGAATAAAACTCCATATCCTCGTGTGACAACTCTTTATTCACATCCATCTGAATAAATAAGCGCACAAAAGCAGGCTGTACTGTCTGCATGAAATTTTCTAAAAACAAGTGATGATGTGTCTTTAAAATAGTTTGGTAAAAACGACCATCCGCTTGAATCACTTTCAGCATTTTTAAAGCTTGCTCTTCCCAGTCATCTATAGACAGTGAATCAATTCTTAAATGAACCAATGCCTCATTCACATAAACCCAACTAAATAATTCCTCAATATTTTTAAAGTGATAATAAAAAGTTTGGCGGTTAATGCCTGCCATTTGTGTTAAATTTTGAATTTTAATTTGATCTAATTTTTGTGTCTGACAAGCTTCCTTTAAGGCCTGTGCTAATTTTTCTTTCGTATTCACTGTTTGTTCCTCTAATCTTCTATTATCGGATAGCCAAAATGCTCATAAGCTAAATGCGTTGCCATCCGTCCACGTGAAGTGCGTTTCATCAAGCCACATTGAATCAAATAAGGCTCATACATATCCTCTACCGTATCAGGCTCTTCACCGATATTAACCGCTAAAGTATTCAAGCCAACCGGACCCCCGTGATAGACTTCGATTAAGGTTTTTAATAATTTTTGGTCAATATAGTCTAGACCAATTTTATCTACTTGGAGCAAAGTCAAAGCCTGATCAGCAATTTGACGTTTGATTACTCCGTCTGACTGAACCTGTGCAAAATCACGGACTCGCTTTAGTAAACGATTGGCAATTCGCGGCGTCCCCCGTGAGCGTCTAGCAATCTCTAACGCCCCTTCTTCCACGATATCAGCTTGGAAAATATCTGCCGAACGCAAGACAATCTCTTTTAATTCACTTTCTTGGTAATACTCCATATGCGCAATAATTCCAAAACGATCACGTAAAGGTGCGGATAACATCCCCGCCCTAGTCGTTGCGCCAATCAAGGTAAATGGTGGCAGTGGAAAATGAACGGGATGGGCTGTAGTTCCTTGACCGACCATAATATCAATATAAAAATCTTCCATCGCCGAATACAACACTTCTTCAGCAACCCGAGGTAAACGATGAATTTCATCAATAAATAAGACATCGCCGGGCTCTAATTCATTCAATACCGCTACTAAATCACCAGGCTTTTCAATGGTAGGACCACTTGTTGTCTTGATATTTACACCCATCTCATTGGCTATGACCATCGCCATGGTTGTTTTCCCTAAGCCAGGCGGACCATATAATAGACAATGATCCAAGGCTTCTTCTCGTTGTTTAGCCGCTTGAATATAAATTTGTAACTGTGATTTGACTTTTTCTTGACCGATATATTGTGTAAAATACTGCGGTCTCAAAGATTTTTCCAGATACATTTCGTCATCCATCATTTCCGGCGAGATCATTCTTTCGTCCACATTTTCACCCCTTTACCCTTATTTTTTCATCAATAATTTCAATGCACGGCGTAAATATTCATCCGTTGTTAACTGTTCATCTGCCAACGCTTTTTTCACTTTTTGCGCATCTTTTTCTTTATATCCTAACGCAATTAATGCTTGCAAGGCATCTTCTAGCGCTTGATTGCCATCTGCAGTTTGGACTACTTCTGGCGTAAATAGCGTGATTTCTTGATTCAACTCACCTAGCTTGCCTTTTAGATCGAGCACCATTTGAGAAGCGGTCTTTTTACCCACACCCGGAAATTTCGTCAAGTAGGTCACATCCCCTTGCTCAACCGCTTGAATCAATCCATGCATATCATCACCTGCCATAATCGCCAAGGCACTCTTAGGACCAATCCCTGAGACTTTGATTAGTTGTAAGAATAAATTTTTCTCTTCAATCGTTTGAAAAGCAAAAAGCAAGTGTCCATCTTCGCGAATAATTTGTTGGACATATACCTTTACTTTTTCTTCGCTCACATGGTAACGATACGGATTGCTAGATAACAATTGATAACCGATACCATTCACTTCTAAAACGATATATGCCGGATAAATAGCTGTCACCCGACCAATAAAATACTCGTACATAAACGTTCCTTTCTTGTACATATGTTCTTATCCATTTTAGCACAACGCCCATTTAAAAAAAAGATTGGTGTCCATATTTCAAAGTGCTATAATGGAAAAAAGTGAGGTGACGGCAATGGAATTAGTCGAAGTGAAAAATGAAAAGGATTTAGATGTTTTGATGCCGCTATTAAAGGAAATTTGGGCAGAAGTCTTTACACCCATAATTGGTGCAGATCAAGTCGCTTATATGTTGGCTAATTATCAATCTCAAGCCAATATTGAAGATGAAATGAAAAAAGGTGCCCACTATCTTTTGCTCGTTTACGACTCAAAACCAGTGGGATATACGGCCTATGAAGAAAATGAAGAAGAAGTCTATCTTAGCAAACTCTATCTCCATGCTAATACGCGCGGAAAAGGATTCTCTAGCCAAGTATTTGACTGGTATGAACGATTAGCAAAAGGCAAACGACTCTATCTCAATGTCAATCAGGGAAATGCCCTAGCTATCAGCGTCTATGAACATCGTGGCTTTACCCGTTGCGGTGAGAGATATGTAGATATAGGTCAAGGTTTTATCATGAATGACTATATTTACGAAAAACTTTGCTAAAAAAATGAACAAACCCCTTTACAAGACAAGAGTTTTTTAATAAAATAGTTCTTGTCTTAGGCCAGCTTAGCTCAGTTGGTAGAGCAACGCACTCGTAACGCGTAGGTCACAGGTTCGAACCCTGCAGCTGGCATATCAATAAAACCGTTGAGCCCCATGAGGTTCAGCGGTTTTTTTATAAGGAGGATGCTTATGCTATTCTATCCAGCTGTATTTACTCAAGGAGAACGCTATATTAAAAAAGCACCTCTTTGCAGCCAAAAACTGTCAAAGAAGTGCTAAAATTGCTATGATTATTTAGTACCGAATAGACGGTCGCCAGCATCCCCTAAACCAGGAACGATATAACCATTTTCATTTAATTTTTCATCTAGCGCAGCAGTATAAATATCAATGTCTGGATGCGCGTCTTGTAAAGCTTTAACCCCTTCAGGAGCAGCCACTAAACAGACAAAGCGGATATTAGATGCGCCACGTTTTTTCAATGAATCAATCGCCATAATTGCTGAACCACCTGTTGCTAACATTGGGTCAACCACAAATAATTGACGACTATCAATATCTTCAGGCAGCTTCATGAAATATTCATGTGGCTCTAAAGTTTCTTCATCACGATACATTCCGACATGACCAACTTTAGCTGCTGGAATTAACTCTAAAATACCATCCACCATGCCGATACCTGCACGTAAAATTGGCACAATCGCCACTTTTTTACCAGATAAAGTCTTTTGTGTTGATTGACAAATTGGTGTTTCAATTACAACGTCTTCTAGTGGCATATCGCGTGAAACTTCATACGCCATTAACATCGCAATCTCATTTACAACTTCACGAAATACCTTAGTACCACAATTTTTGTCACGAATCATCGTTAATTTATGTTGAATTAATGGATGATCAATTACTTTAAATTTGCCCATTTTTTCCACCTCGTCACTTATTTATCTACTATATTCTAAAGGAAACTCACTAAACTTTCAACACCTAAGTAAAAGGTTTACTATACAACATCTTTGCATATTGATAAGAGCAATACAAAAGAATATAATCAAGTTAGAAAAGAAAAAAGGGAGAGGTAAATATGGCAAATAAAACTGCAAGTGTTTATGCAAGAATTGATCCAAAATTAAAAAAGGAAGCTGAATCTATCCTATCCGCTTTAGGAATTCCAACATCAAATGCAATTGATATTTTTTTCAAACAAATCGTTTTAAATAGAGGCTTACCATTTCAAGTAAAACTTCCAGATAATACACCTTTATGTCTTGAAAATACATCGAAGGAAGAACTTAATGCACATCTCGAACAAGGGTATGACGATATTCTTAACGGTAGAGTTAAAACATTTGCACAAGTAAAAGAATCTCTGGAAAAGGATTATCAATTATGATATATCAAGTTAATGTATCCAAACGAGCTGAAAATGATTTAAGAAATATATATTCCTATATTTCCGTTCAGCTCTGTGCTCCAACAGCTGCTAGGAAACAATTAAATCAATTGTTAGATGCTATTGGGTCACTCGAATACTTCCCAGAAAGATATAAAAAGTATGATGAAGAGCCTTGGAAAAGCAGAGGTTTACGTACCTTAGCTATTAATAATTACCAAATATTATATACAGTAAACTTATCAAATGATACAGTAAATATTCTAGCTATTATCTATACAGGTAGAGACTTAAAGGAACAATTAGACTCATTATTAAAAGAGTAAGTATCTAATCAAGTAAAAAACCGACTATTCAAAAGTCAATTTAGCACTTTTGGGTAGTCGGTTTCATTTATATTTGAGTTACTGAAAAAACTATTTATAAATCGGATATTTATCCGTTAAATTCTTCACTTCTTGTTTGACTTGAGCAAGCACATCGGCATCATCTTTATTTGATAAGACTTTAACGATTAACTCAGCGACTTTAGCGGCATCTTCTTCTTTAAAGCCACGGCTCGTAATCGCAGGTGTACCAATGCGGATACCACTTGTCTTGAATGGACTTAATGTTTCAAATGGAATAGAGTTTTTGTTTACTGTGATATTCACTGAATCAAGTAAATGTTCGGCCTCTTTACCATTTAGACCAAAACCAGTCACTTCCATTAATAATAAATGATTATCTGTATCACCAGAAACTAAGCGGGCTTTTGGCTCTTTATTAAATATAGATACCATCGCCTTGGCATTCTTAATGACTTGTTGGGCGTATTCTTTAAAACTTGGATCTAGCGCTTCTTTAAATGCCACAGCTTTACCAGCAATCACGTGTTCTAATGGGCCACCTTGAATACCAGGGAAAATAGCAGAATTCACTTTTTTCGCTAATTCTTCATCATTCGTTAAAATCATGCCCCCACGAGGACCGCGTAACGTTTTATGCGTAGTTGTTGTTACGATATCAGCATATGGTACTGGATTTGGATGTAAACCAGCGGCAACTAGACCAGCAATATGCGCCATATCGACCATTAATTTAGCGCCTACTTCATCGGCAATTTCTCTAAATTTTGCAAAATCAATTGTTCTTGAATAAGCAGAGGCCCCAGCTACGATTAATTTTGGCTGATGTTCGCGTGCTAAAATACGAACAACATCATAATCAATGACTTCAGTAGTAGGATCAACGCCATAACCAACAAAATGGTAAGTCTTGCCACTAAAGTTAACAGGTGAACCATGCGTTAAATGTCCGCCTGCTGAAAGGTCCATACCTAAAACAGTATCACCAGGTTCAATTAATGCTAAATAAGCAGCTGTATTTGCTTGTGAACCAGAGTGAGGTTGCACGTTTGCAAATTTTGCACCAAAAAGTTCTTTTGCACGTTCGATAGCTAAAGTTTCCACAACATCAACAAATTCGCAACCACCATAGTAACGTTTATTTGGATAACCTTCTGCGTATTTGTTCGTTAAAATACTGCCTTGCGCTGCTAAAACGCCTTTAGAAACAATATTTTCAGATGCGATTAATTCCAAATTGTTTTGTTGACGTACTCCTTCATTTTCAATTGCTTGCCATAATTCTGGGTCAAATGCCTTATAATCCAAGTAGGACACTCCTTTTTTATATATTATCAGTCAAGGTGTGCTTGCTGACGAAAAAATGCTACTGAAAGAAAAAAATCTCAAGCAGTTGTTTAAATTCTAGCATAAAACCGAATAAAAATCAGCTACTTTGTATTAATTGTATGTAAAATAATCTTAGCACTTTGATGTAAACCTTTTCTACAAAATGTGTTATAATTGGTTTGAGGTGATGCGTATGTCTGAAAAGCCAGAAAAATTAACAATCGAGGAATATAATCTTTATCTGAAAGTCGCAGCGAAAAATTTAGGATTTAATTATTCCTTACTTTATGAAAATCTAACTACTGAAATGAGTAGACTCATCAAATTATACTCTGTCGAAGAAATCAAAAAGAAGAAATTTGGGTTTTGGAAATGATAAAAAGGACGACAAACCGTCCTTTTTTCATCTATTCTTTTTTCCTTAGCATTCCAAATATAATAATGACAATGGCAAAGGCTGTGTAACACGCAATAAACATCATTTTAATCTGAAATTGAATTGTGTTTAAGACAATGATTGATAAGCCTAATGGTCCGCTAATTTGATGCATTGTATTGGTTAAAGCACTGGATACCCATGATAATTAAGTTGGTGAAAAACGAAAAATCTCGCCAATTTGTAATGAGCTCGTAAAAATAATCGAGTTATCCATTAAAATAAAAAATATGAAAATAACGTAATAGGTAAAATCAACTCCTGCTTTTTGTGCATTTCATTCTCCTCACTACAATTGATGTTTATATTTCAACTTTCTCACCTTTCGACTAAAAATAACGGATAATTTTTGTTTACTCAATTATTCCTCTGTTGCTAACATTCTTTGCATAAACCATTCGACTTGTTGAGGTGCGTCATGATCAAAAAATGCTGATTCTTGTAAATCCAAGTTAGCAATCACTTCCATATCATCACTAGATAACTCAAAATCAAAAATATCAATGTTTTCTGCCATTCTTTCAGGTCGAACTGATTTTGCCAAAGCTACAATGCCTCTTTGCATCAACCATCGCAATACAACTTGCCCTACTGATTTATGATATTTTTGACCAATTTCAGTTAATATCGGATTCGTAAACAATTCATGACGACCTTCTGCAAATGGCGCCCAGGCTTCGATTTGTACACCATATTTTTCATGCCATTCTTGATCAACATTTCTTTGATACCATGGATTAACTTCAATTTGATTAATTTGCGGTTTTACTTCATTTAAACCAACAAATTCAATCATTTTCGCCGATTTAAAATTAGAAATACCAATCGCACGTAATTTTCCACTTTTTTGTAAAGCAACTAGGGCACGCCAAGCACCATAAATATCCCCATAAGGCTGATGAATTAAATATAAGTCTAAATAATCTAATCCCATCACTTTTAATGAATGTTCTACAGTTTCTTTTGCACGGTTTTCAGGTGCTTGTAAGATAAATAATTTAGAAGTGACAAATAACTCTTCTCTTGTAACGACGCCTTCTTCAATCGCTCTCTTAATCCCTTCCCCTGTTTCTTTTTCATTTCCATATACCGCTGCAGTGTCAATCAAACGATATCCTGCCTTAATTGCTTGATATACAGCTTCTGCAGTTTGTTCTGCTGGAATTTGGTACACTCCGTAACCTAATTGTGGCATAACTACTCCATTATTTAATTCAATTGTGTTCATTTTTATGATTCTCCTTTTACTTGATATATTTTATTCTAAACTTTGGCGTAAACTCCATGGCAAGTGATTTTAGAATTTTTTCTCCCAGAGTTTTTCAATTGTATTCTCATTCATCTTACCTTCTTGAAATTTTGCCAAATGTTCATCATAAGTTTCTATTTTATAACTTAACAACGCTCTAACTTGTTCCATTTCTTGAATTTTTTCATTTAATTCAGCCAACTGTTCATGTAGAATTTGTTTTTGCGCCTCAGCTACATTGGTTTTCTCGCGCATTTGAGCCAGCTGTACGAATTCGATTAACGATTCAATTGATAAACCTGCATGACGTAAATTTTTTGCTAGATAAATCCAATTTAGATCATTCACTGAATATTCGCGATAGCCACTTTCATTGCGCTTAACTGGTGGAATAACCCCAATACGCTCATAATATCTAAGTGTATCAACACTTAAGTCAAATAATTCTGCCGCATTTTTGATATTCATCATATTCACCTCACAATAAAATAATAAACCCTAGAGTGAACTCTAGGGCAAGTAAAAATTATCTATTTTTTAACAAATGTTGCCTTATCAAAAATTCCTTTGCCACTTTTTGCGGACTTTTTTTCAATACATCGACTTGGTAATTCATCGACTGCATTTGCTCTTCAGTAATTTTTTCAGCTAATTGATTTAATATTTTCTTTAATTCAGGATATTTTTTTAAGGTAGTCTCACGAATTAAAGGTGCTCCTTGATAAGGTGGAAATAAATGCAAATCGTCTTCTAATAAGGTCAGATGGTAACGTTGAATGCCGCTATCTGTTGAGTAGACATCAGCAATTTGAATACTTCCTTGCTCAAGTGCTTTATAGCGTAAAGCAGGTTCCATCATCTTGACTTGTAAAGAAAGCTGATATTTTTCTTGTAAACCGAGGTTACCATCTTTTCGTTGGTTAAATTCTAAGGTAAAACCAGCAATGGCTTGATTTTCTACCTTTTTTAAGTCACTAATCTTCTTTAATTGATGTTGTTTAGCATAATTTTTTGGTACAGCTAATGCATAAGTATTCTGATAGTCCATAGGTTGCAAATAAACTAAATGATCTTGCCGATAAATGCCTTTTTTTGCCTGTTGATAAACTGTTTTAGGATCAGTCGAAGTTGTTGGTGTTTGCTTCAATAAAGTGCTCGTAATCGTTCCTGTAAATTCTGGATAAAGATCAATTGAGCCTTTTTTTAACGCTTGATATAAAAAACTTGTTTTTCCTAGATTTTCTTTTAATTCTACATGCAAGTCTGACTGGTCTTCAATTAATAGTTTGTACATATGTATTAAGATGTTGGGTTCAGCACCTAATTTACCAGCAATTACGATTGTATTATTGGTTTGTGTTTGTAAAAAGAACGGCACAAAAGTTAAACCTGTTATGGCAATCAAACTAACAAAGGTAATCCCAACTTGCTTAAGCTTCAATCGTTGAAGCCATTGTAATAAAAAACTAAATAATATTGCTAATCCTGCCGAAGCAAGCGCTCCAATTAAAATCAACTGATTATCTTGACGATCGATTCCCAATAAAATATACGTTCCTAGACCACCTGCTCCAATTAAAGCCGCAAGTGTAGCTGTCCCTATAATCATGATGGCAGAAGTCCGGATACCAGATAAAATCATCGGCATAGCCAATGGCAAAGATAATTTTTTTAATCGCTCCCATCGCGTCATTCCAAAGGCTCGCGCTGCCTCATCCAGACTTGGATCAACGTTAGCTAGACCAACTAGCGTATTTTGTAATATAGGAAAAATCCCATAAATGATAAGTGCAATTAAAGATGGTGTAAAGCCAATGCCCATAAACGGAATAAATAATCCTAATAAGGCTAATGAGGGAATAGTCTGCATAATTCCGGTAATTTGTAAAATAACTGCAACTACACGCTTAAAGGGTTGTAAAATTAAAGCTAAACCAATTGCTAAGAGGCTTGCTAATAACAATGCACTCATAGAAAGTTGTAAATGTTGAAAAATTGCTTGTAAAAGGCTAGGCATCATATTCACGTCCTTTCAAAACCTGTGCAACAAATGCATTTTGCGGATTGCTTTGAATAACTGAAGGACTAGCAAATTGGACTAGCTCACCGTTTTGTAATACTGCAATTCGATCAGCTAGCTTTAATGCTTCATCCATATCATGCGTCACAAAAAGAACAGTTAAATGTAATTCTTCATGCAATTGTTTGAGCAAGTCCTGTAACTGTTGACGACTTAACGGATCCAAAGCACTAAATGGTTCGTCCATCAATAATATCTTAGGTTGCGTAATTAATGCTCGCACAATACCGACACGCTGTTGTTGCCCACCAGATAACTCTTTGGGATAACGATGTAAGACTTCTTTTGGATTTAGACCAACCTTTTTGAGCCAAAAATTTGCCATTTCCGGCCATTTAGCTTTAGGAATTTTTTTTAATTCGGGAATTAAAGTAATATTTTCATAGACAGTCATATGTGGAAATAAGGAAATCTGCTGAATCACGTAACCAATTTGCAAGCGTAACTCTCTTAATTGCCACTGATTAATTGATTGATTATCTAATAAAATTTGACCATTATCAGGAGTGACTAGTCGATTAACCGTCTTTAATAAAGTCGTTTTCCCACTACCACTTGGTCCAACTAAGCAAATGAATTCGCCTGTATTTATTTGCATTGAAATATCTTTTAAAATAGCAGTCTTGCCATAATTTTTACTTATATGTTGAAATTTAATCATATCTACTCCTTCTTAGGTATTTGTAACTAATTTTATCATCTTTAACTTTCAGTATACGGATTATTTTATCATAAGCAAAATGATTGGCCTGCATTTTCTTTTCTAGATTGATTCCTGTTCATTCAAAGCTAATCACAATATTTCAAAATTTTTTCAACTAAAAAAACATTGACTATCCATTATTGGTAGATAGACAATGTTTTAAAAACTATACTTATGATTTTATACTTCATATATTTTTTGTCCGGCGGCTTTTTTTAGTCGATTCATATAGGCCTGACCTAACCCAGTTTCCGCAGTCGTGGTGACTAAAATCAAATCTAAGCCATGTTCATCTAATGCCCGTAAGCCTGCGAACAATCCTTTTGTCGCCGCTTCAACAGACTCATCTTCATAAGCTGAAACTAACTCAGCATTTAGGCCTACTAATTGCTTTGGACTAGCCAATAAACCTAATTTCTTACCCTGCGCTTTGAAATCAGCGACGGCTTTGGCAAGATTTTCTGGTTGAACCATCATCACTGGTGTATTGGGTGAATAATGTTTGTATTTCATGCCAGGTGATTTTGGGGTTTCACTTTCTTTGACTAAATGTTTGTCCAAAGGAATCTCCATATCTAGAAAATCTGCTAACATTTCCCTCGTGATGGCACCTGGTCTTAAAATCATTGGTGCTGCTCCAGGATTACTCAAATCTAGGACTGTAGACTCTACTCCAACCTGACAATTGCCCCCATCCACAATGCCAGCAATTTTTCCTTGCAAATCATGATAGACATGGGCAGCGCAAGTAGGACTAGGTTTTCCGGAAGTATTGGCACTCGGTCCAACTAACGGCACCCCAGCTTGATGGATCAAATCTAAAGTCAATTTTGCATTTGGCATCCGAAAAGCGGCGGTCTTCAAACCACCTGTTACTTCTTGTGGTAAAGAGTCCGGAATAATTTCAAAAATTAACGTTAAAGGTCCTGGCCAAAACTGTTGGACGATTTTTTCTGCCAAAGGATGTAGCGTTTGAATATATTTTTTTGCTTGTTCAAAACTTTCTACATGGACAATCAGCGGATTATCACTTGGGCGGCCTTTTACTGCAAAAACTTGCTTGACCGCTTCTTTATCTAAAGCATTCGCCCCTAAGCCATACACCGTTTCTGTAGGAAAAGCAACTACTTGACCGGTTTTTAGTAATTTTGCTGGAGTTGCTAAATCCTGTTCATATATGATTGTATCCACAACTTATCCACATCCTTTTTTCATACATTTCTTGATTTATACACATTTCTTACTTAATTATCCCCAACTTGTGGAAAAGATATCCACTTATCCACTATTCCACCACAATCATTCGGTCATTACCAAATAAATCTTTGTGAATCGACACTTGCTTTTTAGAAAAGGCTGCTTGAAAGATTTCCTTCACAGCAGGACCTTGCATAAAACCAATTTCTAAAAATATCTTGCCATCCTTAGCTAACTTACTTGGTGCTTGTTTGGCGAGTTTTTCATAAATCGCAAGGCCATTATTTTCCGCAAATAAGGCCATTTTTGGTTCAAACTCACGGACACTGACATCCATTAATTCATATTCATCTTGGCTTATATAAGGCGGGTTGGAAATTAAAACATCAATCGGTCCTGCTACTTCGTCTAAGCAATCACTTAAAACAAACTCAAGTGCCACACCGATTTGTTGGGCGTTTTCTTTAGCAACTTCTAATGCAGCCGAGGATAAATCCACTGCGCTCACCTGCCAAGTGGGGCGTTTATCTTTTAAGCTAATCGCAATCGCACCTGTTCCGGTCCCCACATCAACGACTTTTAAAGCTTGATTTGCTTGTTTTTGCGTTAACTTTAAGCACTTCTCTACTAATTCTTCGGTTTCAGGACGCGGAATCAAGGTATCCGGAGTCACTTTCAGGCGATAATCTAAGAATACTTCACTGCCAATTAAATATTGTGGAGGATAATGGTCTAATAGCTTGGCCATATCCTCATCGATTTGCTTTTGATCTTCTGCAGTCATTGTCTCATGCATATGCAAAAGATAATCGGTTTTATTCCAGTGTTTGCGTTGTAAGAAGACATATTCAATCATATGACCTTCTAATTGATTTTGCTCTAAAAACGAAGAAGCCCTAGCTAGGACTTCTCGATAACTATTTTTACCCATTTTGCAACTCTTCTAATTTTGAAGTTTGATCATAGACGATTAGTGCATCAATGACTTCATCTAGTTTACCAGATAAAATTTGGTCTAATTTTTGAATCGTTAAACCAATGCGATGATCTGTGACACGATTTTGTGGGAAGTTATAAGTACGAATGCGTTCAGAACGATCTCCCGTACCAACGGCTGATTTACGATTTGCATCATATTCACTACGAGCTTCTTGTTGCATTTGGTCATAGACACGTGCACGTAAGACTTTCATCGCTTTTTCACGGTTTTTTAGCTGTGAACGTTCATCTTGCATGGCAACCACGATTCCAGTCGGGATGTGAGTCAAACGTACCGCAGAGGCAGTCTTGTTGACGTGCTGACCACCGGCACCTGATGCATGATAAATGTCTGTACGAATATCTTTGTCTTCAATTTCAACTTCGACTTCTTCAGCTTCTGGCATCACGACAACCGTTGCAGTAGAAGTGTGAATACGACCTTGAGATTCTGTAGATGGCACGCGTTGGACACGGTGAGCGCCTGATTCGTATTTTAATTTAGAGAAGACATTATCACCAGTAATCATCATAATTACTTCTTTATACCCACCGATACCTGTGATATTCGCATCCATGACTTCGACTTTCCAACCTTGAGATTCAGCATAGCGTTGGTACATATTAAATAAATCACCCGCAAATAAGGCTGCTTCGTCTCCACCAGCAGCACCACGGATTTCCATAATAATGTTTTTATCATCGTTTGGATCTTTTGGTAATAATAAGATTTTGATTTTTGCTTCTAATTCTTCTTTTTCTTTCTTCAAATCAGCTAATTCTTCTTTAGCTAATTCGGTCATTTCAGGATCTAAGTTTTCTGCTAACATTTCTTCAGCATCGCTTATTCCTTGAACGACTTGTTTATAACGGCGGTAAGTTTCCACAGTTTCGCGAGTATTCGCTTCTTCTTTTGACAAAGCCATGAAACGCTTAGTATCCGCAATCACTTCAGGGTCACTTAATAATTCGCCTAATTCTTCATAACGGTCTTCAATTGCTTGTAATTGATCGTACATCTGTTTCTCCTTTATTCATTTTTATTTTTCGTTGTTAACTTCTTTATTCATTTCAGGATGGAAGTAATGATGGCGACAAACCGGATAATACGCTTCATTGCCTCCAATTTGCACTTGGTCTCCTTCATAGACTGGCTTACCATCAACATAGTGTAGATTCATCGTTGCTTTTTTATGACAGAACCAACAAATTGTCTTCATTTCTTCTATCTTATCGGCATAAAGTAATAAATACTGTGAACCTTCAAATAGTTCATTGCGAAAATCATTTTTCAAACCAAAGGCCATCACAGGGATATTTAACTCATCGACCACGCGCGTAAAAGCCAATACATGATGTTTTTTCAAAAATTGCGCCTCATCAATCAGCACACAATAAGGCTTTTGTTCTAAATTGGCAATCGTTTCATATACATCCGTCTCATCAAAAATTGGAATAGCTGTACGCTCTAAACCAATCCGACTAGCAACATTACCAACACCAGAACGCGTATCTAGACCACTAGTCATGAGTACAACTGGTTTGTTCTGCTCTTCATAGTTATGCGCGACTTTTAAAATTTCGATGGATTTTCCACTATTCATCGCACCATATTTAAAAAATAATTGGGCCATTTTTTCACTCCTCAAACTTTCCTTAAGTATTATACTTGAAATACTATCTTTCATGCAACCTAATCTAACTAGGAAAGTCGGAAAAGTGCCATTTAGGCTACAATCGCTTATCTTCACCATAAAAAATATCTAATACCTTTTGATTGACTCATTGGTATTAGATATCTGTTGAAACTATTTAGTTTTTGAAAGTTGAAATCTCATCAAATGGGAAGTAACGTAAGACCACTTCACCACGCATTAATTTCTTAGTGATAAAACCAAATTCTCGACTATCCATAGACACCAAACGATTATCTCCCATCACGAAGTATTTTCCCTCAGGTACCTTTATTGAAAAATCTTGCGTGAAATTGCTGACTGTAGCAGCCGTATTGCGATAACGTGCAGAATAGCTATATTCTTCTTGCAGGCGATCTTTAGCAAATTTTGCTTTAAAATCTTTTAGATAAGGTTCATTATATGTTTTACCATTAATGTATAACTGATCATTTTTATATTCAATCGTCTCGCCGGGTAATCCAATCAAACGTTTCACAGCGACCTTACTCGAGTCATTCGGTTCAACAGTCGTAATAATATCAAATCGCTCCGGTTCATAGACTTTGCTGACAATCAACTTCTGCCCATCAGCTAAGGTTGGATCCATCGAATGACCTTTGACTGTCACAGGCTCAAATACAAAAAGACGAATGGCCAAAATTGCTAATACGATAAAAATAAGCGAGCCCCACTCGTGTAAAAACTTCTTCAAGAACTCTCCACCTCATTTAATTCCACATAATTACTTTCATTTTAACAAAAAAATAAGGAGAATAAAACAAAATATAAAAAAATGGGGAAAATTTTAAAAATCGCCGCCCGCTATCTGACTAGACAAATGTCTTAAAAACTTTTACCATGAGTTATAAGAAAAAAATGGAAGTGATTTTATGTTTGAGTTGTTAATCTTAATGATGGAACGTGTGGGTTTAATCATTTTAATGGCTTTTTTATTAGTGAATATTCCTTACTTCAAACAAGTTCTCTTGAATCGTCAAAAATTGCAAGCTAAAATTATTTTAACGATTATTTTTGGGATTTTCGTTATCATTGCCAATCTGACCGGGATAGAAATCACCAAAAATACGATTCTACCGGCGAACTTTTTGCCAACAATTTCAACCCAAGCAGCTATCGCCAATACTAGAACTTTAGTCATTACTGTATCTGGTCTAGTAGGTGGTCCAATTGTTGGGACTGCAGTCGGGTTCATTGCAGGAATCCATCGTTTATGGCAAGGGACGATGAATGATTTTTTCTATGTGCCTTCTTCAATACTGATTGGTTTTATCGCAGGTTGGCTCGGACAGCGTAAAATGCATCGCCACGCCTTTATTTCGACAATGGAGGCTACCTTGATTGCTGCTTTAATGGAATGTGTCCAAATGGGCTTTATCTTATTTTTTAGTCCTAGCTTTACAAGTGGTTTACATCTCATTCGTTTTATTGGTTTTCCGATGATTTTACTTAACAGCGTGGGGACCTTTATCTTCATGTCGATTTTAACCATTACCTTCAACCAAGAAGAGCAAGCCAAGGCCGTCCAAACCCATGAAGTACTCGATCTTGCTGCCCAAACTTTGCCGTATTTTCGTGAAGGACTACATAAGGATTCGGCGCGCAAAGTTGCTAGTATTATCCAGCATTACACCAAGGTTAGTGCCATTAGTATTACCGATACGCATCAAATATTGGCTCATGTTGGAAAAGGCGATGACCATCATATTCCCGAACTAGAAGTCATTACCGAGCTGTCCAAACGGGTCTTAAAAACCGGCGAAATGACGATTGCTAGAAGTAAGGCTGAAGTTGGGTGCTCTCATCCTGACTGTCCCTTACAAGCAGCCATTGTTATTCCTTTATTTTCAAAAAATCAAATTGTTGGCACGCTGAAAATGTATTTTGATAATCCTGATGACTTGACCCATGTGGAAGAGCAATTAGCAGAAGGACTAGCCTTGATTTTCTCCAGTCAAATCGAACTTGGAGAAGCAGAAGTACAATCAAAACTCTTAAAAGAAGCTGAAATCAAGTCCTTACAAGCTCAAGTCAATCCCCACTTTTTCTTTAATGCCATCAATACCATTTCTGCCTTGATGCGTATCGACAGCACCAAAGCCCGCGAACTATTGCTACAACTCAGCAAATATTTTCGTGGCAATTTACAAGGGGCCATTGCGACAACGATTCAAATCCAACAAGAATTAGATCAAGTCAAAGCGTATCTGGCCTTAGAGCAAGCACGATTCCCTGAGCGATATCATATTGTCTTTGATGTCGAAGAAGATTGTTTAGAATGTTTAATCCCACCTTATGCCATTCAAGTATTAGTCGAAAATACGATTAAACATGGCTTTAAAAACCGCAAAGACAATAATCAAGTCTATGTCCAAATTCAAAAAGATGACCAAGCCTTACACATTGATGTCTTTGATAATGGCGAAGGAATTCCAGAAAAACGTCTCGCCTTATTAGGGAAACAAACGGTAGAATCAGAAAAAGGAACAGGCACTGCACTGGAAAATCTCGCCCGACGTATCCAAACTCTTTATGATAATCAAGGAAATTTCTTCATTGAAAATAATCCTGAAGGTGGTAGCCATGTCGCGCTAACCATCCCTCAACGCAAGTAAACATTGAAAGGATAGATTTTATGCACGTATTAATCGTTGATGATGAACCATTAGCCAGAGAAGAACTCGCTTATCTTGTCAAGCAACACCCGCAAGTAACCTCCATCGCACAGGCAGATAGTGTCGATCAAGCCATCGCCCAACTAATTGACCAAAAAACGGACTTGCTTTTTTTAGATATTCATTTAACCGGAGAAAGTGGCTTTGACTTAGCGGAAAAATTGCTCAAAGTCCCAAATCCACCCTACCTTGTCTTTGCCACAGCTTATGATCAATATGCGCTCAAAGCTTTTCAAGTCAATGCCAAAGACTATATCTTAAAACCTTTTGATGCCGAGCAAATTCAGCAAGTCATCCATAAAGCCAGTCAAGCAAATCCTACGACTAAGCCTACAAGTCAAGCAGTCTTGGCAAATGAAAAAGAAGATTTTGATGCCATTGCTATTCAAGGAGAAGACCGGATTTACATGGTAGCGCCGAAAGATATTTACTGCGTCTGGGTTGAAGAAAAAACTTTAAGCATCAATACCAAAGACCAAACGTATCAAATGCCCGGTAGCCTGAATCAAATGGAACAAAAACTACCAAAAAGCATATTTATTAAAACCCATCGCAGCTATTTAATTAATCGTAAAAAAGTCCAAGAAATCCAACCTTGGTTCAACCACACCCTGCAAGTCATCCTAACTAATGGCCAAAAAGTACCCGTTAGTCGCTCATATCTGAAAGAATTTAAAGAAACATTTGGCATTTAAAGCATTGTATTTTAGGCATCTCAAGTGCAATTGGGCATTTGAGGTGTCTTATTTTGCATTTCGCGCACCGTTTGATTCATTTAATGGTAAAAACGCTTTATTTATTTTAGAAAGCGCTATACTTTAATCAAGAAAACGTTAAGGAAGTGCTTAAACATGAAAAAATCAGAATACTCATTTTGTCAACAAGCGGTCATTTTTGCTATCATTATTTTAATTTCGAAATTTGTGGCCAACCTACTTCCTATCCCCGTTCCTTCATCGGTGGTGGGCATGATTTTATTATTTATCGCCTTATGTACCGGTGTGGTCAAACTCGAACAAGTAGAAGGTTTAAGTAATAGTTTATCTAAAGTCATTACCTTTTTATTCGTCCCATCTGGCATCTCACTTGTGAATTCCTTAGATTTAATGGCAAGCTATGGATTACAAATTGTATTCGTGATTCTCGTAGCTACCTTAGCTTTATTATTCGTTACGGGTTGGTCTGGTGCATTACTCTTAAAATTACGCCAAGCCAAAAAATTCCAACTATCCGACCTTATCCCATTCAAGCAAACCCAAGCCAACAAAGGAGATGTTAGATTATGAACGCTTATATTGGAATCATTATTTCATTAGTTGTATTTGAAATTGGTGTCTTTTTATTCAAGAAAAGTAAAAACTTCTTCTTATTTACGCCTTTATTTGTCGCAATGGTTTTGGGTGTGATTGTCTTAAAAGTAACAGGTATTAGTTATGAGCAATACAACGAAGGCGGCAAATACATTAGCTTTTTCCTAGAACCAGCCACCGTTGCATTTGCGATTCCTTTATATAAAAAACGCGATGTCTTGAAAAAATATTGGTTTGAAATCGTCTTAGCCTTAACGATTGGTTCGATTGGTTCCTTATTCAGTGTAATTGTAGTAGGCAAACTCATCCATATGCATCCAGCTATCATTGCCTCTATTTTGCCCCAAGCCGCAACAACAGCCATCGCGGTCCCTATTAGTGAATCGATTGGCGGCGTGGCTTCCATCACAGCCTTTACGGTTATCTTTAATGGTGTGTTGACCTATGCTTTAGGTAAAATGGCGCTACGTTATTTTAGAATTAAAGACGAAATCGCTCAAGGTCTATCATTAGGTGCGGCTGGTCACGCACTCGGAGTTGCTGTAAGTATGGAATTAGGCGAAACCGAAACGGCCATGGCAAGTATCGCTGTAGTAATCGTTGGCTTAGTGACGGTGGTTGTCGTACCTATCTTTGCACCATTTATCGGAATTTAACCCTGTATTCCCTCAACTTTGTCTTATTTGATTTGTTGATGTACAAGTCAGTAAGGCAAAGTTTTTTTATTTTTTATAAAATCTTGCTTACTCCTTCATACGCATTATCTTTTTGGGACATTCTATGGTATGATAGTTCTGTTAATTGAACAATTGGAGGAAGATTTATGAGTATCAAGAGTCTTTTGGCCACAGCTGTCGGTAAAAGCTCTTTATGGTTTTTAAAGACATTTATGAAAGGTGGTTCAAGCTTACCAGGAAAGTTAGCCTTAAAGATTGACCCACAGATATTAGATCACTTAGCCAAAGATTATCAAGTCGTTGTCGTTACTGGTACCAATGGCAAAACGTTAACAACGGCTTTAACTGTAAATATATTAAAACAAGAATTTGACCATGTTTTAACCAATCCAACAGGTGCAAATATGGTCCAAGGAATTGTCTCTACTTTTTTATCTGCTAAAGTGAAAAAAGGCGAGAAAAAATTTGCCGTTCTAGAAATTGACGAAGCTTCTTTAAGTAAAGTCACTGAATATATTAAGCCCGAACTCTTTGTCTTTACGAATATTTTCCGTGATCAAATGGACCGTTACGGCGAAATCTATACTACTTATCGTTTGATTGTCGAAGGTGCCGCAAAATCTCCACAAGCGACCATTTTAGCCAATGGAGATTCGCCTATCTTTAACTCGATTGACACGGTAAATCCTAGAATCTATTATGGCTTTAATCATCAAGAAGATCAGGAACAGATGGCCCATTACAATACCGATGGCGTGCTTTGTCCACATTGTCATCATATCTTGCACTACAAACTCAATACCTATGCCAATCTAGGAAAATATTACTGTCCAAACTGTGATTTCAAACGTCCAGCATTAACCTATCAATTAACCGATTTGAAAGAAATGAGCAATACGCATGCTAAATTTGTGATTGACGGGGAAGAATACGGCATTGAAGTGGGCGGAATGTATAATATTTATAATGCTTTAGCTGCTTGTGCGGTGGCTGAATATTATCATGTCAGTCCTGAAAAAATCCGCAAAGGCCTAGCTTATGATGAAAAAGTCTTTGGTCGTCAAGAAGTCATCCAAATTAAAGATAAAAAATGCACCCTTGTATTAGTGAAAAATCCAGTTGGGCTAAACCAAGTCATTGATATGATTGGCCTTGCTCCTCGTCCTTTCTCTTTAGTTTGTCTATTAAATGCGAACTATGCCGATGGGATTGATGTCAGCTGGATTTGGGATGGCAATCATGAAGCCTTTGCCGACATGGCGATTCCTCAAGTGATTGCTGGTGGCGAACGACATAAAGATATGGCCCTACGCTTGAAGGTTGCCGGAATTGAAGAAGATAAATTGACTGAAGTCCGCGAACTAGATGAAGTCATTGAACAAATTGCAACTTTACCAACAGAAAATGTCTATATCTTAGCAACTTATACCGCCGTGTTACAACTACGCAAAAAATTAGCTGAAAAAGGCTACATTAAAGGAGGAATGGATCGTGGCTAATTATGAATTACACCTTTGCCATTTATACGGAAACCTCCTCAATACGTATGGCGATAACGGAAATTTATTGATGCTTCAATATGTCGCCAAAAAAATGGGCATTACCTTAACAACAGAAATTGTCAGTATCCATCAAGAATTTAAGGCCGATGATTTTGATTTGATTTTCTTTGGTGGTGGGCAAGATTTTGAGCAAGTCATCGTGGCTGAAGACTTACCTACGAAAAAGGAAGAACTCACTCGCTATATAGAAAACGATGGGGTCATGTTAGCCATTTGTGGTGGTTATCAATTACTTGGACATTACTATATCGGTGCTCATGGCGAACAAATTAAAGGTATTGGTGCCCTCGATCACTATACATTAAGCCAGGAAAATAATCGTTTCATTGGCGATACCGAGATTTATAATGAGGAATTTGATGAAACGTATTATGGCTTTGAAAATCACAATGGGATGACCTTCCTAGGAAAAGGCGAAAAACCTCTGGGAAAAGTCATCCGAGGAAAAGGCAATAATGGTCAAGACCAAACAGAAGGTGTGATTTACAAAAACGTCTTTGGGAGCTACTTCCACGGTCCTATCCTAGCCAGAAATGAAATCCTAGCCAAACGCTTAATTTTAACAGCACTAAAGAAAAAATATCCGAACGAACAATTTGACTAACAAAAAACTCGTACGCCCAGACAGACTGGTTGTACGAGTTTTTTTACATTGCTAATAAACGTTGAATATCCACCTGTTGATAATCTGTTACTATCTCATTGGCGGCTGATAAATCTTGTTTGGGGTATTCGGGATTTGCAAAACCAATCGTATACATCCCAGCATTTTTAGCTGCGCGACTGCCATTTTTCGTATCTTCAAAAACAATACACTCACTAGGATTGCGCGCAATGCGTTTAGCCGCTTCTAAAAAGACATCTGGCGCGGGCTTACCATGTGCAACTTCATCGGCGCTTACATAGGCACTAAAGCAATCGATAATCCCTAGTTCAGTGAGATATTGTTTAATCTCATTTCTCGGTGATGCTGAAGCCACAGCCAACTTAAAACCTGCCTGATGCAAGGACCTAACTAATGCCACTGCTCCTTTGATTGGTTTAACCCCAGTTTCTTGAAAAATAGCTTTGCGGCGTTGATTCATCTCTTGAATATATTCATCCACTGATTTTGGTAGGTCAAATTCTTTTTTCATTTCTTCCCACATAAAGGTAAAAGTCGTCCCCATAAACTGGTAATGATAACTCGTTTCTACCGGATGACCCGCCTGAGCTAACATATCAGACTTACTCTTAAAAAAAGTATATTCAGAGTCCACCAATACCCCATCCATATCAAAAATCACTGTTTGCATCTTATCGCTTCCTTCCTCAACTCATCTACATGCATAGTCTATCACAAACAACTTTCGCAAAACAATAAACCTTGAAAACGCAACCGATTTCCAAACAAGCAATTATCAATTTAAGCATTGTAAAACCTTGATATTTACCCCAAAAATATTTTTTTCATTTTTTTACAATTTCAACTTGACTTGCGCAACCGTTTGCGTTTAAAATGTAAGTGACTTAATAAACGGAGGAGTATATCATGAAACAAATTAAACGATTATTTGAAATTGATCCCTGGAAAATTCGCACAACAAAATTAGATAGAGAAAATCGCCGACTACAAGAATCTCTAACTAGTATCGGTAATGGCTACATGGGGATGCGCGGAAACTTTGAAGAAACTTATAGCGCAGACCACCATCAAGGAACTTATATTGCTGGAGTTTGGTTTCCGGATAAAACGCGTGTAGGTTGGTGGAAAAATGGTTATCCTGAATATTTCGGGAAAGTCATTAATGCAGTGAACTTCTTAAGCCTTGAAATCTTAGTTAATGGTCAAGTATTAGATTTAGCTCAACTTGATCCGCAAGACTTCAAAATGGAATTAGACATGCAAAACGGCCTATTATCTCGTTCATTCGTCGTAGCTTTTGACGATTGTAAAGTACGTTTTGAATTTGAACGTTTCTTAAGTATCGCGAAAAAAGAATTAGCCTTTATCCGTCTAACAGCAACTGTACTTGAAGGAGAAGCAACTATTCAAATTAATTCTAGCTTAGACAATAATGTAACCAATGAAGACAGTAACTATGATGAACATTTCTGGGAAGAAGTTGCACAAGGAGAAACAGATGGCTTTAGTTATGTCACTGCCCGCACTATCGCTAATCCATTTGGTGTCCCACAATTCACTGTCACTTCTGCAATGAAACACAACTTTGAAAGTGAAGCAAGCTTAGAAGCACCTTTAATGATCAGCAATCAATTTGTCTTTAACAAAAAACAAGGAGAAAGCTTTACTTTTGAAAAAGAAGTAGTCATCGTAACCAGTCGTGATGTTGAAGAAGACGAACAAGTAGCTAAAGCGGCTGAATTATATGCTGCTTTTGGTAATGACTATGAAGCCTTGAAAGCAGAACAAGCTCAAGCATGGCAAAAACGTTGGGAATTAGCCGATGTCGTGATTAATGGTGATGATGCCGCTCAACAAGGAATTCGCTTTAACTTATTCCAATTATTCTCTACCTACTACGGTGAAGATGAACGCTTAAACATCGGTCCTAAAGGCTTTACTGGTGAAAAATATGGTGGTGCGACTTACTGGGATACTGAAGCTTATGCCGTACCATTATACTTATCTTTAGCTGATTCAAGCGTGACACGTAGCTTATTGAAATATCGTCATAATCAATTACCACAAGCTTATCATAACGCACGTCAACAAGGTTTAGCTGGTGCTCTTTATCCAATGGTTACCTTCACAGGGGTTGAATGCCATAATGAGTGGGAAATCACTTTTGAAGAAATCCACCGTAATGGCGCGATTGCTTATGCGATTTACAACTATACGAACTATACTGGCGACACAACTTATCTTGCTAAAGAAGGTTTAGAAGTATTAACAGGAATTGCACGCTTCTGGGCTGACCGTGTGCACTATTCTAAACGCAATGATAAGTACATGATTCACGGTGTTACTGGTCCAAACGAATATGAAAACAATATTAACAACAACTGGTATACCAACTACATCGCACGCTGGGTTCTAAAATATACCTTAGAAAGCTATCGTCGTTTCCAAGACCAAGCTATCTTAGAAATTACTACTGAAGAACAAGCGAAATGGGAAGATATCATCGAAAAAATGTATTTCCCTTACGATGAAGAATTAGATGTCTTTGTTCAACATGATACTTTCTTAGATAAAGATTTACGTCCAGTTTCTAGCTTAGACAAATCAGACTTACCATTGAACCAAAATTGGTCATGGGATAAGATTTTACGTTCTTGCTTCATTAAACAAGCCGACGTTTTACAAGGAATTTACTTCTTTGAGGATCAATTTACTTTAGAACAAAAACGCAACAACTTTAACTTCTATGAACCAATGACTGTCCATGAATCTTCTCTTTCAGCATGTATTCACGCCATTTTAGCTGCTGAACTAGGCATGGAAGAAAAAGCAGTCGAAATGTATGAACGTACAGCTCGTCTAGATTTGGATAACTACAACAATGATACTGAAGATGGCTTACACATCACTTCTATGACTGGTAGCTGGTTAGGTATCGTGCAAGGATTTGCGCAAATGAAGACAGCTAACGAAACATTAAGCTTTGCCCCATTTGTGCCACAATCATGGAGCGACTATGCCTTCCACATTAACTATCGTGGACGTTTATTAGCGATTAATGTCGATAAAGAAGCAGTTACTGTTGAAAAATTAAGTGGCGATGCTTTAAGTCTAAAACTTTATGATAAAGATTATGAATTAACCGATAAAATTACTGTTGCGTTAAACTAAAATCAATTGCGACCAGACACTAAGACGGATGCACCTTCTCTGGGGCACCGTCTTTTCTTATTTTTATGCAAATGTTGCGTACAAATGTATTCTTTCACTAGCAAAAGAGAATATTTTCTGATACTATGGTTACGGTTACTTTTAATTGGGAGGAAAACAATGAGTATTACAGTAAAAGATGTGGCGAAAAGAGCGGGTGTGGCAACCTCGACCGTTTCTCGTGTGATTAATGATCATCCCAGTATCTCGGAAGAAACAAAAAAACGAGTCCGCGCCATTATGGATGATATGGGATATATTCCTAATTTAACCGCGCGCAATCTTGGTAAACAAGTCTCCAATGCTATTGGAATCATCTTGCCTCCACTAGACTCCAAGGAACGCTTAGGCAATCCTTTTTATTTAGAAACAATTGAAACTATTAATGAAGAAGCCCGTCAATCAGGTATGACGGTGGCGATTGCAACAGCGCTGAACTTTGACTCTTTATTAGAAAATGTCAAACAAATGCATCGCCAAAAGCAAGTCGATGGGTTTATCTTGACCTATTCAGATAACCATGACCCGATTATTCGCTATTTAATGGATGAAGAGGTGCCCTTTACTTTAATTGGACAGCCTTATAACCACGAGCAATCCATTACTTATGTCGATAATGACAACCAACTCTTAGGGAAACAAGCGACAGAATATTTGATTAATCATCATCATCAAAAAATTCTTTTCGTGACCAATACGACGCAGGAAAATGTTTATTTCGAGCGTTACTTTGGCTATCAAAAAGCGATGATGTTGGCCAATCTTGAAGTCAAACCGGCTGTGACTTTTCAACATCCAGAAGACTATGTCAATTTTGAAGAACTTTTGAAAATCGAAAAACCAACAGCCTTAGTGGTGATTGATGATTTATTTGCGATGCGTATTATCCAATTACTAAATCTCTATCAATATCAAGTGCCTGATGATTTATCCATTATCAGCTTTAACAACTCGATTTTCGCGACCCTCGTGCACCCTTATTTAACGAGTATCGACGTAGATGTTGCTGAATTGGGTAAGATGGCGACCCAAAGTTTGATACATAAGCTTAATAATAATCAACAAACAAGCGGTCGGATGGTAGTCCCTCATCAATTAATCAAACGTGAAACCGTCATTGATTTTACGAAAAAGTAAAAAATTCCCCAGATAAAAGCTGAATGCACTATCTGGGGAATTTTATTATTCTTCATTTTTTAGTAATTCTTCAATATACAAACGGCGGACTTTCATCGTCGCTGTTCGTGGAATATCATCTCCTACTTTACAGACCTCAGTAATTTCCTCTTTTGATGATATTTCCATTTTCTAGATAAAGACAACAGTCACATAGATCACTAATATCTTGACTAATATGTGAAGTCATAATCACCAAACGATTCTCTTTATTTTCAAGCAAATACTTTTTCGTTAAGGCAACACTTTTTTCATCTAACGCATTCAACGGTTCGTCTAGTAAAAGAATCTCAGGGTTTGAAATGAACGCCTGAATTAACGCCATTTTTTGCTTTGTCCCTAAAGATAAATGTTTATATTTTGTTTCATTAAACTCTGTTAAACAATAATAATTTACCCACCAGTTGATGCTTTCATTTTTAATTGAATAATCAATGGTTTGTAGTAATTTTAAATTTTCTACCAAAGTAAGATGTGGTAAAAATGAAACTTGCTCAATAATGATACCTGCATTTTGAATATATTGTTGCACACTAATTTCTCTTTTATCCTGAAAAACCTGCCCTTTATCTAAAGAAGTATACCCTGCTAAAATTTTTAAAAGTACTGTTTTTCCTGAACCATTAATTCCTTGTAATCCATAAATATGCCCTGTTTCAAAAGTAACGGTTACTTCGTCTAGAATTGTTTGAGCTTTATACCGTTTCTCTCCATTCACTATAGATAGTTTCACGACTCATCCCTCCTCACAAAATGATCACTTCTAGTAATAATTATTACTAGCCCCACACTAGCAAAAATAACATACCCCCATAGATTTAAACCAAAAGACAATTGAACGAAAATAACAATAACAAACAATAGATATGTCATTAAAGCATTGGGAGATAAAAAATTTATCAACCACAAAAGAAAAAAATTCAATAAAAGTAACACCATAACTTGTATAAGCTGAATTGGAGTATAAAAATGAATATAACAAAAACCTGCTATCCAAACAAACATATCTGGTAAAAAAAAGTGAAATTGTAGTTTCGTGCGATTCCATAAATAGTGATAGCGATGCTTACTACGATATTTCACACATTTATAATAATCTTCAGATAACTCGCTTAAGAATATCAATGATCGATAAAAACCAAGAATAAAAATTGAAAATACCAGGATACATTTAACGAAAGAAAAAAACCGATTCCCCTGTGCATCAATAGAATAAAGTGTGTATAAATTTTGTCGAATATACTCCAAGTGTTCATTATTTTTCAATAAAATTTTGAGCAAATAACATAATACAACTCCCCTTATTAATTCAAAAATGTATGGCTTAGTAAAATGATATCTATATTTCATGGGTATACCTTTCTAAAACAAAAAACATAAGAATATATAAACTATAAGGCAATAAAATATTTAAAATGGTGACATCATAGCTAAGAAACATAATAGTATTCATTGGCACAAAATAATAAGGAAGAACATGGTATAATACACTTGATAACAGCCATATAAAAGCTAAATAAAAAATTGCGCCCTTCATGAAATTCCTACAATAATCTAACATTTTAAAGTAAAGGCGTGCATTCACCAAAATAGCTATTGAAATCATCACTAAATAGAAAAAAATGTACGACATAAGCGATGAAAAAATAGGATTTAAAAATGAGCGATTGGCAAAACTACTTAAAAACTGAGCATCTAGTTGACCAGAAAAATATGAGGTACTGAAAATGATTAATAGAATCATAAAAAAAATAGTAATCGGAATGAATGATAATTTTACTCTCAAATTTTCAAGCTGATACCGATATCCTTCTGCACGTCCGATATAATATTTCAGATAGTTTTCTTTTAGCGAAAGATAATCATAACCTAGAACCGTAATCATTATAGGCAGTAAAAACGAGGAATAGAACGAACATTCAAATAATAAAGATTCAACCTTTAAGGAATCCATTACTAAATATTTTTTGATAACCAATGGTTGAAGGGATTGAATATCCGCTGCTCCTGTATCAAAAAAGAATAACAAAGATAACGTATCTTTAAACTGCAAAATCAAGTATATAAAAAATAAAAAAATATATATTTTTTTAAACCGCAACATTTTCATAAAAATCATATACTTAACCTCCAAAGATAAATATTATGCACGAGATAACTTATATCTCGTGCAATTTTCGATATATTCAATATAATTCAGTATTTATCTAGCACTATCTATCATCAGGTGACCAACTACCTGTAATTGCCGCTGCACCATCCCACCAATTCTGTCTTTTCATTTGAAGGGCATATCCATAACCCGCTGTTCCCCAATTACCAATCGTATCTCTTTGGCCACAACGAGTAACCGCCTCTGAACTACGTGCCTCATTGTTTGAATTGACTAGTCGATTTTTCACCGTCATTGGTGCTAAATTTTCAGATGGTTGCAAATTAATGACATAATTTGCTTTAGTAATTGATTTAGTTAGATACCCAGTTTTAGCATAGCTACTTGTAATCCTAAAGTTTGCAAATTCACCGATTTGTCGAGCCTCCACAATGCCAACAACACAAACTCCCAAAACCAATAAAGAACAGAAAAAACATTTTAAAATTTTCATTTTATCCGCTCCTCAAATGACATTGAACCTATGCTGTATTCAATATATCAAAAAAAGAAAGCATTTTCAACAAAAAAACATATATTAATAAATAAATATGATATAACTTCAAACCAACAGCCTTAGTGGTAATTGATGATTTATTTGCGATGCGTATTATCCAATTATTAAATCTCTATCAATATCAAGTGCCTGATGATTTATCCATTATCAGTTTTAATAACTCGATTTTTGCGACCCTCGTTCATCCATATTTAACGAGTATCGACGTCGATGTTGCTGAATTGGGTAAGATGGCGACCCAAAGTTTGATACATAAGCTCAATGATAATCAACAAACAAGCGGACGTATGGTGGTCCCTCATCAATTGATCAAACGTGAAACCGTCATTGATCTCGAACAAAAGTAAAAAAATTCCCCAGATAAAAGCTGAATGCTCTATCTGGGGAATTTGATTATCCTTCATTTTTTAGTAATTCTTCAATGTACAAACGGCGGACTTTCATCGTAGCTGTACGTGGAATATCATCAAAATCGCGAATAATTGGCGCATTAAGATGAGGTAGATCTTCTACTTGTTTCCACCAAGCATCCCAGTCCATTTCGCAATCTGGCGCTAAGGCAATCACTGGTTGGGCATGTCCTTGTTTATCGCGCACCATCACGACTTCTGATAAGAAATCTAAATGGTCTAATAAGAAGTCTTCTAAAGCTAAGTTGCTATCGATATTTTCGATTAAATCTACTTGGCGATCTTTAAGGTATAAATGACCTTGTTCATCCATGCAACCATAATCACCAGAATCCCACCAAGCACCATAAACATTATCTTTAAAGCGTTGGTCTTCTTTATAATAAGTCAAAGCACGACCTTTGGATAAGAAATGAATATGACCATCTTGATTTGCTGGTAACACCTTGCCTTTTTCATCTGCAATGCGTGCCTTCGTTAACTCACCTAAACCTACCCCCATATCACGGGCATTATCCGTTGGCAAGGTCGCAAGTGTATGGGCTTTTAGAATCATTGGGCCACATTCGCTTTGACCATAGACTTGTAAGAAGATAGGATCTTGCTTTTCACTAGCTTTTAAGAAAGTGTGCATGGTCTTATTGTTAATAGCATCAAAAGTCGAATGATAATAACGAATACTAGCAAAACTTTCTGGTTGTTTCGCAGCGGTAAAACTCCATTGCACAAAATTATTTGGATGGGTTTCTAGAGCGATTGGTTGATGTTTGGCTATCAGACCGGCTACTTTTTCTCCATCTGATGTAGCTAAAGGCATCATCGGAAAAGCCATCGCCATCAATGAAGACACACCGATATTAAAACGTGAATGTACCGGAGAAATATGGAAAGCGACCAATTTTTTCTCTGCAATCTTCGTAAAGACCGTTCTTTGCCAAACTGTCCGCCACCCCATAGAATGATAAGAATGACAAATTAATTTTGGAATCCCAGTCGTTCCTGAAGTATGCGTCATATAAGCAATTTCATCAGGATCTAGGCTAACTTGTTCCACAGGCGTAATCTTGCTAGCTAAAAGACGGCTCACTTCGATTTTACGTTCAGCATCTAAATTCTTAATGGCAAGCACGCGTTCTTTCGTTTCATCATCATAAATAATAAATGGATTTTCTAAACGGTCCACGAATACTTCCATGGTTTCAGTTGGAAAATGATAAGAAATCATCACCGGAACCGCACCTAGATAAGACGCAGCCACCGCTAATAAATAAGTATCGAATTTGGGACTCTTGTACATAATTACCTTATCACGTGCCTTAATCCCTAAAGTTGCTAATTGACAAGCACGCTTCACAATGATTTCGTGACTGATTTGATAATTACTTTCTAAGCCTAATTCCGGAAAAGCCGGTAATACTTCATCCAGCAAAATAGGCGTTGTTGGATAATTTTGTGCTGCTTGTTGATAATTCGTATACAAATTCAGCGGTTGATACTCTGTTGCATCCATTACTTTCACCTCAACTAAAATATTTGAATTCTAAAGTGATGCTTCAAAATCCATTCTCTAACAGTATAAGATTCACTCACACTTTTATATGATAACACTTCCAATAAAAACTAGCTAGATTTTTTGTGAAAATTTATTTAAAGTAAATTTCGCTAAGGCTTGCTCGTCTAAATCTACGCCAATCCCTAATCCTTCAGGTACCCGAATCCCGCCTTTTTCTACTACAAAACTTTGAGAAATGATATCTTGTTCAAAATAATGCGCAGTGGCACTTAAATCAGCTGGAAAATCAAGTCCTTTGATACTTGCAACATGCAGATGAAACGCCCGGGCAATCCCTGCTTCATACATCCCACCTAACCAAACTTGTACCTGATGATTTTTGGCATAGACTAACATTTCTAACGCTGGAATCAGACCGCCAACACGGGGTAATTTTAAATTCACGACTCGACCACTACCAAGGGCTACCATTGTCTTTAAGTCATCTAGCTGACAGATATTTTCATCCAAACAGATTGGCGTTGAAAGTTGCGCTTGCAGTTTGGCATGTTCGACAAAATCACTAACACGCAAAGGTTGTTCAATCATCGCCAAATCTAGTTCATCTAGTTGTTTGATAGTAGCAGTTTGTGCCAAAGTATAACTCGCATTTGCATCGGCCATTAAGCATAGATTAGGATATTTTTGCCGAATAGGCGCTAAATAATCATAATCTTTATCTGGGGCAATCTTGACTTTTACTCGTTGATAGCCTTGCAAGACTGCTTGATCGACCTTAGCTAATAAGGATTGTGGCGAGGACTGGATGCCAAGGCTAATACCTACCGGGGCCGTGCTTAAAGTTGGTGGCAAAAAGTACGAAAGCGATTTCTCTTGTGACTTTGCATATAGATCCCATAAGGCCATCTCAATAGCTGCTTTTGCCATCTGATGACCACGAATCTTTGCGGCTTTTTGCATAAACGATTGCGGTGTGAGGTCTTGATTGGCTAATAATGGCAATAAATAGCGTTTTAAAACCAATAATTCTCCTGCTAAAAACTCCTGGACATAATCCGGATGTGGCAAGGCAGTTAATTCCCCCAAGCCCACTAATCCCTGGTCAGATTGTAAAGTAAGCACGACACATTCTTTATGCATTAATTGGCCATAACTTGTCTGAATCGCTTGTTTAAAAGGAATTTGAATATGATATAACGTAATATTTGAAATTTTCATCTTGATTTACCATTTTCCACAAACTTTTTGATATTTTCCACCACGGCTTGGGGCTTTTCTAGATGGATACAATGACCCGCACCGCTAATGATTTCCAACTGTGCTTGATTTTGCCATAAGTGCACTATTTCCTGACCAATCTGACAAAATTTTCCATCCAATTCACCCGCTAAATATAATAGTGGCATCTCCATTTTCGTCAATTGTGGCCAATAATTTCTCTGCGCACCTGTCCCCATATGAGCTAAACTATTGGCTAACCCCCAACGATTTTGGCTCATTCGCTCTTGATAGACACGTTTTTGCACAGCTTGTGGTAAGGATTTTTGAGAGGCAAATAATGGGACTTCCTGCCATTGCTGCACAAAATCCTTAAGAGACGCTTCTCTTAACAAGCGAATCCATTTTTGGTCTTGTTTTCGTCGATTTGCTCTCAACACAGCCTCTTTTATGCCTGCCGTACTACTTTCTAAAATCAAGCCTAGTACCATTTGCGGAAAAGTCGTTGCAAAAGCCAAAGCCACACGGCCACCCATCGAATAACCAAAGAGAAAACACTCCGTTAAGCCTAATTTTTCCAAAAAGGCACGTACATCTTTTATGACCTGACTCATCGTGTAATGCACAGTAGGGACATGAACACTCGTTTGGCCATGCCCGATTAAATCAAGTGCTAAAACATTCACGCCAGGTAATTGGTCAGCTAAAAAATCAAAGGTGTGCAAAGTCCCTGTAAAGCCATGTAGACAGACTAACGTAGGCGCACCTTCTTGAAAGGAACCGATATATTCATAATGAAAGCGAACTTGATTGGCCATTACAACAGGCATCCTTTCATCCTCTTTTCCTTGAAGTTACTTAACACCGCTTGCCAAAAATCTACGGGCACTTGGGCTTGACTGGTTAACTCAATCATGTTTGCACCAGTCAGTTTGCGTGAATTGGCCATTGCTTGTTCAAAATCCGCTTCACTTTCAACTTTTTGATAGGCTAATTCATAGGTCTTAGCTACTTGCGAAAAATCTAAATCAAGTGGTGTCGCAAACAATGGATCAAAGTCATCTGCTGCTAAACTACGCTGACTCAAAAAGGAGAAAATCCCGCCAGCATTATTATTTAATAGGATAATCGTCACTGGGAGTTGGTAAGCTTTCAATAATTGGAGTCCATTCATATCATGGAAAAGTGTCAAATCTCCAACCAATAAATACGTGCGCTCTTTGGTTTGCATCGCTAGCCCCGCGACTGTTGAAAGTATTCCATCAATACCATTGACGCCACGATTACCAAAAACTTGAAAGGAAGCCTCACTAACCCCTGATAAGCGATCCACCAAACGAATCGCATTACTATTTGCGACAAAAAGCTGTTCGCCATACGCTAATGTTTTCATCAATGACATTGCCAATTGACTCTCATGAAAGGTAAACTGCTCACTCGTTTCATCAATGGCTTGACTCGCTAATTTTTGCAGATTTTGCCACGCTTGCAGATAAACCTGGTCCTCTTTTGGGGTACTTTGAAGAATTTTTTGGGCCACTTCTGTTAGTGATTCAGCGACGAGATACTGACTGCGATACAGATAATCCGGCCATTGTTGCATCTCATCGAATAATATTTGCATCGCCTGACTATCACGCAAATAAAACATTACATTTTTCGTCACCGGTACCTTACCAAAACGTAAAATCACCTCGACTTCAGGCAAATCACGCGCTTCTTCAAAAATCACATCGGCTTGTTTTAAATAATTTTGCGTCTCTCCATCGCAACTAGCTAATTGACTTAACGGATCACCCACAATCGGCCAACCTAGATAATTCGCTAAAGTTAAAGCAAGACGCGCTTCTGCTAGGCTACGTTCACTTCCTAACACAATGAGTCCTTTTTTCTGAAACCAACCTTGGGCAATCAAGTTTTGTGTGGTCGTTTGCGTAAGACTCAAGTCAATCGGGGTGTTTTGCGTTAAATCAGGTAATAACGGCTCTCTTAAAGGAATATTGGCATGCACAACCCCTTTAACCCCACTCATCGCCCTTGTCGCTAATTGGAATCCTTGCCAAAAACTATAACGCAACATGAGCGGCGTGCTTTCAGGTAAAGCGAGCTCCACAAAGAATTTCACATGATCGGCATATAACTGATTTTGCGACATCGTTTGAGGCGCACCGACATTGCGTAATTCAGGTGGCCGGTCGCTAGTTAAGACAACTAAAGGAACATTGCTTGCTTCAGCCTCACAAATCGCCGGATAAAAGTTTGCTGCAGCGGTCCCTGAAGTGCAGAGTAAGGCGACTGGCTGCTGACTACTTTTGGCTAATCCTAGCGCTAAAAAGCCAGCCGAACGCTCATCAACCGCGACAAAATATTGCAAATTCGGCTCATGTTTGACTAATAAAGCTAATGGTGTCGAGCGTGAACCCGGACTAATTACGACTTGACGCACACCACCTTGTTTTAATCCAGCAATTAAATGGCGCAAATAGCTGGTCATTTCTTGTTGCTTATTCAAGACCTAGTAACCCCCGTTTCATTGGTTCAAATTTTAGTTTGGTTTCTTCAAATTCTTCAGCGGCATCAGAATCTTGGACAATCCCACAGCCAGCAAAACATTCACCATAGATTTCCTCTTGTTGACCATAGACGCCCGAACGAATACCTACCACAAATTCGCCACTATCTTCAAATAAACGATAATAGCCAATCGGTGCCCCATACAAGCCACGATCTAAGTTTTCATTTTCTTGTAAGTAACTAAGGGCCGCTTCTTTAGGATTACCGCCTAAAGCTGGGGTTGGATGAAGGTTTTCAATCACCTCTAAAAAGCGACTTTGCTCTTGACGTTGACCGGTTAATGTTAAAAAGATATGTTGAACTTGCTCATTTTTTAAAATTTGTCTTGGACCTAATGCGACTTTGCCCTTCACAAAAGGGGCTAATTGTCCTTGAATCGCCTCAACAACGATTTGGTGTTCTTTCGTATTTTTCGCATCATTCAATAAAAGGTTGGCTAATTGCACATCCTCTTCAGGTGTTAAACCACGGCGAATTGTCCCGGCAACACTAGCCGTTAGATACTCACTTGCCGTTGCTTTTAATAAGCGTTCCGGAGTTGCTCCAAAAAAGTGGCGCGTCGGTCCATCTAAATAAAAGCGATACGTATTTTTTTGCAAGGCCACTAAATTCGCCATCAACTGACTTGGCACTAATTCTGTCGCATGAAAGGCCATTTTACGTGCCAAAACGACTTTATTCAATATTTGGCTAGACTTTAACATTTGAATCGTTTGTTGTGCTAAATGCGTCCATGATTCTTTGGCTAAATAATTAAATGTCGCATTGGCAGATAAAGCAGAGTGTACGTGCCAGTCTTGATCTGCTGCTAAAAATGCTTGAACTTGTTGTTTTAACTGTTGATACTTTGCTTGTGCCTGTGCTTTGGTTTCAGCAAGTACCAAAATGCTTAATAATTGCTCCGTCAAGATGATTTCAGGCAAGATAAAATATCCTTGGGCCAACTCTTGCCAGATACTTTCACCCTTATGCTGAGAATCAAACGCAAAAGCCCCAAATAAAGCCAATGGTTGACGGTCAATCACGTTCACTTCTTCCACACTGGCTCGAAGCTTATCTTTTAATGCTTGGACTTGTGCAAAATCTAAGCCAAACCACTCAGCCACTTTTCCTAGGCCTAAACGCACTTCATCTTCTGGAGTTTGCCAAAATTGTGCCTGTAAGCCACTATTTTTCGCCGCCGCAAATACCGACAAGGCAGAAAAATCAGGAATGACTTCTTGCCAGACATATATTTTTTGCTGAATCGTATTATTGAAAGTTTGCATCGAATACTTTCACTCTTTCTATTTGAGATAATTGATACTTTTGAATTTTACCACTTGCAGTTTTTGGAAAATCGGACAAAACATAAAAAGTCTGTGGTCGCTTATACTTGGCAAGTGTTACTAATAACTGATTTAATTGTGACTCATCAAAATCGTCTGTAGCTAACTTCAAATAAGCAACCGGGACATGCCCCCATTTTTCGTTTTCTTCTCCTACTACGGCGACTTCTTGGATTTGCGGATGTCGTGATAGGCAGTCCTCGATTTCTTTTGGATAAATATTTTCGCCACCAGAAATGATTAGCTCTCCTAAGCGACTCTTCACAAACAAAAAGCCATCTTCGTCCAGATAGCCTAAATCGCCCGTATGAAAATAACCTTCTTTATCAAACCGCTCTTTAGCCAATCCGTGCAAATACCCCGGTGTAATACTTGGTCCTTTCACTAAAATTTCGCCAATTGCTTCTTTTTCATTCAGCGGCTCAATTTTACACTGCACGTTCTGTAAAGGCAGTCCTGCTGATCCAAGTTTTGCTAAAGAATAATCAAAGGGCAAGGCAAAGATTTGTGAACAGGTCTCCGTCATACCATAAGATTGCATCACTGGCAATTGATAGGCGAGACATTTTTCTAAAATTTCTGCACGCACCGGTCCACCACCCAGTAAGATGCCTTTCAAACTAGCGGGATAACTGCCTTTAGTTAAGCTTAATAAATCTTGTAACATCTTCGTCACAACCGAAACCACTGTCACTTGCCCTGATAGTAGCCAATGATGCACTTGCTCTGCAGAATATTTAGGCAATAAGCGCACACTTAAGCCAATGACTAAACTACGCAAGAATATGGACAATCCACTAATATGATAAAGTGGCATAACATTTAACCAGCAATCATCCGCTGTCAACGATAAGCTTTTCTTCGTAGCGATGGCACTTGCTTGGTGGTTACCAAATGTTTGGCGCACCCCCTTAGCCTTGCCGGTCGTCCCAGAAGTATACATGATACTAGCCACTTGTTCCTCACGATAGCCTAAGTCCAACCAGTCTTGTTTTTTAATAGGGTGAAGTTCTTGAATCTTTGGCGCCTGAATCAATCTACACGGGGCAAAAGAAGCCTCAGAATGTTCATCAGTGACAATGATTGCCTGAGCTTGACTATCTAGTAACTGTACACGACATTCACTCTCAGTCAAACGCATATTTAAAAACTGGACCGTCACACCCAGCTCCCACAAAGCCAAAACCGTATAGATAAACGCTGGGGAGCTCTTGCCATATACCGCCACAATCGTACTATTTTCAGGTAATTTTTGCTGATAATCATGTGCATAGCTTTGGACCATTTGCTGTAACTCAGAGAAAGTGTAGACTTGCTCATCATAGAAAAAAGCTGGCCGCTCAGGATGAAGCACGGCTTGTTGAGTCAACCAGCTAGCATATTTTTTATGGGAATTTTGGAAATTGGTCAAAGTTTGGTTCTCGTTTTTCTTTAAAGGCATCACGACCTTCTTTGGCTTCATCCATCGTGTAGTATAGTAATGTCGCATCGCCTGCTAATTGTTGAATTCCCGCTAAGCCATCTGTGTCCGCATTCATCGCAGCTTTAATCATACGTAAAGCGAGTGGACTCTTCTTCAACATTTCTTGCGCCCAACTTACCGCTTCGTCTTCTACTTGATCAACGGGCACAACTTTATTGATCCAATTCATCTCTAATGCTTCTTGGGCCGTATATTGACGCGTCATAAACCAGACTTCTTTGGCTTTTTTATGACCAATCACGCGTGCTAAATAACCAGAACCATAGCCACCATCAAAACTACCGACATTCGGACCTGTTTGACCAAATTTAGCATTTTCACCGGCAATGGTTAAATCACAAACAAGTTGCAATACATTTCCGCCACCAATCGACCAGCCTTTGACCATCGCAATCACTGGTTTTGGAATAATACGAATTAAACGTTGTAAATCTAAAACATTCAAACGTGGAATTTGATCTTCACCAACATATCCGCCATGGCCACGAACTTTTTGGTCTCCACCAGAACAAAAGGCTAAATCCCCTGCCCCAGTTAATAAAATGACACCGATATCACTACGATCACGACAAATACTGAAAGCTTCAATCATTTCAGCCACTGTTTTTGGCGTAAAAGCATTATGAACATGTGGACGGTTAATCGTAATCTTGGCTATTTTTTCAAACTGTTCAAATAAAATCTCATCATACTCTTTAATTGTTTTCCACTCGCGCATATAGACACTTCCTTTAAATCATTGTTAATCAGCATGCTTTGCGAAACTTTTACAAAACACCTCTTTTAAAGTATACACAAAATTAGTAAAATACGCTTGAGATAACCCTTAGAAATTGATTTGATAAAAGACAATAATAAATAAACGCAATTGAACTCTTGATATATCTAAGTTTTTACAATTTCAAAATAAATAAGCAAAACCACCACTCTAGCTTGTTGGTCTAGGGCGATGGTATGAGTAAAATATTTTTTTGTTAAAAACTATTGCATTCATTTACCGTATACATTATAGCAAACTCATAAGGTTAGTAAAGTTTAAGGCGGTTAGCAATTCTCATTTCTGGGGGTGGTGCTTATGAGTGTAACAACTCTGCAACGCATTCTAAAGAAAGGAATTTGCAAAATGTCTGTTTATGAAGCGCTAAGCCTAATGATTGCTTTTGCGACATTAGTCGTGCTAGTGAATAATAATAAAGACAATAAAAAATAGCCGTCTAAACTTTTAGCGAGGTTTTCGGCTATTTTTCAATTAGTATAAAATCAAGCTACCGTCTTCAAACGGTGCTAACCTTTTTCCATTTACACTATATCATGTTTAGAAAAGAGGTACAAGCGATGCAATCAGAAAATAAACAAACCATCGCTAACCGTAAGTATAGAGAAAAGAACAGAGAAAAGACCAACCAACAAGCTTATAAACGATCTGTCAAATTGTTCATTTTAAATTATGCGACTGAAGAAGATTTACAACTATTTGAGAGTTACATACAAGAAAGAAGAAAAACACTAAAAGGCTAACACATTATAGACTAGCCTTTTTTATATCCCAAAATCTTTCATCCATTGAAAATTGTATAACTGCAATTTTCAATTCACTACGTACAAAAAAATACAAAATTATCCTAAGAATGTGTGAATAAGCAATTTCTCAAATCAAATCCACTCTCGTACTTCCATTTTTTGCTATAATGAGAAAAAAACGGAGGAATACCCATGAATTTATTAGAACATCTCGATATTCAAATCAAGCAAACTACCCCAGAACAAGTCGAACTTGCCCTTATGGTACGTGATATCCATAAACAACCCTTTGGCATCATGCACGGTGGAATGAATGGCGTCTTAATCGAAACCGCCTGTAGTCTCGGCGCAAATCAAAATGTAAAATCCAATGAATATTGCGTCGGTGTCGATTTACAAGTCAATCACTTGCGAGCAGTCACTTCAGGAGAATTAACCATCCGCGCAAATCCTGATAAAGTTGGACGCACGATTCAGGTCTGGCAAGCCACCGTTTATCAAAAAGAGCAAAAAATTGCCGTTGGACGCTGCACTCTCATGACGCAAAAAGCACAAACAAAAGACTAGGGCGGAAAATTTACGTGCCTAGTCTTGTTTTGTTGTTATACATTTTCTTCTACATATTCCTTGAAATGATTCAGAATGGCTTGCCAACCTTGTTTTTGAAATTCAACTGGATTTTCACTCTCCGGATCTAACTTTTCTACCACTTGAACAACACCTGGTTGTGTTTCTTCAAAATAGACCTCTACCTTACGACCATCCCCTAAAGTATAAGCGATTTTTTGATTTTCAACGATCTCAGTATAAATCCCACCAAAATCAAATCCCATTGAGCCATCTTTCGCTTCCATGCGTGAGGTTAAGCTGCCACCTACACGTAAATCATTTTTCACATTTACTGTATGCCAATCGGGAGAAGCACTATTCCATTGCTCAATGTGTTTAGGTTCATTCCAGTAATGCCAAATAGTCGCTAAATCTCCTTGTACATCTACTTGAATATGGATGATTTCTGCCATTTATTATCCTACTTTCTATCATTTTTCCTAAATATAGCATGATTCATGTATAAAATCCGCTTTTTCACCTCGAGAAAATAAGATAGTTATGCCACACTTTTCATAACAAACACTCTACATCATAAAACCTCAACTTTTTTCAAAAATAATTTTTATTTTCTTATCAAAATTCTAAAACCTTTACTAATATATCAACCATAAAACTAGACAATAACATTTCATCAAATAGTAAAACAGTTTACAAAATAGTTCTAGTAAAAATAACTCTTTTCTTTTATCATTCACAGCATTATAATGGCATCGAACAAATGTTTAGAACCACAAACAAATGTCCTAAATCTTATTTTGGTTAAAAGAAGGTGATTGCATGACTTTATCAGAAAAAGAAGCGCAACTATTTAATTTAATCAAGACGAATCCTTATTTTTCGCAACAAGAACTCGCCGAAAAGATGAATCTCTCACGCTCAACGGTGGCAAATATGATTTCCCGTTTGATTGAGGAAAAATATCTACTGGGGAGAGCCTATGTCGTGAATGAAAAAGATTATTTGGTATGTATCGGAGGCGCCAATGTCGATCGTAAATTACAAAGTTTAGCGCCACTCCAACCTGCCACTTCTAATCCTGCGACATCAGCTTTGAGCATCGGTGGCGTGGCGAGAAATATTGCTGAAAATCTTGGTAGACTCGGCCATTCAATCTCTTTACTGTCTGTTTGCGGGAAAGATAGTGATTTTGAAGCGATTAAGCAACACTCGCAATCTTTCATGAATCTCGATGCCATCTATCAAACAGAAGAAGTGGCGACTGGATCTTATACCGCAGTACTCGACGCAGATGGCAATATGGCGGTGGCTTTAGCGGATATGTCAGCGTATGATTTACTCACGCCGGAAGTGATTCAACTTAATTTACCACTTTTACACGGGGCACGCGCGATTATTATCGATTTGAATTGTCCGGCTGAAACGTTGCATTTTATCATTCAATTTGGCAAACAATATCAAATTCCAGTGATTGTCATTCCAGTCTCCTCACCTAAAATGGCCCACTTACCTAAAGATTTAGCGGGAGTGAGTCTACTCATTGCCAATCGCGATGAAAGTGAAACCTTCCTGGACACGCAAATCACCGATACGCAATCTTGGCAAAACGCAATGCAAAAATGGCTAGATTTAGGCGTAGAAAATATCGTCATTACCAATGGACAACAGGGAGCCATGGCGATGAGTCAAACAGGAGAAAAAGCCTATCAAGCTGCCATCTGTGTTGAAAAAATTATCGATGTCACAGGTGCTGGCGATGCATTTAGTGGTGCCTTTATCGATAGTTGGCTAAACGGAGGAACGCTGGCTGATTGTTTGAAGTTTGCGACAACCAATGCGGTATTTACGATCCGTTGTATGCATACGGTACGCACGGATTTAACCAAAGAAAAATTAATTCAAAATAGAGAGGAACTTGCATTATGAACCAATATTTATCATTTTCTAAAGAAGTCTTAGCAGCAAAAGAAGAAGGTAAAGCAATTGTTGCCTTAGAATCAACTATTATCTCACATGGTATGCCTTATCCACAAAATGTCCAAACCGCACGTGAAGTTGAACAAATCATTCGTGACCATGGGGCTTGTCCAGCAACGATTGCTTTAATCGATGGTCAAATTAAAATTGGATTATCTGATGAAGAATTAGAAATGTTTGGCAATAGTAAAAACGTGGCTAAAGTTTCGCGCCGTGACATGGGCTATATTTTAGCGACGAAACAACTAGGTGCTACCACAGTTGCTGCGACAATGATAGCTGCGGAACTAGCCGGCATTTCAGTCTTTGTCACTGGCGGTATCGGTGGGGTGCATCGTGGCGCCGAAACTTCAATGGATATTTCTGCGGACTTAGAAGAATTATCAATGACTGATGTCGCTGTTGTTTGTGCTGGGGCAAAATCAATCTTAGACCTTGGATTAACATTAGAATATCTTGAAACAAAAGGTGTGCCGGTTTATGGTTACCAAACAGATTATCTACCATCTTTCTTCTCAAGAACAAGTCCATTTGCTTTACAATACAATATCCAAAATCCAGAAGAATTAGCAAAAGCCTTGAAAGCGAAATGGGATTTAGGTCTACACGGTGGCGCTTTAGTAGCCAATCCAATCCCTGAAGAATATTCAATGGATGAAGCTTATATCAACTCCGCAATCGACCAAGCCCTAAAAGAAGCCGATGAAAAAGGAATTGTTGGTAAAGAAATCACCCCATTCCTACTTGGTAAAATTAAAGATATCACTGATGGCAAGAGTTTAGCCGCTAATATCGCACTAGTGAAAAACAATGCGAAAGTCGGCGCCCAATTAGCTGTAAGTTATCAAAAATTATAATCACAACCCCCACCTTTTAAGCCAATATCCAACTTAAGAGGTGGGGGTGTTTTATTATTGTTTTCTCACCCATTTTTGAAAGACATGGGGATAAATATTTTCTTCGTCTAACACGCCAGGAATTTCTTCGACTAGCTCAAAATCACTAAAATCAATCTCGCCAATATACGCATCGCCTGTAAATTCCGCATCAATCAATGTACGATAAATCACATCGGTATATGGCAAGAATAAGCGAAAAATATCGCCACCGCCCCCAACGTGCAAGTCTTCTACAGCTAAGACTTCTTCTGGTGAGTGAATAATTTCAGCATTTTCATATAGTGGCAACTCATTTTGACGGGTGCAAACATAAATCTTCTTATAAGCTTTGGATCTTTTGCCTAGCCCTTCATACGTTTTTCGCCCCATCACTAAGGTCCCGTTCATCGTTTTGCTCTTAAAAAAATTCAAATCATTCGGTAATTTCCATGGTAATAACCCATCCTTACCAATCAAACCATTTTTATCTTGCGCCCAAATTGCTGTTATCATTTTATCCGGCTCCTTTTGTTCATTTTTTTCATTATAACGAATCTCAAAGAAGAAAGAAATACTGAATCTAACTTCCATATGGTATAATCAATATAGAATGTAGAAAGTAGGGGATAGCATGGCCTATTTTCTTTAAGTTTATTATTTGAAGCTTTTGAGGCAAAAACAAAAATCTCTAGAAAAGCTTATGAACATCGCATCGTTTTAGTCCAATTTCCAGTAAAACCTGATAAAGCGACACTAATTGAGTATTGTAAGCAACATTTGACCGAAGAACCTTATCAAACAGCTGACGATACACTTGATTTTTGGCAAGTAAGTAAAATAATCGACTGTTTTGAATTAGTTGAAGAAGTTCCCGAAAACATCCATACGCCGCTTGAAGTATATAGTAGATATTTTGCGGATGACTTTGATAGTACTCGCGAAGAAATTCTTGAAAAATATTTTTCCGATTACGTGTATGAAGATCAGGAAAATGATTAAATAACAAAAATCAAAAAAGCAAATCTATCTGTTGGGGCAGACGGATTTGCTTTTTTAAAGTAAACAATTACAAAAACTTGATAAGAGCTAAATTAATGGGTTGGACGAGTAGTGTTGTCCATGTGGGTTTTCACTACGAATACATCCACTTTTGAATTTTGAACGATAAAATCAGTTGTAGAACCGATGAATAGACGGGTAAATGAGTTCGTACCACTTGCCCCCATCATGATTAAATCGGCATTTTGATCTTTAGCCGTTTCTAGAATGGCATTTTTAGCACTACCTACTTCTAGAATCGTTTTACAATTAATATTATCTTTGGCTGCATCTTCAGCATAATCTTCTAGAAATTCCTTTGCGGTATTCATTAATGGATCAATTTCGAATCCACCGCCGTAATCATGCATTGCGATTCCAGATGTATCGACAACAGATAATACGATTAAGTGTGCATTCGTTTGTTGGGCATAACGTTTTGCTTTTTGATAAGCTAAATCCGCTAAAATGGAACCATCGATTGGTACCAAAATTCTACGATAATTTGCCATACGACATCCCTTCTTTCCTATACCTTTATTTTACCGTGTTTTTTCGTGAATTCAACAACAAATTGCCTTGACGAATTACTTTTTTTCTGCTTCGTTCGGATTGATGATTTCCAATGAACCAAATTTACCGTTAATAAAAAAAGAGCTGCTCATCACGAACAGCTCTAAAAGAACTAATTATTCTTCGCTGTATCAGAGGCAATTATTCTGACATCGCCTTTAATTTGCCATTCCTTCACTTGATTTGGCAAAATACAGCTTGTGCCCATGTTTAATTCATATTCTTTGCCATCCACGACTAGGTAACCAAAACCTTCAATCACCGTCATCAAAGTATACGGCGCAAAAGCTTTGAAAGAACATTCTCCCTTCACAAGCCATTCATAGACATTGAAAAATTCAGTTTGAAGATAAGTGGTAATCGCACTGTTACCTTTACGTACTTCTTTAATCGCTAATTCTGGCGCATGGTCAGGGACATTGGTAACGTCGATGGATTGTTGGATGTGTAATTCACGTGTATTTCCTTGTGCATCTTTGCGGTCATAATCATACACCCGATAAGTCGTGTCTGAGCTTTGTTGGGTTTCTAAAATCATGATTCCTTTACCAATCGCATGCATCGTCCCACTCGGAACAAAGAAGAAATCCCCTTTTCGCACTGGCACATGTTTTAATAAATCATCCCAGCGCCCCTCTTGAATCATTTCAGCTAATTCTTCTTTCGTTTGCGCATGATGACCGTAAATGATTTCAGCTCCTGGCGCGGCATCAATAATATACCAGCACTCGGTCTTTCCTAGCTCACCAGCATGATGTTTGCCATATTCGTCATCAGGATGGACTTGAACAGATAAGTCCTCTTCTGCATCCAAAATCTTCACCAATAATGGAAAAACTTCTTCTGATTGATGACCGAATAACTCTTGATGGTCTTGCCAAAGTTGATCTAAAGTTTGACCTTTGAAAGGACCATTTTCAATCACACTTTTGCCATGAGGATGCGCACTGATTGCCCAGTCTTCGCCAATCTTATCACTAGGAAGTTCAAAACCAAAGACAGTATTTAATCTTGAGCCACCCCAAATTTTTTCTTGAAATACGGGTTTCATAAATAAAGGTTCTACCAAATGAATCACTCTTTCTTGTATAGGTTTACAAACAAGTCCATTATATCACAAACTAGTTTGAATAATCATTTCTTTTTCTTTTAAATAAATCGCAATTAATTCATCTCGTTTCGCCAAATATGCTTGTCTAAAATCATACGGATGAACACGATTAGATAGAAAAACAAAGGCTTGTTGCAACTTAGGATCAATGCATAAAAAGGTGCCCGTATAGCCTGTATGGAATAAAAATCCATAACGCAAATCCCAACCTAATGAACGCCTTCCTTCTTTATTTGGTGTCTGGTCTTGGTAAAGCTGAGCAATCGTTTCTTTTTGCAAAAAGGTCCGCCCATCAGGTAAGCGTCCTTCATTTAGATACATTTGGGTAAATTTTAATAAATCAGCTAAATTCGTAAATAGCCCTGCATTGCCCGCATGCTCGGCTAAGACTCGGGCTTTAGGATCATGAGTTTGCCCACACAAAGTATCTTTTGTTGATGCAATTGAATAGTGCGTATCAAGTGGCGGAAATTGGCTATTAAGCATTTCTAATGGTTCCAAAATCTCTTCTTTAAAAATAGTTATGACTGGCTTTTGAAAGATTTCTTCAAGCATGAACCCTAACAAAATCGTCCCAGCATCAGTATATTTGACCACTTTTCCTAAGTTATCCCCTGCCTTTAATGTCAAATAAGCCTGCATTAACTCCTGTTGGTTGAGCTGATCACGATTCGGAATATAAGTCACAATATCGGCTGTATGGGTTAATAAATGACGTAAAGTAATGCTTCCATCGCCAAAAGCTGGTAGATACTGCTTCAAAGGTTGGTCAATCTCGATAACACCTTGTTCCATCAATTTTAAAATCATTGTTGTGGTACAAACAACCTTGGTCAAAGAGGCCACATCAAATAACGTATCTTCAGTCATCACTCGTTTTTTGGGGATTACAGACGCATATCCAAAATGCTTGTGAATCACCTTTTCTTGGTCAATGATTGCGTAACATACCCCCGGAAAGACCTTTTCTCTTAGATATTCTTGAATCTTTGCTTGTGTTTTTGGATAAAAATTATCTTGCATATTTCTCCTCTATCTCTTTTCATAAAAAAACGCCTGATTGGTTGGACGATGCATCCGGTAACCAATCAGACGTCTTTGTATTATGCAATTAACGTAAGAACCACCATTCCACACCGACTGGATCATACACCGTTAAAATCTTTTGTTTGCTATCAAGGTAATGTTTCATTTGACTTTCTTGAACATGTTTTAATAATTGTTCAAACTGTTCATCTTGTAATTGGAATTTCAAGAAATCTAAGCCTAAAATTTGATGACTTGGGATTTTTACGTTTTCGGTATCATGCTTGACAATTGAAATTCCAAATTCGCCATCTGCTAAGGTTTGAAAAGCGATATTATTTTCATCAAACTCAAAACCTAGTAAATCAGCTAAAAACTGGCATTCTTCTTGGACATCTTGTGCGTGAAGGCCCAGTGCCGCAATCCGTGCTTTGCTTGATAATTTTTTATTTGGATCAGCTGAAGTTAAAAGTGAAGTTTCGTCAATGCTCACTGTTTCAGGTGTGCGAATCGCTAACTGATTACCTTCAGGATCCACGATGGTAAACTGACATAAATCAGGGGTAAACTCAGCTTGAATGACTGGATATTTTGCATGTACCAAACGTGAATAAACGGCCGCAAACTCAGATAAAGTCGGCACTTCCACTTTATAGTAGTTCAGACGCTTCACTTCACCAAAATGTTCCGTTGCACGTGGACTTTCTTCTAGCCAAATACGCTCATGACTACCATCTTCGGCTACTAAAATCGCTAATTCATTTTCTTCGGTTTTTAACTTAAATCCTAACATCTCGCAGTAGAAATTAATCATTTGGTCACGATTTTTGACACGCAAAGCCACAATACTTAATCGACTACTGGGATCAAAACTAAATACTGACATTGAAACGGGTCCTCCTAAATTCCAATTGGCAATAAAAATTACCACTACTCATCTAAATTCTATTATTTTCATACATATCAAACTGTATAGATTATACTTTGATTCTCTTTCCTCATTCATTGTACTTAGAAATCTTATTTATCGCAAGGAATATGGTTGAAAAATTAAACAAGGCTTGCTAATTCTCATTTTTACCCACGACATTTCACCAATATTTTCAAAGTAAATACTAACCAAATGACCTAAAATATGTTAAAGTAAAAGTACAACACAACGTTTATTTATTGGAGGAAAAACTGATGGAAGATTGCATTTTTTGTAAAATCATTAATGGAGAAATTCCTAGCTATAAAATCTATGAAGATGAGGTCGTTTATGCCTTTTTAGATATTACCCAAGTGACACCTGGCCATACTTTAGTGGTACCTAAAAAACATGCCAAAGATATTTTTGAATACGATGAAGAATTGGCTTCTCAAGTCTTTGCCCGCATCCCTAAAATTGCGCGTGCCTTAGAAAAAGCTTACCCAGACATGCAAGGATTAAATATTATTAATAACAACCGTGAAGTGGCCTATCAATCAGTTTTCCACTCACATATTCATTTGATTCCTAGATTTAGTCCACACGATGACTTCTCTATGCACTTTGGTAACCACCAAGACCAATACAACCCAACACTAATGGAAGCCATCGCCAAAAGAATCAGAGAAAGCTTTGAGTAAAGTATAAGGTTGTGAGGTAGCTTGGGCAGACATGAGAAAATTCGTGCTTACCTCCCGATGTGAAAATCAGATAGTTTTAAAGATTTGCACAAGCGGGAGGGCGAATTTTCAAAATGTCTAGCTACCGAACACCGTCAAATAAGGTTGTGAAGCAGCTCGCCCAGACATGATGAAATTCGTGTGCTTACCTACCGCTGAGAAAATCGGATGAAAGGAGATTTTCTCAAGCGGGAGGGCGAATTTCACAATGTCTAGCTGCTGAACACCGTCAAATAAGGTTGTGAGAAGGGTTGGACAGCAGTTATTATCTAGGAAAGGATGAGTGCAGTGAAAGGATTTTTAAAGGGGTTACTTTTTGGTTCAGCAGTTGGCGGTATCGTGACTTTACTAACAACGAAAAAAAGTGGCAAGGAAAATCGAGAAGCTATCAAAGAAACCGTGGATGAATCCATGTCTAAAATCAATGACGTAACCACGAGTTATCAACGAGTGCAAGAAAATCAAATCATCTTACAAGAAACCATGGACCAAACCATCCCAGCTTTCAAAGAAGGGATTGAAAAAGATTTAGCTGCCTTTGAATTCCAAGTTCAGCCTCGTCTTGCTAGAATCAAAGAACAGCTAGAAACATTACAATCACACCTTGAAGTAAAAGAATAAACTATAAAAATACGCCCACTAACTATTCAATGATAAATAGCTAGTGGGCGTTCCTGTTTCATTTTATTTTTTGCCGTAAAGACGGACAATGTCAATTAATGTTTGGGCGGCTTTTTCCATCGCTTGTAAGCTAATAAACTCATACTGACCATGGAAATTCTCGCCACCGGTAAAGATATTCGGCGTTGGGATTCCTAAATATGAAATCTTAGATCCATCCGTCCCGCCACGGAAAGGTTCGATAATTGGTTCTATCGCTAAATTTTTCATCGCCTCTATCGCCAAATCAATCGACGCAGGACATTTTTCCACAATCGGACGCATATTATAATATTGGTCTGTCAGCTGATAACTGATTGGATCATACGAATAGCGGGCATTAATCTTTTCAATCACTTCCACCAAGTAAGCTTTCTTATCGGCAAAAGCTTGTTGGTCATGATCGCGTATAATATAATTTGCCGTCGCGTGTGCAATCGTGCCATTTAAATCATGCAAGAGATAAAAGCCTTCATAGCCTCGTGTCTTTTCAGGAACGGCTTCTTGAGGTAAGGCGGCATCAATTTCTAGCGCCAGTTTTAAGGCATTGACCATTTGTTGATAGGCAGTCCCAGGATGAACACTGATGCCTTTAATCTCTAAGTCTAATTTGGCGGCATTAAAAGTCTCATATTCGAAATGTCCAACCCGGCCACTATCAATGGTATAAGCAAAGTCCACTGGAAATTTATCGACTGGGAAACGATCTGCCCCACGACCAATTTCTTCGTCTGGACCAAAAGCGACCCAAATATCTGGACGGGACACTTCAGGATGTGCCACATAAAAACGCAACATGGCAAAAATTTCTGCAATTCCCGCTTTATCATCCGCCCCTAAAAGTGTCAAACCATCTGTCGTTATCAAGGTTTCCCCTAGATAATCTTTTAAATTAGGGGAATCTGCCACCCGCAAATAAATTTGATGTTCGGCATTTAATAGCAAATCACTACCATCATAATTTTCAAATACTTGTGGCTGGATATTTTCCGCATTGTAATCCGCCGTATCCACATGCGCGATAAAACCAATTGCCTTATTCGCTACATTCCCTTTTAAACAACCAATCGTAAAAGCACAATCCTCCCAAAATTGCACCTGACTTAACCCTAAATCCTCCAATTTCCGCTTTAGTAACAAGGCCAGTTCTTTTTGGCCCGGTGTTGTTGGAATACTTTGTGATTTTTCATCTGAGCGTGTATTAATTTTAACAAACGATAAAAAATCAGATAATAATTCTTGCAAACTGTTCACCTACTTCGTGACATAAGCTTCACGTAAATTATAGTAATCTCCATAGGTATGGAAAACGATATGCTTCACCTTAGGATTAATTAAATAGTTAGCGGCCGTTTGGACTAATGGCACTTGAGCCGCATCTTGCGTTAAGAGAATTTCTTCGGCCGCTTTATAATCTTGATAAAAAGCTGCTTCATCATTGGCATCAGTCGTACTTGCTTTTTCTAATAATTCATCATATTTTGCATTATTGTAGCTACCAAAGTTATACGCAGAAGTGCTTTGGAACAAGTTAAAGTAAGAATTCAAATCGTTACTTCCAGCAATCCAACCAGATAAAGTCATTTCATAATTCTTATCACGACGAGCTTGGTTCACATTATTCGCTGGTTGTGGCGTTACCTCAATCTTCAAGCCTTTTAAGTGCGTTTCTAATTGATTTTGCACAAATTCCGCGATTTTCTTACTATTTTCTGTATCAGCAACTAATAAAGTAATCTTGATATCATCGCCTAAGTCTTTCTTCGCTTTTTCAAAATGTTCTTTGGCTACTTTGACATCGTACTCATTATAGTTGCCACTGTATTTTCTAAAATCTTCGCCTTTCTTATTTTGGTAAAGGTTCGCTGGTACAAGACCACTTAATGCTTTTGAACCATCATTTAAGACTTTTTTCGCTAAACTTTCTCGATCCACTGCTTGAGCAATCGCCTTACGTAATTCGACATTGGCTAATGGTGTATTGGCTTTTTTATTTAAGTCTAAGTAATAATTTACCACTTCAAGTTCAGAATATTTTGCTTTATCGTTTTTATATTGTTGAACAAACTGACCAGAAATCTTGGTTAAATCTAAATCACCTGTTTGGTAAAGGTTAATCCCCGTATTATCTTCTTTAATTGTTGAACCATCGACTTGGGTTAATTTCACTTTTTTCTTATCATAGTAATAAGGATTTGGCGCTAATTCCCAAGTATCTGAAGTTTGTTTCCAATTTTTTAAGACGAATGGCCCAGAATAAATCGCATCTTCACTGGTTGCTGCATATTTATCGCCTTTTGCTGTAACATATTTTTCATTTTGAGGTGCTAACCAACCAATTGAAATCACAGAAAGGAAGGATGGCTGTGGATTAATCAATTGCACTTCAAAGGTTTGATCATCCACTGCTTTTAACCCAATCGTATCAATATCTTTCTTGCCATTACGAATTTCTTTACTGTTGACTACATTATCTAACCAATAAGCGTTTGGCCCTTGAGTTGCTGGATTGACCAAACGTTTCCAAGCAAACAAGAAATCACCGGCTGTAATTGGTGTGCCATCGCTCCATTTGGCATCATCACGAAGATGGAAAGTATAGGTTTTGCCATCTTCACTAATATCGACACTTTTTGCCAAGCCAGGAACCACCTTAGAATCATCATCCAAACGATAAAGTCCTTCAAAAATATGTTGCACAACGGTAAATGTGACTTTATCTGTTGTTTGTGTCGTATCGATGGTTGATAGCTGAGAAGGTAAACTAACGGCTATTTTTTGTTCGACTTTTGGCGCATCTGCCTTTTTACTTGATTCATTTGTTTTTTCTTGTCCGCATCCTGCTAATAACGTCCCCACTGCTAGAAATGCGATACTATATTTTAACCACTTTTTCATTGAAACACCTCTTTTGTTGAATTTGTGCCTAAATTATAAACAATAGCCACTATTTATATCAAGCCATCAGAATATACTAAAAAACTATAACTCATCATAAGAATTTCATATAACTTGCACCCGATACCATTCTTTTATCACAAAAAAACTCATCTTGTGTTTTATTCATTACACAAGATGAGTGAAAATATTATATTTCATAGATTGTTTCTCTTTTACCAGATTTGATTACAAGTACAATCGCTTGACTATCTCTAATATCACAAATAAGACGATATTTTCCAATTCTATAACGCCATAAGCCAGATTTGTCTGCGGTTAATGCTTTGCCTGTCCATCTAGGATTTTCACAACCTTCAATATTTTTGTTCAACCACAGTAAAATCTGCTTACGAATTGGTGTATCCAATTTTAAAAATTCTTTATAAGCTTTCTTTTCGAACTCAACATGATATTTCATAATCCTTCATCTCTCATCATATCTTGAAGAGAAATCGATTCTCCAGTTGTATTTTGAAGAGCTTCAATACCAGCCTGTAAATCTAAGAAATCTTCAATCTTTTCTGTTAAAGCTTGCTTCATAAGAGTTGATAAAGGTAATCCAGTTAATTCCGCATAGCTTTGAAACATTTTTTCTTCTTGCTCGTTTAATCGAATCGTCGTTACACTCATAATATGCCCCTCCTTAAAGTTCTCTACAACAATTGTATTACATTGTAATGCAAATTTCAATTCTTTTATCACAAAAAAAAGCCACCTAATGCCAATCACAGCACTAGGTAGCCTTTTATCAACGATTATTTAGATTCTGAAGTTGAAGTAGAAGATTCTTTTGTTTCTTCTTTACTTGAACTTGATGATTCTTTTGTTTCTGATTTTGAAGATTTAGTCTTTGATGATGAACTTGTCTTCGTTGCATCAATGTAAGTAGATAATACATCCGCGAAAGTCTTATCTTTAATCTTCACATTGGCTTTCTTCAATTCTTCACCAATTGTTTTTGTCACAAAGGTAGAATCATTTAATTTATTATCAGTAGCAATCTTCTTCAAAGTCTTTTTGTATTTATCCATGTCGTTACCTTTTGCTTGGGTTTTCACCATTTTAACGACATAGTAAGAAGTTTGATAAGTAGATGCATCAGTCACAGCGATTGGTTCAGCTGAAATTTCGCCATCTTTTAATGCAAAGGCCGCAGCTTTCACTTCAGCAGGTACATCTGAACTTGTAGAATCAAATTTCACATCTTTGCCTTTATTGCTTGTTGCGATTGATTTTTCTTTCGCAATTTTTGCAAAGTCTGCGCCATCTTTCTTCGCTTCTTCAATTACTGATTTAGCTTCATCTTCACTTGAAACTTGGATGAATTGTGCAGTGACTTCTGGATGGAATGAATCCCAAGCAGTCTTATAATCTGCATCTGTTAATTTCACATGAGCTTTCAAACCAGCGTCTAAAGCTAATTGTTGGCGAATCGTTTTCTTAAAGCTTTCTTTCGTGTAACCAGCAGCTTTTAATTGAGTTTCAAAGCTATCACCGTATTGTTTCGCTTGCTCTTTGTATTTTGCATCAACTTGTTTATCAGTTACTTTATCGCCGTATGCTTTGTCAAACACATCGTAAATAATCATGCTACGAACCACACTTTGGCTAGTAGAATTTGATTTAATTTCATTGTAGAAATCTTGAACAGTAATAGTTTGGCCTTTCATTGAGGCGATAGTTTGATCAGAGTCTTTGGAACAAGCTGCTAAACCTAAAACAGAAACAGCCGCCAAAGTAGCTAATAATGCTTTTTTCTTCATAACTAAATTAACACTCCTAAATTCTTTTTCGAGTTCACAAGTCTTACTATACCACAAATCCACCAAAATAATAGACTTTTAAAAACATATTTCATAAAAATTTCAAAAATAAGTTTTTCTTAATGATTAGTTTAAGTTTGGTACATAAAAACTGCGATTATCCATGCCAAAAATTCGATCCGTGTATTCACCTGGTGTCGTTTGGCGAATCGAAGTCAGCATCATTTGCATTGAAGCATCCAAATTATCGATTTGATGTAAAATTTCGGCCTCCATAATTCTTGGACGCACTGGAGAACCATATTCTAACAACCCATGATGACTTAAAACCATATGACGTAAAAGGACGATTTCTTCTTTATTTGGATCTAGTTTTAATTCCATACATGCTTGGGTGATTTCTTCATCGATTAAGACCAAATGCCCAATCAAATTACCAGCCACCGTATATTCTGTCGTCATCGCTCCACTTAGCTCCAATACTTTACCCAAATCATGCAAAATAATCCCAGCATATAGCAGTGAAGCATTTAATTCAGGATAAATATCAACGAGTGAATGCCCAATTTTTAGCATCGTTACGGTATGATAAGCGAGCCCTCCTGAAAAGGCATGATGATTTTTCTTTGCGGCCGGAAATTCAAAGAAAGCTTTCTTATACTTACTTAAAAGATGGCGGACAATTCGATTCCAACTTGGATTTAAAATTTCAAAAATCGTTTTGCCGACATAATCTTCCATTGCTTCTCTTTTCATCGGAGCGCGTTCCATGTAAAGATTAGGATCACTTGGCTCTTCTAACTTAGCCAAGCGTAAATGTAAAATTTTCACCTGAGGATTGCCATTATAGATTTCGCGCTTGCCGTTTAAAAAGACCACTCTGCCTGCTTCAAAACGGCTAATTTCTTCTTCAGAGGCATCCCAAAACTTACCATCAATCGTGCCGGACGTGTCTTGGAACGTAAAAGCAATAAATTTCTTGCCATTTTTCGCCATCCGCACATCGGCATTTTTAATCAAAGCAAAGAGTTGCATTTCTTCATCGACTTGATATTCTTTGATTTTTTTCATCTGCATATTCCCTCTTTCTTAAGATAATGGTTTGACTACTTGATGAAGTTCTTGATAATAGCTTACCATTTCTCGGTCTGAAGATAAACAAATCACTTGATAATCTTTTGCAAATTCTGCTAAAAGTTGGGCCAAAGACCGTTTGCGCTGACTATCATAATGCAACCACCCATCGTCAATCACCACTGGACTAATACTTTTTTGTTGCATCGCTAAATAAGCAAATCGCAAGGCCATAATCAATTGGTCTTTAGTCCCGGTAGAAAGCTGATAGATAGACTGTTGATTGACAAATAACTCATTTTCTTTCATCTGAATTTTATCATAACGTTGATTGGTTAAGATTTGCATAAAATGCCCCGCTTGTTCGAATAAAAAAGGGAGCTGTGATTCAGAAAGTTGATCAGCCATGAATTGAAGTTGCTTTCCAATGACAAAATGCACACTCCATTCATAGATTAGTTCTTGAATTTCCGCCTTTAATTGTTCTTCTTTTTGATAGAGTTCGGGTAAGGTTAAATCCTTCATCTGTTGGGCAAGGCTGACTTCAATTTGTTTGATTTGTGTCAAGTTTTGATCTTTTTGCACTTGTAGCTGTGTTTCTTGCCTTATTATCTGTTGCTCTTGACTTGCTAACTGCTCTTTTGTCATAGCATCTGGATACAACCCTTTTAACATTTGCGCTAATTCTGTTTTGCGTTTTACTTGGCTTGCTCGTTCTTGCATTTGCCTAAACCATAACGGCAGGTCAGCTACCTGTTGGATTTGATATTTAGCCAATAAAGTCTGATTTTGTTTTAGCAAATCTTGCTGTGCTTGTCGTTTTTGACTGATTTGTTCCATAATTTGCGTCACTGGATGAGCCGCACGTGCTATTTTTTCTTGCTGCATTTCTTCTTTAAACTGACGGATTTGTCCTAGCTGTTCTGCTATCGTCAAATGAGCAATTGGTAACCACTCATATAAAAAGTCCGCTGTTTGCCGAAATTGGGCCATATTTTGATCAAGTTGCGCCAATTTAGCACGTAAATCTTGTCGCTGTTGCTGCGCGTTTTTGCTTATCTGAGCTGCTTGATCCCGCTTAGCTAACTCTTGAATGAAAGAAACATGATCCAAATGCTGTAAATCGAGCGGCAATTGACTGCGTAGCGCTTGGAACTTATCTTGCATGGTACTTTGTTCGTCCAAAAGATTTTGATAGGTTTGATTTTTCTCATCTAAATCTTGTAAATAAAGGCGCCACTGCTGCTTGATTGGTTCACTATCTGAAGTACGATAAACCCGTAAATAAAGAAATCCTGCCAAAAAAATCGTCAATACAAAGACTAAGCCACCAAATAAAGGCGAGAATTTCATAAGCAATAAACTAAGCAATACACCAACAAAGCCCGTAATAATCAATAGTTTAGGACTGGTTGTCACTTTTGTTTGGGCAAAGAGTTCAGGATGTTGCCGCTCAAACTGATTTAATTTTTCTTCAGCGACTTGTTGGTTGTGTTGCGCACTAGTGATTTGACTCGTCAAGGTTGCTAGCTGCGTCTGAATTTGTGTATACTGAGCAACAAATTCTTGAGAGACTGTTACTTGATCTTGTGTGTCATCAGGAAGTTGCGCTAATTGCTGCGTGATTTGTTTATGCGCCTGAATATCTTGATATAGCGTCCCTTCACTTTGCAACAAATGGTCGATTTGCTCTTCATGATCTAAATAAAATAAATAGCGTTTAGATAATTGCTTTTGCTCGAGTTGTGACAATCGACTTTCCAAGACTTGAATATCTTGATTCAGCTGTTGACTTTGCTGCATAAATTGCTGTAACACTTGAACATCTGCAGCATCAGCTAACTGTAAATCTTTTTGCTGCAAAGATTGGTATTCTTCAAATAGTGAAAAATGTGTTTGCTGTTGCTTGATTTGTTGGGCTTGTTTTTGCAAAGACAACCATTGTTTTTGTAAATCTTTCTGTGTATTTTTCAACGATTGTAGCTGTTGAGACTGGGCGGCTAACTCTTTTTGTTTTTCGGCTAAAGTATAAATGTTTGCTTGCAACGCTTGATACTCCGCCAGTTTTTGGTTCAATGGCAAGACCCGTCCTCTTGAAGTGAAGATTTTATTCCGCTCTTTTTCTTCCTGCTCGGCCTGTAGAAATAATTGCTGACTACCAGTAATGCCTAATGATAACAAAGCAGATTGCAAATGTTTTTCATCTAATTGCGTGATTTGCTGTAACTGTTCTTGATCAAACGTAAAGACTTGTTCAAATAATTGACTATCTAAAGGGGCTAAACGCTTTTGTAGATAACTTTCGGGAAAAATTTCGTCCCCGATAATTACCGTTGCTTTTCCTTTATTGAGGTGTTTCATCCGCTCAATCCGCAAAACTTCGCCATCGATTTCAATTTCCAACGCACCTCCATAATAGGCGTGGTCAGTCTCATAATCGCGCTTTCTTTTTTGTTTTTTAGGGAAACCAAATAACATCGCCTTGATGAAATGATAAAGAGTAGATTTTCCAGCTTCATTTGCGCCAAAAATTAACTGATTGCCTGCTGTAAAGTCAAAGCTAAACTGGCGATATTTACCAAATTCCGTAATTTCTGCTTTTAATAGTTTCATCTGTTATTCCTTTTCTTCTGCTCCATAACCTAAATTTTCTCGTGCCTGTCTCATCACTTCTGGAATCAATTCCTCTAAAGAAACAAAACCTATGAGCCCGTTTTTCGCTAATTCCTCCGTTAACTGTTTTGCCAAGATTTCTGATGCAAATGCTTGACTTGAAAGCATGGAAGGTAAGATAGCAGGACTCGTCTCCTGTGCTTCATGATTAATAACAATTTCATAAACAAAGACATCTTTTTGGGCACGCTGTAATTGTGCATTTAAATAATCTAGTATTTCCAAGCGAGTGGTAGCTGAATATTCTAGTAACTGTTGCTCTGATAAATGCTGCCAATGAAGTTGATAAAATCCTGGTGATACTGCTGAAAATTTTGCCATTAAATCAGCCAACACTTGGGTACGTTGACTTTGAACGGGCATAGGATAATCCACTTGACCAAAACTAAGACTCGCAACATGAGTGGGCGTGAAATGACAACTTTGAGGCGTTAATTCGACCAACATCACACCTGTAGCTACTTCTTTTTTCGTATGTCCTTGTGGCGTACCTGGATACACAATGGCCGGCTGTTCATTTAAAATCGTCGGTACATGAATATGCCCCAATGCCCAATAATCATAGCCCTTACTTACTAGTTCCGAAATTTGAAAAGGTGCATATTTGCCTGCCTGTTGCCCATGATAAAGGCCGATATGGTAATCACAATTCACCGCTTTATACGGAAACTCGATATCCTTTCTTGCTTCAATCCATGGTTGACAATAACTAAAGCCACTAAAAGCCACACGTTCATTTGACTTGGTTGTCAACGTCATAGTCGAGACTGCTTCTTCGGTAAATAAATGAACATTTTCCGGAAAGTCAAACCAATAACGCTGCGGGGTGTAATAATCATGATTGCCAAAACACATCACGACCTCAATTCCTTCTTTTTCAAGTCGTTGCAACGCCTGACAAAAAATGTTTTGAATATATAAACTTGGCTGATTCTGATGGAACGTATCTCCTGCTAAAAGAACAAAATCCACTTGCTTTTCAATCGCTAAATCAACTATTCTTTGCCACACTTCTTGATTCACTGTAAGTAACGATTGCTGCCGTTTGCTCAATTGAGGCATTCCTTCAAAGCTACGATCCAAATGCAAATCCGCACAATGTAAAAAACGAACCATTCTTCTTTTTCCTTCAATTTTTTCTTTCATTGTACCATTAATAATAGCAAAAGTCACATTTTAAACGAAAATTTGTTCGCTATTTTAGATACAAAAAAACTACTCTAAATCACTATAATTTAAAGTAGCTATAACATTTAACTGAAAATATCTTGACAAAGTTTGTAAAAATGATTAATCACATACTCATATTTAAATCAAGAACTCTCATAAAACTTTATCTAAAAGCAATGGCATCCATCCACTAAAAAAATATACATTAGACCACTGGCGTTGCAAAACCAATGTGATGTTTAATTCTTTTGAAAATAAAAAATAAAATACTGTTGATTTCCATATCAAAACAGTTATAATTTACATGTAATTCTACTCACAGAATTACGTGAAAAGTTTGCAAGAAAAAAGCAATTATTTATAATTGCTTACTCGTATTTCCTTGCTGTGCTTTGGGTATAAAAGGCTTTGACACGAGCCAAAAGTTATCGTTAAACGAGTCAATAAGCTTGTTAGACAACGAAACTCTTAATGAAAAAGATTTAGTGATTATTGCTTTAGGCAACTAAAGTTTTAACAGAGACTTCTCAGTACTTAAGAACACCGCGGGTTTAACTGTGGGCGTGTCTGATTTTCTTAATACTACTGAACTCCCCATAATCAGTAGGTTCTCTTATTATTGTCTAGGCACACACCTAGCCAATATTTTTTAGAATTAAGCGGCTTCGGTTAATCTGAAGCTGCTATGCTTTTTTGCAAACAACAAAAAAAGGAGAAAGCAAGCATTAGTACACCTTCTCCATATTTCGTTAAGTTTTAAGGAACAATTTAAATAAGATTACAGCAATAGGAAGTGCAATAATTGTTCGTTCAATAAAAATGATAAATAATTGAAAAATATTAACCTTCATAGGAGATTTTAATATTATGGCTCCTATCTCGGTCAAATATATTATTTGACTTGTTGTAACAACCCCTAATATAAAACGTGAACTTAAAGCTGGTTCATTCGCTAATAATAGTGGCGGGATATACATATCTCCAAAGCCAACAAGCACACTAGAGGATAACTTCATGGCATCCTCAATCCCAAGCAATTGCATATAATAGCCAAATGGAATAGATACAATCTGAAATACAGAGGTATGTTTAATAACGGCAAGCATGATAGTTCCCCAAGCAATCACCAAAGGAATCAAATCTAAAAATACACTGCAGTATACATATAGACCACTTCTTATCACAGTAGAAACCGAAGAATGTGACGCTTTCTTACTTGCTAAATACAATCCCCATTTTACTGGATGATAACCTTTCGGAATAATTTCTGCACTTTGATCTCCCACACCTTCATTATAAGTATTTGGAATAGACCTCAACGGCCATAGCCTTGGCACAATTATAGCTAAAACAAAACAAGTAATACAAATACAAACATACCAAATCGTGAAATAGCCTTCCAACTTCATGATTTTTGAAATTACAAAACAAAATGGAATTGAAACTAATGAAAAATTTGTCGTTATTGTTAAAGCTTCTCTTGTTGAATAGTATCCTAATTCAAATTGGCGAACAGTTAGTAATGCTCCCGCGCTTGAAGCACCAAGCCAAGAGGTCATTAAATCAATGGCCGACCTTCCAGGGCAGGTAAAAATAAACCGAATAAATTTTTGAACTAAAACACCTACAAACTCCATGATTCCAAAATCTGTTAATAACGGCATTGCAAATGCGATAATAAAAACAACGGAAATTAATATTTTAGAGACACCTAACATCTCTTCTCCAGTGGATGCACCAATAATATACTCTGGACCAATATTAAAATAGATCATATAATAAAATACAATACCAACTATTCTGCTAAAAAGATAAAATCCTTTAGGTCTAAAAATATTATTAATATCCGGATTATAGATAACATTTTTAGTACTAAAAAATCCATAGATAGTACAAAACAACGAAATACTTATAAATAAAAACAATAAAAGTGATAAGTAATCCATGGGACCTTTTGATAATACAAACTGTAATTTATCAATAATCACCCCCACAAATATCGTAAATGTTTTCTCTTTAGGTATAGGAATTAAAAATAAAAAAACACCTACAAAAGATGCAATAATAAATTTTAAAACGTCTTTAGAATTATATTCCAATAATTTTTTATTAGTCTTTTCCATCACAAATCACCTCAACAAAAAATACTGTATTGAAGTTTAACAGAATAACGTATATACTTCAATACAGCAATGTATATTATTCTAGTCACTAACTAATTTAAATACTTTTTCTTTTTGATTAGTTAGATAGTAAACAATATTTTGTGATGATATACGTTGTAAATCTGCAATCGATGAACTTGTATAGAAAGCAGCATGCGGAGTAATAATCACATTGTTCCTATTTACTAAATCGTGATGAACCAAATCAGGATGCTCATCTTTTAATACATCAAGCCCTGCACCTTTTATATAGCCTAAATCCAAGGCTTTAGACAAATCTTCCTCCACAACGCAGGCACCACGTCCCATATTAATAAAATATGGTTTTTGGGCCATTTTTGAAAATTTTTCTAAATCAAAGAAATGATAATTTGATTCATTTAAATTCATATTATTTGTAATTACATCAGATTCTTTTAACAATTGTTCAGGATCAACTATTTCAACATCTAATTTAACAGCTTCCTCTTTTTCAGCCTTTGGATCACAAGCTAAAACTCTCATCCCTAATGCCACTGCACGTTTTGCAACAGCCTTTCCAATTTTACCGAACCCAAAAACACCTAAAGTTAGATCTTGAATACGTTTATTTTCTTCACCAACTTCATATCTCCACTTATGATTTTTCTCAACATCATACGAATAAATTTTTAAATTCTTTACTAATGATAAAATAAGTGAAATTGTGTACTCAGCAACATCAATTGTGCAATACTCACCAACGGGGCAGATACCTACGTGTCGGCTTTTAGCTACTGATAAATCCACATTATCATATCCAGTTGCATTTATAGAAATTACTTTAATATTTGGTGCATGATCAAACATTTCTTTATCGAATTGAATAAATGCTGTTAATAAGGCATCCGCATCTCGAATCACTTGATAAAACTCTTCTTTTTTATCATCCGAATACTCATATACAACTACATCTACATCTTCACCTAGTCCTTTTTTCAATACCTCAAACTCAATATCATGACTAGGCATCATTGAATCTTTATAGTCCGATATTACTATTTTCATATTAACCCACAGCAATTGAATTACTGTGGGCTTGTCACTTCCTTTTAAAATATATTATTATGCTCTTCTTACAGGGAATGTCATGCAATGTGGACCGCCACCAGCTTTTAAAATTTGTTCTAACGGTAATTTAATGACTTCAATACCTTCAGCTTCCATAGCTTCATTCACAGATTTATTATTTTCAATACCTAGCACTTTACCATTTCCTAAGGCTTGAACATTACAACCATGCTTAAATACTAATTCGCTCGGAACGTCGATAATTTTATAATTTCTACGTTTAAGCATCTGAATAAAGTTGTAAGGAAGTTGTTCTGTAGCTGCAATACATACTTTTTCAGCAACAATGTTAAACACCATATCTAAGTGTAAATTAGCCGGGGGAACAGGCACACCTACAACAGTGTAACCATATTTTGCTAACTGCTCACGTAAATTATCTACACCAGCTTGGTCGGTTCGATCAACCAAACCAAACGCTAAAGTATGATCATCAATCATCCAGAAATCTCCACCTTCAAAGCAACCTGCATTCACACGAGCAATGACTGGAATCCCTAATTCTTTTAATTTTTGCTCATACACTTCTGTTTCTTTTTGACGTGCAGGATGACGGAATTTCCCAATGATAGCGCCTTCTTTAACCATCGCACCAAAATCTCGAGCAAAAGTTTGAACTTGTAACTCTTTATGAGCATCTACTTCATGTACAATCACACCATTTTCTCTATATGCATTGACCAAGGTTTGCCATTCTGCAACCATACGTTCATTTTGCTCAGTTTCGCCTTTCTCCATCCAAGACTTAGTAATCTCATTAATGGCATTGAACACATAAAATTTAGGAGAACATACAATGACTTCTTTTAACACATTAGTTGCATTACTTACATAAATATTTTCTGACATAATTAAACACTCCTTATAATTAGTATTTTTTAAAATACCATAATATTTAATAATAATAATCCTACACAAGCAATAAAGAAGATAAATAGATATTTAGCACTAACTTTAATCCATGTTCCATAGTCAACATGAACAGCTTGTGTACAAGTCATCACAATGATAGAGGTTGGTGCAATCATTTTCACTAAACCTAATGCAAAATTATAGATAACTACCATTGTTGACTCACTAACTCCCGCAAAAATTGCTAATGGAGCCATTATTGACATAGTCGCTGCAGCCAAACCTGTTGAGCTTGGAATGAATGCCGCTAACACAAGATATACTACAAAACAAACTACAACGAATACTGAAGTTGGCAAACTTCCTAATGTTTTTTCGCAAGCATTTAAAACTGTAGCTGTAATATTTCCATCAGTCATAATAACTTGAATTCCTCGAGCTAAAGGCACGATAAACGCTGTAGATACTAAGGCAGCAGACCCTTTAATTAATATTTTGATGATTTTGTCAACGTCATATTTCATTACAAAACCAGCTAAGAAAGTCATTACAATTAACAGACCATTAATTTCATTGAAATACCAGTCTCCAAATGGCACTAAATGATTGCCTAAGATAGTTCCAAAGACAATATTATGATTCATCCAATCGGTTGCTTTTGCAAAGAATGTAAAATTCTCATTTAAAGCGGTCCAAGGAATCAATGAAATAATCATTATAGCAAAAGTTGCTAAGAAAATATAGAAGACTTTCCTTTGTCGACTATCCATGACTTCTTGTTTACCCTCTGCACTAGCAAATTCCTCTATATCTTGTTGATGTCTGTAGTACTGTGGAGACGCTTTTGGATTTTTTTGAACTTTTTTTGCATATTGACAAATTAAAAATGAAACTAAGGATAGTAACGCTACAAAAACAAAAGCTCTAAAAACAATGCCTTCACCTGGACTAATACCGGCAATACCAGACGCGATACCCGTTGAAAATGGATTAATAACTGAAGCAGCACATCCTGCTTGCGTACCAAAAATTACTATCATTAACGCAGTAATAGTGTCTAACCCAAGAGATAAAATAATCGGAAGAAACATTAACAAATATACAAATCCTTCTTCATACGCCCCTTGTACCGTACCAAATATCCCCATTACAAAAGTGAGAACTGTAATCAACACCGCAGTCTTATCTTTATATTTTGATGCTATTCCTTTCAATGCAATATTAATCGCACCGATTGTATCCATCATTTCTAAGAAAGCCCCGAACAACATAACATTTAACGAAATGGTTATAGCCCCGGAGATTTTTTCATTACCTACCATACCAATGATAGGTGCCATAATTACATCCCATAAACCTTGTCGGTTCGCCGCAATTCTTTGATATGTTCCTGCAATATTTTGCCCAGCATCATTAACATCATACTTCCCACCAGGAACAAACCACGTTAATATCGCAACCAATATTAACAGAAAGAAGATTATTACATAAGTATTAGGTGATTTGAACTTCTTCTTTTCCATATTTCATCAACTCCCTACAACCATCGTCCCCTCTTGACCATGTAAAGCTTCATTTAAATAATTAATCGATGTAATAATTCCAATTCTTTGCTTACTTGAACCCACAAAATTAATCACAGCTTCAACTTTAGGTAACATAGATCCTTTACTGAATTGATCTTGATCAATATATTCACTGAGTTCATCAACAGTAACATTTTTAAGAGCTTTTTGCGTTTCTTTACCATAATTTACATAGACATTGGAAACAGCTGTCAGAATAATCAAATAATCAGCATCTAATAATTCTGCTAATTTAGCACTTGCAAAATCCTTATCTATCACAGCTGCAATACCTTCATAAGCGCCATCATGTTGAATGACTGGAATACCTCCACCACCGCAAGCGATTACAATTTTACCTTCGTTGAATAGCGAATTAATAATCTCTTTTTCAACTATATCCAACGGTCTTGGAGATGGAACCATACGTCTGTACCCTCGACCCGCATCCTCTTTAACTACATAACCATATTTCTGAGAAATTAGTTCTCCTTCTTCTTTTGAATAAAATTTTCCGATTGGTTTAGTTGGATTAATAAACGCAGGATCATCTGGACTAACTTCAACTTGCGTAATTATTGATTGTGCTTTCGTGCTTAACTTTCTTTTATTACACTCATTAGTTATCTCGTTTTGTAAATGATATCCAATGTACCCTTCACTCATTGCATTACATTCTGGGAATGGTAACTCATCACTTGAATCCATGTTTTCGTAATATTCCGTAAATGCTAAATTAATCATACCGACTTGGGGTCCATTTCCATGACTTACAATTAACTGATGTCCTTTTTCAACTAAATCTACTAATCCAGGAACTACTTTCTGAATTGCTTCTTTTTGTTCACTTGCACTATTTCCAAGAGCATTTCCACCTAATGCCACAACTATTTTCGCCATACGTCCACCTATTTCCTCTTATTCAAATAATCTGAGTTGCTCTATATGAGCAACTCAGAAATTCACCCATGATTAATCTGCATAAGCAGCTAAGATTGCTTTAATTGAATGCATTCTATTTTCAGCTTCATCAAAAATAACCGATTGACTGCATTCCATAACTTCATCAGTGACTTCTTCCCCTCTATGTGCTGGAAGACAATGCATGAAAATAGCATCTGGTTTCGCTTTTTTCATTGCATCCATTGTCACTTGATAAGGTGCAAAAGCTTTCTTCAAATATTCAATTTCTTCTTCTGATTGCCCCATACTATATTGAGACATTCCATAAACAATATCTGCATCTTTTAACGCTTCGTCAAAGTCTTGTGTAAATACTACTTTTGCACCAGTCATCGCAGCTCGACGTTTAGTTTCTTCAACAATTTCTGCATCTGGTTCAAGCCCTTCTGGACAAGCGATATATAAATCCATACCTAAAGATGCACACATAATCATCGTTGTATAACATACATTGTAAAGATTTCCTGAATAGCAAACCTTCAATCCTTCAAATTTTCCTTTTTTCTCTTTAATTGTCATCAAATCGGCGATACCTTGAGTTGGATGAGCTAAGGCGGTTAATCCGTTAATTACAGGATTTTGCATCCATTTAGAACATTCTTCAACGATTTCATGTCCAAAAGTTCTAATGAACAAACCGTCAAAGTATCGATCTAAAACACGACAAGTGTCTTTCAAAGGTTCTCCTCGAGTCATTTGCATTTCATCTGGACGTAAATATACAATTTTAATACCTAAGTCAGCAGCCGCTCTCTCTAAGGCATTGCGTGTACGTGTACTATTTTTTTCAAATAATGCCGCCCAAACTTGTCCTTTCAGATATTCATGTGGCTCTCTAGCTGTCCATTTACGTTTAAAATCTAAAGATAAATCTGTAAGAAATTCAATCTCCTCACGATCCATATCTTTAAATGCTAAAAAATCTTTTCCTTTGAATCTGTTTCTCATAGGTTTACATCTCCTTATCTCTTGATGTCCTTATTTTATTAAAAACTTTGCAAAAAAAGAATTGTACAAAAACACATTTTGGAATCGCTTTCGTTGTGCTTTTGTACAATCCGGATTAATCAGATGACAAATGAGCTATCTGCATTGCTATATATATATTCATCAAACTATCTGGATGACTAATATCCACTTCTAAAACTTGTTCTATCCTTTTTATTCTTGCCCTTAGCGTATTTTTATGAATAAAAAGTTTTTTGCTCGTTTCATTATGAGAAAAACCAGATTCCAAGAAAACTTCTAATGTTGGAAATAAAGCTGTACGATGTTTATCATCATATTTTTTTAACGGATAAATATAAGTATCCAACATTTTATTTACATATAATTGATTAATTTTCCCTTGATCATCTAAGAACATTTTTAAAATTCCTAGTTTATTATACAACAAGTATTTTTTGTTTGAATAATTTGAAATAAGAACACTCACTGCTTGTTTTGCTTCCTTAAGGGCTAAATTTAATTTCCAGTATGGGTGAACTTCACTTACACCTATATAGAAACGACTATTTTTGTATTTGTATTGAAGAAAGTTGAGTAATTCACACACGAAACTTTCAGCATTCTTATTAATATTTGGCAATAAAATAATCCAATCATGCCTTCTAGAAAAAATCAAATAATTCTCATCATAAAAATCACATTGCGAAACATCTTCTCGAAATTTTATAAAAGTATTATTTTCTTGAATAAAGGCATAATTGCTCTTTGGGAAAGAATCTTTAACAACCATTAATCTATAACTATCATAAATTTTACTCCCTAATGAGTAACTAATCCTATTCTTCTCACGATCATTACTTTCATTTATATTTAATAAATCTTCAAAAACCAAATTTCTATAATGATTATTTGCTAATTTATATTCGTATTGATAAGATGATTTCAACCGATATATTAAACAAAAAATTTCAATTTTGGCCAATACATCTTCTGTCAATAATTCTACGTACTTCTCTTGTTTGATAACTAAATATGGAGAATTTTTCCTAGAATCAATAATCGGAATATAAAAAAATGTATATTGAGCAGTGTATATATCTACACGTTGATCAATTACACCTATAATTTGTTTTCCTTCATAATTAACCCCTATTTTTTTAAATATTCCTGGAACAACTTCACCAATACCTTCTACATAATTCTCCCATGAAAAATCTACACTGTAATCTATCAAATTAAAATTAGAACCTATTACAGCAACAGAATATCCTACTAGTTCATAAAATATTTCGCACATATCCTTATAGCTATTCTTTTCTGATAATGTTGTCAACATTTTCTTATAAAAAATATCTACATCTTGGAGCATTTTAGATTGATTGCTTATTATTAAAGATTGAATCGGAGACATAATATCACTCCAACTGAAAAAATTATCAACAAAAAAAATGGGAACTTCATGCATTATACATAAGTCAACTAACCGATCACTTATAAATTCTTTATATCTTTTTTTTGTGATAATTCCACTAATCTTCTTAATAACCTCTAGTAAATATTTATCTTCAAAAAATATTTTGACATATTCACCTCCAACTATTATAAGCTCTCCTTGCTTAATCCAATTTTTCATATCTCTAGTGTCCATTACATTAATCCCTGTAACTTCCGTTTCTAAATTATCAAGATCCAGTGTACATTCTTCTCTAGACAATTCTTTTATTTTCGCAATATCATTAATCGTTATCATTTCATCACCTTTAATTTTTTATCCAAAACATTTAAAGAGCATAACAAATTATAACACACAAAAGCATCTGTATTAACAAAAAAGTTAATAACCAATGCCTCTAAATATATAATTTTTTTTAAAGATCAGCACTTTACAAAAAATAGTTTTCTATCCGCTTTTTTAAAGGCATGCTAAATAAGACCCTGATATTTGGGCGTTTATTTTTGGCATTTTGAGACTCTGACCCCAAAGTATGGAAAATTTGTTCTTCAAGAATGACGCGGCTTAAAGCATTTTTACGTGCACTTGTCCCTTGTGGCATCAATGCAGAAAAGCGGCTATCTATCAATGGCAATATTTTAACCAATCCATAGGTGAAATTGATTAAAAAGTTCATTCCTTCAATTTCTTCATAGGAACGAACTTGATAACTTCCAAAAGACCAAAATGTTTTAGTAAGTCTCAATCTTCCAACGCTGTTCATAGTATTCTAATATACGCCACATCCCTTGAGTCTCAGGCGTAATAGCTGGGAGTTTCTCAGGATCTATCGTAGAAATGAATAATCTTCCGCCTTCTTGATCAGATTTCTTTGTTCGAACGACATAAACTGGGAGAGAAAATAGATGGGTTAGGCAATACGTCATGCCAACCTCATAAGTGCCATCATTATCTGAAATGGCTATATCTGTACAACTGAACTGCTTACCATACTTACGTGGACGCCCGCGTTTTCCAGTCTTTTGTGGTAATTCAAATAGAGCGATATCTTTGCGAATATTGGCGATAAAATCAACGTTCTGATGAAGTTTGACAAAATCTAAAAGCTCTTTTTTGGGATACCAACTATCACATTCTACAATAATGTGTTGGCTTGGTTTAAATGCCATCAGGGCAGTGGTAGCCATCTCTTTCGCCAATTTTAACTTCGATTTATCACCAGGAATGTACATCCGCATGGAAAAAGGGAACATGATGTATTCCACCTGTTTTTTACCCTGAATAGGAAAAGCAATGCCTAGAGTGACAAAATCGTGTGCATTCACATACGCCTTCCCTGTATGTAAGGCGTGGTCGTGAAGAATCTTAACATGTGCAAATTTTTTACCATACTTAGGCTGAAGTGTATCATCGATTAGGAATAATACAGGATATTGACTGGAAAGTTCTTGAAAGAAATCTATTTCTAACAAAGATTGAAGAACTTTTAATTCAAGAATACCAAGCTTTTCTCCAATGACTGACAGTGTATGAAAGTAAGTATTCAAGGATTTTCCGTAGTACAGTCGCAAAAAACAATTGTAAAAGGAGCGAACATAAGCGATACCAGTCATACAAATTGTAGCTAATACCAGACCAGAGAAGTTCATTAATGTAGGTGTGGATAGATTGCCTGTAAAAATTTTAAAAATAATCGATGAAATGATGGAAATTAGCTTTGTAGTCTGATATGATTGAGTCATGCGGAAATACCTTCTTTCTATTGATTTTACTGCAATTTAATCATACTAGAAGAAGCGTGGTATTTCCGCTTTTTTTGTTAAAATTTAAGAAAAAGTGGTAAAGTGCTGTAATAAATGATAAAAGTATGTTAAATAAATGAAAAAAATGTGTTTTGTTAAAAATTACGTTAGGAGAAAAACTTTTGATTTTAATAAGCCAAATCATAAAGCAAATTAAGATTGCAAGAATGTATAAGATTACTATTATTTCCGGAATTGTAACTCAAACATTTTTTGCAATTTTTAAAAACTATGTCTTAATTGCCTTTGTTGGTAGCAATGTACAATCCTCACCAATGAACGAATTTCAAACCACAACGTATATTTGGTTAACGCAAATATTATTTGGGATTGTGCCTTGGACGGTTAATAGAGCAGATTTTGATAGTATCAAAAAAGGAACTATCGCGCTAGACCTTATAAAGCCAACAAGTATTTTTAATCTTATTTTTTCAAAAACACTGTCTTGGAAATTGGTAGGAATGCTCTCACGTGGAATACCGATTTTTTTGCTATCCTTGATACTATCTCTTATTTTTCCAAATATGGGCCTAGAGCTAAAATTACCTAATACAATGCATTTTTTACTTTTTATTGTCGCTGTTTTTCTTGCTATTCAACTAAGTACACTTATAACAACTTCTATGTATTGTTTAGCTTTTTATTTTACTTCTATTACAAATTTTGTAAGTACAATAGGTTCTGTCGCATATATACTTTCTGGAATGGTTATTCCCTTAAGCTTCTTTCCAAAATGGATTTTAGGTGGTTTGAACCTTCAGCCATTTAAATACATTGTTGACCTACCTGCACAAATTTTTAATGGAGTATACGATATGAATACAGCAATTGTTGGAATCTTTATACAGATAATGTGGATAATTATTTTTTACGCAATTAATTACATAATTTATAAAGATATTGAAGGAAAAATCGAGCTAAATGGAGGTTAATTATAAATTATGAAATATTTTACAATTGTTAAATTAATATTTAAGGCCTATTTACAGTATAAAGTAGATTTTTTTGTTGGTATTTTAAATCAAATTCTCGTTATGTTTTTTGAACTATTAGGGATGATTGCTCTATTTCATACTTTTGGTTCTTTAAATAAATGGTCAGTATCAGAAACTTTTTTAATATATGGAATTGTTAATTTTTCATTTTCTTTTGCAGAAGTTTTTTTCAGAGGATTTGAGACAAATATGGAAAGTCTTATTCGAGGAGGAGAATATGATAGATATTTATTACGTCCCTATTCGACTATTTTACAAATTTCAGCCTTTAATTTCCAGCCTACCAGGTTTGGCCGATTAGCAATCGCATTACTCGTTCTTATTTTTGGAATAGTCACCAACATTTCTCCTGATAACTGGTACTTATTGGTTTTCTATATACCTTTTGTTACTGTGTGTGGATGTTTTTTATATGGTGGAATATATGTGTTAGTTGCCTCCTTAACTTTTATATTTAATCAATTTATGGAGTTTACAAGTATTTTTGTTCAAGGAAGTGTTTCAATGATGCAGTACCCTAAGGATTCATTTCCAAAAGCGATTCAAAACTTCTTTACCTATATTTTACCTGTATCATTGATTTCATATTATCCAGTAATTTTCACATTAAAGAAATCAGAAGGTGGGTCCTTAATACTTGCTATCAGTCCTATCGTAGGAATATTATTTTATGTTATATCGATAATATTATTCAAACATCTAGAACGTAAATACTCATCTTCAGGAAATTAGAAAGGTAAATGAATTATGGGATATATCTATGTAAATAATTTAAATAAAACATTTATTAGAAAAAAGAGAGGTAAAGTTGATAAAGTACAAGCACTTAAAAATATTTCTTTTGAATTGGAAAAAGGTGAAATAGTAGGGTATTTAGGATTAAATGGTGCCGGAAAAAGTACAACCATTAAAATTCTATCAGGGATTTTAAAACCAAATAATGGAATCGTCAAAGTCGATGGGGTTGAACCATACAAAAACAGAAAACATTATGTCAAAAATATTGGGGTTATGTTTGGACAAAGATCACAATTGGAATGGGATCTTCCTGCAATGGATACTTATTTTATGTTAAAACAGATTTATAACATACCCAAAGAACAATTTTGGGATACATTTAATCAGTTATCTGAATTATTAAATATGAATGGTATCGAAAAAATACCTATTAGACATCTTAGTCTAGGTCAAAAAACAAAGTGTGAACTACTAGCAACTTTCCTTCATAGACCGTCTTTAGTTTTTTTAGATGAACCAACTATCGGTTTAGATATAAAAGCAAAAGAAAATATACATAAAGTTGTAAAATCTATTAATAAAGAATTTGGAACTACAATTTTTATTACTTCACATGATTTATCGGATATAGAAAAACTTGTTGATAGAGTATTGATTATCAATAAAGGTGAACTATTCTATGATGGTTCTTTAAAGAATTTAATTAACGATTCTGGACAAGCTCAAGAGGTTACCATTGAAATAAGTGAAGAAACACAGATGGTTATATCGAAACATTATTCGGTAGATAAACTAAATAATAATAAATATAAAGTAAGATTAACAAAAGAAGATAATTTAGTAGATTTAATAGATGAGTTAATGAAAAATAATGACGTGCTCAGCTTACAAATAGATGAACCAACTTTGGAAACAGTATTAATACATTTATATGATGCGATTGAAGCGAATAAACAATTTTAACTATAAAGGTTATTTTTGTTTATTTCCTACCATTCACTCTCAAATTTGTACAAAAAACCTATCTTTACTGCATCTTTATACAGTAAAGATAGGTTTTTACACAATATCCTGCTCGCTAATGACTTTGTAACTTTTCGCAAACTGTTTTGGGGAGAGTACTTTCCGATTAGTTATATCAATGACATCGCCAGGAAAACCCAACGTATACATCGAATAACCTAAGAATCCACCACCGCCAAGTGAACCAGTTGCCCCTTCTTTGATATTTTGACTAACGGAAGGCGAGATACCAGCTAGCAAAATTCGCAGATGGTTGTCTATCCAAACCAAATAGTTTTTCGCAAAGGCTTCTTTTACCCAATTTGGTTGAGGCCCTTTGCGACTAATTTGCCAGATTTCAACTATTTTTCCTGTTTTATCCCTTGCTCGCATAAATAATCATCTCACCTTCGTTTTCTAAACAAGTTATGTAATATAGTTAGTAAGCCCTCTAACAATTTAGCTTTATCACTTATTAACAAATTCACTTACTGATATAATCATAACATTTATAAGCGTTTTCTTCATGGTTCTAAGGACTGATTTTACATTCTTACATATTATTTAAAGCTAAATGCACAATAATCGGGCAACGAATATCTTTAGTAAAATAATAGGTACTCGCTAAAATCCAACCGATAATACTATATATCAGTAACTCAAAATTAATACTGTACGTATGTAAAAATCCAAAAAATAATCCCGAGGTGAATACCTGACAAACTTTCGAAATAGCTGTGTTTTTCATGAAGAATAGATTCATGAATATACCACGCCAAATCATTTCTTCAATAATCGGTGCAAATAATCGAACTTGAAAAGCTGCTAATATCGGTGCTTGCATTCTCATTTCATTAACCAAATTTTGATTTGCAGTCGTGTCAATAAATAAACCATATAGATAATTGATTCCTACTGCTAAAAGTGTAAAGCCTAGTGTCATTAACAGCTTATTTTTAATTAATACATCTTTATCTTTTTTTCTTACTCTTTTGTAAATCAAATAGGTTAAAGACACAATCAATATTGCAAATACACCATCAATCACTAGCCATTTAAACTGTTGATTTCCCAATTCTTGGGCACTTAAATTAAAAAACACCTCAAAGTTAGTAAAGCTAACTAAAATTGTCAGTCCTAAAATCAATAATATATTTTTTACTTTTTTCAAATTCATGACTCCTCTTTTCATTTTTTGATATTCCTATGCGAACTCTATCTATAATTTAACCCATAACTAAATTTTTTATACACTAATTACCTGACTGGTTTATTTTTATCCCTACATTGCCATTTACCCTGGAGTAAAATAGTCTTATGTAGTTATAACTATGAATGAGATAGTTGTATAAAAAAATCCTATATTTAAAGAAATAAATACTTTAAATATAGGAAAGCATAATCTATTTTATTTTTTCACGTAAACTTCTAAAATTTTTCCTCGCGACTGGACAAGAAATACTATTTTCAAAATACACACAGCCATCCTGACGACTAATTTCGATTACATTATTTAAATTAATTAACACACTATTATGACACCTAAACAACCGCTCATCCATTTTTTCAATCTCTTTTAAACTACCATAAAATTCTAATATTCTATTTTTAGAAATCAGCTTAATTCTATGATTTGCGATTGTTTCAAAATAATAGATATCATTAAAGGGGAGCCTAATCGTTCTCTTGGGTAATTCTAGGATAAAATCATCTTCAGCATCAGACATATCATACTTTTCATAAACGTATTGTAAAGCTTCCTCTACTCTTTGAATCATTTCAGGATCACTCTTATCAATGAAATCTAACGCACTCACTTTGTACTTATAGGTAATTGGAGCGAATTCAGAATGGGTAGTCACAAACACAATTGTACCGCGATTATCTAGCTTTCTTATTTCTTGAGCAATTTCTAAACCTTTTTTACTTTCATTTTTTATATCGATATCTAAGAAATAAAGCTGATCAAAACTTTCAGATTCGATATTCTGGATTAATTCACTCACTTTAGCTGTATCTAGGACCTCAATATTCATCTTCTTTTGTTGCGCATATGCTTCAATAATACGTACTAAACGTTGGCGCTGCATCAGATCATCCTCTAATACGAATACTTTCACTCTTCTATTCCTTCCATCACTAATCTTTGTGTAAATATGCGGTTCTCTAACTCTGTTTCGAGATAACAATTGCTATATTGACTTAAAATTTCATTGACATTACTCAATCCAATTCCTCTATTTCTTCCTTTAGTTGTATAACCTGGCTTCTGTAGTAGATTAAAATGAATTGAATCAAGCAAAGTACTGTTGCTAAGGGTAAAAATAATGTCTCCTTGATTTACAAATAGGGCAATAGAAATTTTGGGTGTAACCGTACGTTTCGCTTCTTCTATTGCATTATCCATTAAAATTGAAAAAATGCGAATAAAATGTAAACTAGACATCCATAATTGAGGGATTTCTTCCTTAATTTCAACATCAACAGCCACTTTTCGATCTCTTGCTTGTGTAATCTTCCAAAACATTACACTCTTAACTGCAGAATCATGAATATTCGCCAATTCATTGACATTAGTAGACTCAATTTGTCTGACTAAACGAACATCTGCTGAAGCTAAAATATCATGATAGACTTGCTTAATCTGCTCAATATTCTCACTATCAATACTTTCTTGCAAACTCAATAATACATTTTGATAATCATGTCTAAAGCCTCGCAGTGTTTGATACATTTTTTCAATTTCTTCTGTATAAACCGCTAAATTATCTAACTGAGTTTTCTGCAACTGATTAATTTCTTCTTTTGCAGCAAGCTGAGATTTAAATGTTAAATAGAAAAACAAGATAATCAAAATTGAAATAAAAAGGAACATCATGTATTTCACTGGTTCGCTAATTCCATCTCTAGCAATATATACTTCATTCATATAGGCAAAGGTGACAGCTAGATAAACAATGAGTAGAAAAATATTTACTTCTTTGATGTTTTTTCGAATGATTGGATGCGACACATAAATTTTTGCAGGAGTGACTAAAATAATCCAATAATGTGTCAAAATAGTTAATACGCTACCTGTCAGTGAAACGGTTAGCACTCGTATATAAGTTGAGTCAAAACTCAAGTGTAGGCTATCCAAAAGGGTATTTACCGCCCAGCCATAAAGCCAAAAGAGTAAAAAGGCTAACGTAAAACTATAGAAGCTGTAAAAAAATTTAAAAGAAACATGATGAATATTACGATATTCACTCTTGAATTGAAAAACAAAGCTAATCATTGGGAAAGTACATATTCCCAAAAGTTGGATATATCCGATATTGAATAATATTGATATTTCCGTAAAAGTTAGCATCATCACCATATAGATAATTAAGATTTGAAAAAGTGTTTTATTAGAAAATCTTACTTTTGAAATGCCATAAAAAGCATTGATCCAAATAAACTCGAAAACCACAGATAGTACAAGAAACGTTAAGATTTCAAGCATTCATTCTCTCCTTGCAATGACTATTTTTTTGTACATACTCTCATTATAAATGATTCTTTTAGTTTCTGCTTATTTTTTACTTAAATGGATCTATTTATTACCTATCTATGCAAAAAATCTCGACAGACATGTAAAACACATCTGCCGAGAAGCTTTTAATAACCATAACGAATATTTGATAAATGACTTAATTCTTTCAATTGTTCCGCTGGTTTTTCTGCTAAAGTGATGCCATGATCAAGCAAAACCTTCGAAACTTCAATGTTGAAACGACTTAAGATATAAGGAATGGCTGACTGTTCTTTAATCAACTCTTCATGATAGCTAACTAACATCTTACGCAAAGGTGCTAAATGGGCTTCATTCGGTAACTCTGCCATCAAGCTTTCGATTAATTTCATCGCTTCTTTCTTACGTTCTGCACCACCAGCATACCATTTTAAATCAGACATCATATCGCCTCCAAAAACAACCCGCTAACCAAACTCGTTAGCATTAAATAAATGATTCACAAGAAAATTATATAACGCTACTTATCAAGTATAAATATTTTGGTGATCGATTTTAGATATTCTTAAAGATTGGCTATTTGGTTAGCTAATATTTCTGGATTAGTTAACATAAGTAAATGATTATCTGGTGTAATTTTTTCATGAGGTATTGGTAATGCTATGCTAGAATATACTATAAGTTGATTCACTTGCTGACTTATTTTAGCCAAAGTATTTTTTACTGAATAATTCGAATAGCAACGAAGATAAGAAATCATATTCTCATTACTTAATTTCGTATGATAGCTTTCCTGATAAAAAGACAAGTTATGGTTCAAAATTTCTAATAACTTCATATCCTGTTGTTCATTTTCCTCAAGCATACTATTATAGTAATCTTTCAAAGTGGCATATTGGTTTGTTGGTAATTGATTTACTAATTGATTAAGTTCGTCATTCGTTGGCAATGTTTCAAATCCGTCAATTAATATAACCTGATGACACTGATGATTATGTGTACTCAAATAATGGCCTACCACCACTACCCCAAAAGAAGCAGCAACCACTATTCCATCAGGCTTCAAACGACACAATTCATAGGATAGTTTTTCTTCAATTTTTTCTAGATTCACTTGTTCATAAGAATGATCCAAAAAATCTAAAAAGGCCACTTCTTTTTCCTCAAACAATGGGCAAATTTTATCCCAAATATGTCGACTCCATCCCAATGGTGAAACAAATAATACATCTAAATCTGATTTCGACATAAAACAACCTCCTCCGAATACAAAAATCCCACTAAAATTAGACTAAGCGTGGCAGCTAGCTCTTTTTAGTGGGAAAATATTTTATTGATACAAATCATTCACTGGTTTTAAGACGATGCGGTTTAATTCATTGATTAATTGGCTAAAAGCTTGTTCTTTCATCATAACATCTGAAACCAATGAATCGCCTTGCATCTTAGTCGTTAAATCTTCAGCTTTGTGTGCATCGGCATCTGATAATTCTTCTCCAGCCATCATTTTTTGTTGCATCGATTGTTGGAAGGCTTGGAACTCTTTGAATAAATCATAAGACGCTTTATTTTCTTTTAAAGCTTTAACTGCTTGCTCCAATGCTTTAAATTGGTCTGTTTGGCGAATTTCACGTTCTAATTGATTCGCTGTATCGTAAATATTAATCATCTTTTATCCTCCAATGTTTTTTAATTCCGTTTTCATTGTAACATATCTAAGGCATTTAGGCACGAAGGAATTTTAATTGTTCCCTTGAATTTTTTCTACCAAGCCACCAAATAGGTTATTAAAGCCTTCTTTGACTTTCTGACCAAATGTTTCCAACCCTTCTTTGGCTTGAGCAGCAAAATCATCAACTTGTTTTTTCACAGATGGTTGGTTCGCGTCTTGTGCTTCTTCGGGACTCATCACTTTGCCTCCTGTCTGATAGGCATCAATCACTGAAAAGGCGGTATTTTTTGTATAAGGTAAAATTCCTTGGGCTTGAGCTTTAAATACTTGGCCCACGCCTTGACCACTCGTTGAAGTTAGATAGTGCTGTGTAGTCGTTTTTTCATAACCCAACCATGTCGAAATCACTACATCAGGCGTGTAACCGACAATCCATTGGTCATTGACTTTACTAGCGTCAAAATTCGTTTCCGTCGTTCCGGTTTTGCCTGCTACTTGATAATTATAAGGTTGTGCATTAACGGCCGTACCATTAGAAAAGACACCTAACAACATACTGGTCATTTCATTGGCTGTACTTTCTGAAATAACTCGTGTGCCTTTCTTACCCGTATTATCCACAATGACGGCACCTGTTGCATCGATAATTTTCGCGATAAAGTGACTTTCATAATACGTTCCTCCATTTGCAAAGGTCGCATAAGCACTAGCCATCGTTAGCGGACTTTCTCCATAACGCAATCCACCTAAAGCCAAGCCCCAGTATCGGTCTTTATCATCTAGTGACAGACCAAATTCCTTCGCTTTTTTAAATCCTTTATCCAAGCCGATTTCATGTAATAGCCAAACAGCTGGTAAATTCAAACTTTGGGCTACAGCTTGATACATTGGAACTTCCCCAGCATAGGTGCCATCATAGTTTTTCGCTTCATAAAAATCTAAAGGTTCGTCTTTTAAGAGGCTATCAGGATGGTACCCTGATTCTAAAGCAGCTGCATAGACACTTAATGGTTTTATCGTCGAACCAGGCGATCGTTTCATTTGGGTCGCAAAGTTATAGCCCAAAAATGTGTACTCTCCTCTACGCCCAACAACTGCTTCTACCCCACCATTATCAGGATTAATCGCCACAGATGCTGACTGAACCATCGTGCCATCCGCGGCATTTTCTGGAAAATAACTATCTTCTTCATAAACCGACTGCATTTGGCGTTGGTAATTTGGATCGAGATAAGTATAAATCTTATAGCCATTTTTCATAATATCTTGTAATTTCAAATGATATTTATTCGTGGCTTCGTTAATTACTGCGTCAAAATAATAAGGATAAGCATAGTCGCTTTGGTTTTGTGTATAAGTATCATTTAAAAGAGAAGCCAAATTAACTTGCTGCGCTTGGGTAGCTTCTTGTTGACTTATTTTTTGATTGCTTACCATCAGTTCTAAAACCGTATCGCGTCGGTTCGTAGCATTTTCTAGGTGGTCAAGCGGATTATAAATCGATGGTCCTTTTAACATACCGACCAAGCAAGCTGATTCGGTTAAATTTAAATCTTTGGCATCGACACCAAAATATTTTTTCGCCGCATCTTGAATGCCCCATACCCCATTACCAAAATATGAAGAATTCAAATACATGGTCAAAATTTCATCTTTTGAATATTTTTTCTCAATTTCGATGGCTAAGAAAATTTCTTTGGCTTTGCGATTAAAAGTTTGGTCCAACGTTAAATACGCATTCTTGGCTAACTGTTGGGTAATTGTACTTCCGCCACCGCCTTCAGTTGAACGATTAATGACCATCCGTACCATCGCCCGACCAATCCCCTTGATATCAAATCCATGATGTTGATAAAAACGACGGTCCTCAGTAGAAATCAAGGCATCTACCACGTAAGGCGAAATCTCAGATAACTCGACATAATTTCCTTTTTGTGAATGGAGACGGCCTGCTTCTTCCCCTTTATAATCATAAATAATGGTCGATTGCTTTAACCCTGCTTCTAATTCTGAAACTTTTGTACTCTTCGCAACAAAAAAGAGATAAACACTTGCCGCTAAGGTCGCAATCATTACTAACAAGATTAATATTTTATTGATATGATATTTCCGCCAAACACGTTTCCGCCAGGCCGAAAATTGCTGCCAATAAGGCGAAAACCATGTCCAAAAACGGGAAAATCCTGTTTTTATTTTAGATCCGATTGTTTTAAAATCCATAACATTTCCTTTCAATTAAAATTTTCATTGCCATTTTAACAAAGCTATTTTACCATTGATATATGAAAAAAAGGTTGAAAAAGACTTAAATTTTCTAAAAATCAGCCCAAAGTAGGAAAGGAATACACATGCAATACGCCATTCAATTACCGATAGATTTTACTCCTTGCACCATTCGCGAAGTCTTAGAAGAACAATGGTTGGTGCCACGAAAAGTCCGCCATTTCCTAAGAGTGCGTAAAAATGTCTTACTAAATGGTGAGGTAGCTATGTTTCATCAATTGGTCCAACCTCTAGATACGCTCACATTAATTATAGAAGAGGAAGATTACCAGTATCAAAAAGTCCAGCTTGGTCAGGCGCAAAATGTCACGGTACTGTATGAGGATGAACATATGATTGTAGTGGATAAAAAAGTCGGTATCAAAACCCATCCCAATCAACCTAACGAAAATGGCACTTTACAAAATGATGTGGCGGCCTATTTAGCACAACAAGGAGAAGGTGCTTTTCCCCATGTCGTACACCGCTTAGATAAAGAAACGAGTGGGGTCGTGCTTTTTGCGAAAAATCCGTTTGTTTTGCCAATTTTGGGACGCTTACTTGAACAAAAGGAAATCTTTCGCAAATATCAGGCAATTGTTGAAGGACGGCTGGATAAAGATCTGACCATCCGCAAAAAAATTGGTCGCCATCGCCATGATCGTCGGAAACGAACCATCGATGAACGCAATGGACAAGAAGCCATTACGCATGTCAAAGTGCAGCAAGCAAGCAAAAAACAGTCGCAAATCTATTGTATCCTAGAAACTGGTCGTACCCATCAAATTCGGGTCCACCTAGCAAGCATTCAACATCCAATTGTCGGTGATCCTTTATATAATGAACATTCCCGTGCGAAACGTTTGATGCTTCATGCTTATCAAATGCACCTGATCCATCCATTTACCAAGGAGAAATTAAAAATTACTTCTACGTCAAAGTTATTTTAAAATGATTGCAAAAAGCTCTTTGTTGCACGCATAAGTTGCATAAAACAAAGAGCTTTACTTTTGTTATTTAGTCTAATCAGATTATTGATACCATAATATAGAATAGGTTCGCTGAATACCATAAGTGAAACACTAGGATTAGTCAAAATTACCCCAATAGCTCGTGCGTCGATGGTCAACACACTCCCCGCTTGCAAGATAACCATAAGTACCATCCGCCCGTGGCTGACGTAACCACACATATCCATCTTTGTAACCATACGCATCATACTGAATATATGAGCCCGTACCTAATAACGCGATTTTATCTGATTGGACAGTTGGAGCTGTACGTAGATAGATAGGAATATTCGTAACAAAGTGCCATTTTTCCGAAATCCACTGAATGTCTGCAGCTGGTTTTGAAACTTGAGCGCTTGTTTTAGGCTGAGAGGATGAGGTTTTTTGATCTAAACGGTAAACATACCAGCCCATGCTATAAGGACAGGCAGTCGCTTCATTTTCGATGAACACACCATTAACGCTATCACTTTTCCATGTACAGTGAATAATTTGGGTGTTGCTGATGAAAATCACTACATGTCCTGCAACGCCGCCTGACTTGCCTTTTTCGCCAAAGATAACAATGTCTCCCCTTTTAGCGTTCCACTCTTTATTATGTGCGATTAATCTAAAACCATTTTTTATTAGCCAATCGTGCATGCTGTCCGTATTTACCACCCAACCAGCGTCTGAGGCCCCTGCTTTTCTTAATGCCGCATAAATCGTACCGCTACAATCGCCCGTACCATCTGCTCCTGTCCGCGAATAATCCATGCTATAACGGATATTTTTTGTCCTCAAACCATACATGTAATCGATAGCTGTATCCATATCAATCATTTTTCATCGTCCCCTTTTCCGAGCAATTTCGTAATAGGACCTAATAGATTAGTATCAATCCCAGCATGTTTGAGATTTTCATTGATAGAGACTAATTCGTTGTAGGTTTCTAGCAAATAAATACCAATAATAACTGTTGTACTCACCACATTAGGCAAGACAATTGTTAGCGGCACAATAACGATTAACACTAGTAAAATCTGGACTTTTTTCAAAATACCATCGCCAATTTTTTTACTATTAATATTTCGATTGATCTTCGCTTGAATTAACCCAGTGATGACATCCACACCCATTAAAAGTAAAATCATAATCAGCCATACTAAAATCTGACCATAATCATCTGCCATCAGCTGTTTCATCCAATAAATGATTTGCATATTTTATCACCCTTACTTTCCTTTAAACAATTATTAAACTAAACAACGTTGTCATCTATAATAACGAAGAAAGTAAGGGAAATGTCAAAAAATCCTTTAGAGTGTCTAGAAATTACTCTAAAGGATTTTTATCATCAGCCTACGATTGATACGATAATTTTTCTTGTTCTCTCTCTAGTTCGATCAAAATCAACAAAATATACATAACCCGTTTTACCAACAGCTAATTTGCTATTGAGTACTGGAAAACTAACACTATTCCCCAAGAGTGTGGCTTTAATATGAGCATCTCCATTCCACAAAGCCGTGCGATCACCATTAGGAAGATATTCAGCAGCTTGTTCCCAACTCTCCACTGCTTCATAATGTTTTTCTCCAGGATATAGATAACTTTCTTTACTTTCATGTGGAGGAACAATTTTAGTTAGAATATGACTTAAATCAACATTTAAAAAATCATCACCGTTTTCATCAATGTCGTGTGTATATTCTTCAAAAAATACCGAACAAGTTGTGTGCGAAGTTGAAACACAGCAAATCCCATTTTCGATGCCACTATTTGTGATTGCTTGATGAACAAATGAAGAAATATCATGAAAACTATCCCGATTCGCTACAGTATCAACTTTAAATTCTTCGTGATAAAAAGTCATTACATTTCTTCCTCTCTATATTTATTCACTGCCGCTAACATATCTTTTAGGGTTTGAATAGGGTCATCAGCACATACAATACCACTTGTGCCCCCTGTTCCTTCCGCACCCGAACGTAGCGCTTTCAACACATCATCTACTGTACTAATTCCAGCTGCTTGTAGTACTTGTGTTGATGGATTCATTTCTTTAACAATTCGATTCGTTTCTTTCATATATTCAATATCACTAGATTGTCCAGTACCAATTAATTCCGTTGGTTCGCAAACCATGATATCAGGATTTAAAGTAGCAATGGCACGAGCTTCAGCAAAACTATCTGCGCATACAATCGTAATTAGATCTAAATCGTCAGCTCTCTTCATCACTTTTGCTAATTCACTAACATGTAAAGGATGTTCAGCATGATTTAAAAATACTGCTTGGATACCTGCTTCTACTAAGCTTTCAGGCAATACATGTCCCATACCTCTTCCAGGTGTATAACTATCCATATGCTGAGCAGTCAAAATGAGATTTTTAGTATTTTGGCTAATCAGATAACTATCTGCATGTTGAACCGTAAATAATATATCAATATCATATTTTCCGGCTAATTCATCTGCCACTTTTGCCAATTCTAAAGCTTTTTGCCCATATAAATACAACTTAGGATTTACAACAAAAAATGGTGCTCTTAATCTTCTTTTACTCATACTCTAGACCTCCACTTGTTTTGTTTTAAAGACTTCAAAATATCTTTGTAATGTAGCCTTCATCGCTGTATTTGCTTCAGCTTTCATTTCAACATAGTCATTAGCTTTATCTTTCTTAATTTCTAAATAAGCAGCATTCAAAAAGTCTGTAAAAATATTAATCTTTCTGATGCCATTATCTACACACTTAGTCAAATTCGCATCACCTGATGATGAGCCACCATGTAAAACTAGAGGAATATCTACTGCTTGATATATATCAAATAATCGTTCAAAATTAAGTTTTGGTGTGCCTTTATACAAACCATGCGCCGTACCAATGGATACTGCTAAAGAGTCTACGCCTGTTTGTTCTGCAAAGTATTTAGCATCAGCGACTTCGGTATAAATGCTATCGGTTTCATTTTTATCTTCATAACTTTGATTTGAACCTACATGTCCAATTTCAGCTTCAACAACTACTCCATGCTGATGGGCATACTCTACTACTTCTTTGGTTTTTCTAATATTTTCTTCAAGAGTGTCTTTTGATGCATCAATCATGACAGAACTAAAACCTAGTGAAATGGCGCGTTTAATAAAGTCAAAATCCTGTCCATGATCCAAATGCAAAACAACAGGCATCGAACTCTTCTCAGCTAAATATTTACCAATTAATGCTGCTTCTTCTAAACTAATAAATTCTTCATGTTGTTGTGCAAAAGCTAGAATTAATGGTAATTTTAACTCTTCTGCAGTATCGACATATGTTCTTGCAGAATCTAAATCAATAAAATTAGTGGCTGGAATTGCAAACTTACCTTCTTCAGCTAATCTAAATAATTCTTTTGACGTGACTAACATTAATCACTCACATCCTCTTTCATTTTTAATAATTTTTTCAATGTTGTAGCATCTGTAACTAAAACATCAATAATTTTTCCTTTTATACATGCGAAAATGGATTCTATTCGATCGTTACCTCCAGCTACAGCAATGACATTTGGTATATTTTTTAAATCTTCTAATGTAATAGTTAAAACACGATCATTCCATGGACAATGATAAAGTTCTCCATCTTTAGTAATAAAGTTATAGCAAATATCACCAACAATATCTTTATTTGCCTCAATGAAATCATCGTCTTCTTCATTTATATAATATTGTGTCATTGTAGAATAAACTGGTGAGCCACCTATCCCTACAATGGCAATGTCGGCTCTCTTAGCTAAAGAAAAACCTTCTTTAATATATTTTTGTTCCATAAAGATTTTTTTTGCTTCAACTGTGTCTACCACAACAGGCGCATGAAGCTCTATACAGTTAGCTCCTGATTGTTTAGCAAAAATATCACAAATAACATTCGCTTGGAATTCAGTATGTGCAACCCCTAATCCCCCTACAGCAGGGATAAATGTAACAGATTTTAGTTGTATTTTACTTGAAAAAGCCTTAGCAACTTCTTTAACAGTAGTTCCTGCAGAAACTGCTACAATTGAATTTTCCTGAATTACTCTGGAAAGGTATTTTTCAGCAGCACTACCTAATTTTTTCTTTAGTAAGTTTTGATTAGTTGGCGAAATACAAATGACTTCTTTCAAGCCAAAAGCATTTTTAGCCCTATCCTCCAAAAGACGATAAGGCTGTAAATTCTCATCGTGAATAATAACCTCAACGATTCCAATATCTCTAGCTTTTGTTAAATATTTTGAGACGAGAGAACGACTAATATTAAATTTTTTTGCAATTTTTTCTTGAGTAGCACGTTCCTCATAGTACATTTGTGCAATTTCAACTAAAAGTCTGCGATCATCATAATAAGCCATTCTCTCACCCCATTTCTTAATAAATAAACTCGATTGTATCCCCAACACTAATTGTCGGTTTTACTGCCGGTTCTAATAATACTGAACCAGGAAGTAATTCATCATCTTCAGCCAATCCAAAATAAAATGATGCATGTCCTAATTCTTTTAATGTACTATTGGCAACTTTTCCAATCTCTTTAACAGAATATTCGTTATCGCCAAATTTGACAACGCTACCAACTTTTAACAAATCAAAAGAATCTGGCGTAATTTCTTCATCATACTCGTGAATCACACATACTTCTCTTAATCCTTCTGGAGATGTATTGTTGAACAAAATTATAACATCAACGTCATCAAAATCAGCAAATTCTCCAATCTCTATTACACGGGATTTAACCATATAATCACTCCTAGCTTATAATATTATTTTGCGAAAGTTTGATCCTGCAATTTACGTAAGCGATAAACTGTAGTCTCTTCATCTAATTGTATATCATCATAAGTTAAGAAGCTACCATTTTTAATATCTCGTTTTGCATAAGATTTTCCGCCAACTAAACCGATTGGAACATTATTATTTTTAACCATATCTGTATGTGTTTCTAACACGCCACGTACACAGTAACCTCCAATACCATCAATAGGTTCACCTGCTTTAATATCTCTCTTAGCTACTGCAACAGTTTCTGAAATCGGTGCACCAAGTGGAACAATAGCATAATCATGTTCTAACACTGCACGAGCAATTGTTAATGGTGTTTCTAAACTACATAAGTGGAATGGACGATACAAGATATGGTGATTACGATCACCTTTTTTCATTAAGTAATTTAATTCATGTTGTACACCTTCATTTTGACCTTTCACAATACAGAAAATGCCAGGTGCAATACCATCAACATATTCAACTACACCAAATTTATCAAGAACCCCACCGTTTTCTTTTAAGTCTAGATTTTTAACTGTTCCATCTAGGTCAGCTGAGATACCATGCATACCAACTTTATCAGGAACAAATCCAATTGCATTTGATAATAAGTTCATTTCCGCCATTGTCTTTGTACCATCTTGGAATGCAGCTAACATATGACTATTCATTCTCTTAGATTTTGCTTCTTCAGCGGCTGTATCTGGATTTGCGCTTACTTTCAAAGCATTATTTTTACCTTTACCGGCAACTAATACTTCCATCCCCATGCTTTTAGCAAATTCAAACATTTGTGCTGTTGCTGCAGGTTCATCACCATCAGATCCAGTATAAACTAAGCCTGCTGCATCATATAATTTCTTCATTAAAGGACCGATTGTGATATCAACTTCTACATTTAGGAGAACAAGGTGTTTTTTTGCAATTAATGTTTCTAAGGAAATTTGGGCACCAACTTCAGGTACACCTGTCGCATCAACAATTACCTCAACATTTGGTGAATGAATAACTTCTCTTAAGTCAGTTGAAGTCAAAATATTTACTTTCGTTGTAGCACTACGATTATATGCGTCTGCGGCTCGTTGTGCATTTTCTAATCGGATATCACTAATTCCTGTTACGGCCATACCTGGAATAGTTGAGATTTGCGAAATCATTCCATATCCCATTTGTCCAGCACCAATTACACCAACTTTAATTGGATTTTGTTCTTTTTCACGTTGCAATAACTTAGTATAAATTGTCATTTTGATTTCCTCCTAAAAACTTTTGTTAATGCATTTATCATTTGTTACACCCCAAGAATAAATTCACGAAACACAAAAGTCAACACAAAAAAACGTTGATTTATCAACTTTCACAAACGTTAATTGAATAATTTTCACAAACTTAACATTTGTGAAAGTGTGTGTATTTTGTCAATTTAGGCTTTTAATATCGAATCAATTATGCTAATCTTTGCTTAGAAGAATTTTTATAACTTGGAAGGAGGAGAATATTTTGAGGTATTGGATTTATATTTTACCTTTTATTTTAATGTGGTTCTTACAACTCTATCTATCAAAAAGGCAGACGAAAAACTATTTGCAAAATATTAGAGAAGTTAAAAAACATAAATCTGGACATATGGGTGTTGGTATTGTAAGAGCAAAACTAAATCTAGGTCCAGGAATTATATTAATTATTGCTACAGATATAGACGGTAATATTATTGAGTACAGAAAAATGGAAGGAGGTACAATATTTGCAAAGTTTAAAAACTGTACTCAGCATCTCGGAAAATCATCCCAAATAGTATTAAACGAGATCACCAAGAAAAAAGAAAAAAAGCGTTTATTAATGCCTTGAAATTAATAAATGATGAACGTAGCAAAAATAATCTAGTTACAATCTAAAAATAAGGAGAGATGAATGATGGATTTTTTAGTTAAACTAGCTGAAGGATTTATTGGAATTTTTAATGCTGGTGGTAAAAATTTAGTAGGGCTAATCACAGGAATTTTACCTACTCTTATTGTATTACTTACATTTGTAAACGCTTTAATCGCTATAATTGGTGAGGACAGAGTGGAAAGATTTGCTAAATTATGTACAAAAAATATCATCCTTCGATATTCTTTATTCCCATTATTGGCAGTATTTTTTATGACAAACCCAATGTGTTATACGTTTGGACGATTTGTAGAAGAAAAACAAAAACCTGCATTTTATGATGCTGCTGTTTCGTTCGTTCATCCAATTACTGGACTTTTTCCACATGCGAATGCTGGGGAACTATTTGTCTGGACAGGTATTTCTGCAGGTATTACTACTTTAGGACTATCTGTAGTTCCTTTAGCAGTTAGATACTTTATTGTAGGTTTAATCGTCATTCTCATTCGTGGTATCGTTACTGAATATCTTACAAAACTAATGTGGAAGAAATAAATAAGGAGGATAAGAATATGTCTAAAAAAGTCGTTGTATCAAAAGGCAAAAACGGCTGGGGAGGCCCTCTAACGTTAGAAAAAACAGATGAAAAGACATTAGTTGTTTCTGTGACTGGTGGCGGGATTCATCCTATCGCTAATGTAATTGCTGAACATCTAGATGCCGAAGTTGTTGATGGTTTCAGAGAAAAAGTTGATTCTGAAAAAATGATTGCAGTAGTAATAGATTGTGGTGGTACTGCTAGATGTGGCGTTTATCCAAAAATGAATGTTATGACTATTAACATCCATCCTACTCCTCCAGCTGGACCATTAGCTAAATATATTAAAGAGTATAATTTTGTCTCAGGAGTTACATTAAAAGATTTGTCTGTTGTTGAGGACGATGGATCAATTACCGATGCCTCTATCCAAGAAGTATCGCCTGTTGAAGATGCAGTAGAAAAAACAGAAGATACAAAGGAAACTACATCTAGTGATAATAATCAAAAAGGTATATTAGGATTCATCAATAAATTAGGACGTGCTGTTGGTCAGGTCGTTGGTAAATTCTATCAAGCTGGACGTGATACAATTGATATTACGATAAAAAACATTCTACCATTTATGGCATTTGTTAGTATGCTAGTTGGATTAATCAACTATACAGGTATTGGTAATATCATCGCAACTGGTGTTAAACCACTAGCTGGTAATATTATTGGATTAATTATTTTAGCTTTCATATGTACAATTCCGGTATTATCCCCTGTATTAGGTCCTGGAGCTGTTATCGCTCAAGTTATTGGTGTTCTATTAGGTGTGGAAATTGGTAAAGGGACTATTCCACCTGCTATGGCTCTCCCTGCATTATTTGCAATTAATGCTCAAGCCGGTGCAGACTTTGTTCCTGTAGGCTTAACTCTTGCAGAAGCAGAGGAAGAAACGGTTGAAGTTGGGGTGCCAGCTGTATTATTCTCTCGTATGGCAACAGGGCCAATTTCAGTTTTAATTGCTTGGTTATTTAGCTTCGGTTTATACTAATTTAATCCAAGCCTCCAAGTTCAAGTCTAACAAAAAAAGCGTATTTCAATTCACAAATGAGTTGAACTACGCTTTTTACTTTTATTTTTTCAATCCCAGGGCATAGGCGGGATCGACAAACTCTTGCCAGTTAGGTGTTTTCGCTAAGCCAAAATGTAAGTGAACACCAGTTGAATTACCCGTTGTACCCATTTTACCAATTGTTTGCCCCAAAAGCACCGTTTCTCCGGCTTTTACCAATATTTCATTTAGATGTAGGTAATAACTATAATAGCCATTATCATGTTTCACAATGATAAAGTTACCAGCGCTTGGATGACTACCAGTTGTCACGACTTGACCAGCACGAGCAACCATTACTTTTTGATTTAAATTACCTGGCAAGTCGATTCCATCATGCTGAGTGCCAGATTTGCCATTTGGATCTTCACGACTACCAAATCCACTCGAAACGACTAACGGGGTTTCCAATGGAGAAGCAAAACCAGTAACTTTGGCTTCGGCTTCTTTGGCTGCTTGACGAGCTTTTTCTTGGTCTTCCTCCGCTTTCTTTGCCTGTAAATCTTTTAACGCATGCTGTAATTGCGAACTCTTATTAGTTACATCTTTCAGTTTTGCAGTTAAGATGGCTTGATTCGCCTCACAAATGACACGTTGTTGTTGATAATAATCAACACTTGATTGAAAATTTTTAATTAGATTTGGATATTTTTCGGCTTCTCTTTCAAGTAAGCGAACCTCATCTTTTAAATCAATTAACTTATTTGTCTTTTTCTCAAGTTGTTTTGCCGTTAGAGACTCATCTTCTTGTTTTGACAATTTTTTATACTCTTTATTTAAGCTAGCTATTTTGTCTTTTACTTCTTGATAAGCAAGTTCTTCTTTCACTACAGCCTTTTTAAATCGTTCTTCTTGCGCCTGATTATCATTCATTTGATTGATAAAATCTTGAATTTGTTTCATAAAATCTTGTTCTTGTTGATGTGTTTGAGTCAACTGTGATTGATTTTGTTTAATTTGTTGATCTAGTTCACTTGCAAATACTGGACTTGACATTAGAAATAGACTAGCACCAATAAGTACAAATGATAGTTTATTTAATTTCAATGAATACGCTCCAATCTTTTCCATATTTTGATAACGTAACTTTAATTATAGAATTTTTTGCTTAAAAATCAAGAGCCATGCAAAGGCCTATCTTTACATAGCTCACATTCTGTCTATTTTTGTTGCAATAATGTTAATTCCTCAGCAGTTAACGCACGATATTCACCTAAAGAGAGATCCTCTGGTAAAGTTAGATTGCCCATACGAATTCTTTGTAAGTAGGTGACCTCTTTTCCACAAGCTTGCATCATTCGTTTCACTTGATGAAATTTCCCCTCATGTAAAATCAATTGAGCGCTAGAACACTGGCTAGATTCATCTACAGCAAGAATTTTCAACTCTGCAGGCAAACAAATTTCCCCGCCATCTATCTTTAACCCAGCAGCTATCTTCTCTTGATCTTCTTTCGTCAAGCATCCTTCAACTTCCACGTAATACTCTTTTGGTACATGACGTTTAGGTGATAACAAACGATGTGATAACACACCATCATTGGTAATCAATAATAATCCTTCTGTGTCTTTGTCCAACCGTCCCACCGGGAATAAATCTTCTCGGTAGTCTTCATCACTAAACAAATCCAACACCGTTTCTTCATAATCATCAATCGTTGCTGAAATGACGCCTTGAGGTTTGTTCAATAAGTAGTAAAACTCCTTTTGATAACGGATCACCTCTTCTTCAAACTTGACGATATCTTTCGTTTCATCAACCTGAAATTTATCACTTTTAATGACTTGCTCATTCACTGTGACAAGCCCTTTTTTAATAAAAGCTTTCACTTCTTTTCTCGAGCCGATTTGCATGTCTGCTAAATACTTATCTAAACGCATTTTCTCACCTTTAAATTTTTAATCGTCGACGTAAGCGTGTCATACTTGAACCCAGTAATTTTTCTGCGATTCCAACCTTTAAAATCAAGTATAGATAGATTAACCCACCTACAGCTGCAACAGGTACACATAATAAGAAGGCGGTCAATTTATGTTCGGGAGATAAAACTATCCCAAATATTCCTTTTGTTATCGCTGCACCTATCAACATGATAAGAGTTAGAATAGCGATTAATAAAATTCTTTTCAAGGTTAATCGATAATTAAATCTGGTTGCCTTTTGTAACTGTCTAATATTTAAATAGCACGATAAAGCCATTCCCAATGTGGTCGAAAGTAGTGGACCATAAATTTGGAATAACAATATACATGGATATTGCAAAATGATTTTAGCGATAATTCCGACTGCAAAGAATTTAACTGCGGCTTTATTATGATACATCCCTTGTAACGTGGATGAAGTCAGCATAAATAACCCCATAAATAAGCCAGACAAACAGGCTTCAATTAAGACTTTACTTGCTAAAACATCTGGCTCATAAAAAAAGGTATTCAATGGGTAAGCTAGCAGAATCATCCCAAACGTTGCTGGAAACATTAACAACGCATATAATTGGAAATTATTGTTAATCAAATGAGCTAAATCACGATGTCTTCTTTGCGTCACTGCTTCCGTTACTAAAGGTAAACTCGTAAAAGCCATCGAAGTTGCTAAACCAATGACCACCATCGTTAGTTTATCAGGATTTCCTCCAAATACAGCCATTTGTGCGACTAACTCTGTTTTGGTAAATTTTGTAAAAGACTGCATCATATGTACATAAGTCATTTGATCCACTAATTTATAAATGGTTGTTCCCGCTCCTACAATAGTAAATGGAATCGCTTGACGAATCGTGTCCAAAATCAACGCTTTCGTATCTAGCATTTCTCCAGGAACACTTATCTCTTTTTGCACTTCGAATTGAACTTGTGCCTCTTTTAAGAAATAAATTAACGCCGCCATCGAAGCAATCGCCCCAATGAAAGCTGCAAAAGTTGATTGTTCAACAGCCTTTAAATAATCACCATGCATTACTTTGATAATAATGAAAGTGGCTAATAGCATATAAAATACACGAATCACTTGTTCAGCCAATTGAGAAACTGCGTATGGTCGCATATCTTGATTTCCTTGGAAGAATCCTCGAATCACACTCATACATGGAAAAATCAAGATAGCCGCACTCAGTGATCGCATGATAGGTATCAGCTCTTCGCCACCACCTGACATCCTTGCAAGAAATGGAGAAGCGAGATACATAATTGCTGCACTCACTAATCCTATCACTCCCATAAAAGTAAGTGCCTTTTTAAAGAGACGATGGCTTAATTCGTACTGCCCCTTTGAATTGTAGTAGGAAACTTGTTTAGCAATTGCAGCTGGAATACCTGCCGTGGAAATCATTAAAAATAACGCATAAACATTATACCCCATATTAAATAAGGCATTTGCTTCTCGACCATGACTTCCCATCCAGTAATACCATGGTAGTATATATATTACACCAATTAAGCGTGACCCCACATTGCCTAGCGTCATCCAGGCAGAGCCACGCGCCATTTTTTCCTCATTTGTTAAAGAGGTGGTTTGTTTGACTTGTTCTGACATTGATAATCCTCTTATATTCTAAAATTTTGTCTTACCGTTTCATTTTAATCGTAAATTTCATAACTTGCAAGGCTGAGATTATTTAAAAATCAACTATTGAATGAAAAACGAGAATCAGAGGTTCATTCCGCTAATTCTCGTTTTTCATTTAAAAGATGTTTGGTTTTCATCTTATTTTAGATAATCTTTCACGATTTGGATATCACTTTCATAAGGGATGGCCTGACCATTGATCTTCATGGTTTTCTCGCTTCCTTTGCCTGCTAAAATCACAGCACTTTGACTATCTGCCATTGCTAGTGCTTTCAGGATAGCTTGCTTACGATCTTCTTCAAAAATTATTTGAACTTTATCATTGGTAATCGCTTTTGCAATTTCATCATTGATCGCTGCGACCTGTTCAAAGTTTGGATCATCCATTGTTAAAATTGCAATATCCGCCTCTTCACTCATTGCTTTTCCCATATCAGGTCTTCTCGATAGTGCTTTGCCACCAGCACTTCCCGTTAAGATAATTAACTTTCCATTGGGCTTGATTTGTTTGGCTACATGACTGACTGCTTTGAGACTGAGGTAATTATGTGCATAATCGACCAGAACCAGAGCCCCATTTTTTAAATAAAAAGCATTCATTCGGCCAGGAACACTCACTTCCCCAAGTACTCTACCAGCTTTCATCAATGGCAAATCTGAATCAATTTGTTTTGCCGCAATCAAAGCTGCCGTTGCGTTGGCATGATTAAATTCGCCCACTAAATTGAGATGGATGTCTTCTCGTTCCTGTTTATGGTACGCCTGAAAGATGAAATCATGTTGATTCTGACTCGTATACTGATAATCAGCACCGTTTTTTTGCGCTGAAAAAGTCAAATAGTCTACCTTGGCTTGTTCACACGTTTCGACTAACAAATCAAAATAAGGCATATCTGCATTGATAATCATCTTTTTACTATTGAGTATCAATTGACGTTTACAAAACAGGTAGTCTTCAAATGTTGGATGTTCAATAGGGCTGATATGATCATGACCGATATTTAAAAACATTCCTAGTTCGAATGTCAGACCAAATACACGTTTGATTTTATAAGCTTGCGAGGAAACTTCCATGACTAAATGCGTCATCTTATTTTCTACTGCTTGAGCCATCTGCTGATAAATAATTAAAGCTTCTGGTGTGGATAGCGTTGATTTACTCTTAGTTTTTCCATCTAAAATGGTCTCTTCTGATGAGAATAAGGCACACTTTTGCTGAGTGATTTCATTAACTAAGTGATGCGTCAAATAAGCTGTCGTCGTTTTCCCCTTCGTACCAGTAATCGCAATTTTAAATAGTTTATCTTGGGGATTTTGGTAAAAGGCTTGCGCTAAAACGACCATCGCCTCTCGAATATCGGTTACTAAAACTGCAACGGCTGCTTGGTTTTCATAATAATTTTCCGATACATAACAAGTTAATCCTTGTTCAATGGCTTTTTCTAAAAAGGTTTCTTTAAAATTGATTCCTTTACAAAAAAATAGCGAATGGTTACTCACTTCTCTTGAATCGTAGGTAATATGACTAAAAACCTTTCCTGGTATCTTAGAAGAGGTTGCAAAGTGCCATTGATTTTCAACAATAATTTCTTTTAATAAATGATTTTTTAATAATATTTCTTGGATTTGTGGTAAGGAAATTTGATAATCCATAATATTCTCCAATCTTACTTTCACTTGTCATGGACCATTTTATCATAAGACGAACTTCACGTACACCACCACAAAAAAGAAGAAGGGACTAGTCGCTTCTTCTAATTTTGAATCAAATTATTTTTTATGTTTATTCTAGTAATCCACTAAATAAGCCTACTACAAAATCTGTTGGACTGAATGGTTCAAGATCATCTATTCCTTCTCCTAGCCCCACTAACTTCACAGGTAGATGGAGTTCATTTCGGATGGCTAAGACAATCCCACCTTTAGCCGTACCATCTAATTTAGTTAAAACTAATCCAGTAACATCAGTGGTTTCTTTAAATTGTTTAGCTTGAACCATCGCATTTTGTCCCGTCGTTGCATCTAAAACAAGCAACACTTCATGAGGCGCATCGGGAATTTCACGCTGGATAACCCGTTTGATTTTATCTAGCTCTTTCATTAAGTTTACTTTATTTTGCAGACGTCCAGCTGTATCCACTAACAAAATGTCAGCCTGTTCTGTTTTTGCTCTTTGAATGGCATCAAAAACAACTGAAGCAGGATCACTTCCAGGTTCTTTAGTCACCACTTCGACACCAGCACGTTCGCCCCAAACAACCAGCTGATCAATAGCCCCTGCGCGGAATGTATCTGCCGCTGCTAATAAGACTTTTTTGCCTTGTTCTTTATATTGGTGAGCCATTTTCCCGATTGAGGTCGTTTTTCCTACACCATTCACTCCTACAAACAAGATGACTGTTAAGCCGTCTTCTTGAATGTTCAAGGCATTGTTTTCATTTAACCCTTCTTCTTCATATAAGTTGACTAATTTTTCAATAATCGCATTTTGGACTTCAGCACGTTTTTTGACATTTTTTAACTTTACTTCTTGTCGCAAAGCATCGGCAATTTTCATTGAAGTCTCAAAACCAACATCAGCACCAATCAAGGTTTCTTCTAATTCTTCAAAGAAATCTTCATCTACTGAACGGAAATTGGCAAAAAGCTCATTCATACGTTCGCCAAATGTTTTACGGGTTTTTTCAAGACCTTTATCATATTTTTCTTGTGTCTGTAATTCTTGTTCATTACTTGCTGCTTCGGCTGGCTGTTCCCCAGTAAAAGCACGTTTGATTTTATCAAAAAATCCCATTACGCCACCTCTTTTCCTTATTTTAAAACAAATTTTTCAACAGCTTTAGCGACACCGTCTTCTTCATTACTTGCAGTGATATAATCGGCAGCTAGACGTACTTTTTCGACTGCATTAGCCATCGCAACACCCATGCCTGCATATTCGATCATAGATAAATCGTTCTCTTCATCGCCTAAAGCCATGATTTCATCACTAGTTAAACCTAAATGTGCAGCTAAATGAGCTAAACCAAAAGCTTTGGTCACTCCTTTAGGCATAAATTCCAAAAGATTGCTACGCGTTTTGATTACTTCATAGTCTTTTTTAAACTGAGCTGGAATTTTAGCTATCTGTTGGTCCAAATAATCTTGGTCATAAGCCATAACCACCTTATTATACAACCCATCCTCTGTTAAATCTGCTAATTTTGCTGGTTGAAAAGTTAATAACCCATTGAGTTGTGGGTAAATAGATGGATAATCTGGAGCAGTTGGCAATTGTAACACTAACTCCTCTGACAGTACATCCACTGGTAACGCTAATTCTACCATCAATTGGCTAATTCTTTGGACATCCGCTAAGGTTAAAGCCGATTTGCTCAAGATTTCTCCCGTATCATTTTTTTGAACTAAGCCACCATTAAAAGTAATACTGTAATCACCAGGCTCATTTAACCCTAATTGTTCAATAAAAGGGGTAATCGCAGCCAAAGGACGACCCGTGCATAAGACGACTTTTACGCCCTGTGCTTTGGCTTTTTTTAAAACTTCTAGATTATGTGGCGAAATTTTCTTATCATCGGTCAACAAAGTCCCATCTAAATCAATTGCTACTAATTTAATCATGCTTTTCCTCTTTTCTAGTTAGATTGCCATCTTCACTAATTTCTTCCAAACGAACGGATAAAACTTTAGAAATTCCTGATTCTTCCATCGTCACTCCATATAAAACATTAGCCGCTTCCATGGTTCCTTTACGGTGTGTGACAACAATAAATTGCGTTTCATCTTGATAAGTTTGCAAATATTTACCAAAGCGCAATACGTTGGCTTCATCCAAGGCAGCCTCCACTTCATCAAGCACACAAAACGGTACTGGGCGAACTTGAATAATCGCAAATAATAAGCTAATCGCGGTTAATGTTCTCTCTCCACCAGATAACAGATTTAAGCTCTTTAAATGCTTGCCTGGTGGTTGTGCTTCGATTTCTACACCAGTATTTAATAAGTCATGAGGATCTGTTAAGCTCAAACGTGCACGACCACCACCAAACATATTTGGAAAGACTCGTTCAAATTGAGTGGCAATCGCATCAAAAGTCGTTTTAAAGCGCAATTTCACTTCTTCATCCATTTCGTTCATCGTTTCAAATAATTGACTTTTGGCTTGCAATAAATCATCGCGTTGACCCGTTAAGAAATCAAAACGCTCTTTAATTTGCTCATATTGTTCGATAGACGATAAATTAATCGGTCCTAATTCCTGAATGGCTTTTTTCAATTCGTAAATTTTAACCTTTGCTTGATCAAGATCAACCAACTCAATTGCCTGAGTGCTCGCCTGTTCAAAGGATAGTTCGTACTCTTCTTGCAAATAGTCCAAACGATTATCCAATAAAATTTCTGAACGATTGGCTTGGACTTCTAGTTTGGTCAACTGCGCTAATTTTTCTTTTTGTTGCTGATTCAAAGTATTATATTGTTTATCTAACTGGTCGATTTGACTCTGAGCTTGATAACGATTTTCTCGTAGGGCCTGCATTTCTTCTTGTAAGGCATGCTTGCTAGCGTTTAGTTGTCCTACTTGTTTGGCTAGAGTCTCTTCGTCAAGTTCTTGATCCGAAAAATCAGCATCTAGCATCGATAACTGCATGTTGAGATGATCTTTATTTTTTTGTGCTTCCTCTAGAGCCATCTTATTTGCCGTGAAGCTCTGACGTAATTGGTTGACTTGCTCTTTGGTCACAGCAAATTCAGCTTGTTTAGTTGCTAATTCTTGCTGTAATTCTTCTCTTTTCAGTTCAATTTTATCCGCTTGGGTATTCAACTGATTCATTTCTTGATCTAACTGCGCTAAACTTTGTAAGACTTTTTCCAGTTGTATTTGTTTTTCGGACAACTCGCGATCGTATTCTGCGAGTAATTCCGTAATTTCGCGATTTTCATATTCAAAATTCGCTAAATCTTGCACCAAGCGAGACACTTTTTCTTCTTGATTCTCCACTTGATTGGCTTTTGTCGCTTGCTCCATACGCATTTTCTCTAAGTCTTCACGTATTTTCTCGACATTTTCTTGTTTTTGATGCAGTGTTTCTTGTAGCGACTTCACTTGTTTTTCGGCTTGAATTAATCGTGCTTGAACGGAAGCCTCTTTTTCTTTCAACTGATTTAACTCTTTTTGATGTCCTAAAAGGGTCGTTTGGCCAGACCTTTTATTCGCCCCACCAGTCATTGATCCCCCAGCATTCATTACGTCTCCTTCTAGAGAAACGACTCGATAGCGATAGTTTAATTGTCGAGCTAATTGGTTGGCACTTTCCAAATCTTCCGCAATAAGAGTCGCGCCTAATAAGTTTTCGATGATGGCTCGATGATTTTCAGCAAACGTTACTAGTTCACTAGCAATCCCTAAAAATCCCGGAATATTGGCTGCCTGTTGTTTCACATGCTCGTTTATCTTGCGTGATTGAATAGTCGTTAATGGTAAAAAAGTCGCACGCCCGGCACGTTGCTGTTTTAAAAAAGTAATGGCTTGTCTAGCTGATTTTTCATCTTCCACGACGATATGTTGACTTGCTGCTCCTAATGCCGTTTCAATCGCTAATGCATAAAGAGAATCCACATCTAATAATTCAGCTACAGCGCCAACAATCCCTGCTAACTTTTGCTTATTAGTTAGAATTTGGCGTACCCCTTGATAATAGCCAGTATAATTTTCTTGCAAATCAGCTAATGTTTTACGGCGAGCTTGGACTTGCTGACTTTCATTCATCAAGCGATACATTAACTGTTGCGCTTTGTGTAGATGTTCTTCTTGTAGGCTGACTTGGTGTTGTTCCTTTTCTAAAGCGAGTTGCTGTTTTTGAACCTTCTCTAATAGTTTCTCATTATCTATAGAAAACTGATGAAACTCTTCTTTTGCTAATCTAACCGTTTCTTGAAGTGTTTGTTGATTAGCAACTGTCTGTTGATTTTTTTGTTGATCTTGTTGCTTTTGCTTCTCAATAAAAGCTAATTCATTTTGTAAATTCGTTTTCACTTGAAGCTGATCTAAATATTGATTTCGAAGTTCATCTAACCATTCTTTAGCTGTTTTTTGATATTTGGTTAATTCTTGTTGAATATGCGTAAGTTCTTTTTCAAGCTGTTGATATTGCCCATTTTTATGCGAAATTTGTTGAATCAAGGACTGCTGATTGTCTTCAAGTTGCTCCATTTGTTGTTCAACTAGCTCTAAATTAGCACGCAATTCCTTAGCATTTTTTTGCTGATGAAAGGATCGTTCTTGTAAAACAGCTTTCTTCCCTTCCGCTTGTTTCAACGCTTCAACTAAATGTAGATGATCTTGATTTTTCGTTTCCAGTTGTTCATCTAATTGGGCTCTTTTTTGACGTAAATCAAGTAAATCATTCTCACTTTGCGTCAACAATTGAGATAACTTTTGAACCTCTTGCTTAAGACTGGTAATTTTCTCTTTTTCTTGCTCCCAGATTTTTTTGTTATGTTGAATCTCGTGAACGACATAAGAAACATCGACTTCAGTTAATTCTTGTTTATAGGTCAAATATTGTTCCGCAGCTTGTTTTTGTTGAGCTAGAGGCGTTAATTGTTCAGTTAACTCATAAATAATATCTTCCAAACGATCTAGATTATCTTGCGTTTCAAATAATTTTTGCTCAGCTTGTTTTTTCTTCTGTTTATATTTTAAAACACCGGCTGCCTCTTCAAAAATGCCACGACGATCTTCGGCTTTACTACTAAAAATAGCTTCAACTTTCCCTTGAGAAATAATGGAGAAAGATTCTCGTCCTAATCCAGAATCCATAAACAATTCTTGAATATCACGTAATCGACAGGCTTGCTTATTTAAATAAAATTCACTATCACCATTACGAAAAAGTCTGCGCGTTACACTTATTTCTGCGTAGTCTACAGGCAGATAGTGGTCGCTATTATCTAAAACCATCGTTACTTCAGCAAGATTTAAAGCTCTTTTGGCATCCGAACCTGCAAAGATGATATCAGGCATCTTCCCACCGCGTAAACTTTTCGCTGACTGTTCACCTAATACCCATCGAATAGCTTCAGTAATATTACTTTTACCGCTCCCATTTGGTCCTACGATTGCCGTGACATTCTTTTCAAAATCAATAATCGTTTTATTGGCAAATGATTTAAATCCTGAAATCTCAATTCTTTTTAAATGCACCTTTTTTCCTCACTTATTCTTCGATGTGGCTCAAAGCATCTGCAGCCGCTGCTTGTTCTGCCAATTTTTTCGAACGGCCACTTCCTGTACCAATTAATACTTGATCACAGTATACCTCAGTAGAAAACAGACGTTCATGAGCGGGCCCTTCTTCTTTAATCAAACGATAATCAATGAATACGTCCCCTGATTTTTGTAAAACTTCTTGTAATCGTGTCTTATGATCCATCTCATGTGAAAAAGCACCGGCCAACACTTTAGGAAAAATCACTTGCTCCAAAAATTGTTCCACCACTTCTAAACCTTGATCTAGGTACAATGCGCCTAAGAAAGATTCAAACAAATCACATAACAATGAAGGACGATGGCGACCTCCAGAATTTTCTTCACCTTTTCCCAAACGAATCGCTTGATCAAATTGACACTCTTTAGCAAATCGAGATAAAGAATCTTCGCGAACAATCGCTGCTCTTAATTTGGTCAATTTTCCTTCAGTGACATTCGGATAAGTTTGAAATAAAAAACGTGATACTAGCAATTCTAATACCGCATCTCCTAAAAATTCTAATCGTTCATTATCAGAAAGATGCAAATTTCGATGCTCATTCACATAAGACGAATGGGTAAACGCTTGCTCTAATAAACTAACATTATTAAAAATAATTTGATAGTTTTCTTTTAAATTTGTAATTAGCTTCTGATCCATTACCAACATTCCTTTATCTATTAAAATGAAAATACATTCCTATTATACTAAAATCCCTTTAAAATGCAAACAAACCCTTGATATTATTGACTTTTTAGCCATACTCAAGAGTCCAAGAAAATCTTTTATTGTAAAAATACCAAAAGCACGAATAATATGCTACGATTGAACGCGCAAATATCCGTGCCTTACTTCATAATTTCTTTTAAGCTAAGTGACTAGCGATATAATCAACCGCCGCGCCCACTGTTTCGATTTGTTCTGCATCTTCATCAGAAATTTCTGTACCAAATTCATCTTCTAATTCTAAAACAAATTCCATTACAGAAATTGAATCAGCATTTAAATCATCTTTGATATTTGTATTTTCTTTTACATCTTCTTCGTTGATTTCAAAGTGTTTGGCAATAATTGCAGCCACTTTACTGAATACTTCTTCTCGTGTCACGGGCATTCACCTCCAAATAGTGACTTATTACTGTTCAGTCACTCTACATTTTACTGATAAATTGTCTCTTTGTCTAGTATTTTTTCATTTTCGTAACATTCATTGCAAATCAATTTCAATGCTCTTCTCTTTCAAAATGTGCAACTAGTTTCTCCACCACATGACTTTCCAACATTGTATGGATTTGTTTAATTGTGGCATATACAGCTTCTTCTTTAGCCGATCCATGCGCCTTGACAACTGGGGCTTTTAATCCGAACAAGACAGCACCACCATGCTTGGAATAATCCATTTGATTTTTTAAATTCTTTAAACTATCTTTGAGCAACAGGGCCCCCATTTTACCTTTGACACCTGCACCCAAAATAGATGATTTTAATAAAGTCATCATACTTAAGGCTGTTCCTTCGATGGATTTTAAGACTGCATTACCTGTGAAGCCATCAGTAACTACCACATCTGCACGACCTTCTAGTATTTCACGCGCTTCAATATTGCCGATAAAATCAATTTCCGGCGTTGCTTTTAACAATTCAAAAGCCTTCTTGGTCACTTCATTTCCTTTCATTTCCTCAGTCCCATTATTTAACAAAGCAACTTTTGGCTGAGCAATTTTACGGACATTTTTAGCATAATACGAACCTAAAATGGCATATTTTACTAAATGCTCTGGTTTGTTATCTGCATTGGCTCCCAAGTCGAGCATGTCAAAGCCACCGTCTTTTCCGATTACAGGTAGAGTTGACATCAATCCTGGGCGATCAATCCCTTTAATACGACCCACTACGAATAAGCCTGCCGCTAGCAAAGCACCCGTATTACCGGCAGAAAGTACCGCATCAGCCCGGCCTTCTTTAACTGCTTGGGCCGCTAATACCATCGAAGCTTGTTTTTTACGACGAATGGCTTTCACCGGTTCGTCTTCGCTGTTAATTTTTTCATCGGTATGAATAATCGTAATATTGCGATCATCCGTTAAATATTTCTTTATTTCTGCTTCTTTACCATAAAGTTGAAATTCAATATCCTTAAATTCATCACGGGCCAACAATACCCCTTTCACGATTGCTTCTGGAGCATAATCGCCGCCCATTGCATCGACTGCTATCTTCATTTCTTCGCCTCACCTTTATAAATGGAATATCTATATTATAACTTTTAGTCAAAAAATTCGCCATTATTTTTATCGTTTCCTAGATAGTTTACCAAATCCTGATACATCGGTAAAATCTGCCAATCCTTTTGCGCATAAATCGCTTGGGCTTCTTCTTTTGCCACTTCTAATATATGAGCATCAGCCACAATATCTGCAAAATGAAAGACTGGCAATCCTGATTGACGATTTCCAAAAACTTCTCCTGGTCCTCGTAATTCCAAATCTTTTTGACTGACCACAAAGCCGTTATTGGTTTGTGTCATAATTTTCATCCGCTCTTTACCGACTTCATTTTTGGGATTTGCCACCAAGATACAGTAAGAGGCTTGATTTCCACGACCGACACGACCTCTTAACTGATGGAGTTGCGCCAAACCAAAGCGATCCGCATCAATAATAATCATCGCCGTTGCATTAGGGACATTCACCCCAACTTCAATCACTGTAGTCGAAACTAAAACTTGTAATTGGTTCTCTTTAAAAGCTTGCATAATTGCGTCTTTTTCGTCATTTTTCATCCGTCCATGCAAGAGTCCCACTTGATAATCAGGGGCATAATAATCCCGTAATTGCTCATAAATTTTTTGCGCATTTTCGACATCTAAGCTTTCAGATTCTTCAATTAAGGGACAAATCACATACATTTGATGATTTTGGCTTAATTCCGTTTTTCCCCAATTCAAAACCTGGTCTAGTTGTTTCGGTAATACCCAACGAGTAACGATTGGAATCCGTCCAGCTGGCATTTCATCAATAATTGATACATCCATTTCTCCATAAGCGGTAATGGCCAAAGTTCTAGGAATAGGGGTCGCTGTCATAAATAGCACATCTGGTTTATAGCCTTTCTCACGCAAAATTTTTCTTTGATTCACCCCAAAACGATGCTGTTCGTCTGTAATCACCAATCCTAGATGTGAAAAGTTGACTTCATCTTGAATCAAAGCGTGGGTACCAATGATAATATCAAGATCTCCAGACTGTAAATCTGCTAATATTTGTTGCCGCTCTTTCGCTTTAGTTGATCCTGTTAAAAGAGCAACATTAACATCAAAGGAGCGCAACAATTCACTCAATGATTTATAGTGTTGTTGCGCTAAGATTTCGGTTGGGACCATTAATGCACCTTGAAAACCAGCTGTCGTTACCGCATAAAGCACAATCGCCGCCACAATGGTTTTCCCACTTCCTACATCGCCTTGTAACAGACGTTGCATATGCTTAGGGCTTAACAAATCTTTGCAAATCTCATTGGTCACTTTCTTTTGGGCATTCGTTAATTCAAACGGCAGACTAGCAATAAAGTCTTTTAATTTTTGGATATCATAAGGAATACTTAAACCATTTTTCTCAGCCTTTTCCCTTGTTTTTAATCCTTGAATCTTCATCTGAAAAAGAAAGAATTCTTCAAAAATCACTCTTCGCTTGGCTTGATGATGATCTTCCATTGTTTTTGGAAAATGCATCGCCCACATCGCTTCATTTCTAGCAAATAAACGATACTTATCCACGAGATTTTGCGGTAAATTCTCCTCGATATAGCCATAGTATTGTTCAAAAGCTTGTTTAATTAATTGAATCAGTGTTGTTTGCCGAATCGATTTATTAATATGATAAATCGGCGAAAAACCTTCATTTTGGCTACTACTGCTCAAAATTTTCATGCCATTTAGTGTCTGGCGTTTGGCATCCCAACGTCCGTAAATGGCAATTTCTTCACCAACCACGACTTTATCCTTTAAATAGGGCTGATTAAAGAAACTAACCATAAAGACATCATTCTCTTGCATCAAACGAAAAGAAAGTTTGGATTTCTTATAACCGAAACGATTTAATACCGCTGGTGAAACCACTAAACCTTTTAATGTTACCTTTTCTTGGTCATTTATCTCTTGAATTTGCCGCTCTTGAATATCTTCATAGCGAAAAGGATAGTAGCTTAATAAATCTTCAATCGTTTCAATGCCTAAAGTGGCTAAAGTTTCAGCGCGTTTTGCCCCCACGCCACTTAAAGCTGTTACTGGATCTTGTAAATTCATCTCACACCACCTTCTTTATCAAATCATAGACGGTGTAAATCAACTAGCTACTTTCGCGTATAGACATTGACCCCGTCGATTTACAACCTTATATAAAAAGAGAGTGCAGGTTTTCCCACACTCTCCACCGTTTAATCTTTATTCTGCTGAGAATAGATATGGATAAACTGGTTGATCTCCTTGATGGATTTCAATTTCTAGTTCATCATTGATTGCTAATATTGCAGCTTCAATTTCTTTTGCTTGAGATTCGCTACCTTCTTCACCAATGATAATCGTGATAATTTCCGTATCTTCATCCATCATCGCTTGTAAGGTATCCATACATACAGCTAAAATTTGTGGTTTTGAAACAACAATCTTGCCATCTACCATACCTAAGAAGTCGCCTTTAGTAATCTCGATGCCATCAATACTCGTATCACGAATCGCATGGGTTACAGAACCACTCACGACATTTCCAAGCATTTCAGTCATTTGTTCTTTATTTTCATTTAAGGTAGCTTCTGGATTAAAGGCTAGTAAAGCAGTCATCCCTTGAGAAATCGTTCTACTTGGTACGACTGCAACAGGAATTTCAGCTACTTCAGCCGCTTGTTCAGCCGCCATAAAGATATTTTTATTATTTGGCAAGATAATCACTTGTTCCGCATTAATTGCTTCGATAGCATCCATAATATCTTGGGTACTTGGATTCATCGTTTGACCACCACTGATGACATAATGAACACCTAGGCTCATAAATAATTCTTTCAAGCCTTCACCTGCCGCAATCGCAATGACACCAAATGGAATTTTTGGTTTTGGTTGTGCTTTTGCTTGTTGTTGGTCATGCTCTAAAATTGTTTCGTGTTGTAAACGCATATTGTCTACTTTGACTTTAATCAATGAACCAAATTTTTGTCCATAATTCATCACTTCACCTGGATGCTCTGTATGCACATGAACCTTGATAATTTCATCGTCATTCACCACTAATAAAGAATCTCCAAGCTCATTTAAATAATTACGGAAAGTATCATAGTCAAATTTGCTATCTACCGTTGGGCCTTCCCCAATTTTCACCATAATTTCTGTACAGTAACCAAACTTGATATCTTCAGTAGCTAATTGACCTTGGATTGAACGTTCGTGTTCTGCATGAACCATTTGATCCATAGAAGCCAAACTTAAAGTAAACTGCTCATCTTCTTCAAAGTTACCAGTTAAAGCATTTAAAAAGCCTTCATAAACAAATAATAAACCTTGACCACCACTATCAACTACACCGACTTCTTTTAAGACTGGCAATAAATCAGGTGTTTTGGCTAAAGCTTTTTTCGCGCCTTTTACTACAGCTTGCATAACTTCAACGCAATCATCGCTTTCCTTTGCTTTACGTTCACCAAATTCAGCGCCGACACGTGCGACGGTTAAAATCGTTCCTTCAACCGGCTTCATCACCGCTTTATAGGCTGTATTCACACCATTGGTAAAGGCTGCTGCTAATTGTTTGGCATCTAAACTCTCAAAATCAATAATTGCTTTACCAAATCCGCGGAATAATTGTGATAAAATGACTCCAGAATTTCCACGAGCACCCATTAATAAGCCTTTAGATAAGCATTTTGCTAACTCACCGACATGCTCACTCGCTGAATCACTAACAGCTTTTGCCCCAGAAGTCATTGTTAAGTTCATATTGGTCCCAGTATCACCATCAGGAACTGGAAAGACATTTAAAGAATTGACATATTCTGCATTTGCTTGTAATCGTGTTGCCCCAGCTTGTACCATTTCTTGGAACTGACTAGCGCTAATCTTATTTACCACCACTTGAAAAAAATCCTCCTCATTAAAAATTATCCGCTAGTTTATTCTGGTAAGACACGGACACCTTGAACAAAAACATTGACTGAGTTTGCAGTTACACCAAGCATTGTTTCAAGATTGTACTTCACTTTTTCTTGGACATTGCGAGAAACTTCAGAAATCTTTGTTCCATAACTTACGATTGTGTACACATCTACTGCCACGCCATTTTCTTCTTGACGGACAACCACACCTTTTGAGTAGTTCTCTTTTCGTAAAATTTCATTAATATTATCTTTAATTTGCTTTTTACTAGCCATACCGACAATACCAAATACATCTGTAGCCGCGCCACCTACTACTGTTGCGATTACATCATTGGACATTTCGATTAAGCCATTTTGCGTCATCATTTTTACAGCCATCAGAAATCCTCCTTCATCTGGACCTTATTTTTATTCAATAAGTTTATTCTATCATAGCTACTATCTTATGAAAAGGGATAGCCGAATGAATCCCTCTAACCTTGTTTAATTTACAATGTTTAAGAAAAAATGTCAATGAATTCTAAAATATCTCTTGCCTTTTTTTTAACTATATGATAAATTAATTTGGTATGAGACGAAAATAATCGCTCCCACATCAAGGCAAAGGAGGAAAAACACATGGCAAAAGTTTGCTACTTTACAGGTCGTAAAACTAAAAGTGGAAATAACCGTTCACACGCAATGAACGCTACAAAACGTACAGTTAAACCTAACTTACAAAAAGTTCGTGTATTAATTGATGGCAAACCTCAAAAAGTTTGGGTATCAACTCGTGCTTTGAAATCTGGAAAAGTTGAGCGAGTTTAATTAATAAACGAAATAACGGAGCTACATTTAGTTGTGGCTTCTTTTTTTGCCCTTTTTTATCTCCTTTCTTATGGTACAATGTTTTTATACTATCTTTATACTGAGGTTATTCATTTATGAGGAAATATATAAAACAAAATAAATCTTACTTACTTTTTAGTTTTTTCATCCCCGTAGTTATCATGACTTTTGTCTATCTTTTAAATGGTATCTATCCTGGAAGTGATCGCAGTATTTTAGCCAGTGATGCTTTTGCCCAGTCTTCCAACTTTCACGCTAGTTTCCGACAAGTCTTACTGGGTAAACAAAGTATTTTTTACACCTTTAATGCCGCACTTGGCTTAAACTATCTTTCACTTGCTGCCTATTATTTGGGAGGAATTTTTACTCCTTTAGTATTATTTTTCCCGAATCAACTCATGCCTGATGCACTCTATTGTTTAACTTTAGTCAAATTTGGCATGATGGGTTTAAGCTTTGGGGTACTGGCCAAGTCAACTTATCCTAAATTAACAAATCCTTTGCGTTTGGCTTTGGTCACTTGTTATTCACTTTTATCCTTTGCTGTTGCCCAATCAGAATTAATCATGTGGCTCGATGCTTTTATCTATTTACCACTAGTTATATTGGGGATTCAGCGACTCATTACTAAACAAAGAGTTGGTTTGCTATTTATCAGTTATTTCCTTTTATTTTGTACAAGTTTTTATTTTGGATTTATGATTGGCCTTTTCTCTGTACTGTTCTTTTTTGTTCAACTTGTTGCAAATTTCAGAAAAACCAAACCCGCAATTATCCCATTTTTCATGACGGGAATTTGTAGTGGCTGCGCTTCTATGTTTATCTTATTGCCCACGCTCATCGACTTAAAGACAAACGGTGAATCGCTCACAAAAATCTCCCAATGGAAAACCGAAGATACAGCAACACTCGATTTACTAGTCAAAAATTTTATTGGTGTCTATGATACGACAAAATACGGCTCTATTCCCTTTATTTTTGTAGGGCTACTGAGTCTAATTGGCTTAACCTTATATTATCTTAATAAACGTTTTTTGCTTAAAGAAAAAATTGCTTATACCGTTTTAATTGCCATACTTATCACAAGCTTTTATTTAGAACCTTTAAATTTGTTTTGGCAGGGGATGCATGCACCTAATATGTTTTTATTTCGTTTTGCCTTTTTATTCTCATTTATTGTCGTATATTTAGCAGGCTTTGGACTATCGGATATCTATCACTATTCAAGAATAACATTAGCCTACACATGCTTATTCTGGCTGCTCTTATTTGCAATTACCTATTTTGGAAAAGCTGAAAATGAATACACTTTTCTCCATTCATATTCAGCTTGGCTAACTGCAATTGTCCTTATGATTTACATGATGGTTTTTATTTATCGAAATCACTTCTCTAAAAAAATATTTTCGCTTGTTTTACTTGTCATAGCGTTTGGCGAAATGTCTATCAATTCCTATTACTTAATTTTAGGGATTCGTAATGATTGGGTCTATGCATCACGATCGCTATATACAGATCCATATCCAGCGATTTCAGCATTGGTCGGTTATACGAAACAGCACAATCAAAATTTTTATCGTTTAGAAAATCTCGATCCTGTCTCGGTTAATGATGCCTTTCATTACAACTATGCCGGAATTGGCTTATTTTCATCAATGCGTAATCGTCATGCTTCTAGTTACTTAAATCAGCTTGGGTTTAGATCTCGTGGTACCAATCTTAATTTACGTTATCCAAACAATACACTGTTAATGGACAGCCTTTTTGATATCAAGTACAACTTATCTACCCAACCCGTGGAAAAATACGGCTTTACCCAAAAGCAAAAAGTAGGGGATTACCAACTGTATGAAAATCATAATGCCCTAGAATTAGGTTTACTTGCACCCAAAGATATCTACAAAGTCCAACAACCTAAATTCGATAACCTAGCTAGTCAGAAAAATCTATTCAATGCTTTATCACGGCAAAACCAGGAATATTTCAAATTCACAACAATTTCTTTAGTACGACAAACCAACACTAAGATTGATGAAAATGGCAATATCACAACTTTTCTACAACAAATTCCGGACCAAGAGCAAAAAATTACTTATCAAGTATTTATTCCAGCAAATACCCAAGCTTATGTCAGCCTGTTTCCTTTTGACTTCTCGCAATTGGATGCAAGTAGCATAACGGTAACAACTGCTCATGCTAGTTATGAAAGTCAAATTGATATTAATGGTCAATATTATAATTTAGGCTACTTTAATCAGGACGCTACTTTTCAATTCACAGTCAGCCTGAATGGAAATCAAAAGTTATCCTTCCTAACACCTAAAGTACTTTTGCTTGATACCAACGCCTACCAGCAAGCCATCAATGTACTAAGACAAAATGAAGTAGCTTTTCAAGTGAAGAAAAATCAAGCAACTGCAACCTTTGAAGCGAAAGATAATCAAGTTCTCTTTACTACCTTAGCTTATGATAAAGGTTGGCAAGCCAAAATTGATGGGAAAAAAGTACCAATAAAAGCCTTCAAAAATGCACTAATCACCATTCCAGTCAAAAAAGGCAAACACACACTAACCTTGACGTATTATCCACCAGGGTTATTCTTAGGTACAGGAATCAGCTTAACAGCAATTGTACTTTTTGGCTTATATTGTTATTATCATCGAAAGAAACTACCTCACTAAACAATAAAAGAGCGCTATGTCTAATCATTAGTCCATAGCGCTTTTTTTGATTATTCATATCTAACTTCTTTTAAATATAGACCTTCAGGATGAGCAGTAGGACCAGCTTGATTACGATCTTTAGAAGCAATAATCGCTGGAATGGCATCTACTGACATTCGTTCATTGCCAATTTTTAACAGCGTTCCAACCATAATGCGAATCATCTTATATAAAAAGCCGTCTCCTCGAAAAGTGAAAACCAACTCCCCATTTTCCTCATCTTGACGAATATTGGCTTCATAGACTGTCCGTACTTTATCCTCAACTGAACTCCCACTTGCACAAAAAGCCGAAAAATCATGTGTTCCTAAAAAATCACTAATTGCCTGCTGCATCTTTTCAACATTTAAAGGATAAGCATAATAAGCCGCATATTTTCTTCTAAAAGGTGCCCGTGGTTTTTGAATCTGCAAGCGATACTCATAGGTCTTTTCTACCACATCATATCTAGCATGAAACGCTTCAGAAACCTTCTCAACACTGATACAAGCAATATCTTCAGGTGATTGGGTGTCTAAAGCAAAACGCATTTTTTCTAAATCACGTTCTTGGGGAAAATCAAAATGAATGACTTGACCTAAAGCATGAACACCAGAATCTGTTCTTCCTGATCCATGTACAAGTATTTCTTGATTCGCCATTTTGCTCAATGTTTTTTCTAATTCTTCTTGAACCGTGCGACCATTGATTTGTCTTTGAAATCCACAAAAGTCACTACCATCATACGCTATGATTGCTTTATATCTAACCATTTTGACCATCTTTCTTTATTCTCTTTTTCTCGTCTTATTTTAAGGGATTCCTTCTATTTACGCAAACTTAAATTCATATTCACTAACCTAGCAGATCGGATTGCTTTCAATAAAAAAAAGCTAGACAAAACTTGTCTAGCCATTCAAAGTTGCGTGGCGACGTCCTACCCTCACAGGGGGAAACCCCCAACTACTATCGGCGCTAAGAAGCTTAACTTCTGTGTTCGGCATGGAAACAGGTGTATCCTTCTTGCTATCGCCACCACACTATTTTACTGAGTGATTT
>NZ_JAKUDS010000019.1 GCF_023221775.1 Enterococcus cecorum | reverse complement strand
ATTATAGCATATTTCATTTCGAATGAGAAAATTGATAAAATTTATGGTAAAATATTTCTGTAGAGATAATTGGAGGTGCTTTACTTAGATGAAAGAAAAAATATTTTTAGGAACTTATACTAAAAAATCCAGTGAAGGTATCTATACAATTGAACTAGATACAGACAAGAAAGAACTGACAAATTTAACTTTATTTACCAAAGAAAGTGGCCCTACTTTTGTTGCTTTAAGCGAGAAAGGAAATTTATATAATGTGACTAGTGTAGATGGCAATGGTGGTGTAGCTAGTTATTCCAAATCAGGCAAACTATTGAATACGGTTACTGCTCCCGGGGCTTCTCCTTGTTATGTAGCCGTAGATGAAACCCGCCAACTTGTTTTTAGCGCCAATTATCATAAAGGTCAAATAGCTGTCTATCAAATCAATCACGATGGTAGTTTGACACTCGTTGATGAAGTCACACACACTGATCCAACCGGTAGTCATGAAAATCAAGATAAGCCACACGCCCATTATGCTGATCTTACACCCGACCAAAGATTAGTTGCTTGTGATTTAGGAACGGATACTGTTTATACGTATGATTTAAGCGCTGAGGGAAAATTAACCTTAGCAAGTAAATTAAAAGTAGCCGACAAAACAGGTCCTAGACATTTAACTTTCCATCCAACACTAGATATCGCTTATTTATTTGGCGAGCTAAATAGTACGATTAGCGTCTTAGCTTATGATCGTACAGATGGACATTTTGAAGTTTTAGCCACTTACCCAACACTTGCTGCAGATTACGAAGGTTTTAATAGTGGATCTGCTGTGAAAGTGACAAAAGATGGACAATTTTTATACGGATCAAATCGTGGAGATAATTCTATTGTAGTTTTTGCTATTGCACAAGATGGTCGTAGTTTAGAATTTGTTGAACGTGTCTCAACACAAGGCGATTTTCCACGTGATTTTTCATTAAATCCAAGTGAAGAATTTCTAGTTTGTGCCCATCAAAATTCAGATAATTTAACCTTATTTGCCCGCAATGCACAAAATGGGAAGTTAACCCTATTGCAAAAAGATGTCTATGCACCAGAAGCTGTCTGTGTGAAATTTATTTAAATACAGAAAGGATGAGAAAAATGTTCTCAAAAACCCCTGTTGAATTATTAGTAAAAGATGCTTCAAACATTTACAACAAATGTCAATCACTATTAGAGTTAGTTCAAAGCCGACGATATGATCAAAATTTGGTCATCTTAACTACAGCTGAAGTTTATGCCATTGCTGAAAAATTATACTTACGTTGCGATACTTTTACCGAGTTACAAACCGATGAGATTAGCAACTATATCAATGCATTCGATGATTTTTATTTCCAATTGAAACAAATATTATTCCATGACAAAGATGATTACGAATTGCTTGCTAGTCATCTGGAACGAATGAACCAATGCTTTGAAAAACTTTACAAACTATATGATTTATTTTAAGGTAGGAATCCATATGAAATTAGAAGAAGTACTAGATCGATTACGCAAAGACTTAGATATGCCAAAATTTTATGCTCCTTTAAAAGAAAAGGAATATACTGAAGAAGAATATCAAAAACTAAAAGAAGACCTGATTAACTACTATCGCGATTATGTTGATAATTTCGAGCATTAATCACTATCTAAACTCGTAAGTATAGATTGCTTACGAGTTTTCTCATATTCTACTCCTTTTTGTGACACCAATTGATTCAAAAACGGACTATACCTATATTTTTCACCAACCAAAACATTAGAATTAGATTAGAAAAATAGTGAACTCCTTCATTTTTGAACATTTTCATGATATATTTCAGTAAAAATCTGAAAGGTGGATAAATACTTGTTAGAATTTTTAAAAGATTTATCGCTATTAAAACGTATTGCAATTGGTATATTACTCGGAATTATTTGCGGCATTTTCTTACCTCATTGGACTTTTATTACGATTTTTGGGAGTCTGTTTGTGGGTGCACTTAAGGCCATTGCTCCAATTCTGGTCTTTGTATTAATTTTAGCTTCGATTTCACAACATGATAGTGAAAATAAGAGTTACCTTAAACCCGTTATCACACTCTATTTAGCAGCAACCTTGTGCGCTTCTGTTGTGGCTGTCTTAGCTAGTTTCCTTTTTCCTGTCAAAATTGCCCTCCAACACACTACTAGTCAGCAAGCTGCCCCACAGTCAATTAATGAAGTGTTAAATACAATTCTAACCAATATCGTTCAAAACCCACTACAAGCCATGATTGAAGGAAACTATTTAGCCGTACTTTTCTGGTCAGCATTAATCGGGTTTGCTTTGAGATTAGCAAGTCCAGCTGTGAAAAAAGCTACCCAAGAAATTGCCCAAGCGATTACTTTAGTGGTCCAATTAATTATCGCCTTTGCCCCACTTGGAATATTCGGCTTAGTATTTCAATCGGTCGCAACCACTGGACTAAAAGGACTATTACAATATGGACAATTATTATTATTACTCGTTGGTTCCATGTTCTTTGTAGCCCTAGTCATCTACCCGATTATGGTCTTTTTCCTAATCAGAGAAAATCCCTATCCATTAGTGTTCTACTGCTTAAAAAACAGTGCGATTCCAGCTTTCTTCACCCGTAGTTCAGCAGCCAACATTCCAATTAATATGTTGCTGGCCAAAAACATGGGACTAACTGAATCTGCTTATTCCATCTCACTTCCATTGGGCGCAACAATCAATATGGGAGGAGCAGCCATTACCATTTCAACAATGACACTAGCAGCCGTCCATACTCTTGATATGCAAGTTTCACCTGTACTAACCTTGATTCTTTGCATTCTCTCTGCTTTAAGTGCTTGTGGTGCCAGTGGAATTGCCGGAGGATCTTTACTATTGATTCCTCTAGCATGTAGTTTATTTGGTATTTCCAATGATATTGCTATTCAAGTCGTTGGAGTTGGCTTTATTATCGGAGTGGTACAAGATGCAATTGAAACGGCTGTCAATTCCTCTAGTGACATTCTCTTTACCGCTGCTGCTGAATTTAGAGATTTACGAAAAAACAATCAAGATATTCACTTAAAAGAACGGTTAAGCAAATAGCATAAAGGATATTAATATCGTGTATATAAAAAAACAACAATCCGAATGTTCACTAAAATCATTAGTAAACATTCGGATTGTCTTATTATTTAAATGCTATATTATTCTTTCAATAGTTTCTTTATTGTGCATTTGATTTATCAACTTTTGATAGAGGGACCCAGATTGCTGTTTCTTGCTTGTTTGCATACTTAATATCTTTTAATCGTTTTTTATTAACAAGTTGAGAAGCCGCCTTAATTATGTATTCCCCTTGTTGACTACCTGATTGTAAGACACTAAATTGCATCCGATCTTCCTTGATTGCAGTTTGAGCTTCTGTAGTTGCATCAATGCCAACAACTAATGGTTTTAATCCATTTTGTTCAAACACTTCCAATGCCCCTAATGCCATCACATCGTTATTACATGCAACTACATCCACCGGTTGCTTAGTGCGTAAGAATACTTCTACCATCTTTTTAGCAGTATCAGCATCCCAATTTGCAGTATCATTGAAAACAAAATTTATTTTTTTATCAGATTTTTTTAACGTCTCTTCTAGTGCGAGGGTTCTTTCTTGTGCTGCTGAATTACCATTCTCTCCTCGTAAAATCATCACATTAATTTCATCAAGATTACTTAACTTATCTAAAATATATTCTGATTGATATTTTCCTGCAGTCAACTCACTTGAACCAACATAAATAAATCGATTCGGTACCAATAAATCATTACTTGGTCTAGCATTGAAAAAAACAATTGGAATCTCTTTGGCAATAACTTCCATCTCTTGCGCTGTATCAGTATCTACAGGTCTACATAGTATCGCATCATACTTTTCCTTAACACCTTGTTTTAGCTGCGCCAATTGTACTTCACTAGAACCCTCAGCACTTTTAATTGTTAATTCTGCTCCCTGATTGTGTGCTTGTGTTTTCGTAGCATCCATAATTTGCTTAATGAAACCATCTGTATCATTTTGCACAAGCATCAAATATTTTTGATTACTTGTACTTTTACTATCATTATTTGATCCACACCCTGTTAAGATGAACAAAGAGCAACAAGTTAATAATATTATTTGAACATATTTCTTCACCAAAATCACTCCAATCTATACTTTAAAGCGTTTCACTTGATTAGCTAATTGTTGTGAAGAATCAGCTAGTTTATGAGCTTCTGTCGCCACATTTTTACTATGATTAGAAATGTGTTTTGCCTGAGTTAATGTAGTCTCGGAAGTAGCATGAATTTCATCCGAGCTAGCAGCCTGTTCTTCTGAAATAGCTGCAGCATTGGTCGCTACTTGATCGACTAAATCAATTTTATCAACTACATCTTGAATTAATTGGTTGGTTTGTTGAATATTTTGGAAAATCGAATCGAAACTATCCACTGCAGTACGTATTAATTGAGAGCTATTTAATATATCATCTGAACTATGATTTGCCTGCATTACTGCTTCTTCAACTAAAGTATTAACTTCAGAAATTAAATTTGTAATCTGAGAAACTGAATCTGCACTATTTTTTGCTAACTTATTAATTTCGGTAGCTACTACAGCAAAACCTTTTCCTGCTTCACCAGCTCTAGCAGCTTCTAGAGAGGCATTAATAGACAATAAGTTTGTTTGATGAGCAATTTCACCAATAATTTGAATGATTTGAACAATCTGACTTGACGCAGTACCCACACGACCAATAGAACTTTCTAAATCATTGATACTTTGTTGAATATTCTGCATAGCCTGTACTACTTGTTGCATTTCTGAACGGCCTTTTTCCGAAATTTCAACTGTTTCATTCATTTTTTCTTCCACTAAATTACTATTTTGTTTTGTATCATTTGCAATTTGTGCAAGTTGCATCGCATTCTCTGCAATGTCATTAACTGAAAGAGAAAGTTGATCAACTGTATTATTTAACTCATCCATTGAAACAGATTGACTTTCTGAAGCATCGTACATATCTCTAGAAATCATTTCACTCGTTTTTGCTTGTTCTTGCAATCCGCTTGAAATATGAGTTATGGATTGAATCATATTACGCATATATTGAATAAATCCTTCAATACTATGTCCCATCTCAGCAATTTCGTCATCACCATTATTATTCACTGAAACAGTAAAATCTCCATCTGCCATCGTCTTAATTACAGATGTCATATCTTTCACTGGTTTTACCACTCGATTTGTCATACGTTCGATCAATATTCCTAATGCTAAAACTGAAAATACACTAATAACAACCATAATTAGACGTAATTTTGATAAACCACTTAGAATTACTTTTTCAGGAATATAACTAACTAATACCCAATTCGTACCATTAATTTTTCGACTAACAGCTAGATTGCCATCAATTTTAAGACTAACCTCAGCATTATCCTTTAATTCTTTAGAAATATTTTGATAAAATTTTGGCTGATTTGATTGTCCAAGAACCTGAGACACAAATGATTTTTCACGGTCAGCCACTATCTTTTGGGTTTCTTGATCGTATAAAAAGGCATTTGCCCCTTTCATACTAATAAAAGAGTTTACAATAGTGGATATGCGATCTAAGGTTAAATTACCCGCAATAACTTTTAATGGATCACCAGGAGTGTTAATAATTCCTGAAGCGCTAATCACTTCCTCATTTCCTTGCTTATGTGGTGTACCAAATGCCATATTTACATGTGTCATACCTTCTTTAAACCAAATTTCAGAAGTCGGATTGCTCACTTCAATTGTAGATTGATTTGCTTTATAAAAATGACCTTGGTTATCGGCAATAAATAATCCATCTGGAAAATCAGAATCAAATTTATAATATCCATCTAAAATTCCTGGTAATTGCTCAGGCGATGGATTCGTAGTTTCAATAGTCTTTTTTGCAGTTTGAAAAGCAGATAAGTTTTCATTAAGCCAAGATTCTATTCTAGTTGCTTGACTTTTAACCGATGATTCTAGTAAATCGTTAGCATCCCTTTGCAACATTTTACTAGAAATAGAATAGGAAAGGCCGACTAATATTAATAGTAAAATACTGACAACAGGTATAATAGTGAACGTTAATTTAACTTTAATTGAACGTTTTTTCTTCATTTTCTATATTCCTCCAATTATGCAGCATACAACTATGGTTCACTTTATGCATCCCCTTACAACATAACTTAAAGCAGTAACCACATATAAGTACATCGGTCATTTGACAAAAATATTAAAGTCAAAATTTACTTTTCTCCCACACTTCATTAGATGTGGTGAATACATGTTTATTATTGGAATCTGTAATATAGATGTATGAAGAATTTTCAAAAAAGGTGAATCCTAGAAATAGTATGAGGATGATTTGATTATGGGGAATGTAACCTAGTATAAACCAAAAAGAAATAACCACATTGAGTGCATATATTTCAGAGATAAAAAAAACCACTAGGTTGGTTAGGCCTAGCGGAAAAAGGAGTAATTACTCAACTAAGGAGTAAAATGAAAAATAAAAAGGTTATTGTTGGTTATGTGATTATTATATACTAGGTAAAACAATTTATCCTAAAAACTGAATAATATTTAGATTAGATTTTTCTCCTTTTTTGTAAGTGCTTTTATCATTAACGTTTCATCAAAAGCATCGTCATCCGTTGAATCGCAAAAGCAATAGTGTCTGTTGCTTCATCTTGGTGTTGCTCAGCTTGATTAAAGGCGTCCACATCTACCTCACCTTCAAGGCTGGCAATCATATCTAGGCAACCTTGCACATATTTTTGGTAAGCAGCTACTAATTTTTTATGCAAACCAATCACTCTAGCCGGTGCTTTGAGTCCTTGTAATTTGGCTAAGTATTCTTTATATGTTTGCGTTCCTTCATTAAAAGTAGCTATAATTTCAGCTAATTGCTCAGAAGATAGAGTAGCAAGTTGATCGTCTTCTATTGCTTTTTTCACTTCTTCAAATTTGGGATTCATCTTTTCCCCAACGGCTTCTGTATCTTGAATAATTTGATTAATCATTTGAATATAATATCCTAAATCGACACGCATAGATAAATTCTCTCCTTTTCGTAATGAGTTTATTTTAGCATATTTTTCAGATAAAAAAAACGCCACTAGCTAGATATCCTAACTAGTAGCGAAAATGTTTGACTATTCTTTACCCATTGCACGTTGAATGGCTTTGACAATTTCAACAACTGGAATAATCGCAAATGAAGTACCTAGAACAATTCCCCATTGATATAAATCAAGGTGAGAAACTCTAAAGATATCATTTAATCCTGGTACAACAATAATGACCATCATTAAAGCAAATGATAATAGTATCGCCCAGTTAAAGACGCGGTTTTTAAAGGCACCAACTTTAAATAGAGATTGATGGACTGATTTCACGTTAAATGCGTGGAATAGTTGCATTAATCCTAATGTTGCAAAGGCCATGGTTAACGCATCGGCATGTTGTAATTGACTTAAAGCTGCTGCAGACATACCTGGTGTGTTCGCTGCAGTGTGATCTGGCCATTGAATTGCTGCCCAGTATACGAATAATACAGAAGCCGCTTCTAAAATACCTTGATAAATAATGCTACTCAAGACCCCACCAGAGAAGAAGTTTGAATTCTTACCACGTGGTTTGTGTGACATCAATCCTTGTTCAGCTGGTTCCATACCTAAAGCAATGGCAGGGAATGTATCAGTTACTAAGTTAATCCATAATAGGTGAATTGGTAATAGCGTATCCCATCCCCAAAGTGTCGCTAAGAATAAGGTTAAAACTTCACCTAAGTTCGCAGCCAATAGATATTGAATGGCTTTTTGAATGTTAGAGAATACTTTACGCCCTTCTTCAACAGCCACAACAATTGTCGCAAAGTTATCATCAGCAAGGACCATATCAGAAGCCCCTTTAGAAACTTCCGTACCAGTAATCCCCATACCAACACCGATATCTGCTTGTTTCAAGGCAGGCGCATCGTTTACCCCATCACCGGTCATCGCAACGACTTTACCTGCTTTTTGCCATGCTTTCACGATACGTACTTTATGTTCAGGAGATACACGTGCATAAACAGAGTATTGGGTAACTTTTTGGGCAAATTCATCATCAGACATTTGGTTTAATTCAGCCCCAGTTAGTACCGCAGCATCGTCTTTTTCTTTAATAATGCCAAGACGTGCGGCAATTGCTTCAGCTGTATCACGGTGGTCCCCAGTAATCATAATTGGACGAATACCTGCTTCTTTTGCCACTTTAACCGCTTGTGCAGCTTCAGCACGTTCAGGGTCAATCATCCCCACTAAACCAGCGAATACTAAATCATTTTCAAGTGTTTCACTAACTAATTCTGGCATTTCATCTACAATCTTATAAGCCATTGCCAAGACACGTAAAGCTTGTTGAGCCATGTCTTTGTTATTAGCTAGGATATTTTCTTTATCCTCTTCTTGTAATGGACGAACTTGACCATCCATTAAAATTTGTGATGTACGTGTTAATAAGACATCCGGTGCACCCTTAACAGCCACTAAATATTTACCATCTGCTAATTGGTGAACAGTAGACATCAATTTACGATCAGAATCAAATGGTAGATCAGCAACACGAGGTTCTGCCACTAATGCCGTCTTCACATCAAACCCTTGATCTAAGCCAAATTGAATTAGGGCAGTTTCTGTAGGATCCCCGATTAAAGTGCCTTCTTGCGAGAATTTGGTGTCATTGGCAAAGTTCATTACTTTGATTGCCATATGATCATTGGCAAATTCATCATGAACTGCAAATTGTTGGTTATCCACATATAATTTTTCAACCGTCATTTGATTAAGGGTTAGTGTACCTGTTTTATCAGAAGCGATAATGTCAGTTGCCCCTAATGTTTCTACAGCAGGTAATTTACGAATCATTGAATTGCGTTTGGCCATAACTTGTGTACCAAGCGCTAAGATAATCGTAACAATAGCAGGTAAACCTTCAGGAATCGCAGCAACGGCAAGTGAGATAGATGTTAATAACATATCTGCCCATGAAGTATTGTTGAAGAAAATACCAACAAAGAACATAATTACCGCAATTACGACAATCGCAGCAGTTAAGAACTTACCTAATTCGTTTAAGTTACGTTTTAATGGTGTTTCTGTTTCATCGGCTTGGGCTAACATTCCGGCAATCTTACCAACTTCGGTATCCATACCAGTGTTAACAACAATACCTTTACCACGACCATAAGTGACATTACTATTTGAATAAGCCATATTCACTCGGTCACCAATACCCACTTCAGAATCTTCTAAAACGATTAATTCTTTTTCAACTGGCACTGATTCACCGGTCAAGGCTGCTTCTTCAATCTTTAATGAACTTACTTCAACCAAGCGCATATCAGCAGGAACAATATCCCCCGCTTCTAGCAATACTAAATCACCTGGTACTAATTCATCACTTTTGACCGTCATCGGATGACCATCACGGACGATATTCGCATTTGGTGTAGACATTTGTTTTAAAGCTTCAATGGCTTGTTCGGCTTTAGCTTCTTGCACCACACCCATGATGGCATTAATGATTACCACCGCTAAGATAATTAATGAGTCCACTACTTCATGTGAAACAACGGCAGAAATAATCGCAGCTACTAATAAGACAGCAATCATCAAGTCTTTAAATTGCTCGATGAATTTTTGTAGCATACTTTTTTTCTTACCTTCTTCTAGTTCATTAGGGCCAAATTTTGCTAAACGCGCCTTTGCCTCACTAGAAGTTAAGCCATCAAGCGTAGTATCTAGCGCTTGTGTGACCTCATCGACACTTTTTGCATAAAAAGCTTCATGCAATTGTGCTTGTTTTTGTTGATCTGACATAATTTCCTCCTTCAAAATTCTCGCTAACCAATCACTTGAATTGGTTGCTAAATTCCACAAGCCTATTTCTTGCTAAAAAAAAATAGACCTGTGTATGCAAAAATACATACATAAGTCTCACTAATTAAGGCAACACCAGAAATTGCTTTCTTGCTGGTGATGTTGCCACAGTATTCCTACTGCCAGTTACTCCCTCATGAATTATTACATTGTCATTATACTAAACAATTGCAAACCTGACAACAACCAACCCCACAGAAAACGTTAACAAATGAAACAAAAAATAAGGTTGTGAGGCAGCTCGGAAAGCCTCGAAGAAATTTCTGTGCTTACCTACCGCTGCGAAAATCGGATGAAAGGAGATTTTCTCAAGCAGGAGGGCGAATTTCACAATGTCTAGCTGCCGAACACCGTCTAATAAGGTTGTGAGAAGGGTCAATCAGCTACAAACAAAAGGTTATCAATCAACTTGGGCAAATACGAGAAAATTCATGTATTACCTACTGCTAAGAAAATCGGATGAAAGGAGATTTTCTTAAGCAGGAGGGTGAATTTTCCGAGTATTTAGTTGATTGATACCGAGAAGGATAAGTTTGTCCGAAATGAGTTCTAAAGGTAAAAAAACTAGCCACTCAAAATGAATGACTAGTTTAAAAATTAAATTGATAAAAAATTAAGCGATAATTGAACCATTTGGCATGTTTTCAGGTGCTTCTACAATTTGTAAACGCCCTTGACTATCTTCTGCAGATAAAATCATACCTTGGCTGATTTCACCACGCATTTTACGTGGTTTAAGATTTGCGACAATTACCACTTTTTTACCGATTAAAGCAGCTGGATCTGGGTAGAACGCTGCGATGCCTGAAAGAATTTGACGGTCTTGTTTATCCCCTGCATCTAAGCGGAATTGCAATAACTTGTCGGCATCTTTCACACGTTGGCAATCGATAACTTCAGCGACTTTTAATTCTACTTTATCGAAATCATCATATTTAATTTGTTTTTCTTTGACACTTACTAATTCTGTCTCTTCAGGGTTCCAATTGACTTTTTCTTCAACACTTGGTACACCTTGAGCCATTTTTTCTTGAATATAAGCAACTTCTTGTTCTACATCAAGACGTGGGAAGATTGGCACACCTTTTTCGACCACTTTTGTATCTTTAGGGAACTCACCAAAGCGTAAATCAGTCAATTCTTTACTTGCACTACTAATACCAAGTTGTTCAAAGATTTGATTTGGTACGTTGGTCATCACTGGTTGTAAAAGAATAGCGACAATACGTAAAACTTCGGCTAAGTGAATCATGACAGAATCTAATTCGGCTTTACGCTCAGGATCTTTCGCTAAAATCCATGGTTGTGTTTCATCAATATATTTATTCGCACGAGAAATCAAATTCCATACTTCGCCTAAAGCAATGTTAAATTCCATATTGTCCATTGCTTCATGATATTTACTAATGACATTAGCCGCAGTTGTAGAAAGATCTGCATCAAAATCCGTAACGCGAGATTTATATTCTGGAACAAATCCACCACAATATTTATTAATCATCGCAACTGTGCGGTTTAATAAGTTACCTAGGTCATTAGCTAAATCATAGTTCACACGAGAGACAAAATCTTCTGGAGTAAAGACGCCATCAGATCCAAATGGTACAGCACGTAATAGATAGTAGCGTAAAGCATCTAACCCATAACGTTCCACTAACATTTCGGGATAAACGACATTTCCTTTAGATTTACTCATCTTGCCGTCCTTCATTAATAACCAGCCATGGCCAAAAACTTTCTTAGGTAATGGTAAATCAAGTGCCATTAACATAATTGGCCAATAAATGGTATGGAAACGAACAATTTCTTTACCAACCATATGCACATCAGCTGGCCAGAATTTTTCAAATAAACTTTCATCATCGCTACCATAACCAAGCGCTGTAATATAGTTTGATAACGCGTCAATCCATACATAAACCACGTGTTCAGGATTAGCATCAATTGGAATTCCCCATTTGAAAGTAGTACGAGATACCGCTAAATCTTCTAGTCCTGGTTTGATAAAGTTATTGATCATTTCATTTTTACGAGACTCTGGTTGGATAAATTCTGGATGTTCTTCATAATATGCTAATAAACGATCAGCATAGTTACTCATTCTAAAGAAATAAGACTCTTCTTTCACTAATTCAACTTCATGACCACTTGGCGCTTTACCACCAATCATGTTACCTTCTTCATCGCGATAGACTTCAGCTAATTGTGTTTCGGTAAAGAATTCTTCATCAGATACAGAATACCAGCCTTCATATTCACCTAAGTAAATATCCCCTTGATCCAGTAAACGTTGGAAAATCTTGCGGACTGCCTTTTCATGATAGTCATCAGTGGTACGAATAAATTTATCGTAGCTAATATCTAAGGTTTTCCATAATTTTTTAATATCCGCAGCCATTTTATCCACATATGCTTGTGGTTCTAATCCTAATTCAGCTGCTTTCTTTTCAATTTTTTGACCATGTTCATCCACACCAGTAAGATAAAACACATCAAAATCCATTAATCGTTTATAACGGGCCAATGCATCACAAGCAATGGTCGTATAAGAATTGCCAATATGTAACTTGCCACTTGGATAGTAAATCGGAGTGGTAATATAATAAGTTGGTTTTTCAGACATCTTTCAATTTTTCCTCCAATCAATAAACGACTTATACCAAATTATTGTAGCATTAGATGAAACGATTATCAATTGAAAAATAAGGTTGTGAGAAGGGTTGATCAGCTACAAGCAAAAGGGTATCAATCAACTTGGTCAAATACGAGAAAATTCATGTGTTGCCTTCTGCTAAGAAAATCGGATGAAAGGAGATTTTCTTAAGCAGGAGGGTGAATTTTCCGAGTATTTAGTTGATTGATACCGAGAAGGATAAGTTTGTCCGGAATGACAGGAAAATCTGCTAGTTTTAAAGATTTTCCTAGGCAGGCCGGCTTAGATGCGATGTAGCTACCCTTCGAACACCGTGGATAAGGTTGTGAGGCAGCTCGTTCAATGAAATAAAGGTACAAATTACTTAAAATGTGATATAATGAGAGTTATCAAGAAAATTGTGAGGATTATTTATGAAATCAGCTTCGAAAGTGGCCTTTTTATTTGCTTGTGTGCTGACCTTTTTACATATTTTGCTATTTATTAATCGTGATTATATTCAAGCCTACTTTGCGATGCATCACGGTGTAGCAATCTTTTTACAATTACGATTATTATTCAAAATTCTTTGTTTAGTAGGGGTAATGATTCTAGGTGTGCCACAGGTTCGCAAAAAGCCCAATCTTTGGTTCCCATATACGGGATTATTCTTAATAAATCTCATTTTATCTTAAAGAGGTGTTGATCGAATATGGAATTTTCATCAAAAGCTGAAGAAAAAAAATATTACGAACAAATCGCAACGGAAGAAGAATTCTTAAAATGGTATCATGAACAAGAACATCCTACCTATGAAGCTCCTTCTTTAACCGTAGATATGGTATTACTTTGTTATAATCGCCAAGAAGAACAACTGAAATTACTATTGATTCAGCGTAAAAGTCACCCATTCCGACATTCTTGGGCTTTACCTGGAGGATTCGTCTCAAAAGGCGAGTCCACTGATGATAGTGTCATTCGCGAAACATTAGAAGAAACTGGTGTACATATTAACCAAAATCAAATTGAACAACTCTACACATTTTCTACACCAAATCGTGACCCGCGTGGTTGGGTGGTGACTGTTAGCTATTTAGCCTTTATCGGTGAAGAACCAGTAGATGCCGGCGATGATGCGAGCCAAGTGCGTTGGTTTAATTTAAATCGCAAACAAAATACAATCGTCCTAGAAAACCAAGAAACGCAAATTATTCTCGATTTAGAAACCGGTGAGTCACTTGGAAAAGATACCTTAGCCTTTGACCACAGCCAAATTATTCTAAAAGCTTTCCATCATGTATTAGAAACAATGATGCATGACCCGCGCGTACTATTGGTATTAGGAACTGGCTTTACAATTACCGATGCTAGAAAAGTCTTTGCTAAATTTTTAGGCATTGATTTTAAGAATATTGATCACTCTAATCTCAAAAAAGCCTTGAATGATCATTTAGAAGCAATTGGTGAACGTGCAAGTGGTGTTGGACGGCCATCGAAAATCTATCAATTAAAGACATATAAAAAAATCAGCCCGAAATAGGCTGATTTTTTTGTGGTTTTTCATAATTAGTGGGCACATTTCCTAGAAACAAATGAATTATTAGCTAGGCGAACCCTGGCACCCCTACCAGTTATTTTTGTTTAAATATTTTGACAATTTATGATTTGAATCTCTTTACCGTACCATTGTGCTTTGTATTTTAATAAACGAACTAATTGATGCCATTCATTACTGGTGAATAATGCATCTTCAGCACAAGACCTATCTTCTGGTTCGACAATTTCGATTACATCATATTCCTTAATATAAAAGATAGATAAATGATTTAAATAATCTTTTATTTGATTATTAAGGTGTGTCAATAATTTGTCATACTGTTTTTTTTGCTTCTGATAATTCTTACAGTCGGCTAATATTCGATTTTGCTTACGAGCGACCCGGGCCTTCACCTTTAATCTACGTTGTAAAAACGCCAGACGTCCTTTCGTTTGCTGAATAGGTTCAATCACCTCAGCACGATATTTCGCTTGTTGGACCAATTGATGTGCATCAAAAGAAAGTCTGATTTTTTTACCTGTTTTCTCAAATTTATCAATGGCTTCTACGCATAAAATTGAAGCATAAAACTCTTCATTATTTTTTGCTGAGATAGTCACTGATTTGATTTTACCAGTAATTTTTCGATGTTCACATATCTGAATTTTTTCTTTTAACTTTGGTAATTTCAGATAACCGTCCTCTATGCGAACCGTCCCATTTTGATTATTGGTCGTGTAAGATTGCCAGGCAGAACTCTTATTTTTTAACTTAGGATAGCCACTACGCTGTTGATAGTAATTTTGAAAAGCCCTATCTAGATTTCTTTTCGCATTTGCAAGGGCTAGACTATCCGTCTTTTTTAAAAAAGGATAATCACGCTTGAGACTTGCAGGCGTGATTACCTCTTCACTTGTGCGCTCAGCAGTATCTAACTTCAGAAAATAATTATAGATAAATCGAACACAACCAAATGTTTCAATGAAGAACCTTTTTTGTGCTTCATTGGGATAAATTCTAAATCGATAACCCTTTAAATTTTTCATCGAATCAACCTTATTTTTTAATATACAAAAGGTAGCTCCTAGGTAGATAAGCCGATTTGGTTAGAAAAGACTTATATTACGCTGCCTTTTTCGTCGATTTGGGAACCTTATCTACCTTTAGCTGACCAACCCTTCTTACATCCTTTTCTAATCAGTGTAAATCGACTAGCTACTTCGGCGTATAAGCCACCCCGTCTGAGAAAGTCTTTACTTCTCGGACTTTCCCGACGTTCTGGACAAACCTTATCCTTCTCGGTATCAATCAACTAAATACTCGGAAAATTCACCCTCCTGCTTAAGAAAATCTCCTTTCATCCAATTTTCTTAGCAGTAGGTAACACATGAATTTTCTCGTATTTGACCAAGTTGATTAATAACCTTTTGCTCGTAGCTGATCGAGTCGATTTACAACCTTTGTTGACGGTGTTCGGCAGCTAGACATTGTGAAATTCGCCCTCCCGCTTGTGAAAATCTCCTTTCATCCGATTTTCCCAGCGGTAGGTAAGCACACGAATTTCTTCATGTCTAAGCAAGCTGCCTCACAACCTTTTCTTCTCTGCTAGTTTTTCGGCGAAGTGTTTGGCTTCTTCATCACTAGCATAGACGAAATGGCCTTCTGCGATTTCTTGCATTTTGCGTGGTATTCCGTCTTCTTTAGGTGCTGTATACTTGATACGTTTGCGGGTACGTTCATAATCTGGATCAGGTAATGGAATCGCTGATAATAGACTTTCTGTATATGGATGTACCCCATAATGGTAAATCTCATCACTTGTACCCATTTCAAGCAATTTTCCATGATGCATGACGCCGATACGGTCACTAATATGTTTCACCATCGATAAGTCATGGGCAATAAATAAATAGGTAAGATTTTTTTCTTTTTGCAAATCTTGTAATAAGTTTACGACCTGTGCTTGAATTGACACGTCTAACGCAGAAATCGGTTCATCGCAGATAATGAATTTCGGATTAACCGCTAAAGCACGCGCAATCCCAATTCTTTGTCGTTGTCCACCAGAAAACTCATGTGGATAACGTGTACCATGGTTTGGATTCAATCCTACTGTTTTTAGTAAGTCGTCCACCATTTTGTTGCGTTCTGCTTCATCTTTTGCTAAATGGTTGATATCAATCCCTTCAGCAATAATATCACGAACCTTCATCCGCGGATTTAATGATGCATATGGATCTTGATAAATCATTTGCACTTCACGACGAAATTCTTTTAATTCATCGCGTTTTTTCAACTTCATAACATCTTTTCCATCAAAAGTGATTTCTCCGCCACTTGGTTGATTTAATCGGATAATCGTACGGCCAGTAGTCGATTTCCCACTTCCTGACTCGCCTACCAAGCCAAAAGTCTCACCTTCATAAATATGGAAAGTAATGTCATCTACCGCTTTAACTTCATCTTTGCGGCCAACGTTAAAATATTGTTTTAAATTTTTAACATCTAATAAAACTTTTTTCACGTTACGACTTCCTTTCTAGGCTTGACCTTTTTTTATTTGATTTTTTTCTGCAAATTTTGCCCAACGAATTTGAATTTCTTTCGGTGGGGTTACTTTTGGTGCTTGAGGCGCTAATAACCAAGTAGCTGCCTTATGTGTTGGTGATACTTCAAAGAATGGCGGTTGTTTTTCAGCATCAATCTTTAAAGCATACTCATTACGTGGATAGAAAGCATCTCCTTTTGGTGGTTGCAATAAATCTGGTGGTGTACCTGGAATCGCATATAGACGCTCTTCTCCACCTTCTAAGGATGGCATTGAACCAAGTAAGCCCCAAGTATATGGATGTTGCGGATTATAGAAAATTTCCTCAGAAGTACCGATTTCTACAATTTTTCCTCCATACATAACAGCTACACGGTCTGCCACATTTGCTACTACCCCTAAGTCATGGGTAATAAAGATAATCGATGTTTTAATTTTTTCTTGAATATCTTTTAATAGTTCTAAAATTTGGGCTTGAATCGTTACGTCTAGCGCAGTCGTTGGTTCGTCAGCGATTAAAATTTGTGGATAACAAATCAAAGAAATCGCGATGACAATCCGTTGACGTTGCCCACCTGAAAATTGGTGTGGATAGTTGTTCAAGCGTTTTTCAGCATTTGGAATTCCTACTAGTTTTAATAGTTCTAAAGCCTGTTCCATCGCTTCTTTTTTCGAAATTTTCGTATGTTTTAATAAAGATTCTGCCACTTGTTTTCCGATTGGCATGGTTGGGTCAAGAGAAGTCATCGGATCTTGGAAAATCATCGCAATCTCTTTCCCACGAATTTTTTGCATTTCTTTTTCGGTCTTTTGTACAATATCTTGACCATTAAATAAGATTTGACCATTTTCAATATTGGCATTACTTGCAAGTAAGCCCATGACACTTCGAGTAGTGACTGATTTACCACTTCCGGATTCCCCTACAATCGCTAAGGTCTCCCCTTCATATAAATCAAAACTCACATTACGGATAGCTTGCACTTTGCCGGCGAAGGTGTCAAATGAAATTTCTAAATCTTTTACTTCTAGAATTTTTTTCATATTCGTTTACTCCTTCATCTTAGGGTCAAAAGCATCACGTAAACCGTCTGCTAAAAGGTTAAACCCAATCATAATTACTGATAGCATAATGGCTGGAATCCACATTTGATATGGCAAGAATAAGAATGTCTTATATCCATCACTCAAAAGCATCCCTAGAGAAGCTGCCGGTGGCTTAATCCCTAAACCAATAAAACTTAAGAAGGCCTCGAAGAAAATTGCTGATGGAATACTAAACATCATTTGCACAATAATCACGCTAGAAATATTTGGCAAGATATGTTTAAATGCAATCTTCATTTTTGATTCACCTAATGTGGTGGCTGCGAGTACAAATTCTTGATCTTTTAACTTCAAGGATTGGGCCCGCACAATTCTGGCCATTGGAATCCAGTTGGTAATCGCCATCGCTGCAATGATTGATGGAATCCCTGGTTTAAATACAACTAGCATTAAAATCATCACGACTAAGGTTGGAATACCAGATAAGATTTCAATCAAACGTTGTAAAATCGTATCGACACGTCCACCAAGTAAGCCGGAAATCAAACCGACAACTACCCCGATAGAAATATCTAGTATAGCTGCAATAAAGGCGATAAATAGAGAAATTCGCGTCCCCATTAATAAGCGACTTAATAAATCACGACCTAGACTATCTGTACCAAAAATAAAGTACACATCTTTAGGTACGCCCGCTTCTTTATATTTATCGACTAATTCACCTCCAACCATGGCTTTCCCGTTAAGACCATTGATATCTATACCAGGAATTTTTGGTGGCAAGTTAATATAGTCAATATTTTGTTTAGCTGGATTATGTGGTGAGAAGAAAATTGCGCCCACACTCACAACTAAAATAATCGCTAATAAAGTAATTGAAAATACAGCGGCTTTATTTTTCTTTAATCGACGCCACGAATCCTGCAAGAATGTCAAAGAAGGAGCGGCAATGGCTTCACGTTCTTCAACGGTATCTTTTTGTAAAAATTCAAATTCAGAAGCAGGGATTTTGGCAATCTCTTCATGCATTTGTTTCGCTTCCATCTAGCCACGACTCCCTTCTGATACACGAATACGAGGATCAACAATTCCATAAAGGATATCGACCACTAAGATAACGACAACCAACATTGTAGAGTAAAGGATTGTTACGGCCATGATGGTTGGATAGTCATTCGTAGTAATTGATTTAACGAATTGTTCCCCGATACCTGGAATAGCAAAAATATTTTCGATAACCAATGAACCGGTCATCAAACCGACTGCTAAAGGTCCTAATAATGTTAACAATGGAATCAAACTATTACGTAAACCATGACGGAAAACAATTTGCCAACGACTCAATCCTTTGGCACGCGCTAATTCGATATAATCACTATGTAAGACTTCAACCATTTCTGTACGAATAAAACGAGCAGAATCGGCTAATGGACTCATCGCAAGGGCAATCGTTGGTAAAATCGTATACGCAAAACCTTCCCATTTCGCGATTGGTAAAATATGTAATTTCATCGCAAAGAAATATTGTAATAATACCGCAAACACGAAGTTAGGAATCGAACGACCGATAATAGCCACTAAAGTCGCCAAGGTATCTACCCAAGTATTTTGCTTCATGGCTGAAATCGCCCCTAAAACTGTTCCGAAAATCGTACCTACAACAATAGCTTGGAACCCTAATTGTAAAGAAGGTCCGATACGATCCATTAATAATGAAGCAACAGGTTGGTTTTTAAATTGGAAACTAGTTCCGAAATTAAAGTGTAGGGCATTCCATAAATATTTTCCATATTGAACAATGACTGGTTGATCAAGCCCCATTTGTTTATTTAAAATAGCAATTTGTTCTTTGGATAATTTCTCAGCGTTGGTATATGGTGTACCAGGTAGAAGCTTCATTAAAAAGTAAGTAATGGTAGCAATCAACCACAAAGTAATTACCATATAGAATAGTCGCTTAAGAATGTATTTTACATAACTATTCAAATAGGTTCCCTCCAATTTTTTTAAGTATAGGATTTTTTTGACTTCTCACATTATTTTGTGTACATTTAGCATAGATAAACCAAGAAAGGAGCTTCTTATGCGCCCAAAAAAGTGGTCTCTTTATCTATATCTCATTATTTTACTAGGCAATATAGGATTTCTAACAATAAAGCATGAATTACATTTGGTCAATCTTTCAGACACTTTGTTTTTATCCATGCTACCGTTTTTAATCATTGCCGTCTTTTTGTGGATTTTATCTTCTGGAGTGTTTGATTTCTTCCATTACTCCATGAAAAAAGCCTTCAAAAAATTAAAAGAAGATGATCTTTCACTCTCGCAAGCAAGTAAAGGCAGTTCCCGCTTCTTTTTTGAAATAAGTGGGCTACTCTTACTTTCGAGCGTGCTTTGTCTACTTTTTTCTGGTTACTTTTAAACCTATAAAGCTGATGCACTGAAGTAAAAGTGCATCAGCTTATTTTTTGAAAGTTTCACATTGCTTTATTTAGCGATGTAAGTCCACTTGAAGTCGTATTTCGCACCAGCTGGGTGGTTGACGATACCTTTGACTTTTGGATTACGCATATAGGCAACTGCTTTTTGATAGATTGGCACTACCCCTTGTTCATCCATGATAATCTTTTCAGCTTTTACAAAGTCATCCCAACGTTTTTCTTCATCAGCGGCATCTGTAGTAGCTGCGGCACGAACAAGTTTCGTATATTCTTCATTGTTCCAGTTTCCGCGGTTGTAGCTGTTACCAATTGTAAACATATCTAAGAAGCTAGAAGCATCCGCATAGTCAGCACCCCATCCACTTAGAACCGTATCAAAATCACCTTTATTTGAACGATCTAGACGAACTGAGAATGGCACTGGACTTACGCTTACTTTTAGACCTGGTAAGTTTTCTTGTAATGAACCTTGTAGATATTCTAGCATCTTCTTAGCCACATCTGAGTCAGAAGATAAGATATCTAATTTCACTTCATCCACACCAAGTTCTTTCTTGGCTTTTTCCCAGTATTCTTTTGCTTTCTTCTTATCATATTTCACTGGAGATTTCGCTTCTTTGACAAAATCTTTCTTAGTCTTAGGATCATAAATGAATTTTTCTGGCATCAAGTTGGTTGTCGCAATTGAACCATTTGCTAAAACTTGTTTTGCTAGAGAATCACGATTGATTGCATAGGAAATAGCTTTACGTAAATTAGCATTGCGATATGGTGATTTTTCATCTTTTTGGTTAAATTCTAGGTAGAAAGTTGAAGCTTCTGGAATAGTTAAGAATGCCTCATCATTAGCCATTTGTTGTGCTAATTCACCATTTAGTGTTACTTGATCAGATTGACCATCTTTAAATAAGTTCAATGCTGTTGAAGATTCTTTAATGACGCTCACATTGATTTTATCTAATTTCACATTTTTAGCATCCCAGTAAGTATCATTTTTCGCATAAGACCATTCTGTATCTGTACCTGGGCCATCAAAACCTTCTAAAGTAAATGGTCCGTTATAAACAGCATTTTCAGATTTTGTTGCATAGTCACTACCAAATTTTTCTACCACTTTTTGATTTTGTGGGAAGAAGATTGGGAATGCTAGTAATTGGTCAAAGTATGGTGTTACCTTTGCTAGTTTAATTTCTAGTGTATAATCATCCACCGCTTTAATACCTAATTCACTTGTAGCTTTCTTACCGGCAGTGATATCAGAAGCATTAGCAACTGGTTCGAATAGGTAAGCATATTCAGAAGCTGTCTTTGGATCGACTGTACGTTGCCAACCATAAACATAATCTTTCGCTGTAACTGGATCACCATTTGACCATTTAGCATCTTCACGTAATTTTAATGTGTAAGTTAATCCATCCTCACTTACTTTCGCTAATTCCGCAGCACCTGCAGGAATTGGTTTATTATCTTTGTCTAATCGATATAGCCCTTCATAGCAGTTGTTTAAAGCTGAAAAACTCACTTCATCGGTTGCTAATGAAAGGTCAGCAGATGGCATTTCAGCACCTTCAACCATGTTAAAGACTTGTTTTTTCGCTACTGCTGATGTGTCAGAAGATTTACTTTCTTCTTTTTTTGATGAGTTTCCTGTTGAACAGCCCGCTAACACTAATCCGCAAACTGCCAGAGTTGCAATCGCCCATTTTTTCTTCATACTAAACTCCCCTATCATTAATTTTATTTTAAAAAAATTAGCTTAATGCAATTTTAAATAATAATTATTAAAATTGCAACTACTTTTTCTCAATTCTTTTTAATTTTTCAGAATATTTGAAAGTTACTATCAATTTATTGTTTTTATTTTTCATTAAAACCCTTTTATATTAATATTATTAGGAATATATTGATTTTTTTCTGTTCTTTTTCATAAATAAAAAAATTCAGATTATTTAAAACAATTAGATTTCAATTTTAGATATGCATTAAAATAAGCGGTCTGGCAAACTGCCAGACTGCTTCATAAACTTTTTTTATTCCATGTTGTTCGTAGCTAACAAAGTCGATTTACGACCTTATTTGACAGTGTAAATCGACTAGCTACTTCGGCGTATAAGCCAGCCCATCTGGGAAAGTCTTAACTTTGTGACTTTCCCGACGTGCTGGACAAACTTATCCGCTCGTAGCTGACCAAGTCGATTTACGACCTTATTTGACGGTGTTCGAAGGGTAGCTACATCGCATCTAAGCCGGACTGCCTAGGAAAATCTTTAAAACTAGCGGATTTTCCTGTCATTCCGGACAACCTTAGCTTTCTCGGTATCAATCAACTAAATACTCGGAAAATTCACCCTCCTGCTTAAGAAAATCTCCTTTCATCCGATTTTCTTAGCAGTAGGTAACACATGAATTTTCTCGTATTTGACCAAGTTGATTGATTACCTTTTGCTTGTAGCTGTTCGACCCTTCTCACGACCTTATTTTACTTCTACCCATTTGTATTCGTATTGGGCGCCGGCTGGGTGAGCAACGATGCCTTTTACTTTTGGATTACGTAAGTGTGCTTCTGATTTATAGAATACTGGGATTACACCACTTTCATCTAGAATTACTTTTTCAGCACCTAGTAAGTCATCCCAACGTTTCTTTTCGTCTGTCGCATCCGCATTACCCGAAGCATCAACTAATTTATCATATTCAGCATTACTCCAGCGACCACGGTTATAGCTATTTCCAGTAACGAATAAATCAGTAAAGCTACTTGCATCTAAGTAGTCAGCTGCCCAACCACTCACAATCATATCGAATTGACCTTTATTTCCGCGATCCAAACGAACAGAGAATGGTACTGGCGTTAAGTTCACTTTCACACCATCTAAAGTATCTTGTAATGAACTTTGTAGGTATTCACTAACTTTCTTCGTCGCATCTGTATCATCAGAAACTAATTCAATCGTTAAGCTATCAATGCCTAACTCTTGTTTAGCCTTATTCCAATATTCTTTGGCTTTTTTCTTATCGTATGTCACTTTGACTTTAGAATCTTCAGTAAAGTCTTTACCATCTGGACCTGTCATATTACCTGTAGGAACTAAACCAGTCGCCACTGCAGAACCATCGCCCAAGATATTATTCACTAAAGATTTACGGTCAATAGCATAAGAAAAAGCTTTACGTAAATTAGCATTGCGATACGGTGATTTTTCATCGCGTTGATTTACTTCTAAATAAGTAGTACGTGCTTCTGGTTGTGTCACATAAGCTGGATCATTTTTCATTTGTTTGGCTAATTCACCAGTTAAAATGACATCATCAGCTTGACCATCTTTGAATAAGTTCAATGAAGTAGAAGATTCTTTGACCACATTGACATTTACTTTATCTAATTTGACATTTTTCGCATCCCAATAAGTGTCGTTTTTCTTATAAGCCCACTCAGTATCGGTACCAGGTCCATCAAAACCATCTAATACGAAAGGTCCATTGTAGACAGATTTATCAGATTTTGTCGCATAAGCATCACCAAATTCTTTCACAGTTGCTTCATGTTGTGGGAAGAAAGAAGGAAACGCCATCAAGTATGGGAAGTATGGTGTTGCCTTTTCTAATTGAATTTCTAATGTGTAATCATCAACCGCTTTAATCCCTAATTCGCTCACTGGTTTTTCACCATTGATGATGGCTTCTCCGTTTTTCACTAATGCATATAGATACGCATATTCAGCTGCTGTTTTAGGGTCTGCTGTACGTTGCCAACCATAGACATAATCTTTGGCAGTTACTGGATCACCATTTGACCATTTGGCATCTTTACGTAATTTGACGGTATAAGTCGTACCATCTTGAGATACTTCAGCCTCTTTTTCAGCGCCTGCAGGTTGTGGTTGGTCTTTTTTGTCCAAACGATATAACCCTTCATAGACGTTGTTCAATGCAGTAAAACTGATTGTATCAGTCGCTAAAGAAAGGTCTCCTGAAGGCATTTCTTGTTGTACCACGACATTAATTTCTTGTTTTGCAGCTTTATCGCCACTTTCTGTTTTGGATTTGTCGCCGCCACCTGTTGAACATCCCGCTAATACTAATGCGCATAAAGCAAAAGATGCTAATACCTGTTTTTTCTTCATTTTCATTCCACCCTTTTATCCATCTATCTTTCAATACTATGAGAGATAAACTAATAATAATGATTAATTATTAAAAAATCAACATAATTTTCATTCATTTTTAATAATATAACTGATAATTTATCTCGTTTGTTCTGAATTGTCTGAAAAATCAAGCAAGGAAGCTTTTATTAAAAAATGCAAAAAAATGACTTGTTTCCCTCAATTTTTTAAAAGAAAACAAGTCATTATGGATTGAATTCATTTCGAACTACGTAGCTGCCCGAGTCGATTTACGACCTTTTTAATCTGTGTTCGGCGAGCTGCCTCACATCCTTTATACACGGCGTTCGAAGGGTAGCTATATCGCATCTAAGCCGGCCTGTCTAGGAAAATCTTAAAACATAGTGGATTTTCCTGACATTCCGGACAAACTTAGCTTTCTCGGTATCAATCAACTAAATACTCGGAAAATTCACCCTCCTGCTTAAGAAAATCTCCTTTCATCCGATTTTCTTAGCAGTAGGTAATACATGAATTTTCTCGTATTTGAACAAGTTGATTGATAACCTTTTGCTTGGAGCTAATCGACCCTTCTCACGACCTTTTTTTCATTTGTTTGCTTCGTAGTTGGCCACAGGCGGCATCGATGTCGGTTCCGTGTTCTTTACGGATGACACAGTTAACGCCATTTTTCTTCAATGTATCATAGAAACGCAATACATCGTCTTTACTACTTCTTGAATATTGGTCATGTTCGCTGACTGGATTATATGGAATTAAGTTCACATAGGCTAATTTCTTCTTATCTTTAAGTAAATTCGCCAATTCTTGGGCATGATGCACACGGTCATTCACACCGGCCAACATAATATATTCAAAGGTAATACGGCGGTTAGTCTTTTCTAAATAGAAATCTACCGCATCCATTAATTTTGCCAATGGGAAGCTGCGGTTAATACGCATAATAGATGTACGTAATTCATCATTTGGCGCATGTAAAGAGATAGCAAGATTTACTTGTAAACCATTATCAGCAAATTCTTTAATCTTCGGTACAATCCCACTCGTTGAAACAGTAATATGACGCGCACCAATAGCCATACCTTTAGGATCATTCACGATGCGTAAAAATTTCGTTACATTCTCATAATTATCAAAAGGTTCACCAATTCCCATCACCACGATATGAGAAACACGTTCACCTAAGTCACGCTCATCAAAATAGTGTTGCACAAGCATGATTTGGGCCATGATTTCCCCTGCTGTTAGGTCGCGTTGCTTTTTCAATAAGCCACTCGCACAGAAGGTACAACCAATATTACAGCCCACCTGCGTCGTTACACAGACACTCATCCCATAATCTTGACGCATTAAAACTGTTTCAATCATATTTTTGTCAGGTAATTCAAATAAATATTTTACTGTACCGTCACTTGATTCTTGCACAACAATTTGATTTAACGGACAAATCTCAAAATTCTCTTCTAATTTGGCAATCAAGGCTTTGGATAGGTTGGTCATTTCCGCAAAAGTCATCACTCGCTTTTCATATAACCATTCCCAAACTTGAGTCGCACGGAATTTCTTTTCGCCATTTGCTTCAAACCAGGCAATTAATTCAGCTTTTTCTAATCCATAAATAGATGGTTTCAATCGTTTTTCCCTCACTTTATCAGTATCGTATCCACTATAGCGAAAAATTTAGGGAAATGCAATGAAATCTAGTTTAATTTTTGCTGAAAACTGGCCTGAGAAAATCTAAGTGCAAGCACCACTTGCGTCAAACCAAAGACCACATATAGACTATAGTAAGTTTGAATATGTATCATCTGACAACCAAACATCACGAGCAACCCAAGTAGATTGACAATAATTGTTTGTGTAACAACCATTTTTTCTTGATTTTGCGCTTGTAAATAGACCTTAATGATTTCATAAAACGGGACAGCTAGCATCACACTAAAAGTAAATCCCGCCATGAATGTTAAGTGACTAAACATTTGCTGGGTAAAAAGTTGCGCAAAAGCTGGGATAGTCAAAGTTCCTACGATGGACAACCCAATAAACAATAGAAAATTAATCTGCAATAACCATTTTAACAGTTGTGACTTTTGTTTTTGAGTGACTTCTGGTAAAAAGACTGGCAAACTATTGGCATACATTAGGCTTGGTAATTTTATAATTGCAAACATTTGAGAAATGACAGCATAAGCACCTAGCGTAGAATTTCCCAAATGTCCCATAAAACTTTCAAAAACTAGGATAAATAAGACACTCTCAAATATTTCCTGGATGGCTAAAGGAATACCTAAGCGTGTGATAGCTAGCATTTGATTAGCTGATTGCAAGAGACTTTGCTTGAGGATGGGGAAAATATGCCATAAATAGGTCAATACGAGGTACAAAACACCTGCCATATTCGCTAAGGCAGCCCCTTGAATCTCCCAAAGTGGCACTAAAATGATATTCAAGCCACATTCGAGTAAAGCACTAATTACGCCGATACGAAAAATCACTGTTGTCTTTTGGGCGAATTTGAGAAGATTGCTAAAAAGAAACGAAAGCAATAATAGTAAGATATAGCCCGACATGATATAGAGATACTGACTCGCTTTTAGCAATAAATCCCCTTGAAAGCCATAAAAATATCGCAAAAACAGTTTGCCCAAAAACAAGCAAAGAGCTAAGAAGCCCCCGCCAAACAATAAACACAAGCGCAAGGCTGAATGCACATATTGCTGGAACTGTTGCTTATCTTGGTAAAAACTCCGCGCCGCCAGAATATTAAAACTCAGACTAAAAGCCCCTAATATTCCACCAAAGGCATATAAAAAATTTTGAATAATCGTAATGGCAGAAAGTGAATGCGTAGAACCAGCTGTTGCAAAGTGTAGTGCTGCAATACCAATCACCATCTGTAGCAACTGACTGGCGATTAAGGGAAATACATAATGATTGATTTGTTGTTTAAGTGTTTTCATCTTAATTCCTTTATATTTAATATACTTGTACATTTTATCACAAATAAAAAAATACACAATACAACAAAAGCCTTGCTATCAGAGTCGATCATCTCGACCTAGCAAGGCTAATTTGTTATTCATAATCTTGAGGCAGCTCATCATACTCCGCAGGTGTATCTAGGGATTCCAGATAGACTTTACGTGGTTTACTCCCCTCAGAAGGGCCAACTACCCCATTGGCTTCTAACTCATCCACCAGACGGGCAGCTCGATTATAACCAATTCTAAAGCGCCGTTGTAAAAGCGAAACACTTGCCGTTTGCATCTCAACCACTAAGGCCTTGGCTTCTTCATACAATTCATCTTGTGGATAGTCATTGTTGCTTTCACTTGGTGCTTCTTCTTCCAGATTCATCATCTTCTCGTCATAATTTGCCCCCATTTGATCGGTCACAAATTTGACAATACGCTCGACTTCCCCATCTGAAATAAAGGCCCCTTGCACACGGATAGGTTTATTCTCACCCATTGGTAGGTAAAGCATATCGCCACGTCCCAATAGTTTTTCCGCTCCATGACTATCAATAATGGTGCGTGAATCCGTTCCTGAAGAGACCGCAAAGGCAATACGTGAAGGTACATTGGCTTTGATAATTCCCGTAATGACATCAACACTTGGCCGTTGTGTGGCTAAAATCATATGAATCCCAGCAGCACGGGCCATTTGCGCTAAACGAATAATCGCATCTTCTACTTCATTACTTGCGACCATCATTAAGTCAGCCAATTCATCAACAATCACCACAATAAATGGTAGAATTGGACGTTTTTGCCCATCTTCTTGATTTTTTGCTTCAATTAATTCATTATAACCAGCAATATTGCGCACACCAGTAGCCGCAAATTTTTCATAACGTTCTTCCATTTCTTTCACGACTTTTTGGAGCGCTTGGGCAGCTTTACGTGGGTTGGTTACCACTGGTGTTAACAGATGTGGGATGCCATTATACACATTCAACTCAACCATTTTCGGATCGACCATCATTAATTTCACTTGATGTGGTTTGGCTTGCATCAAAATACTGGTGATAATCCCATTAATCGCTACCGACTTCCCACTACCTGTCGAACCAGCAATCAATAAGTGTGGCATTTTCGTTAAATCACATGTCTGCACTTTACCAGAAATATCTCGACCTAATGGCACTTCAAGAATCTTATCTGGATGTGCCGGTGTGGCTTCAATAACTTCTCTAAATGAAACCATCGAAATATTTTGGTTTGGCACTTCAATCCCAATCAATGACTTACCTGGAATGGGTGCTTCCATCCGAATATCTTTGGCCGCTAAAGCTAAGGCAATATCATCGGTTAAACTAACAATTTTGCTCACTTTAACCCCAACAGCTGGCTGAATCTCAAATTTCGTCACAGAAGGACCTAAACTTGCCTTCACCACCGTGGCATCGACGCCAAAGCTTTGGAAAGTCTGATTTAAAATTTCCCCGTTTTGCTTAATTTTTTCATATTCATCGCTTTGATCTTGAACTTTTGCTGGATCAAGTAATGTACTTGGTGGCAACTCATAAAATTCATCTGGTTCGTCATTTTCCATACTAAATTCTAATGGATCATCGCCATCTATATCCTCTTCAGGTGCTGCTTTGGTTTTGCGGGCACGTTTGGGTGGAACCTGACTCGCATCCTTTTGTTCTTGCATTAACTTTTCAGCCTCAGTTGGCTCAATCAAACTCATCTGATGAGGCTCAATAATCATTTCTGGTGCTTTATGCTGGCGTTCTTGTTCCTCAGTTTCAGTAAAAGGTCGCACTTGATTTTTCTGCTGTTCTAACATTTGCTGACGGAGTGCTTCTTTTTCAGCCTCTTTTTTTGCTTGTTTGGCCTTTTTCTTTTCTTCACGCAATTTTTGTTTTTCTTCACTGACCTTGAGACGTTGACTAATTGCCTCGCCAAAATCTTGCAGAAAATCAATCAAATCTTGCGCCGACTTTTGCGTAAATAAAAAGACCCCAACAAAAATACTTAAGACACCCAATACATAACTACCAAATTGGGCCACTAAGAAGTAAGTTACTTGGTAGAGTGCGCCACCAATCATGCCGCCACCAAGACTTTGGCTAATTTGGCTATGTTTTAAATCACTCACCCATAGATTTAGTGTCGTTCCTAAAATATTAGGATTCTTAGTATGAATCTTCGCAAAAAGCATCGCCGAAACAATCACTAATATCCCCACATAGGTTAATGCCAATCCTGCACTGCGCTTACGAGAATCAAATACGCTAAGTTGATGTTTGACCAATAACCAGATTCCATAAAAAATGAGTATTACCGCTAATAATGGGTACGTATTTCCGACAAAAAATCTTAATATATTGGCAAATAAAATACCTAAAAAGCCTAATTTAAATAAACCAAGTAAACTTAAAAAAATAAAAGAAAAGCCGGTAATAATCATTGCCATGGTTTGATTATTGGCTTGCTGTTTTTTTGTTCTCTTGGTAGATTTTCTTTTCTTTCTTTGCGCCATAAATCATTTCAATCCCTTCATCCTTTCCATTATACTAAAAATATGACAAAAAAACGATGCCCGAAATCAAATTCATCACATCGTTTCTAATTATACCTAAATTCCGTATTCCTTTATCATTTTTAAAAAGTAGCACGCACTCAAAGCAAGCTCACATCGGATACTTTTTTTGAAAATACAAATTGATATACATTCCAATCATAAAAATAATGTAAATGAATAGAAAGAAATAGTCGTGTGCCACAAATAATTTATAGATTAAGTAACCAGTCATAAAGCCAAATAGCGCGCCATAAATGACAACCAAAAATTTCATTGTACTATCTAAACTTCTAAACTTTAGATCCAGACTTCTCATTTTTTTGTTAAATGCTTGCAACATAAGACTCATCCTTTCTTTCTAATGTGTAACTCCAATGATGAGTAAACAGGATGAACTATCGAGATTTTTCCTATCCCCCTTAATTCACCATCACTTCCACAAGTTCATTATATCACAACTCAAACTTGGGATAAAGCGTTATCATTATAACGAAATAATCATTCTCCTCCATTTAATTAACTAAAATTACTCATACTGAACCTTCAATTTTTCTAGTAAAACTTATCAAATGTATACTTATTTATTACCAATTTATTCAAGTTTTTTATTCATAAATATATGAAGTTTATCTTTACTTAAATATGCTGTAACATAAATTCTCGGACTTATATTAAATAATTTTTTTTGCATTTCGGGTACGCTTTTTTTATATTCCGATAACTGTTTTTCATCAATGGTACCTCCGTAGTTAATGCTTATAAAATCCGCAGAGTCAGTTATTTTTTTGAGTAGATTTTTTGCGTAACTATCTACATTAGATCGATTTGATAAAAAAGAAGAATGGCGAAAATATTCTTGTGCAAATAAATGTATTACTTTTTCCGAAAGTTCATCAAACTCCTCTTTACTATTTCCATTTTTCCAGAACATTGAAATGCTACAATGTAAGTCCCCCACTGTCTGACTAAATTTAAAATTGTCACACTCTCTTAAATTGACCATTGTTCTTAAAGAAAGAGTATCTTGTTCAATTATTTTGCTCAACCGTCTACCAATAATGTAGCTCAAGAAACGAGTTACATCTAAATTTGTCGAAATATCATGTCCAGTTATATCTACTGTAAAATATTCTGATTCCATTGTTTTTTCAAAAATGTATTCTCTATTACGAATTGCAGAATTCTTCAACAATTCAATATACCAATGATTTAATACTTGTTCGATATTTTTATTTTTTTGAAATATTTGTGTGCAATATTCTTTAAACGTAGGAATAGGCAGAAATTTTTTATCTAAAAGTTGTTCACTCAATTGATGTTTAAGCAAAGAAACTGTCGCAGCATCAGCAATTGTATGATCTAATATACCTACAATTGTATACTTTTTTTCTTGCTTAACAATGATAAATAATGACAATAAGCCGCCGTGATAACGCGAATAATACAGGTCAGACTGATAGTTTTCTTTTATAAATTTTAATACTTCTTCATTACAATTGTTTAAATCAATATAAGGTATAAAGCTATCGGGCATAACTTCATATTCGTTGAAATACAAAATATCATTCTCTAATGACAATTTTGAAAATAAAATTGGGTTACATTTTAATAAATGAATAATTAATTTTTTAACTTTATTAATATCTAAATCATCATTAATATCAAAAGTAAATGACACTGTACTATCTAGGTTATTGTTATAGTAATAACCCTGTAAATATAATGCTTGATACTTATCGTTCAATTCCAAATCTTCATTATAAAGATATTTTTTTACTAATGAAGATAGATGAACTAGTTTATCCCACGGAACTGTAACTATTGATTGATTTTTGAAAGTTATATCATTAGAATTCTGTACATAATTAGCAATCTTTTGAGGGGTTCGCAACTGATAAATTACGTCAACATTCAATTGTATACCTAGCATTTCCTCTATTTTATTTAGTAGAAAGAAAGTATTTAAAGAATCTGCTCCACATTCATAGAAATCATCTTCAATATTGGAAATTGTTCCCTTGCTAGCTAAACTCTCTTTCATCAATTTTAAAATTTCATCTGCTAAATTTCCGGCAGATACAGATATCTTGGTATTCCTATTTTCCTCATTTTCTATGTAATCATTTAATAATTTTTTACGATCAATCTTATTATTAGTATTTAAAGGAAAATCAGATACATATTGAATTATATTAGGGATCATATACCTAGGGAATATTTTGACAAGTTTAGACCGTAAATCAATATTTTTTCTTACTTGTATAAAAGCAATTAATTTTTTCTGATAATAAAGTACTACGGCTTCCACAACTTCAGAAATCCCCAAAATACGACTTTCGATTTCTCCTAACTCTACTCTGATACCATTTAACTGAACTTGGTCATCATTTCTTCCATGGAAGTACAAAATGCCATGTTTATCTTCAGAAAATAAATCTCCTGTTTGATAATATCGCTTATTGTTAATATTAATAAACTTTTTATTATTTTCATCATCATTGTTAATATATCCACCAGAAATTCCTTTTCCACCAAGTACTAATTCCCCAATCCCCCTTTCATCTTTTTGATCAATAAAATAAGTAACATCTTCTAATACTTGACCTATTGGAATAGAAGATGGGTAATCAGCATCCTTCGATAATTTAAAAGCTGTTGCATATACAGTTGCTTCAGTTGGCCCATACATATTCCACAAATCAAAATTCCAGTTATTATTTTTCCATTCAACAAAGATATCTTTTTTAAATGTTTCTCCTGCTAACATCAAGCATTTAATTGATTGATTCATTTTTCTTAATTGCTTTTCATTAAATGCAAGTATCATATTCTTAAATCCAGAAGGCGAAAATGCTAGATGTGTTATTTTATTTTGGTAAATTGTTTCTGGGAAATTTCTATAGTTTTCATATTTTGCTATATCATAAACATAAATGCTTTTCCCATAAACAAAGCTAAATATCTCAGTTACAGAAACATCAAAAGTATACGATGTACTAAAACAATACTTTATATTTCTATAGCTTTTATTCAAGCTAATCATGTTTTTCATTAAGTATAATAAATTTCCATACGTTACGGAAACACCCTTTGGAATGCCTGTACTGCCAGATGTAAAAAGAACATATATTTCATCTTCATTTTTATAGATATAATGATTTTGAACAATCTCTAATTGAATATTAATTTCCAAATCATCATTCATTTTTATCATTTTATAATCTTCATCACAAAATTGTGTATCTGTTATTACAATATTGGTTTGAGCTATTTTCGAAATCTCTTTAAGTCTATTATTATCTTTTGAGATAGCTATTGGTATATAGGAGTTGCCAGTTTTTAAAACAGATAATATAGCTATAATTATCTTGTAACTATGATTTAGATAAAGTAATATCCTAGTTTGTTCACCTTTTGTTACATTATTTATCTTTTCTGCATAACAATTTACGAGTCTATATACTTCTTCATATGTGAGTTGAATATTTTCATCCTGAATCATAATTTGTTTAGGATAAATCTTGACATTATTTTCAAAAATTCCATATATATCCATAGTAAACCTCCAAAAGTAGTCAAATTTCAACTTTATTCATAGATTTCTTGCTCATACCGATGTTTCATTCATCTTTTCATACGTACCTAAAATCACTAAACGCAAAAATTTCCTTATAACTATAGTGCCTACATCAATATTCTGAGTGAACTTTCAAAGCAATGTAAAAAATTTATCTTAATAAAACTTTTTAGTCCACTGCAAAAATCTAAAGACGTATTTATCCGTTACAAACTTATTCGTTTCGAGTTTATGTTGTAATTCATCAAAAGAAAACAACATTTTTTCACTAAGAATTGTTTAGAACCTCTGTAGCCGACTAGGTTAGCATCATGTAGATCATATGAATAAAAATAGTATTTTCCATAATATTAAATATCTTTATACAGCTCTGTTAATCCTAAACTAAGAAAATCATACATCTTTCTTGTGAAGTTAATCTATTCAATTTTACAACTTCAATTGAAAGTTTTTCACTCTTTTATCCATATAGAGTTCTTTTCCCTTATAATTATATCATTTTTCCTAAGTTAAATATACAAAATAATAAAACGCTTTCTTATTTTGTTCTCTACTTTCATCTATTTTTCAAAAAAAGAACCCCTCCTTTTAACTTAGAAGCGGCTCTATATATTTGAACGAATGATAAATAGGAATCATATTATAAACTAAATAAGAAATAAATGTTATCTAACAAATGACCAATAAAGTCAGAGCAAAATTTGTAAAATAAATCTTTTTTTATATACTGACTAGTGACTCAAAACACAAAAAATAACCAATTTATTAGAGATGAGTTTATTAATCATGCTGAATCTATGAATTATCTTGATAAATTATCACTTAAAACCCAAATAACGTAATTGCCAGTGGAAGAAGTCCAGCTAAAAGAATGCTTAAGCCAGCTATCCAATAATTCTTATATCGTAAAGCCAAAAGTAGACAAATGACACCAATTATCGGATTAATAATCAATCCAACGACACCACCCCAACGAAAATTTCCTAATATAGCACTCAAAAAATCAACAGGGAGGATAAACACACTCAACCAAAACAACAGACCAATCACAAGTAGAAATGGATAATACTTCTTAATTTTCATATCAAATTCCCTCCTTCATCTCTTTCTTCTATTTATTAAGACTCTATATACTATCACAGCAATTAGCATCCAAAAAGTGACAAAATTAAATACTTTTGCGACGGAAGGAAGATAAGCATTGAAAATAATCGTCAGTAAAAATACTAATACAAAACTAAAGATTAATAAATGATCTTTTTTCATCGCTTTTCCCTTCTTTTATCCATAATCTTTCTATAACTGCTAATGAGTAATCACTGCCACCACTTATGAAAAGTCATCTTATAACCACACTTTCCTTTCGTCAATCTCATTGTAAGCCTTTTAATCAAAAAACAATAAGACATTTACGCTATCTTCTAAGCTTTCTTGATTTAAATTTTGTAAAAATTGGTACATAATCGATTTATACATGTATCTCTCCTCCTGTGTTTGTTGTTCACTATTATTATACACCATGGAGGGGATGTTCGTAATTAACTTACCAACAAAAACTTTACACGGTCCAACCAATCTATTAAACTGCGTATTGATTCATATTCAGAATATTAGACGATATTTTTATTAAATCATTATCATGTGAAACAATTAAAATAATTTTTCCACGCTCTTTCAACTCCATAAGCTTCTTAATAAATTCTTTTTTTTGTATGAGTATCTAAATTTGTTGTAGGTTCATCAAAAAAATATATCCCTATCTAACTTCAGTGTCCTTAACAATAAAATTTTTTGTCTTTGACCCTGAGATAGATTACGCCCATTAGAATTAATTAGATATGACAAAGGTAGACCAATAAACGAACTATCGTCTGCTACTATTTGTCTTACATCATCAAACATATTAAATTTTATATTTTGTTCTACGCTTCCAGCAAACACCCTAAACTCATTTGTATAAAGAGCCACATACTTTTGTACATCAGTATCTATTAAACTTTCAAATTTTGAATCATTTAAATATATATAACCTTGATTTGATTTTATAAATCCATGTAATATTTTTAATAGAGTACTTTTTCCAGAACCGTTATGACCAGTTATTACATATATGTTTCCAGAATCAAAACGAATATTTATATTATCAAAAATTCTTTTATCACCATAAGTAGCAGATATATTTTCAAGAACGACAGAATCAATTTTGTTAAATGTTAAGTTTTTTTCTATCAATGTTTGTTCGTAAAAAAACGATTTCAAACGAACAAAATTCATAGAATACTTACTTTTGAAATAAGATAACCAAGTAACAAGTAGAGGCTGTAATATAGTTGATAACAACAATATAATGAAAACAATATTTGTATAGTCAATAATTGTTGTATCAAAATAAAATATATGACTAACTAATATCAGTAAACAAATTAAAGTTACTGAAAAAACTTGAGTGCTCATTTCAATAGATATTATATTTACAGTCATATACTGCATAAACAAGGAAAGAAAAATCGGTAAAATAATTTTTACACATCCTAAAAACAAATAAATTCATTCTTTTTAATATCGAAAGTTCTTTTATAAACTCATTATACAGTTCTTTTGAATAATCATCTTTTTCTTTTGAAAATGTTCTAACTTTTCTATTCATTGTATTTACATTTTTTACAGGTGTTAATACAATCCCTGTAAATATACTGATAAAATCGTCATATCGCAGATTTGTAAACGTAGATTCTGCTGGATCAGATACCGTAAAACCTATATCCATTTTATAATCAAGAACAACAATGTAATGTGTAAAAGAATTTCTACTAATAACTGCAATATATGGTAAACTAATAGACTCAATTAATGAAGTATCTATAATTTCATAAGCTTCTGACTCTACCCCATATTTTCGTAAAATTTTTTCCAAATCATATAAAGAAAGTCCTTGTTCACCACATAAATCAAAATATTTATCTATATCATTTGTTTGTATATTTAAATAAGATAATAATGTTTTTAAACAAGACAGACCGCAATCTGAAATAGAATATTGTTTATGATGATGAATCATTTCTATCGCTTCTTTCAATAATTGTATCTTGATAAGCATCTATTTTTATAACACTTTTCATTGTTCTTTCAGTAGGAGGACATTCAATTAATTTAGCTCCTTGATTTAATTTTACATCATAACTACCGTCATAGTTTTTCGGTACCTTTACTGTGATTTTCCCATTCCAAGTGTTTATATTGATAAATTTAAAAGTTGCATTTCGTCCTAATTGTATCTTCACTATCAATTCATCTTTCCCAATTGACGTCGTTATCAATTTAAAACCTTTTTGAGAAAACGGAATATACAACTTACTTTTTCTATTTTTTGCTTTTTTTATTGTATCTAAAGTTGATTTTGAAACATTTCCTGATACGCTTACCACTGTTCTTTCAAACTTATTTTCGTTATCTATCAATACCTTTATAGGCTGTTCAGTACCATACAAATCAATACTTTCTATATTTTTTTCTTGTATTGTCCACGATTTGTCTACATAAATTGTAGTTTTTGATTGATATAAACTAACTAAAATTGCTAACAGAAATAGTAAAACAATTATAATTAATAAAGGAAAAACTTTCCGCATGAATATCACCTCACAATAGAATCCCTTTACTTAAATTCTCTAGTATTAAATAAGAAATAACTTAATAACAAGAAAGTAAAAATAAATATGATTACAATCCATAGCGAAAGATTAAAAAAAGACTTCTCAATATCAATATTTTTCAATTGATAAAACAAGAGAAACTTCTCAATTACTTTGGAATCAATTACATTTCCAAAAACATACAGGAAAAGATCGTCAAAAGATATAGCAAATATCAAATATATAACAAATGCTTGAACAATTTTATCAACATAATTAAATATGAATATACATAAAGAAACAACACCTACATAGTATGGAAATTGATAAAAAAATAGTTTAAAGATAAAACTAAAATTAAAGTAACTGAAAAAGAAATAATTTAATAATAATATTATTGTATAAACATAAAATATAAAAAACATTGAATAAATTATTGTTGAAATACTCTTATAGAAAAATATCTTGTTTCTAGAAAATTTGATAATTAAATTATTGATAGTTCTAGAAGAAAAATCCTCTCCAATAAAAAAATGACAAATAGTAGAAAAAAATAATGGATTAATCATACTCATTGTTTTTAAAATAATGTTGACGCCCTGAGTACTCGTTTTGTCTTTTAATATAATCCCCAGACACGCAACTATCAAAAACGGAATAATTAGAGTCCATAAATATTTTTTTTCATAAATATATCTATGTAAATCGGCTTTAAATAAACTGTACACCTTCATCACTCTTTCTTTTCAAGATAGTAATCTTCAAAACTAATTCTTCTTTTATAAATTCCTTCTATTTCAATATTATTATCTCGCAACACGTTTATAATATTATCAACTGTTATTTTTTCATCTTTTACTTCTATATTTTTGTTTATTATTTCAACATTATTTACTCTGTCACTTAATATTGAATATGCTAATTTTATATTTGATACCTGTATAACTATTTTATTCTGTATCAATTCATCACTACTTAGTTTTGTAATTAGTCTCCCTTTATGCATAATGAGATAACAGTCAACAATTGAATCTAGTTCTCGTAAAATATGACTAGAAATCAATATTGTCATATCGTAATCTGCTTTTAATTTTATAATCAGTTTTCTAATATCTCTCACACCAGTAGGGTCAAGTCCATTTGTTGGTTCATCTAAAATCAATACATTCGGTCTATCCAATAAAACAAGTGCAATTGCTAATCGTTGTTTCATTCCTAAAGAAAAATCTTTTACCTTTTTATTTTCTTCAACATTAGATAATCCTACACAATCCAAAATATCTTTAATTTTCCTTTCTTTATCGTTAATACTTAGCACTTGAGCGTAATATTTTAAATTTTCATATGCAGAAAGAGAATTATAAAGTGCAGGTGCTTCAACTAAGCCACCTATATTCATTGTTTTTGATGATGATATTGTTCCAGATGTTTGATAAACAAGTTTTAAAATAATTCTCATCAATGTAGTTTTACCCGCACCATTTTCACCAACAATTCCATATATTTCGCCCTTATTAATATTTATTGAAATATTATTTAAAACATATTTCGCACCATATTTTTTACACACTCTATCTATTCTAAGAATTTCATTACCCATTTGGAGACCTCCCCATAAACAAAGGGTCGGCAGTCTACATAAACCATATTAACCACCGACCATGACCTAGAATTGTAACTTCTCGTATCAAATAGATAACAATATGCTATATTATTTGATAATTACTTTAATCGAAGCAAAATAGTCCGATCTTTCTCTTTTCAACTACAATGTAAACCCTTAAAAGAAAATTTTCAATTAACTATCTACGAAATGTCGCTTTTATCAACGAAGTGCAGGTTCTAAATATTTGTACAAATTAATTATCCCCTTGGGGAATAAACTGATTCCCATTTTTAAATGTTAAAAAATTTATTTGCTTATTGCTATATAATTTTTCGTCTAAAAAAGCACTTGGCTCGCTACACCCAAGTGCTTTATATTATTCGCATGGTAATACTACTCTTGCGACAAATTGTTGATTTTGAATGTTTATATCAAAAACACCTTTGCTTCTTTCCACAGCATCATAAACATTTTTTAAACCTAAGCCATGATTTTTTATATCTTTTTTTCTTGATTTTAACTTTCCTTCATCAATCCTCATTTTTTCGGATATTCTATTTTTTACAACAAATACAAACTGTTGATTCTTCACAGCAAAGTTCACTCTAAACTCCGAATCGTTTTCACGAATTGTTGCTTCCAAAGCGTTCTGTAATAAATTATAGCAAATAGACGTTAAATCAACCAAATCCAAATTTAAATCATTTGGCATTATGCCATTAATATTTACTTTAATTTGCTTTTCTTGAGCTTGCTGAACAATCTCACTTAAAAGAATATCTATAATTTGGTTTCCTGTAAAATAATATTTTTTATCAAAATGCGCATATTGCTGGATTTTATCAATATATTCAATAATCTCTTTATCATTATTATTCAGAGCAAGCTGCCAGATAGATTGTAAATGCGCTTTAATATCATGCCGAAACCTCTTAGTTTGATTACTTTGTTCAGCTATATTTTCGAAATAAATCTCTTGCATAGTATGGAATTGCTTCTGTAATCGAAAATTTTCCTTTAATAATTGATAATTTTGCGCAAGAATGACTTGATATACAGCTAATATAATTAAAACAACCGATGCCGTAGCAGTTATCATACCAATTAATGCTGCTTCCTTTTGTTCATGAATAATTGAAACATAGTAATTCATCCCTGAAGCCATCGTCATTGAAATGAGAACAACAACATATAAAATTAAATATTGTTTTTTAGATAAAGAAATACCTAATTTACCCATATTCTTTTTTCTAAGATATAGAAAAATAGCAAGGATTCCTATCACAATAATTTCTGCAAACCAAGAATATGTTGATTTAATAATTTGTGGAAATAAATGTAAAAAATACATGTATCTAGCACAGTATATAACTACTAAGTTCAATAGTAATATAGAAATGAATAAAAAAACATAAAGTGATAAAACTCTTTTTATACTGTGCTTTTCGATAGCAAATACAGCCAACCAAAGAATAAATAATGCAATAACATCATCATCTAATGCCCTAAATTGAATTTTCAGCATCACAGTGGACAAAATTAGTCCTACTGCAACCAAAAGCCAAATTACTTTAGAATTTTTAAACTGAATCTTACCAAAAAAAGAATAGCCTAACACCATAGATATAAGAAACAGCAATTCATACATCACTGCATTGATTAACTCAACCATTTATATCACCCATTTTCCATATAATCCATGTATTTTCGTTGTAATTCTTGATATTTTTTTCGACCCAGAGGAATTTTCGCATTTGAGAGCAGCGTCACATCTTTCCAAGTCATCTTTTTCACTTTTGATAGCACAATGGCATAAGAACGGTGACAAACAAAAATCGGTAGTTGCTGAAATTGTGCTATTGTCTCTGTAAAAGATTGATGGATAATCATCTCTGTTTGTGGGAATAGATGAATTTTCGTATAACCTCTTAGCGCTTCGAAATACTCGATATTTTCTAGATAAAGGGTATGCACCGTATCATGAATATCTTTTATGGTTATTTTCAAGTTATTCTGTGTAATCTTTTTACTTATCTCTAACACTTTGATGAATAACTTTTCTTTATCGATGGGCTTACTGATAAAGCCTAGCGTTTTTTCACTAAAGGCTTCACTCATTCGTTCAACAAAATTAGAAATATACACTATCCATGCAATCTTATTATTCCTTATTAAATATTGATTTAAAGCAATCCCATCTAGTCCATCCATTTCAATATCTAAAAGTAAAAGGTCCATCTTTACTGCTTTTTCATCCTGAATATAGTCCAATACTTCTTGTGCATTCATAAAATCGAACACTTTGATTTCTTGTCCATACTGATGAGAAAATTCTGACAATAGGTTATGTAATTGTTCATGAATAGCCATATTATCATCACAAATTGCTACGTTCATTTTCCTCACCTCTCGTTATAATTATAACACTTTTTCGTCATTGAATATACAAAAATATAAAACGCTTTCTTATTTTTTTCTCTGAATAATAAAAAAAAGAACCACTTCCTTTTATTGAGAAGTGGCTCTGACTATCAAAAGCAAATCCTTATTGTTTAGGTGTGACGTCTTGGCCAAACCATTTTTCTGAGATTTCTTTAAACTTGCCATTTTCTTGTAATTTTTTGAAACCTTCATTAATTTGTTTGGCTAATTTTTCATCATCTTTACGTACCCCAACAGAGAAATCTTCGCTATCAAATGGTAATTCGACAATATTATATTCCGCTAATTTTTTGGCTTGTGTTAAGTAGTATTCAGCATATACCTTATCAATTAGCAGACCATCAATCCGGCTATTTTCTAAATCGATAAAGGCTTCATTAAAACTAGCATACAGCGTCGCATCATTATTTTTAACGATATCTTGTAGAACTTCTGGCTGTTTCGTAAAAGTATCATAACCTGAAGAGCCTTCTTGTGCCCCTAACACTTTGCCTTTCATTTGTTCAGCCTTGGTGATATTGCTTTTCTTAGGTGTGACTAGCACTTGGGTATTTTTCATATAAGTATCTGTGAAAGTCACTTTTTTCTGACGTTGAGGAGTAACAGAGTAACCATTCCAAATCATATCAATCGTTCCATTTTTTAATTCTGTTTCTTTCATCGACCAGTCAATTGGTTGGAATTTCACCTTTTGATCCGTTAATTCAAACACGGCTTTCGCTAAATCAACATCAAAACCAACAATTTTACCACTGTCATCTTTAAATCCCATAGGCACAAAGGTATCATCTAGCCCTACCACGACTTCTTTTTTGTCGGCAGCAGACTTACTCGCTTCGCCTTTTTTCTGAGTAGAACATGCGCCTAATACTAAACCTAATGCAACAACTGATAATACTTTAAATAATTTTTTCATTTTCATCTTCTCCTTTAATTTTTATGTTTATTCAACAGGGGTTACCTGATAAAGTTGATCGGCAATTCTCTTGGCAAATTCCAAATCATGAGTCACCACAATTTGCGTCATACCTGCTTCTTTCATTTCTAAGATTAAATCAGCGACTTGTTGACTCAAACCTGGATCAAGGGCACTCGTTGGCTCATCATAAGCTAACACTTTAGGATTCATCGCCATCGCCCGTGCAATTGCGACCCGTTGTTTTTGCCCACCAGATAATTGATAAGGATAATGGTCCAAAAGTTGAGATAAACCTAAACGTTGCGCCAAGTTTTGTGCCAATTGTTGGGATTCGGCCGCCGATTGCTTCAATGCCAACTTTGGAGCTAACGTAATATTTTCCATCACACTTAGATGTGGAAATAATTGAAAATCTTGAAAGACAACCCCGACGACTTGTTCCTTTGAAGTACTTGGATTAAAGGGTTGTCCATCTAATAAAAATTCGCCACTATCATAAGTTTCTAAACCGGCTAATATTCTTAACAGTGTCGTTTTCCCACCACCAGAGGGACCTACGATACATAAAATCGAGCCTTCTTCAATGGATAAATCTAGATTACGAATAATTTGTCGTGAACCGAATGCTTTGTTGACTTGTTTTAGTGCTAACATACAATCCCTCCTAACGATAATAATTTAAGCGTCCTTCAAAGTATTTCAACAGTAAAGTCACGATGGCAGTCATTAATAGATAAACGATTGCCACGCCTACTAATGGCAACAAGGTAGATTCTCTTTCCATCGCAATTTTACCAATGCGCATCACATCTGATAAACCCAAAATATAAACAAGTGACGTATCCTTGACTAGGTTAATGATTTCATTGCCGACAGAAGGTAAGGTAATTTTAGTGACTTGCGGAATGATGATTTTACTAATCGTTTGCCAAGGACTTAGATGCAATACTTTGGCTGCTTCATATTGGCCTTTAGGTATGGATTGGATCCCACCACGAAAAATTTCCGCATAATAGGCGGCATAGTTTAGAATAAAGGCGATCAAAGCTGCTTCAAAACGATCAAAGACGATGCCGATATAAGGCAAACCGTAAAAGACTAAAATTAATTGTAATAGTAATGGGGTTCCACGCATGAGCCAAACATAGAATTGAATCAATAATTTCACTGGATAAAAGCGGCTCCTTAATAAGAATGCTAACAATACCCCTAATGGAATCGAGCCTAAGATGGTCAATCCAAATAGCTTTAATGTTACCCCTGCCCCTTGAATAATTTGGGGGAACGTATCTAATATTACTTGCACATGTATAACCTCATTTCTCTATGATTGATGAACTTACCACGGTCTTGCACTCAAGATATAAAATAAGTCCTTTGATCGTTTTGACCAAAGGACGTGATTGACGTGGTGCCACCTTTTATTTATCTTTCCCTCGCAGAAAAGAACTCCGTGAGTCAAGTAAACTTTTTTTGGGGAAACCTTATCCTTCTCGGTATCAATCAACTAAATACTCGGAAAATTCACCCTTCTGCTTAAGAAAATCTCCTTTCATCCGATTTTCTCAACGGAAGGTAAGCACACGAATTTCTTCGAGGCTTCCCAAGCTGCTTCACGACCTTAATGCAATCTGTGTTCGGCGTGTAGCTCCTGTGCATCTAAGCCGGCCTGTCTTGGAAAATCTTAAAAAATAGTGGATTTTCCGACATTCCGGAAACCTTAGCTGCTTGGAGCTGACCGACCCGCCTCACATCCTTAAAATTGACGGCGTTCAGCAGCTAGACATTGTGAAATTCGCCCTCCCGTTTGAGAAAATCTCCTTCCATCCGATTTTCTCAACGGAAGGTAAGCACACGAATTTCTTCATGTCTGGGCAAGCTGCTTCACGACCTTATAAAAAAAGTCCTTTGGTTTTTTTAACCAAAGGACGTGTTGACGTGGTTCCACCTTTTTTCACAACTACCTCGCAGTAATTGCCTCAATAAGTCTACTTGACTCTGGCTATAACGGGCCACCCGAATCTTCCTACTTTCTCATTTCAGAAAATCTACTCCAAGATGTGTTTCACGCATAGGTCTCTACTTCCTTGCACCAACCAGAAGCTCTCTGAAAAAGGACTATGGCTACTCTTCTTTTCAACGTATTTTCAATTTGATGAGTACAATTTATCAGAAAATTTTGAGGATGTCAATATGAAAATTCGATTAAAATTTCAAATTCGAAATTAAATAAACTATTAATAAATCATTAAGCTCTTTCAAATTTAAATCAAAACGTTGCTGAAACTTTTCCATTTTATACAACAATGTATTACGGTGCATGAATAAATCTTTAGCAGTCGAAGAAACGTTGGCTTGATTTTTCCATAGCGCATGGATAACATCTTTCATTTCTAGTTCGACAAAAAAGATTTTTGCTAAAGCTTTTAAAGATTCATACTGATTCAAATTTTGGCTCGTTGCTAAATACAAAACACAATCACTTAATGAAAGGCATTTTTTAGGATTTTCGACTAACATTTCTTGAAATAAACGACTTTCTTCACGATAAATTTTTGTAAAATCAACCTCGCCTGGATAAAAAGCACCCACAAAAATCTGCGTAAAAGTCGCAAAATCATCGTCCAAAGCCGTAAATAATCCGTCTAACTCTTCCTTTTGATAGTAATTCTCTTTTCTTTTCTCAATGAGCAAGACTTGATTGGAACTAATAAATAAGCAATCCACCAAATTAGGCAAAACAGTTTCCATCGTTTGTATCCACGAATGGTAAACACTGTCATCCATCCGCTTAAACTGCACCTGGATAATCCGGTATTCACCAACTTCTTTTTCGGAAAGTCGTGTATGTTTAAATAAAACTTGATACCAAAATTTGCGCTCTAATTCATATAATGGTGCTACATTTGGAAAAAGTGTTAATAATAATTTTTGCTCTGTAATGCTTAACTTTTGCTTCTCAATACAAAAGAATTTTCCCTTATATGGAATACACAAAAAATCTTTATTAAATAATGGTTCGTCTTTGATAAAGCCTTCTGCATAAATTTGCTCTAAAGGTAAAATTTGCACTTCGATCCCCCCAATTTTATTCACTTATATTGTAACGAAGATTGTACCATTCGACAATTCTTTCTAAAACAGAAAAGCGATTTCAACACTTTGCACAATTTCCCTCCTACTAATTTGTACAAGTTAACGTTGAGATGTAAAGGGCTTTCATTTATATTAAGGATGTCGATAAAACAAAAGATTGTCAGGTAAGAATCACTTACTGACAAAAGAAAGAGGTATAAACTTATGGTAGAAATGGCTTTACGACATGTATATAAAAAATATGATAACGCTGAAAAATATTCAGTAACAGATTTTAACTTAGAAATTGCCGACCGCGAATTTATCGTTTTCGTTGGTCCTTCTGGTTGTGGTAAATCAACTACTTTACGTATGATTGCCGGTCTTGAAGATATTTCTGAAGGTGAATTATTAATTGGCGATAAAGTGATGAATGATGTCGCACCAAAAGATCGTGATATCGCGATGGTATTCCAAAACTATGCCTTATATCCACATATGACAGTATTTGATAACATGGCTTTTGGTTTGAAATTACGTAAATATGATAAAGCAGAAATCAAAAAACGTGTGGAAAATGCAGCTCAAATCTTAGGGTTGTCTGAATATCTTGATCGTAAACCAGCTGCTCTATCTGGTGGTCAACGTCAACGTGTTGCCTTAGGACGTGCGATTGTGCGTGATGCTAAAGTCTTCTTAATGGACGAACCTTTATCAAACTTGGATGCAAAATTACGTGTAGCCATGCGTGCAGAAATCGCGAAGTTACACCAACGTTTAAATACAACAACTATTTACGTAACTCACGACCAAACAGAAGCGATGACAATGGCTGACCGTATCGTTATTATGAAAGACGGTATTATCCAACAAATCGGCTCTCCAAAAGAAGTTTATGATACACCAAATAATGTATTCGTTGCTGGTTTCATCGGATCTCCTGCAATGAACTTCTTTAGAGTTACCCTAAATGGTGGCTATATCACAAATGATGGTGGTTTGAAAGTGAAATTACCTGAAGGACGTAATAAAATCTTAGTTGAAAAAGGCTATGAAGGAAAACAATTAATCTTTGGTATCCGCCCAGAAGATATTCATAGCGAACGTGTCGTATTAGATGCAACTCCTGATGCTTGTGTGAAATCAACTGTTGTCGTATCTGAACTTTTAGGTGCTGAAACCATGCTTTATACTATGATTGGTGATACTGAATTTGTTTCTCGTGTGGATGCGCGTGATTATCACAAACCAGGTGAAGAAGTAGAATTAGCCTTTAACTTAAATAAAGCACACTTCTTTGATGTAGAATCTGAAGAAGTTATCCGTTAATCTTGCACATTTCTAGTCTTCGTCCCCTTTTTATACATTAGTTTAGGCCTAGCAATCCATCTGCTAGGCCTTATTGTTATGCTTGATTTTCTTGTGGTTTTATTTCCGCTGATTTTAAATTGGCTTGTAATAGAATGGGTAAAAGTACCATCATGACAATCATAACGATTCCTGAAATAAAGAAGGTCAGTCCACCGTTGGCCACTTCAAATAAGAATGAATAAAAAACAATTCCCAGAGGCATTAATAATTGCACTCCAGTCATTAAAAAGTGAAAGACACGACCTTGAAACTGTGGATCGACATACGCGCTTAACCAAGTATTCAGCGGCACATTTAAAAGCGTAATACATACACCCATTACAAAATTTCCGACAATCATAATGACAATCATCCATTTTAACGGAAGTGATTGCATCAATATACATCCGAGACTACTCATAATTGCCCCTAATGAAATCACATAAATGTAGGTATTCAAAAGTGGATAACGAATATTTTTAATCATAGATAAAATCAAGGAAGCCAAGATTAATCCAAATCCAAAAGCTGATTCAGAAAAACTATAAGCTTGTGTTGGAAAATGAAGTTGGTGGATTTGAATATATGGAATTCCGACGCTAATAGAAGATAAGACGAAATTAATGGACATACCCATCACCATTGCAAACACCAATAAGCGATCCTTTTTGATATAATTTAATCCGGATAAAAACATCTTTAACAAAGAATCCTGTGACTCATCCACATGACTTTCACTAACTTTGCGATAATGAAAATTCACCATCATCAAGACTACTGCTGCCAGACTTTCACAAACAACTTCCAACAATACGATATTGGCTAAGGAAATAAGCACATAAATGATTCCACCAATAATTGGCGCAATAATTTGACTCACTGCTGAAACTAATTGTTCAAAACTTCTCACCTTTTGTAAATCGGCTTCATCTACCAAATGAATGGTTGCTGCTCCATAGGCGGTACTCAGAAAAATATCCGCTAGCCGTAATACAATCAATAGCAAATAAGTGGAAATCAACACGGAAAAACCACTTTTTAACGAAAAAGCATAAAAGACGAGCATCAGAATACTCACAACTTGTGCAATAAAGATGATTTTCTTCTTTTCAAAACGATCGACCACTGCCCCGGCAAATGGCAGTAAAACCAACGATACCACAGGACCAATTAACTGCGTCCCACCAAAAGCAAGGGCAGAATTGGTTTTGGATAAAATTTCTAACCCGATAACAAAAGATAGAACACTACTCCCTAAAGAACCAAAAATCAAGCAAGTAATGATTTTTACAATTTGTTTGTTTCCTTCTTTCATTTCATCACACCTTTTTTTAATTATTTTTTCATTTATTGTACCATAGCCAAATATCATGCACAACATAAAAAAAGATACTCGCCTCCATAAAGGATT
>NZ_JAKUDS010000018.1 GCF_023221775.1 Enterococcus cecorum | reverse complement strand
TATTTAGCGATAGTCTGTCAAAATAGCAATGCTTCTTGTTTTCGTTTAAATTCTTGGTATACTTCCGTCATTAAGACAGTATCTTCCACTAGTTTTTCTAACCTAAAGTGAATATCAATATTTTCAATTTCTTGGCGGTTAAAATCCTGTCCTTCAATAAAGACAATCTCAGGCAAGACTTGAGCTTTCATATACGATAATATTGGTTTCAGTTGCATTTCAGGGACGAGATAGTGCTTGCTAGAACCAGCTGTGACTACAATACTGACTACTTTATCACGCAAGGCTTTTTCCGGTAATAAGTCAAAGATATTTTTTAATGAACCTGGAATAGAAGCTTGGAAGACTGGTGTGCCAATGATAATTGCATCGGCTTGCATTAATTTATCGGTTACTTCAAGGGTATCACCAGTATACTCTAAGTAATTTCGACCATCGCTAAAGACTAGATTTTTTTCGCGAAGATCAATCATCTCAACTTCGACTTCTGGAAATTTTTGTTTTAGATAATCGGTTGCTTTTTCAATCGCAATGGCAGTTTTACTTCCGATTGTTGCGCTAGATAAGGTTACAACTTTCATTATTTATTTCTCCTTTGTATATTTTTTAACGGCAGGTAGAATGGTCGTGCCAATCATTTCAATATTTTCCATGACTTTCTTAAATGGCAGCCCACCAAAATCAATTTGGGCCATGTAACGTTGATGTCCAAATTCTTCATATTGGTAAAGAATTTTTTCGATAATTTGTTGCGGACTACCGATAGCCATCACGTCTTGAGGATGCGCACCGTTAGCAAATAAGCGTTTGTTAAAGCCAGTACCATTGGCAATTTCGATTCCTTTATTGACATATGGATAAAATTCGCGTAAAGCCGTTTGACTATCTTTAGCTGCATAGAAAAGTCCGGTCGTTGCTACTGGGAAATCATCAGGGTTATATCCGTTGATGGCCAAACTTTCACGATAAGCCATGACTGAACGTTTAAAGATGCTTACCGGACCGCCTAGCATTGCAATAGCCATTGGAACTCCTTGACGGCCAGCTTTTATGGCGCTTTCTGCAGGACCACCGACTGCTCGCCAAATGGGCATCTTATCGTTTAATGGTCGTGGTAAGACTTCTGCATTCTTTAATCGTGCACGGAAATTGCCTTCCCAGGTGACGAATTTCTCTTGATTGATTTTTAGTAGGAGTTCAAATTTTTCTTCAAATAGTTCTTCATAGTCTTTTAAATCATAGCCTAGTAATTCAAACAATCCTACACGTGATGCGCGTCCACCAATAATCTCTGCGCGTCCATTTGAAAGTAAATCTAATGTCGCAAAGTTTTCATAAATACGGACGGGATCAGAAGTAGAAACGATGGTAGCAGCTGAGCCGATTTTAATTTTTTCAGTGGCTTGACTGACTGCACCTAACATAACGGCGTGGGCTTGTCCGACAAAATATTTTTGATGGCTCTCACCGATACTGAAAAAATCAAGGCCTGCTTGTTCGGCTAAGACCGCTTCTTGGACAATTTGGTCGACACGTTCTTTGGCTGAAATCCTTTCTCCGGTTAGGGCATCTGGCATATGGTCACCTAAGGAATAAAGGCCAAATTCTAAACCATTTTTAGGGTCAATTCGATAATCTTGCATACTCATAAACTTTTCCTCTTTTCTTTTGTGTTTTCGTTTTACGTGTAAAGTGTACGGCGTGTTGTAAAATTTGTGAAGTAGGCACTTTAAAGGCAGTAGGTATCTTTTAGGAAACTTTTTTTGCTACCAAGACATTTTCTTCATGAAATTATTTAAGAATTTATTAAGAGATACCTTAGAACAAGAAACAGCATTTTTGACAATCCTTCTTTCCTTCAGTACGATAAAAATAGTTTTGATAACAAATAGGAATAGGGGAAAACAGATGGAGAAAAAAGTTTTAGTTGTAACTGGTGCTTCCAAAGGTATTGGTTTACAAATCGTTTTAGCTGGATTAAAGGCGGGTTACCAAGTCGTCGGAACAAGTCGTAATAAAGAACGTTTAACCCAAGAAGTTCAAACGCAATTACCTGAATTTCAGTCCAATTTTTATGCGGTGAATATGCCATTTGATGAAGAGGGGATTCGTCAAGGCATTGCAGAAATCATTGAAAAATTTGGAAGAATCGATTATCTCGTGAATAATGCGGGATATGCCTTACTTGGTGCAGTAGAAGAATTTTCATTATCTGAGGTGCGCACGAATTTTGATGTGAATTTCTTTGGTCTTTTCCAAGTGATTCAGGAAGTCTTACCAATTATGCGTAAACAACAATTTGGCCGAATAATCAATATGGCTTCGATTTCTGGAAGTGTAACCGGTCCTACGCAAGGGGTTTATTCTGCGACCAAAGCGGCTGTGATAATGTTGAGCGAGGCATTAAATGAAGAAGTGCGTCCATTTAATATTCAAGTCACTGCGATTTGTCCAGGTGGCGTACGGACCGACTTTTTAGACCAAACCTCGATGAAGCGTCCGGATAAACAAATTGAAGATTATGATGTGGTTCGCCAAACAATGTCTGGTTTTGACCGTTTAAATCATAATCAAAGTGGCGATCCGGCTAAAGTGGCCCAAGCGATTATAGCAGTGACCCAAATGGAACAAGCACCGGGCCGTTTATACTTAGGCGTGGGAGCACTTGCCGCATTACAACATCAAATCAATCATGTGGTAGAAGAAGTCAATCAAAATGTTGCTTTGAGCCAAAGTACGGAACATGAATAATAATTAGGCACGAGTCAAAATCAGGCTCGTGTTTTTGTTGTATCGCGACTGAAATAATGATATGCTCAAATTATAAATAAAAACTGCGAGGAATAAGATGAATAAAGACCAATATCAGAACATTTTTAAGAAAGCTCGAGTATTAATAAATCAAAATAGTCTCATTAATTTACGTGATTATCGTAAAAGTGGCTTCTATTATGGAGAATTTTATCATGATTTTGTTATCCTCAAGACAAAGGTTAGTATGGGGTCTGTTCGTAAAGATAGTTGTCAATGCCAGACATATGGAAAATACGGTGCTTGCGAGCATACCATGGCTTTAAGAGCAGAAGTAGGCTTGCCGATTTCGTGGGGGGATGCTTATGTAGAGCTGCACGATGAGGAAAATGAAAAGAAAATCGAAGCTGCCAAAGTTGATGCTTTATCACAATTCATGGATAGTCTGCAAAATCATTTTTTAGTTTCCGTAAGTCCAGAACAATTACAGCCACTTAAACTTTATTATCAGCTCGATTATGCTCAAAAATCAGGGCAAACTGCCTTTTATTTAAGGCTGTATGTCAATAATGGAAAGCGTAATTATTTGATAAAAAATATTCATGAATTTTTAAATAAGTGCTATTATACAGATCACTATAAGTTGACGCCTAAAGTATCGATAGCAGTAGCCCCAGAGTGTTTTTCAAAAGAGGACTTTGCGTTGATTCAATGGTTGATGGCTACTCATTTAGGACATTTAAATTATGTGGATTATCGCGAACAAAGTGTAGAGAAAGAAGTTGTGTTAGATAGTACGACAATGGACGAGCTGTTAGAAAAATTCCCGAATCATTTACTAAAAATCACTGTAGATAATCGAGAATTTACACAATTTCATTCTATGCCAGCTGATTTGGATTCATTTATTACTTGTCATATTCAAAAGGTCGATGAAAATCAAGTATCATTATTTTTCGAAGATGCTATTGAAATGACTGACTTTACGTACTTGTGCGCGGTGATTGAGGGACAACTGTATCGTTTGGATTATCAGTCTATATTATTATATGACGCTTATTCTGACTTTCAACAAAAATTATATCGTTATGTAACGTGGCAGTTTGATAAGTTGATTTACGGTTTTGATTCGATTTTTCGCTTCTCCATACAAGAGGCAAATACTTTCTTATCTAAATATTTACCAGTGATTCAAAAATTTGCGGTTGTGGATATTGATCCGTCTTTGTCAGAAAATATGATCACTGCGCCATTGGTTCCGAAATTTTATTTTTCTGAGGTAAGGTTTGGGATCCAGTTAGATTTGGCATTGCAATATGGCGATATTGTCTTAGCAAAAAAATCAGCTTATTGCCAAAATGCTAATCAAGCCAACCAGTTAATTCGTGATATAGATCAGGAAAACCGCATCGAACAGTTTATTTTGGCCAATCAATTTGTTGAAAAAGAGGCTAGTTATCAATTATTGATTTCTCGTGATGAAGACTTCTATCATTTCTTAAAATATACACTGACGCAATTCGCCCAATTCGGTGAAGTGATTTTAGATGAAAAACTTCAAGAAATGTTTGTCAATCAGGAGCAATATAAGCCAAAATTGTCAATTATTAAAAATGGTGGCTTTCTAGATGTATCTTTTGAAGTGGATGGGATTGAGCTAGAAGATGTCGAGCGGGCTTTAGTTGCTTTGAGTAAGAATGCTGATTTTGTGCGTTTAAATGATGGACGTTTGCTTGATTTGTCTCAAGAGGAGTTCCAAAAAGCGAGTGAGTCATTGTCGTTAATTCGGCAAGTCAGTGAACAAAACGCCAACCAATTCCAGATGCCTTTATATCGAGGCGGACAGTTAGCTCGATTGGAAAATGAGCAAATCGAGGTCAACCAAGACTTTACGACTTTTGTTCAACATTTAACCCATCCGCAAGACTATCCGGTTACTTTACCTAGTGGCTTAAATGCTAATTTACGTCCTTATCAATTGACTGGATTTCGTTGGTTGAAGATGTTAAGTGATTATCAGCTTGGTGGAATTTTGGCAGATGAAATGGGGCTAGGAAAAACGATTCAGACGATTACTTACCTGTTATCTGAAAAGCAAAATGATCCATCAATGAAGGCTTTAATTATCGTGCCAGCCAGTCTTGTTTATAATTGGTATCAGGAGTGTAAGCAGTTTGCACCTGAGTTAAAAGTGCAAGTCGTAAATGGTGGGAAGGATAAACGGGCCGAACAACTTGAAACTGAAGCGGATGTGTATGTGACAAGCTATCAAAGTTTCCGCCAAGATGAAAAGTTACATGCCAAAATAGCCTATCAAGTGTTGATTTTAGATGAAGCACAGATGGTGAAAAATAGTCAAACCAAAACGGCTCAGGCTTTGCGAAAATTAACGATTCCAAAACGGTTTGCGCTCAGTGGCACACCAGTGGAAAATAGACTTGATGAATTATGGTCAATCTTCCAAGTGATTATTCCGGGATTTTTCCCAAGCAAGGCAAAATTCAAGAAGTTTTCGACTGAATTGATTGCTCAGATGATACAGCCATTTGTGTTAAGACGGACGAAAGAAGAAGTCTTGCTTGATTTACCTGAACGGATTGAAACCAACTATTATAATGAATTGAGTAAAGAACAAAAAGAAGTTTATCTGGCGCAATTAGAACAAATTCAAAAGACGTTAGCTCAAATGAATAGCGATGAGTTCAAGAAGAATCGTATTAGCATTTTAGCTGGTCTAACTCGTTTACGTCAGATTTGTTGTTCACCGCAACTTTATTTAGATGATTTTCATGGGGAGTCTGGAAAATTAGAGCAGTTGAAGGAATTGCTGACTCAGGCTTTGGAAAACAATCGCCGCATTTTAATTTTCTCGCAGTTTGCTAGTATGTTGAACTTAATTGAAGCTGAGTTAGCGAAGTTAGATATTCCATGCTTCAAATTAGATGGTAGCACGCCGAGCAAGCAGCGTATGGAAATGGTAGAAGCCTTTAATCAAGGAGATAAACCCGTCTTTTTAATTTCGCTTAAAGCAGGTGGTACGGGCTTGAACTTAACTGGGGCGAATACGGTGATTCTGTATGATTTATGGTGGAACCCTGCTGTAGAAGACCAAGCGACAAGCCGTGCACATCGGATGGGACAAAAAGAAGTGGTCGAAGTATGGCGTTTGATTACAGAAGGCACCATTGAAGAAAAAATCTATGAGCTACAACAAAGTAAGCGAGAACTCTTTGATCAAGTTATGCAAGGTGATGAGGCCTCTCTTTCTCAATTAACTGAAGAAGATATCCGTCAAATTTTCCAAGTGGGGATAGAATAAGAATCTTGAAGAATTTCTGAGTATTTTGTGTACGATGAAATTCTTCTTTTTTTGACATTTTCTTCAATTATCAATTGACTTAAAGTTAAGTTTAAGGTGTAAACTTTGGGTATGAGGTGATGAAGTTGAACGAAATAAGAGAGGCTTTATTGACTGGTGAACGTGCATTGTTTAAGTCCAAGCATTTGAAAGTGGTCGATTCAGTTTTTGAAAAGGGGGAATCTCCGCTAAAAGAAAGTGCTGATTTAGTACTAGAAAACGATATCTTTAGGTGGAAGTATCCATTGTGGTATTGCAAAAATGTAAAGGCCCATCATGTTACTTTATTGGATACCGCGCGTTCGGAAATTTGGTACACGCATAATATTCAGATGCATCATTGCTCGATTCAGGCACCCAAAATCTTTCGCCGGGCAAGTAAAATTTTACTTGAAGATGTCCATTTTGCTCATGCGCAAGAGACTTTATGGAATTGTCGTGAAATCACTTTGAATCAGGTTACGGTAAACGGGGATTATTTTGCGATGAATAGCCGTGATATTCAAGCAACAGATTTAACAATTATGGGCAATTATGCCTTTGATGGTGCAAGTGATATTGAAATTGATGGGGCAAAAATCATATCTAAAGACGCGTTTTGGAATTGCGAGAACGTTGTTGTGAAAAATGCGGTAATCGTAGGTGAATATCTAGGTTGGAATTCCAAAAATGTGACGTTTATTAATTGTACGATTGAGAGTAATCAAGGACTTTGCTACATGAATAATGTGAAGTTAATCAATTGTAAGGTAATACATACAGATTTGGCCTTTGAATATTCGACAGATGAAGCAACAATTACTACAAAGGTTGATAGTATTAAAAATCCGATTAAAGTGCATATTCAAGCAGCAAGTGTTGATGAACTTATTTTAGATGATGAATTGATTGATTTTAATCAAGTGAAGATTATGAATACGAAAGGTGAGAAAATCAATGTTTAACAAAAGTATGAAATTAAATAATGGTGTTGTAATTCCGCAACTAGCTTTGGGAACTTGGCTGATTGATGATGAAAAGGTAACGGATGCTGTGAAATCTGCTTTACAAATGGGTTATCGTCATATCGATACTGCTCAAGCATATGGCAATGAACGTGGAGTAGGTGAAGGGGTTCGTCAATCAGGTATTCCTCGTGACGAAATCTTTATCACATCAAAAGTAGCAGCTGAACATAAATCTTATGAAAGTGCGGCAAAATCAATTGATGATACCCTTAAATTAATGGGGATGGATTGTTTGGATATGATGATTATTCATAGTCCGCAACCTTGGAAGGAAGTCAATCAATCAGAAAATCGTTATAAAAAAGAAAATCAAGAAGTTTGGCGTGCACTTGAAGATGCCCTTGAAGCAGGTAAATTAAGAGCTATCGGGGTTTCAAACTTTTTAGAAGAAGATGTGCAAAATATTTTAAAAACAGCCAGAATTAAGCCACAAGTGAATCAGATATTAGCGCATATTTCCAATACGCCACTTGATTTAATTCAATATTGTCAAAACGAAGGTATCGCAGTCGAAGCTTATTCACCAGTTGCGCATGGAGAAGCCTTGAAAAATCCTAAAATTGTGGCGATGGCTAAAAAATATGGCGTTTCTGTGGCGCAACTATGTATTCGCTATTGTATTCAACTAGATATGATTGTCTTACCAAAAACGGCGAATCCAGACCATATGCGCGAAAATGCAGATTTAGATTTTGAAATTAGTCAAGAAGATATGAGAGAATTGTTGGCTATTGATAAAATTCAAGATTATGGTGAAGCTAGTTTCTTCCCGGTTTATGGTGGTAAATTATAATGCATTATGATTTCGATAAAATAATTAATCGTAAGTCCAGTCTTTCTTACGTTTGAATTATGCTTGTCCAAAATCTCAACTGATTGATGGATTGAACCGATTTAAAATAGCAATAAAACAATATCAACAATTAGGAAGTGTCAAAAAATGAATCAAAAAATAACTCAAGATGCTGGTAGAAAACAATTAGGTGAATTTGCACCAGATTTTGCTCATTTTAACGATGATGTATTATTTGGTGAAAACTGGAATATCCCAGGAATTGATCTTAAAACACGTTGTTTATTAACAGTGTTAACTTTGATGGCTCAAGGAATAACGGATTCTTCATTAGTTTATCATTTAGAAAATGCAAAAAATCACGGGGTCAGTAAAGAAGAAATTGTTGCGGCTGTTACTCATGTTGCTTTTTATGCAGGTTGGCCAAAAGCTTGGGCGGTCTTTCGTTTGGCTAAAGAGGTCTGGTCTGAACAAGCCACAAGTGAAGAAGCTAAAGCCCAACATCAAGCTAGTATGATTTTTCCAATTGGTGAGCCTAATGATGCTTATGCGCAATATTTTACCGGGCAAAGCTATTTAGCAAGTATCACAGATGAACAAATTCCCGTACACAATGTCACTTTTGAGCCTGGTTGTCGTAATAACTGGCATATCCATCATGCAAAATCTGGTGGTGGTCAGATGTTGATATGTGTTGGTGGTATCGGCATTTATCAAGAAGAAGGAAAGCAAGCCGTGGTGATGCATCCGGGTGATTGTGTAAATATTCCAGCGGGTGTGAAACATTGGCATGGTGCTACCAAAGATCATTGGTTTTCTCATCTAGCAATGGCTGTACAAGGGGAAGATACGAGCAATGAATGGTTAGAAAAAGTCAGTGAGGAAGATTATTTAGCCACGCAACCTTTAAGTGAATAAATGTATCAAGTGGATAGCTGAAAAAATAAAAGCTGTCCACTTTTTTTGCCTTGATTTTCACATACAAGCGTCTTTTTTGCTTTGGATTGATTGTAGTTCAAAATTTTGAATTGTTTTTTCTGTCTATTTTTAAATAATCGTGCTGCAAGCTTATCACGTTCATTTTGATTCATCATGCTATTTAAAAAAGTTGATTTAATAATAATGAACAGCCAATAGATAACAATACGTTATATAATTATCTGTGTTGTCATTAAATATTCACTGTTTTTATTTTTGTTAAAACGTTTCAAGAAAGCCCTTTTCAAAGTTTGTGAAATGTTGTATAATCATAGCATAACTAATGTATGGAGGGTTTAACATGAAAAAAGTGTTAAGTAGTCTTTTGGTGGCTTCAGCAGCGTTATTATTAGTTGGCTGTGGTTCATCATCAAATAAGACAGAAAGTTCAACTTCAACTAGCAAAACAACTGCTTCTAGTTCAGAAGTTTCATCCGGTGCTTCTCAAAAACAAGAGTTCACGGATCCTAAAGAATTAAAGGATAGTTATGACGTGATTATCGTAGGTGCTGGTGGTGCAGGGATGTCAGCTGCTATCCAAGCCAAAGAAGCTGGAGCTAATCCAGTTATCTTTGAAAAAATGCCAGTAGTTGGGGGAAATACAACAAAATCTTCTGGTGGGATGAATGCTTCTGAAACCAAATTCCAAAAAGAACAAGGCATTCAAGATAGCAATGATACGTTCTTCAACGACACATTAAAAGGTGGCGGCGGAACCAATGATAAAGAATTGTTACGCTACTTTGTGGATCATTCAGCCGATGCAATTGATTGGTTAGATAGCATGGGTATCACTTTGAACAATATCAGTTATAGTGGTGGGGCTAGTGTCAAACGTATTCACCGTCCAGCTGATGGTTCGGCCGTTGGTGGCTACTTAGTTAAAGGTCTAACAAAAAATGTTTTAGATCGTAAAATTCCTGTATTCTTAAATGCGGATGTAACAAAAATAAATGAAAAAGATGGTAAAGTTTCGGGTGTCACTGTCCAAATTCAAGGAGAAAAGAAAAAGAATATTTCTTCTAAAGCGGTTGTAGTAACGACTGGTGGATTTGGTGGCAATGAAAAGATGATTGTGAAATATCGCCCTGATTTGAAAGGTTATGTAAGTACTAACGCTAAAGGTAGCACAGGTGACGGTATCAAGATGATTGAAAAACTAGGTGGTCAATTAGTCGCTATGGATCAAATCCAAGTGCATCCAACAGTTGTTCAAAAAGATGGTATGTTAGTTTCTGAAACCGTTCGTGGTGAAGGTGGTATCTTAGTGAACCAACAAGGAAAAAGATTCTTCAACGAGTTAGAAACACGTGATAAAGTCTCAGCAGCTATTTCCGCTTTACCAGAAAAATATGCGTACATCGTATTTGATGATGCTTTAGCTAGTCGCGCGAAACAAATTGACTTCTATAAATCTAAAGGTGTCGTAGTTGAAGGTAAAACCATTGAAGAATTAGCGAAGAAGATTAAGGTTCCTGCTGATACGTTGAAACAAACGCTTGATACATGGAACCAAGATGTTGCTAATAAGAAAGATCCAGAATTTGGTCGTTCTACAGCAATGGATTATGATTTAACCAAAGCGCCTTACTATGCGATTCAAATTGCTCCTGGTATTCACCATACAATGGGTGGTGTGAAGATTAATACGAATACCGAAGTGATTAATACCAAAGGTGAAGTCATTCCTGGTCTTTATGCTGCAGGTGAAGTAACTGGTGGTCTACATGGTAATAACCGTATTGGTGGAAATGCTGTGGCTGATATCGTAATCTTCGGTCGCCAAGCAGGTAACCAATCAGCGGCTTATGTTCAAAAATAATTGATAAAATTGAATCAGCTTCGGATATCACAACAAGGTATCTGAAGCTGATTTTTTTAGTCTTCTCTCAAAAATTTACTATTTGATTGTCTAGTTGTTTCAATTACTTTCGAAGTCGTAATCCGTAAATCTAAATTTTTTTGATAATTTTCTTTAAAGACACAAGAATATAGTAAATCTAGAAGGTAGATGATGGAAGTGTCGTTTGCAAAGGTCCCAATTTTAGAATAGAGTCTTTCACGTGTGGACATTCTTAGTAGATAGTCTGCATTTCTGGCTAAAGTACTATCGCCAATGTTTGTGATAAGAATGGTGGGTACTTGATTTTGCTGTAATATGGCCATATACCGCAAAAGAGTTTTGGTTTCACCGGAATAGCTGATGATAATGGCGCAGTCTTTTTTACTCGCAAGTGAACATCCCAGCATCCCTTCGCCCAGCAATTGGTAAACTTTCACTTTTTTGCGAATGCGTGTCATATTGTATTCAAATTCTTTGGCAATCAATAAATTATTTCCTAAACCTAAAACATGTATTTGTTCGGCCTTTAATAAAACTTGAATGATTCTTTGCAATTCATGATAATCTAGTAATCCTAATGTTTCATCAATCGCTTGTTTTTCTACGGTAGCTAAATTTTTGGCGATTGTTGCATAGTTGCTATGAGCTTCAAAAGGATAATTAGCATCAATATTTGAGGTATGTTCTAAAAAATACTTCATTTCGTTTAAATAAGCTTTCTTAAAATCACTCCAACCTGGGAAATTTAACTTCTGTGCCACTTTTACGATGGTAGACTTTGAACTAAAGGTTTCTTTGGCAATTTGAGTGGTAGATTTGTTCTCGATATTTAATTGTTCTTTTAGCAGATAGTCTACGATAACTTGTTCACTATTAGAAAATCGGGTAGTTTCAAGCCGTTCTTTAATTAACATTTGGCGTCCTCCTTTTTTGAAAGCGAAAACACTGTTCGCGATTTCAAGTGTTTTTGGATACGTTTACTTAAACAGTGTTCACAAATCTTTAAAAATACTATTCAATTTATTATACATTTGTTAGTATTGTTTGTGTCAAATAGATAGCGCTTTCTATTAAATTGAAAGGAGAAAAAAGATGGATTATCAAAAGTTAGCTCAAGAAATCTTAGAAAAAGTTGGCGGTAAATCAAATGTCAATAGTTTAACCCATTGTGCTACGCGTTTACGTTTTGTCTTAAATGACAATGGTAAGGCAAATGCAGAAGATATTAAAGCAATTAAAGGCGTAGTTGGGGTTGCTAATAGTGGTGGTCAATTTCAAGTCATTATTGGTAGTGATGTAGCCAAAGTTTACCAACTAATCAAAGATATAGTAGGTGCTGGTGAAAATACACAAGAGAGTACACCGCAAAGACCTTTAGATAAAGTTTTAGCTATTATTTCAGGAATTTTTACACCGATTTTACCAGTTATTACAGCTGCCGGGATGATTAAGGCGGTATTATCTTTATTAGTCGTATTTAAAGTCGTTACAACAGAAGATCAAAACTATCAAATTTTAAACTTTATTGGTGATGCAGGCTTTTATTTCTTGCCCGTATTTTTAGGAGCTACAGCAGCTAAACAGTTTAAGACGAATCAATATCTGGGAATGTTAATGGGGGCAATTTTGCTTCACCCAACATTCACTACGATGGTTGCTGCATTTAAAGAAGGCGGCGATGCAATTTCCTTATTTAGTATTCCTTTTACAGCAACAACTTATTCTTCAACGGTTATTCCAATCATTTTATCTGTTTGGTTTATGAGTTATGTCGAAAAGTTTGCGGATAAAATTTCACCAAAAGCGATTAAGTTTTTCTCTGTGCCATTAATTGTTGCCTTAGTGACTTCAGTGGTTACATTTAGTTTATTAGGACCTGCTGGAGCAATTATTGGCCAATGGCTAGGTGATTTCTTCAAATGGTTAGAAAGTTTCGGCGGTTGGGTAGTTCCGACAATTGTTGGTATCTTTTCACCATTCTTAGTGATGACAGGTACACACTATGGCTTAGTCTCAATTGGTATCAACAATCGAATGACATTGGGCTATGATACAGTTGCTCAACCTGGTATGTTGGCTTCTAATGTTTCTCAAGGTGGGGCAGCTTTAGCGATTGCGTTCAAGACTAAAGATCCAGATAAACGTGCTTTAGCTTCATCGGCAGGGATTACTGCAGTGTTTGGTATTACAGAGCCTGCTCTATATGGGGTGACCTTACAAAATCGTGCAGCTTTAATTGGTACGATGGTTTCTGGGGGTATCGTTGGTTTCTTCCTAGGTATTTTCAATGCACGTAACTTCTCTGGTGGTTCACCTGGTTTATTAACATTAGGTAGCTATATTGGGGATAATACATTGAAATATTTCTATACAGCTTTAATTGGATTAATTTTAGCTGTTGTGATTTCGTTTGTTATCACCTTTATTCTATATAAAGAAGATGCTCAAGAAAGTGTTAAAGAAAAAGAAACTGTGAATGTAACGAATGATTTAGCAGCACCAGTCAGTGGTAAAGTCATTCCATTAGAACAAGTTAAAGATGAAACATTTGCCTCAGGTATGCTTGGTCAAGGTGTTGCGATTGAACCAACGGATAATATCATTTATTCACCTATTGAAGGAACAGTCGAAACCATCTTTGAAACGAAACATGCGATTGGACTAAAATCAGCAGATGGTTTAGAACTATTGATTCATATTGGTATGGATACCGTGAATTTAAAAGGGGACGGATTTAAACAGTTAATTGAAGTGGGACAAAAAGTACAAATCGGCACACCTTTGATGGAAGTTGATTTTGCTAAAATTAAAGCAGCTGGTTACGAAATTGTTACGCCAATGGTGATTACCAATGCGCCAGAAAATTTAAGTTTGAATGTTGTTTCAAATGAAGAAGCTCATCGTGGAGATATATTAGTGATTCTTAATCGAGGAGGGAAATAATTGTGAGTTTACCTAAAAATTTTTTATGGGGTGGGGCTACGGCTGCAAACCAAGTAGAAGGTGGTTATTTAGAAGGTAATCGCGGCTTAGGATCGGTTGACGTGATTCCGAAAGGGGAAAATCGTTTTGCCATTATGAGTGGGAAAATGAATTATCATGATTTACCACAAGATAGTTATTTTCCATCACGTGTTGCTATTGATATGTATCATCATATTTTTGATGATATTGATTTGATGGCAGAGATGGGATTTAAGGCTTATCGCTTCTCTATTTCATGGTCACGAATTTTTCCAAATGGGGATGAAGCAACCCCAAACGAAGAAGGATTAGAGTATTATGAAGCAGTGATTGATCGCCTATTGCAAAAAGGAATTGAACCTGTTGTTACGATTTGTCATTTTGATGTGCCTTTACATCTTTATGATAGTATCGGTTCATGGAAAAGCCGTAAAATGATTGATCATTATGTCCGCTACTGTGAAGTGATATTTACACGCTTTAAAGAGAAAGTGAAGTACTGGATGACATTTAATGAAATCAATATGTTGATGCATTTACCTTATATGGGTGCGGCGATTTCATTTGATGAGGGTGAAAACAGATTACAAGTATTGTATCAAGCAGCGCATCACGAATTAGTTGCTTCCAGTCGCGCGGTACAATTAGCTAAATCCATTAATCCAGATTTTCAAATTGGTTGTATGCTGGCTGCTGGACAATTTTACGCTGAAACTTCTCATCCAAATGATGTACTAGAAGCCAATGAAAAAAATCGTGAAAACTTCTTCTTTGGGGATGTTCAAGTTAGAGGATATTATCCAAATTATGCCTTGAAGTTGTTTGAACGTGAACATTTAGATATTCATATGACGGAGCAAGATTTAAAAGACTTGCAAAAAGGTACCGTTGATTTTGTTGGATTTAGTTACTATTCATCACGTATGGCGGGAACATTAAATTCTAAAGCACAAAGAACAGAAGGAAATGTCTTTGCAACATTAAAAAATCCTTATTTACAAGCGAGTGAATGGGGGTGGCAAATTGATCCAGTAGGGCTTCGAATTACGATGAATGCACTTTATGACCGATATCAAAAACCTCTATTTATCGTCGAGAACGGTCTTGGTGCCAATGATACCGTTAATGAAAACGGCCAGATTGAAGATGATTATCGTATCGATTATCTACGTGAGCATATTAAACAAATGAAATTAGCCGTTGAATATGATGGAGTAGACTTAATTGGATATACACCATGGGGCTGGATTGATTTAGTTTCTGCTTCAACGGGTGAGATGAAAAAACGTTATGGCTTTGTTTATGTGGATAAAGACAATGAGGGAAATGGCACACTTAAACGCATCCCTAAAAAATCGTTCTATTGGTACAAAGAGGTTATTGCTTCCAATGGAGAACAATTAGATTAGAAATATGGGTAGCTACTTTCTAGTTTGAGAGTAGTTACCTTTTTTGTTGTAATATCAGATGTATAAATAAGGATATATTTCTGAGTAAAGGAAAAATGTCAAAATCAGTCAATACTGTTACACGGAATGTGAAACAAAATAGGCGTTGGAAGATGGTTATTTGAAAAAACTGTGTATGAAATTCGAGGGAATAAATCGCTATTTATAGGGAATTTTGGTTTAAAAATAAGTAAATTGATTGAAAATGAAACAAGGTTCTGTGGAAAACCTCATCTACTCTTTAAAAGTGATGTGTTTTCAGAGTGATGGTTGTCTTTTTGCTATTTTTTCGCTATGATAATGAAGTAGAAATGAGGGAAAGTGATGAATTTACTTTTTTCAATCGATGATGGTTATGTGGACCAATGGAAGGTAACATTATTTTCGATTGTGCATAATTCCAATTTTCAAGAATTATCAGTATATATTTTACAAAAAGAGGCTTTAACACGGAATGCCGAAATACTTGATTTTTGCCAAAGATTAGGTGTTACATATTACCCAGTTGTTATTGGAAAGAATGAATTTCAAGATGCACCAACCAGTAAACGTTATCCAGAAACGATTTATTATCGCTTGTTAGCACATGAGTATTTACCACAAGATTTGGATAAAGTCTTATATATTGACGCCGATATTTTGTGTCTGAATGATATTTCAACGATTTATGAAATGAAACTGGATGATTTTTTATATGCAGCGGCGAGTCATATTGCGGATTCAAATATTCGTGATTTAATAAATAAAGCCAGACTTGGAAATTTCGAGGCAACTTCTTATGTTAATTCTGGTGTTTTATTAATGAATCTTGAGCAAATCCGTAAAACGGTGAAGCGAGAAGATATTATGGATTATATTGCTACAAATGGTCCGTTATTATTTTTGCCAGACCAAGATGTTTTAAATGCGTTATATGGACATCAAATTTTATTAGTCGCAGATGAAATCTATAATTTTGATGCGCGTTATCATGCCTATTATTATGCAAAAACTGCTGGTGTGATTGACGCAGATTGGATTGTAAAAAATACCGTCTTTTTACATTATTGTGGTAAAGATAAACCTTGGAAGAAAAAAGCCCGTGGCAAATTTTCTTTCATTTATAAGCATTACCAACGATTAACTCATAAAGTATAGGAAGGAAGTTATTATGAATATTCAGTGGTTTCCCGGCCATATGGCAAAAGCAAAACGGGAAGTAAGTGAAAAATTAAAATTTGTCGATATTGTATTTGAATTAGTGGATGCGAGATTACCCTTATCTTCTAGAAATCCATTATTAAATCAAATTTTACAACAGAAGCCTAGAATTATGTTGTTAAATAAAGCGGATTTAGCTGATCCAAAGCAAACTAAGCAGTGGATTGACTATTTTAAAGCTCAAGGGATATTAGCTTTAGCCATTAATGCGCAAGAAAACCAAGGAGTAAAGCAAATTTTACCTTTAGCCAAAGAAGCACTAGCCGAAAAAATCGCCCGCGATAAAGCTCGAGGACTTAAACCTAGAGCAATACGCGCAATGATTATCGGTATTCCAAATGTGGGAAAATCGACCTTATTAAATCGCTTGGTAGGTAAAAAAATTGCGCAAACTGGGAATAAGCCTGGTGTGACAAAGGGCCAACAATGGTTAAAACTAGGAAATGAGTTGGAGTTACTTGATACACCAGGAATATTATGGCCAAAATTTGATGATCAAGAAATTGGGATGAAGTTAGCTTTGACCGGCGCGATTAAAGACCAATTATTACATTTAGATGATTTGACCATTTATGGGTTGGACTTCTTTGCCCGTTATTATCCTGGGCAAATAAAAGCTCGCTATCCATTTGCTGATGAAAGTTTACTTGGTGGCGAATTAATTATGGACTTGACCAAGGGACTCGGGTTTAGAGAAGATTATGAACGGGCTTGTGAGCGGATTATTCACGATATTCGTCAAGGAAAATTAGGACGCTATACTTTGGACCGCGCTGAAGAGGTGAGTGGCCATGAGTGAGACGATTGCCCAAATTAAAGAAAAATTGGCACAAATCCATGATGCACAAGATGCGTATGTTTTACAATTACGAAAAGATGAACGAGCAGGCGTGCAAAAATTAATCCAGCAATTTGAAAATCGTTTAGCTAAAGAACAGGCAATGATTAACAAGGCTAAAGCAATGCGACAATTTGAAAATGAATTACTGACAAAAGGCTATCAGGCGATTTGTGGGATTGATGAAGTTGGCCGTGGACCATTAGCTGGACCTGTAGTGGCTGCAGCGGTGATTTTACCGAATGATGAATTGATTTTAGGCCTAAATGACTCTAAGCAATTATCTGAGAAAAAACGGGAAAGTCTTTATCAAGTAATTCAAGAAAAAGCCGTGGCCATTGGAATTGGTGTGGTCGATGAAAAAACAATCGATGAAATTAATATCTACCAAGCTGCCCGCCTAGCAATGACCAAAGCTGTTGAACAATTAGCTGTGCAACCAGATTACTTGCTGATTGATGCAATGGAATTAAACTTAAATATTCAACAAACTTCATTGATTAAAGGTGATGCGCGGAGTCAAAGTATTGCCGCAGCTAGTATTATTGCTAAAGTTTATCGTGATCATTTAATGGTTGAACTGGATAAACAGTATCCTGGCTATGGCTTTGGAAAAAATGCAGGCTATGGCACGAAGGAACATTTAGAAGGATTAGCGAAATATGGCGTTACACCGATTCATCGTAAGACCTTTGCCCCAATAAAAGATATGATTTAAAAAAGTTTTCCCTCCTTTTTTGCGTATTTAGTAAATGAGGAGGGATTTTTGTGTTTGAACGATTATCAATTTTAGAACAATTATGTGTGAAATTAAGTTATTTACCCTTGAGTATTCAGAAAAAATGGCGGGCTTTTGGTTATTTTGTGGAGCATCCTTTGACTGAACTAGCGCAACAAGGGCCGATTATTATGCGTGAATTACAAATCAATCAGCACCAGGATTTATTTTTGCAGTATTGGCAGGAATTAGATGAGCGAAAACTAGCAGATTTGACAGCTGAGCAGCAATTTATCACTATATTATCAGATGATTACCCTGATGTTTTAAAAGAAACTTATCAACCACCGCTTGTTCTTTTTTATGAAGGCGATAAATCTTTATTGCATCAACGACAAATCGCCATTGTGGGTTCGCGATTAGCCAGTCCGTACGCCTATCAAGTAATGGAGCAGCTTTTACCACCATTGATTGATGAAGGCTTGGTCATTACGAGTGGTTTGGCTAAAGGGGTAGACAGTTATGCCCATCAATTGGCGATGATCCATCATGGTAATACAATTGGTGTAGTAGGTTGTGGAATTGATATTTGTTATCCAAAAGAAGTTCGATCCGTATATGAGCGAATGAAGAATCAGCAGTTGATTGTTAGTGAGTATCCAGCAACTACTCCTGTGCGACGTTTTCATTTTCCGCTTCGTAATCGTATTATTGCTGGACTGGCTGAAGGTGTCTGTGTGATTGAGGCTAAAGACAAGAGTGGTTCTTTAATTACGGCGCAGCTTGCTATTGATGAAGGTCGCAGTGTCTTTAGTGTGCCAGGAGAAGTTTTAAGTCGTCGCAATACCGGAACTTTAAAGCTTATTCAAGATGGGGCAAAATGTGTGATTTCAGCATCCGACATTCTTGATGAACTGCCAAATTTTCGCGTAAAATAATCAATTGTATATTTTTGCTTTGCTATTTTTCTTGACAAACCAAATTCTTATCGCTATGATTGTAGTCGATTTACGAAAAAAATAATTTTGTTCATGTCTTTAAGCATTTTGGACAAAATTTGAAAATGATATGATTTAAATTCATTCATTATAATAGAAGAAATATTTTATAAAGGAGCTCTGATTTGATGGCATATAAGTATTTAGTCATAGTAGAGTCACCAGCAAAAGCAAAAACAATTGAGAAGTATTTAGGCAAGAACTACAAAGTCGTTGCCAGTGTGGGACATGTGCGCGATTTACCTAAAAGTAAGATGGGAATCGATGTAGAAAATAATTATGAACCGCACTATATTTCAATTCGTGGGAAGGGCGATGTCATCAAGAGTTTACGCCAAGCTGCAAAAAAAGCGGAAAAAGTTTATCTTGCAAGTGACCCGGATAGAGAAGGGGAAGCAATTGCCTGGCACTTAGCACATATTTTAGGCTTGTCACTTGAAGATAAAAACCGTGTTGTCTTTAATGAGATTACCAAAGATGCAGTCAAAGCCGCATTTAAAGAACCACGTACCATTAATTTAGATTTAGTGGATGCACAACAAGCTCGACGTGTATTAGACCGACTTGTAGGGTATTCTATTAGTCCAATTCTATGGAAAAAAGTGAAAAAGGGACTAAGTGCTGGTCGGGTACAATCTATTGCTTTGAAGATGATTATTGATCGCGAAAAAGAAATTCGTGAGTTCAAGCCAGAAGAATATTGGACGATTGATGGAAATTTTAAAAAAGGACGTCAAAAGTTTAAAGCCAATTTCTGGGGTTTAGATGGTAAAAAACATCAGCTAAAGACGCAAGAAGATGTCCAAACGGTCTTGCAACGTGTCGATTCTAAAGATTATCAAGTAACTAAAGTTGAAAAGAAAGAACGTAAACGCAATCCAGCAGCACCATTTACAACTAGTAGTTTACAACAAGAGGCTGCGCGAAAATTAAACTTTAGAACGCGTAAAACAATGATGGTTGCGCAACAATTATATGAAGGAATTGCCCTAGGTCGTCAAGGTACGGTCGGTCTTATTACCTATATGCGTACAGACTCTAAACGAATTGCAGATACAGCTAAACAAGAGGCTTCACAATTTATTGAAGAAACTTATGGTAGTGAATTCGCGGCGCACAGTAGTAAAAAAGTTGTCAATGCGCAAGGTGCACAAGATGCCCATGAAGCTATTCGTCCAACGAGTGTGTTGCGTACACCAGAAAGTTTAGAAAAATACTTGGATAAAGATCAGATGAAGCTATATTCTTTGATTTGGTCCAGATTTGTGGCTAGTCAGATGACACCTGCCGTACTTGATACTATGAAAGTGACTTTAATTCAAAATGGCGTTACTTTTATTGCTAATGGTTCTAAAGTGAAATTCAAAGGCTTTATGCAAGTTTATGTTGAAGGACGCGATGATGGTAAAGAAGAAAAAGAAAATGTGTTGCCAGAATTAATCGAAGGGGAAACGGTACAGTCTGTAGATGTTGAGCCTAAACAACACTTTACCCAACCGCCTGCACGATATAGTGAAGCTACTTTGATTCGCACGCTTGAAGAAAATGGTGTTGGTCGTCCTTCTACTTATGCGCCAACACTTGATACGATTCAACGTCGCTACTATGTTAAATTGGCGCAAAAACGCTTTGAACCAACAGAATTAGGAGAAATTGTTAATACATTAACGGTTGACTTCTTCCCTAAAATTGTTGATATTCACTTTACTGCTGAAATGGAAAACAGTTTGGACCGTGTCGAAGAAGGTAAAGAGAACTGGGTAAAAGTCATCGATGGTTTCTATCAACCATTTGCGAAAGAATTGGCTGTGGCAGAAGAGCAAATTGAAAAAGTCCAAATTAAAGATGAACCAGCTGGCTTTGACTGTGATGTTTGTGGTCATCCGATGGTCGTAAAACTAGGAAAATATGGCAAATTCTATGCATGTAGTAATTTCCCAGAATGCCGTAATACGAAGCCTATTGTAAAAGAAATCGGTGTTGAATGTCCACACTGTCATAAAGGGCAAATCATTGAAAGAAAATCTAAGAAAAATCGGGTTTTTTATGGCTGCAGTAATTATCCTGAATGTGAGTTTGTTTCATGGGATAAACCAATTGGCAGAAATTGTCCGAAATGTGATCACTTCTTAGTTGAGAAAAAAGTCAAAGGTGGCAAGCAAGTCGTTTGTCCGAATGGTGATTACGAAGAAAATGTTATTAAATAGAATGGAGAGAATTGATGGTTTATGTTAATGTTATTGGTGCTGGGCTAGCGGGAAGTGAAGCTGCTTGGCAAATTGCAAATGCAGGTGTGGCGGTGCATTTATATGAAATGCGACCAACAAAGAAAACACCTGCCCATCATACAAATCAATTTGCTGAATTGGTTTGTTCAAATTCTTTACGAGGCAATAGCTTACAAAATGCTGTTGGCGTCTTAAAGGAAGAAATGCGCCGAATGAATTCAGTGATTATTCATAGCGCAGATGAAACCAGTGTCCCTGCTGGCGGTGCATTAGCGGTGGATCGTGATACTTTTTCAGCAACGGTAACTGAAAAATTACGTAATCATCCACTTATCACTGTGTATGAAGAAGAATTAACAGAATTTCCAGAAGGGATTACAGTAGTTGCGACAGGACCTTTAACTTCTGAAGGTTTAGCCAAAACAATTAAGGAATTCAATGGTTCGGACGGTTTTTATTTCTATGATGCCGCTGCGCCAATTATTGAAAAATCTTCAATCAATTTTGATAAAGTATATCTAAAATCACGTTATGATAAAGGTGAGGCAGCTTATTTGAACTGTCCGATGACCAAAGAAGAGTTCGAAGCTTTTCATAAAGAATTGGTCAATGCGGAAGTGGCACCGTTAAAAGAGTTCGAAAAAGAAAAATACTTCGAAGGTTGTATGCCAATTGAAGTGATGGCAGCTCGTGGTGAGAAAACGATGTTGTTTGGGCCGATGAAACCAGTTGGACTAGAAGATCCAAAAACTGGTAAACGTCCATATGCAGTTATCCAATTACGTCAGGATAATGCTGCGGCTTCACTTTATAATATTGTTGGCTTCCAAACACATTTGAAATGGGGCGAACAAAAACGTGTCTTTCAAATGATTCCCGGCTTGGAAAATGCTGAATTTGTCCGTTATGGTGTCATGCATCGTAATAGCTTTATGAATTCTCCAGAGTTATTAGAACCAACTTATCAATCACGCAAAGATAGCCGTATTTTCTTTGCTGGTCAGATGACAGGGGTTGAAGGTTATGTGGAAAGTGCAGCTAGTGGCTTAATTGCGGGTATCAATGCAGCGCGTTTAGCCAAAGGTGAAGAACTTGTTGTGTTCCCGCGTGAAACAGCGATGGGGTCAATGGCTTACTATATCACGCATGCTGAAGGCAAGCATTTTCAACCAATGAATGCCAACTTCGGCCTATTCCCAGAGCTTCCTGAACGAATTCGCGATAAGAAATTACGTTATGAAACGCTAGCAAATCGCGCGTTAGAAAGTTTAGAACAAGTCAAAAATGAATTAGCTTAAAAGGATTAGGATTACTATCTTCCAGGTAGTAGTCCTTTTTTGCTGAAAAATAGTAGTGTGAAATAGTCGGGAGCAAGCAACTTTTTTAACCTATTTTTGACACTTTGGAAGAATTGATGAAAAAATTTTGAATATATTAAAAGTTTGCTAAATTTGCAACTATTTAGACTATTAAACGCTTGCGAAATATGCTAATATCATGTTATTGTATAGAGGACAAAGAAAATTCTGACAATTTATTGTAATTCAGTAAAAGATATGATAAAGTTTATTCTATATTAAAGTATTAGAATTTTCTGAGAATTACTGTGAATTGTCTCATATTTAGCATTGAAGGAGGCGCTTAAACATATGGTAGAATCACAATTTCATTCCACCACAATATGTGCGGTAGAAAAAGACGGAAAATTTGCAATGGCTGGGGATGGTCAAGTTACCCTAGGTGAGCAAATTGTCATGAAAGCGACTGCACGTAAAGTTCGTCATATTTATAATAATCAAGTTGTTGTAGGATTCGCAGGAAGTGTTGCGGATGCCTTTACTTTAGAAGAAAAGTTTGAAGGTAAACTAAACGAATATAATGGTAATTTACAACGTGCTGCTGTGGAATTAGCGCAAGAGTGGCGTACCCAGCAGTCCATGCAAAAGTTAGAAGCTATGTTAATCGTTATGAATGATAAAGAAATGTTACTTGTATCAGGAACGGGTGAAGTGATTGCTCCTGATGATGGGATATTAGCGATTGGCTCAGGGGGAAATTACGCTCTAGCTGCAGCCCGTGCGATGAAAAATTATAGTGGACAAGCTTTATCCGCTGCTGAAATAGCTAAAAATGCTTTAACAATTGCAGCTGATATCTGTGTCTTTACAAACCATAATATTATTGTAGAAGAATTTTAAGGAAGGTATCTCGATGAATCAAACACCAAGACAAATTGTCAATGAATTAGATAAATACATCGTTGGTCAAAATCAAGCAAAAAAATCTGTTGCGGTAGCCCTTCGTAATCGTTATCGCAGAATGCAATTAGACGAAAAAATGCAACAGGATGTTACTCCTAAAAATATCTTGATGATTGGACCAACTGGGGTAGGTAAGACTGAAATTGCACGCCGCCTAGCAAGAATCGTGGATGCACCATTTGTAAAAGTCGAAGCCACTAAATTTACTGAAGTAGGTTATGTGGGGCGCGATGTTGAATCCATGGTGCGTGATTTAGTTGAAAATGCGATTACGATTGTTAAGAAACAACAATATGATCGTGTGAAGGTGCAAGCCACTAAAAAAGCAAATCGCCGTTTAGTGAAGGCTTTGGTTCCTGGTATTAAAAAAGAGCAGAAAAAATCAAATAATCCATATGAACAAATGATGACGATGTTCCAAGGCATGCAAGCAGGGGAAACAGAGCCTAAAGAAGAGTTGACTGATGAAATTCGCAGCACACGTCAAGCTGTTTATGAACAATTAGAAAAAGGGTTGCTAGATAATCGTGAAGTAACCATTGAAATTGATGAACCAAAAGTTACGATGCCTAGTTTGAACAATGGCTTAGAACAAATGGGGATTGATATTCAGGAAACCCTAGGCTCATTAAAACCGAAAAAGAAAATTACCCGTACTTTAACAGTCAAAGAAGCTCGTGAATTATTAATCAATGAAGAATCAGCTAAATTAGTGAATGATGCCGATATTCATTCTGAAAGTCTAAAATTAGCACAATCTCAGGGCATTATCTTCATTGATGAAATTGATAAAATTACTTCAAAATCACAACAGTCGGGTCAAGTATCGCGTGAAGGAGTCCAACGAGATATTTTGCCTATTGTTGAAGGTTCACAAGTCAATACCAAATATGGTCCAATCCAAACTGACCACATTTTATTTATCGCTTCTGGAGCCTTTCATTTATCTAAGCCAAGCGATTTAATTCCTGAATTACAAGGTCGTTTTCCAATCCGTGTGGAATTAGATGATTTGACTGCTGAAGATTTCGTGAAGATATTGACCGAACCTAATAATGCGCTAGTCAAACAATATATTGCTTTATTAGCTACAGAAAATATTCAAGTAACCTTTACGATTGAAGCGATTGAAAAAATTGCCCAAATTGCTTTTCAAGTGAATCGTGACACGGACAATATTGGTGCTCGTCGCTTGCATACGATTCTTGAACGTTTGCTTGAAGATTTATTATTCGAAGCACCTGATATGCAAATGGGTGAGATTACGATTACCGAAGGATATGTGGCTGAAAAATTAGAGAGTATTGCTCAAGATGAGGATATGAGCCGTTATATTTTATAAAAAAGGGGTAGATGAAATGACGACTTTACTACAGAAAACCAGACGAATTAATGAGTTGTTGCAACAAAAAAATACACTCATGAACACTAGTAGTATGCCGTATAACCGCATGGCGATGATATTAGGGGATATTTTGGATACTATCACTTATATTATTAGTAGTGATGGGAAGCTATTGGGAATTAACGAAAAATATGATATTAATAATGATCGTGTGAAGAATATCTTAGTGGAACGTCAATTTCCAGTGTCTTATACTGATTTAGTCGACCGCTTGGAAAAAACCAAAGAAAATATTCCGATTACCGATGATTTGACTGCTTTTCCGATTGAATTTCGTGAAATGTATCCAGATGGGTTAACAACGATTGTACCTATTTATGGTGCTGGTGAACGCCTAGGTACGATTATTCTTTCTAAATTGTCTGATGCGTTCAATGAAGATGATTTAGTTTTAGCTGAGTATAGTGCGACGGTTGTAGGGATGCAAATTTTGTACCAACAATCAAGAAATATTGAAGAAGATATTCGTAATGCTACAGCTGTGCAAATGGCTATCAATACCTTGTCTTACTCTGAGTTAAAGGCTGTTCAAGCGATTTTTGCGGCTTTGGATGGCGATGAAGGTCGTTTAACGGCTTCAAGTATTGCTGATGAAATCGGCATTACCCGTTCTGTCATTGTCAATGCCTTAAGAAAGTTAGAATCAGCTGGAATTATTGAGTCTCGTTCACTTGGTATGAAGGGAACTTACTTAAGAATTTTAAATCATCGTTTCAAGCAAGAATTAGACAAACAATAAAGGATATGAGCATATGTATACGATTCAAAATGAATTTTTAAAAGTTAATTTTCAAGCTAAAGGAGCCGAATTAACGAGCATTGTCAATTTAAAAGACCAAACAGAATATTTATGGCAAGCAGATCCCAGTCATTGGGGAAAACATGCACCTATTTTATTTCCAATCGTCGGTGGGTTGAAAAATGGGCAATATCAATTAAAAGGACAAACTTATGAGCTATCACGACATGGTTTTGCCCGTGATTTACCCTTTGATTTGTTTGAGCAAACAGCTACTTCAATTACTTTTGTCTTAAAATCAGATGAAAATACTTTTGAACGTTATCCCTTTGAATTTGCGCTTTATGTGAAATATACTTTACATGATAATCAATTAGTCGTAAATTATCGGGTGTATAACCTATCAGATGATACGATGTACTATGGCATTGGTGGACATCCTGCCTTTAATGTACCTTTAGTATCGAATTTAGATTATACCGATTATCAGCTTTCATTCACTCAAGGAAAAGTAGAACGCTTGATTCCACTAGAAGATAATTTATTAAATCTAGATAAAGCGGTGGAAAATCCCGAAGTGAGTCAAATACCATTGACACATGAATTGTTTAAAGGTGATGCTTTAGTCTATACCACCACAACTGATCCGGTTGAAATTGTGTTAAGCTCACGAAAAGATTCGCATAAGATTACCGTAAATTATCAAGATTTACCATTTGTCGGCATCTGGTCAACCTATCCTGTGGCCTCTCCATTTGTATGTATTGAACCATGGGCAAGCGTGGCAGATATCACAACAACAAGTGGTGATTTAACTGAAAAATTTGGAATCGAATCCTTAAATATCGGTGATCAAAAAGAATATCAATATACGATTCGTTTTGAATAATAAAAAATAGTCCTTCAATTATGAGGGACTATTTTTGTGGCCTTTTTTTGCTGCTATTTAAACCAAATGGCACACGACTTTCTGTACCATTTTTGATTCGTTTAATATTATCTTTGTGACGATAAAAAATAAATGTAGATACGCAAATTGCAATAATTGTTAATAATAAATTATGTTTTGGTAAAAGTGCCGGACAAATATAGGGTAAAAAGATAGTTGATAAAGTAATCAATATAGCTGCAATCATACTTGAAAGACTAACCATACTTGTGATGAATAAACAAATGATAAAAATCGCACAAGAATAGATAAAAAAGATTGGTTGATAACCTAGTAACATTCCTGCAGAAGTCGCTACTGCTTTACCACCTTTAAAATGAGCAAAAATAGGGAAAGTATGTCCGATAATTGCTGCTACACCGAAAATAAGCGGGTTGACCTGAGTGATACCAAATAACGTCGGTAACATGGTTGCAAGTGTTCCTTTTAGAATATCGATGATTAAGACCGCAATTCCTGCTTTTTTGCCTAAAACTCTGAATGTATTCGTTGTTCCGGTATTCCCACTACCAAATTGACGAATATCTTTGTGATAAAATATTTTGCCAATCCAGACACCTGAAGGAATTGAACCTAACAGATAAGCGAGTAAGAATAAAAAATATTTTGTCATAATTGCCACCTTTTTTAATAAACTAGCTCGATTGTACCATGAAATTAATATAACAACAATGGAAGTTTGATTAAAATATCAATTAAGTAAACTATAAATAGATGAAATAAATATGATATAATCAGAATATCTATAAATTAAGGAGCGATTGATATGCAACTAAACGATACACAACTAAAGAACATTTTAGAAAATAGTAAGAATATTGCCGTGATTGGTTTAAGTGCCAATCCAGAAAAGACGAGCCACCGCATTGCCGCCTTTTTACAAGAGAAAGGCTACCGTGTCTTTCCAGTCAATCCGGTATTAGCAGGTCAAGAAGTTCTCGGTGAAAAAGTTTATGCCTCATTAGCGGAAGTGCCTGAACCAATCGATATTGTTGATATTTTTAGACGTAGCGAGTTTTTACCTGATATTGCAAAAGAATTTGTCAAAACTGATGCTAAAGTGTATTGGGCGCAACTAGGAATCGAAAATGCTGAAGCTGCAAAAATTTTAGAAGAACATCAAAAAGCATACATTATGGACCGCTGTATTAAGATTGAATATCAACGTCTGTTAGAAGATTAGAAGTTTACTATTTTGTGCTAGTTTTCTTCGACTGGTGTGATATAATAGTAAGCGTGTCTTTTAAGATGAAAAAATAAGCAAGACAAGGAGCGACCATTTTGGCAAAAAAAATAGATGAATATAATGATCAATCCATTCAAGTATTAGAAGGACTTGAGGCAGTTCGCAAGCGCCCAGGAATGTATATTGGTTCTACGGATGGCCGCGGCCTACATCATTTGGTTTATGAAATTGTAGATAATGCTGTCGATGAAGTTTTAGCTGGTTTTGGTGATCAAATCAATGTCACAATTGAAAAAGACAATAGTATTACTGTGCAAGATTTCGGTCGTGGGATGCCAGTCGGAATGCATGCTTCAGGAATTCCAACCGTTGAAGTTATTTTTACTGTATTGCATGCTGGGGGTAAATTTGGTCAAGGCGGCTATAAGACATCTGGTGGATTACACGGTGTGGGGGCCAGCGTCGTAAATGCTTTATCTAGTGAATTAGATGTAACGATTGTCAGAGATGGTTACAAATATACGCAAAGCTTTGCCGATGGGGGAAAACCTACAACAACCTTGAAAAAAGTCGGCAAAACCAAAGAAAAAAATGGTACAACCGTTCATTTCAAGCCCGATGCTAGTATTTTCTCGACCACTGTATTCTCTTATGAAACTCTAGCAGAGCGTTTGCGTGAGTCGGCTTTCTTGCTACGTGATGTAAAAATTACTTTAACAGATTTACGTAAAGACGAGCCTGTTGAGGAAGTTTTCCATTATGAAGAAGGAATCAAGGAATTTGTCGCTTACTTGAACGAAGAAAAAGATGATTTGACTCCGATTCTTTATTTCTCTGGTGAAAAAGATGGGATACAAGTAGAAGTCGCTTTCCAATATAATGATGGCTATTCTGAAAATATTTTATCATTTGTTAATAATGTCCGAACCAAAGATGGTGGTACGCATGAAGTTGGTTTTAAGACTGCGCTAACTAAGTCGTTTAATGAGTATGCGCGCAAGGTCAACTTACTCAAAGATAAGGATAAGAATCTTGAAGGTAGTGATTTCCGCGAAGGGTTGGCCGCGGTACTTTCTATTAAGGTTCCCGAAAACTTATTACAATTTGAAGGACAAACGAAGGAAAAACTCGGTACACCAGTAGCCAGAAATGCCGTAGATGCGACAATTTCAGAACAGTTTAGTTTCTTTTTACTAGAAAATAGTGAACTAAGTCAAATGCTCGTTCGAAAAGCCATCAAAGCCCGAGAAGCTCGAGAAGCAGCCCGTAAAGCTCGAGAAGAAAGCCGTAGTGGTAAGAAAAAGAAAAAAGGCGAATCGCTCTTATCTGGTAAACTTACTCCGGCTCAATCTAAAAATGCCAAAAAGAATGAATTATATTTGGTCGAAGGGGATTCTGCTGGTGGTTCGGCAAAACAAGGTCGTGACCGTAAATTCCAAGCGATTTTACCATTGCGTGGGAAAGTCATTAATACTGAAAAAGCCAATATGCAAGAAATCTTAAAAAATGAAGAAATCAATACGATGATTTATACTATTGGTGCTGGGGTTGGTCCAGAATTTGATGTAGCGGATTGTAATTACGATAAAATCATTATTATGACCGATGCGGATACAGATGGCGCGCATATTCAAGTATTACTTTTAACATTCTTTTATCGTTATATGAAACCTTTAATCGAGGCGGGTAAAGTTTATATTGCTTTACCACCACTTTATAAGGTCTCTAAAGGAACTGGCAAAAAACAAGTCATTGAATACGCTTGGACCGATGAAGAATTAGCCGGAAAGATTAAAAAAGTTGGTAAAGGTTATATGCTTCAACGTTACAAAGGACTGGGCGAAATGAATGCCGAACAACTTTGGGAAACGACTATGAATCCAGAAACACGTACTTTAATTAGAGTCAGAATAGATGATGCGGCTCAAGCAGAACGACGTGTAACGACATTGATGGGAAATAAAGTTGAACCAAGACGTAAATGGATTGAAAGTCATGTACAGTTTACGTTAGAAGAAGATGGTAGTATTTTAGATCGGAAGGCGATTGATGATTTACATGAGACACACGAAACGCAGCATGATAATCATCCCCAAGATAATCCAAAATATGAAGAAATTAGTATATTTGATATTTAGTTAAGGAGGCCTTTTTTTGGAGCAAGAGCATAATATTGAAGAGTTGACGCTTGAAGAGGTCATGGGAGATCGCTTTGGACGTTATTCAAAATATATTATTCAAGAGCGTGCATTGCCTGATATTCGTGATGGATTAAAACCAGTGCAACGACGGATTTTATTTGCGATGAATAAAGATGGCAATACTTTTGAAAAAGCCTTTCGTAAATCGGCTAAGTCTGTCGGAAATATTATGGGCTTTTTCCATCCGCATGGGGACAGTAGTATTTATGAAGCCATGGTGCGGATGAGTCAAGACTGGAAGTTACGTGAAATTCTTATTGAGATGCACGGAAATAATGGGAGTATGGATGGCGACCCACCAGCTGCCATGCGTTATACAGAAGCCCGTCTGTCTGAATTAAGTGGTGAGATGTTGGCGGATATTGAAAAAGAGACAGTTGATATGGTCTGGAACTTTGACGATTCCGAAAAAGAACCAACTGTCTTACCAGCTCGTTTTCCTAATTTATTGGTCAATGGTTCGACAGGGATTTCAGCTGGTTATGCCACCGAGATTCCACCACATAATTTAGGTGAAGTCATTGATGGTACGATTTATCTGATTGATCATCCGGATGCTACTTTGGATCAATTGATGAAATATATACCAGGGCCTGATTTTCCAACTGGCGGCATTTTGCAAGGGGCCAAAGAACTCAAACAAGCTTATCAAACTGGTCGTGGCAAAGTGATTCTACGCTCGCAAACACGAATTGAAGATATTAAAGGAAATAAACAACAAATAGTCATCAATGAAATTCCTTATGAAGTGAATAAAGCCAATTTAGTTCGCAAAATAGACGAAATTCGCATCAATAAAAAGATTGATGGAATTGCTGAAGTGCGCGATGAAAGTGACCGCACTGGCTTACAGATTGTTGTTGAGCTAAAAAAAGAAGCCAATGCAGAAGGAATTTTAAATTATTTATATAAAAATACTGAATTACAAATCAACTATAACTTTAATATGGTAGCTATTGATGAAATGCGCCCTCAACAAGTTGGTTTGAAGCATATTTTGCATAGTTATATCGAACATCGCAAAGAAGTTGTCTTGCGTCGGAGTCAATATGATTTAAAAAAAGCGCAAAATCGTCAACATATTGTCGATGGATTGATGAAAGCTTTGTCGATTTTAGATGAAGTGATTCAAACCATTCGTCAAAGTAAGGATAAAAAAGATGCCAAAAATAATTTGATTATGCTGCATCAATTTACTGAACCTCAAGCAGAAGCCATTGTGAACTTGCAATTATATCGTTTAACGAATACAGATATTACGCAGTTGCAAAAAGAAGCTGAGGAATTGGCTATAAAAATTGCCCAGTTACAAAAGATTATTCATGAACAAGCAGAATTGATGCGCGTGATTAAGCAAGAATTAAAAGCTGTGAAGAAAAAATATAGTAATCCACGTTTGACAAAAATTGAAGCAGAAATTGAAGAAATTAAGATTGAAACTGAAGTCTTAATTGCTTCTGAGGATGTAATGGTAACTGTGACAAAAGAAGGTTATGTGAAGCGCAGTAGTTTACGTTCTTATGCAGCCTCTAATTTTAATGAGCTTGCGATGAAAGAAAGTGATTGTTTACTTTACTGTGAACAATTAAACACACTGGATCATCTATTACTATTTACGAATAAAGGAAATGTCATTTATCGCCCAATCCATGAACTTCCTGATTTGAAATGGAAAGAAATTGGCGAGCATATTTCACAAACGATTACTAAATTAGCAATGGATGAAACGATTATTGCAGCATTTAGCTATAAAGAGTTAACCCCAGAGCCAACGTTAGTCTTGATATCAAAATATGGCATGATAAAACAAGTGCAATTTGCAGAGTTAACACCATGGCGTACGTATAAATCAAAGGCAAGTACTGTCATGAATCTAAAAGGCGAAGATGAGTTAGTCAATATCTACCTTACTTCAGAGCAAGATTTACAAGATGTCTTTTTAGTCACGCATCAAGCATACGGTCTACGTTTTAGTTTAGATCAAGTGCCTGTGAGTGGTCCTAAAGCTGCTGGTGTAAAATCAATGAATTTAAAAGACGAAGATTATATTGTCAATGGTTTATTAGTGTATTCAAATGGAGATACGCCAGTCGTTTTAGTCTCACAAAGAAGTGCAGTAAAAAGAATGCTTGCTCAAGAATTACCTTCAGCTAACCGTGCTGGTCGTGGGTTAATGGTCTTTCGCGAGTTGAAAAACCATCCACATCGCGTCGTTTTTATGGGAGAAGGGCAAGAGCAAACCTATCAGATGCAAAATCAAAAAGGGGAAGTATATGAGCTTCATCCTACTGAGTTTCCAATTGGTGAACGGACGTCCAACGGTTCAATGATGATGAATGAAACGGACGGCGGCGATGTGACCAGTGTTGAAGTCATTTTTCCGGAGCCTGCGAATGAATAACTTACTTTAGAAAACTGTTACAAAAATGATAGCACAGAATATCCCTGTATCAAAACAGAAATTATTCTGTGCTAAATTTTTCAAAAAAATTTTTAAAGAAAAATATCTATTTCACAATCACAAAAATCTTGATTTATCAGTATTTGGGTGTTTTTAGACTATTATTTTTTGAAATTTGTTAAAAAAATATATATGAAAACACTTGCATTAATCTTCTTATGTGTTATACTGAACATGTAAAAACTGTTACATACTTTTGATAAGTATTAAGGAGGACCTGATAATGACATCAGTTACAGACAAATTAGAAACTTTTAACGAAACTGCTTGGAAGGGCTTTAAAGGAAGTGATTGGAAAAAAGAAGTAAATACTCGTTCTTTCATCCAACAAAACTACACAGAATATCGTGGGGATGATAGCTTCTTGCAACCAGCTGCTCCAAGTACGGACAAACTTTGGACAAAACTACAAGAATTATTTGAAGTACAACACCAACAAAACGGTGTGTACGACATGGATAACAACATTCCTGCTACATTAACTTCTCATGGTCCTGGATATTTAATTAAAGAAGAAGAAAAAATCGTTGGTTTACAAACAGATGTACCATTAAAACAAGCATTCATGCCATTTGGTGGTATCCGTATGGCGAACACAGCTTTAACTTCAAATGGTTACGAAGCTGATCCTGAAATGACTAAAATTTTCACAGAATGGCGTAAAACACACAACCAAGGTGTATTCGATGCTTATACTGATGAAATGCGTTTAGCTCGTAAAAACAAAATCATCACTGGTCTACCAGATGCTTATGGTCGTGGACGTATCATCGGTGACTACCGCCGTGTTGCCTTATATGGTATCGACTACTTAATGGAACAAAAGAAAAAAGACCATGATTTAACTGGTAACAAAGTCATGACTGATGATGTGATTCGTTTACGTGAAGAAATCGCTGAACAATATCGTGCATTAAATGACTTGAAGAAAATGGCTGCTTCATATGGATTTGATATTTCTCGTCCAGCTGAAAACGCACAAGAAGCTATCCAATGGTTATACTTTGGTTACCTAGGTGCAATTAAATCTCAAAATGGTGCGGCTATGTCAATCGGACGTATCTCAGCATTCTTAGATATCTACATCCAACGTGACTTAGAAAACGGTGTGATTACTGAATTTGAAGCTCAAGAATTAATTGACCACTTAATTATGAAATTACGAATGGTTAAATTCGCACGTACACCTGATTACAACCAATTATTCTCAGGTTACCCAATTTGGGCTACATTATCTATCGCTGGTATGGGTATTGATGGACGTTCATTAGTTACTAAGAGCGATTTCCGTATCTTACACACATTAATCAACATGGGACCATCACCAGAACCAAACTTAACTGTTCTTTATTCATCTCGTTTACCAGAAGGATTCAGAACATTTGCAGCTCGTATTGCTAAAGAAACTTCATCAATCCAATTTGAAAATGATGATTTATTACGTGCTAACTGGGGTTCAGATGACTGCGCAATTGCATGTTGTGTATCTGCAACTGTAATGGGTAAAGATATGCAATTTTTCGGTGCGCGTGCTAACCTTGCAAAAGCTGTCCTTTATGCTATCAACGGTGGTGTGGATGAAAAGACTAAGATGCAAGTTGGTCCTAAATTCCGCCCAATGACTGGTGATACTCTAGACTTCCATGAATTTATGGAAAAATACAAAGATATCCTAGACTGGTTAGCTGAATTATATGTAAATACATTAAATGTTATTCACTATATGCATGATAAATATGCTTATGAAGCTATTCAATTAGCATTCATGGATTCTAATTTACGTCGTACATTCGCAACTGGTATTGCTGGTATTTCACATGCTACTGACTCTATCATGGCAATCAAACATGGTAACGTTAAAGTTATTCGTGATGAAGATGGGGTGGCTGTTGACTATGTACCACAAAATGAATTCCCAACTTATGGTAATGATAGTGAAGAAGCAGATGCAATGGCAAACTGGATCTTAGAATACTTCATGACACAAATCAAACGTCAACATACTTACCGTAACTCTACACCAACTACATCTCTATTAACAATTACTTCAAATGTAGTTTATGGTAAAGCTACAGGTAACACTCCTGATGGACGTCGTGCTGGTAAACCTTTAGCTCCAGGTGCTAACCCAAGTTATCGTGATGGTAAATTCTTAGGTGAAAAGAATGGATTATTAGCATCACTTAACTCAACTGCTCGTTTGAACTACCGTAACGCATTAGATGGTATTTCAAATACTCAAACAATTAACCCTAGTGGATTAGGTAAAGATGATGCAACTCGTATTGCAAACTTACGTAATGTCTTAGATGGTTACTTCGATAAAGGTGGTTACCACTTAAACGTTAACGTATTTACAAATGAATTATTACTAGATGCACAAGCTCATCCAGAAAAATATCCAAACTTGACAATTCGTGTATCTGGTTACGCAGTTAAGTTCCGTGATTTAACTCCTGAACAACAAGCAGATGTTATTTCAAGAACTTCTCACGATAGATTATAATCATTTGTTGATTTTTGAAAGGATGGCAAGTTGATTGTCATCCTTTTTTTCTAGATTTCATCCTATGGTTTCGGCTATTTTGATGAAAAATTCGTTGCTTTTCTTGATGCATTCATGATTCGTGTAGTCAAGAAAGATTGGAAGGAAGTAAGATTATGTCAGATTCAGCATTAGGGATGATACATTCCACAGAAAATTTTGGTACCGTAGATGGCCCTGGAGTACGCTTTGTTGTATTTACTCAAGGGTGTAAAATGAGGTGTCAATTTTGTCATAATCCAGATACATGGAAGATGAAAACCGATACTTCAAAGGAACGTTCGGCTGATGATGTATTAGAAGAAGCTTTACGATTTCGTGCTTATTGGGGCAAAGATGGCGGTATTACCGTTAGTGGTGGCGAGCCATTACTTCAATTGGACTTTTTATTAGATTTATTTAAAAAGGCTAAAGCACTAGGTATTCATACCACAATTGATACTTGTGGGAAACCATTTACCAAAGAAGAACCATTTTTTAGCAAATTTAATGAATTACTTCAATATACTGATTTGATTTTGTTTGATATTAAACACATTGATAATCAAGGCCATAAAGAATTAACTGGTCAAAGTAATGACAATATTTTAGAAATGGCTCAATATTTGTCTGAGGTCGGTCAACCCGTTTGGATTCGTCATGTCTTAGTTCCTCAAAGAACCGATTATGATGAATTCTTGATTCGCTTGGATGCGTTTATTCAAACTTTAAATAATGTCGAAAAAGTGGAAGTATTGCCTTATCATACAATGGGTAAATTTAAATGGGATAAACTCGGTTTAGAATATCCATTGGAAGGGATTAATCCACCAGAACAAGATCGAATTAAAAATGCGCGTGAATTGTTACATGTTGACCGATATAAGGGCTATTTAGTGCACTAATTTTTTTGAGAAAGAATTGATTTTTATATTGATTCTTTCTCTATTTTTGTTATCATGATGATTAGATAAAATAGATTGGAGTGGAGAAAATGTCAAAAATTTTAGTTTTCGGACATCAAAATCCAGATACTGATGCAATTGGTGCAGCGATTGCATTTGCGAACTTACAAAAAGAATTAGGTAAAGATGCTGAGGCAGTGGCTTTGGGTGAACCAAATGAAGAAACAGCTTTTGCCTTAAATCACTTTGGATTAACTGCCCCGCGTGTGGTTGAAACTGTGGCTAATGAAGTGGAACAAGTGATGTTGGTAGACCACAATGAATTCCAACAAAGTGCTGCTGATATTGAAAAAGTGGAAATTTTAGCAGTTGTTGATCATCACCGTATTGCGAACTTCCAAACAGCCAATCCATTATATTATCGAGCAGAACCAGTTGGCTGTACTTCAACAATCATTTTGAAACTATATAAAGAAAATAATGTTGAAGTGCCAAAAAATATTGCGGGAATTATGCTTTCTGCTATTGTATCTGATACTTTATTATTTAAATCACCTACTTGCACACAAGAAGATGTTCAAGCAGCAAAAGAATTAACTGAAATTGCTGGAGTAGATTTAGAAGCTTATGGTTTGGAAATGTTAAAAGCAGGTACAAATTTAGGAACCAAATCAGCAGCTGAATTAATTGATTTAGATGCTAAAAGTTTCCCAATGGGTGGTAGCAACTTAAGAATCGCTCAAGTGAATACTGTTGATTTAGCAGAAGTCTTTGCACGTCAAGCTGAGTTAGAATCAGCGATGCAAGAGGCAAATGCTGCTAATGGCTATGATTTATTTGTATTAGTTGTTACAAATATTTTAGATAGTGATTCTGAAATTTTAATTGTGGGTGAACCAAAAGAAAATGTTGAGAAAGCCTTTAATGTGACTCTTGACAACAACCGTGCACTATTAAAAGGTGTTGTGTCACGTAAAAAACAAGTGGTTCCTCAATTAACTGCTGCATTTGAAGGTTAAGTTAAGACTTAAAATCAGTAGAAGGCATTGTGCTTTTTGCTGATTTTTTATTTTTTTAGGATGTTTGGAGGTTTTTATGGAATTCTTCTACGGACAAAAATTCCAGAAAATAGCACCATTAATTCATAGCACTTTTTTTATGGAATTGGTAAAGTATTTAAATACATATCAAGATGTTACCCTACGTCAATTAAAAGCTGATTTAACTACTGAGGTACATTTTGATAAGCGGTTAGATACTTTGATTGCTTATGGACTTATTAAGCGACAATCAAGAAGATATACTTTGCATTTCCCAATTTATAGTGAAATCATCAAAGATAATGCATTTAATGAGGTTGTTGATCAAGCGACTATGATTGAATTAGCTAGAAATTTAAAACCGTTAGAAAATAATAGCTTTTATGCGATGGATATTGCTACGTTTGCTCATTTTGATGTACTGTCCAATGGTTATATGCGCATCGAGACGCTTTATAATGACGTAACTGGACAACATCTTGCAGGATATTTACAAGCTTGTCAGCAGCAAATGCATTTAGACAAATATACTGAAATGTATAACTTGTTGGGGGATGTAGATGCTCAATATTTATTAGACCAATATGAAGTTTTATTCGATAAAATTCTACATAAACGCCGTCGCATCAGGGATTCTATCTTTGTTCAGTCAGCAATCGATTTTGGCTTTGTACAGAGAGAGGAACAATTAGTATTTACACCGGATTTGTTATTGGATACGCATGTAAATATTGCACCAGAGTTATTAGAAAAGTTTGCTCAAAAATCGGCTTGCGAACAAAGAATGCTACTGACGCAAATTCTAAATAATAACGATGTAAATTTAATTCAAAATATATCATTAGAAAACATGGGTAATTAAAAATAAATATCGTTTCAGATAGTCTGAATTTATTTCTAGATAAGGAATAATCCAGGCTATTTTTTTGCGATTTTTTGAAAATATGAAAAATAAGACAATGCTATTCACAATCTTTCAAATGTTTTTCAAAGTTATCTTATGCGTTTACAATAACTTTTTGTAAATTTCATAAAAAGAGGTGTATTTTGTTATATACAGTAAGCTTGTGAAAAATATTTTGCTAAATAAAATTAATCATTTGTCAATATCGAATTGGATGAAGTTAAATGATGTTAATTTTATTAGGGATTTTTACTAATAATATTTAGGTAAACTGTTTTATCTTTGGAATAATATTTTTTTTGAAGAAATTTGCACAATTTTATTAGTTATTATCTTTAGAAAATGTTATACTGGTATTGTAAATTGTTGGTTGTTATTTATCTATTGGATGTTCTAATGGGTAAGAATTGGTTAATAAGGGTAGGCGATTTTATGACAAGTACCAAAGAATTTTTAGAAGCTGAGCAACATTTTTTGACAGGAGAAAATTTTTATCTGCATCATTTGTTAGGTTGTCAGTTTGCAGATGGTTCCTACACTTTTCGAGTATGGGCACCGAATGCGCAACAAGTTTGGTTACAAGGAGACTTTAACCAGTGGGCTGATTCAATGCCGATGAAAAAAAGAGATTCTGGCATTTGGGAGATTTCTGTCGAGCAAGATATTAAAGGTCAGCTTTATAAGTATAAGATTCGTCAAGCTGATGGCACGGAATGTATGAAGTTTGATCCAATGGCAATCCGTTATGAAGCTAGACCAAATAATGCTGCTGAAGTTTACCATTTACCGGCTAAAAAGTGGAAAGATGGTTTATGGAAAGGTCGTCAAAAACGTTCCAATTTCTTTAAACGTCCAATGAATATCTATGAAGTTCATGCAGGTTCATGGAAACGTCATGCAGATGGTACGGCCTATACTTTTAGTGAACTGGCAGCAGAATTAATTCCCTATTTAGTAGAAATGCATTATACACATGTGGAGTTTATGCCATTGACCGAGCATCCTTTAGCTGCTTCATGGGGGTATCAAACAACGGGCTATTTTGCTTTAGCTCACGAATATGGTACACCTGAGGAGTTTCAAGATTTTGTCGAACAATGTCATTTAAACAATATTGGTGTATTTATGGATTGGGTTCCTGGACATTTTTGTGTGAATTATGATGCCTTAGCGTATTATGATGGTACGCCAACTTATGAATATCAAGAAGAATGGCGCGCAAAGAATATCCGTTGGGGTGCACTTAATTTTGATTTAGGGAAACCACAAGTTCAAAGTTTTATTCTGTCTAGTGCGATGTTTTGGTTAGAGACTTTCCATTTAGACGGTATTCGGGTAGATGCGGTTTCTAATATGATTTATCGTGATTACGACGAAGGTGAATGGCACCCAAATCATGAAGGAGGTAATCGCAATTTAGAAGGCTATTACTTCTTACAAAAGATGAATGCAGTGATTAAATTGGCCCATCCAGAAGTTGTGATGATTGCTGAAGAAAGTTCTGCTGATACCAAAGTTACTGGCATGATTGAAACAGGAGCGCTAGGCTTTGATTACAAGTGGAATATGGGGTGGATGAATGATATCTTGAAATTTTATGAGATGGATCCGGTCTATCGTAAATATCATTTCAACTTAGCCACATTCTCTTTTATGTACATGTTTAACGAAAACTTTATTCTATCACTTTCTCATGATGAAGTGGTCCATGGTAAGAAGAGTTTAATGCATAAGATGTGGGGCGATCGTTACAAACAATTTGCCCATCTTCGTAATATGTATACTTTCCAAATGGCTCATCCAGGTAAAAAATTACTCTTTATGGGTAGTGAATGGGGACAGTTTTTGGAATGGAAATATGCTGAAGGTCTTGAATGGCGTGATTTACAAGATGATATGAATGCCAAAATGCAACACTTCACCAAAGTTTTAAATCAACTGTATCATGATGAACGTTCACTCTGGGAATTAGATGATGAAAATACAACGATTGAGTTTATTGACGCAGATAATAGCGAAGATTCTGTTTTGAGTTTTATCCGCCGTGGCAAGACTAAAAAAGACTTCTTGATTTTTGTTATCAATTTTGCACCTGTCGAACGTAAAGACTTTGCAATTGGTGTTCCTTATGCTGGTGAATATGAGGAATTATTAAATACAGAAATGGCAGAATTCGGCGGAACTTGGGTAAAACCTAATGCGCCAATGACTGTTGAGAAAAAGTCCTATAAGGATTTTCACTATCAGATTCAGACGATTGTTCCTTCGTTAGGTGCCTTAATTATCAAACCTAAGAAAGTGAATGTTCGTTCTAAATAAATTTTGTTGTGCTGTCGAAAGGAGGGAAGGTGAATTATTTCACCGAATGAATGAAAACTGAAATGCTTGCAATGATTTTAGCTGGTGGTCAAGGTACCCGTTTAGGAAAATTGACAAAAAATATTGCCAAACCAGCTGTTCCTTTTGGAGGTCGTTACCGTATCATCGATTTTACATTGAGTAATTGTGCGAACTCCGGTATTAAAAATGTAGGTGTTGTGACACAGTATCAACCGCTTGCTTTAAATAGCCATATCGGAAATGGCTCTAGCTGGGGATTGAGTGGGATTAATACAGGGGTGACCGTTTTACAACCTTATTCAAGTTCAGAAGGTAGTAAATGGTTTGAAGGGACTGCGCATGCTATCTTCCAAAATATTGATTATATTGATCAAATGGACCCTCAATATGTGCTTATCTTATCTGGTGACCATATTTACAAAATGGACTATGAAGATATGTTGTTAAACCACAAGAAAAATAATGCCTCGTTATCGGTTGCAGTTATTGAAGTACCAATGCATGAAGCTTCACGTTTTGGTATTATGAATACAGACGAAAATGATCGTATCATTGAATTTGAAGAAAAACCAAAAGAACCAAAAAATAATTTGGCTTCAATGGGTATCTATATCTTTAACTGGGGCCGTTTACGTAATGTCTTAATGAACAGCCATACAAAAGAAAATGATATGAATGACTTCGGTAAAAACGTCATTCCATTCTATCTTGATAGTGGTGAAAATGTGGTTGCTTATCGATTCAGTGGATATTGGAAAGATGTGGGTACAATTGATTCATTATGGGAAGCAAATATGGAATTTATTGATCCAAGCCTAGATTTAGCGATGCGCGATAAATCATGGCGAATCTATTCTAAAAACCGTATTGCGCCACCTCATTCAATTACTGAAACTGGTTCAGCTAAAAACTCCTTGATTTCGGATGGTTGTTATATTGCTGGTACCGTTGATCACTCTATTCTTTCTGATGAAGTGCAAGTAAAAGAAGGTGCGAGTGTAAAAGACAGTGTGATTATGTCTGGCGCAACAATTGGTAAAAATGTAACGATTAACCGTGCAATTATTGGTGAAAATGCAATTATTGGTGATAACGCAGTAATCGATGGTACAGATGAAATTGCTGTCGTTGGATATTCTGAAGTGATTGGAGTGGCTGCTGATGAAGACTAATAGGATGTGTGCTTTTTTAGGAAATCTGCATAATTATGAGGGGTTAGCTCCATTAACGGATCATCGCCCTGTGGCAACTTTGCCATTTGATAGTAAATATCGATTAATCGACTTTAATTTATCATCTATCGCAAATGCTAATATTCATTCGGTATTTATGGTGTTTAACTATGATGAAAGTCGTTCTGTTTTTGACCATTTAGGTGGTGGGACCGAATGGAATCTTGATGGTATCAATAACCGTTTCTTCATTCATTTGTTTGAACGAGAAGCAGAAAAAATGAAAGATCACAATGGTTATTACGATGCTGTTATTGATTATTTAGAAAAAGCAAAATCAAAATATATGGTTTATTTCAGTAGCAAAGTTCTATGTAATATTGATTTAAAAGCTTTATTAAATATTCATTTATTACATGAAGATCATAGTGATTTAACTGTTGTCTACAAAAAAATGCCTAAAGAAGATATTTACGATACCGATTTGGTGTTGAATTTTAATGAAGATGGCAAAGTAGCAAGTAAAACTAGCGGAAAAGATGTTGCTGATGGTGAAATTGCGAATCTTTGTACCGATATTTATATTGTAAAAGTAGAACGACTTTTAGCAGCATTACGTCAAAGCCAAAAAGAGGGTGTTTGGACACACGTAGAAAGTTGTTTGCGTTCAATGATTGATAAAAATACTACTGCGTATGAATATACTGGTTATTTAAGTAACATTTTTGATGTGAAATCTTACTATAAAGCAAATATGGATATGTTGACACCAGCTAAATTCAATTCATTAATGTATGCAAACCAAAAAATCTATACAAAAGTGCATAATGAATTCCCAACCTATTACTCTGATTCTGCCGTTGTTAATAATGCGCAGTTTGGTACAGGTTGTGAAGTTGAAGGTGAAGTTGTTCATTCTATACTTGGTCGTACAGTAGTGGTTAAACAAGGTGCTAAAATTGAAGATTCCTTAGTTCATTCTTCTTGTGTAATCGGTGAAGGAGCCAAAATTCAATATGCAATTTTAGATAAAAATTGTAAAATAGCAGACCATGTTTCAATTATTGGTACACCTGAAAATCCAGTAGTGGTATCTAAAGCAAGTAATGTAACAGAAGATATTATTGGAGGCTAATGAATTAATGAAAATTTTATTTGCAGCAAGTGAATGTGCACCATTTTTTAAAACAGGTGGCTTAGGTGATGTCGCTAGTGCACTTCCTAAAGCTTTAGCCAAAGAAGGCGTGGAAGTTGCTGTAGTCATGCCTTACTTCAAAAAGATGAATGAAGCTTATAAAGAAAAAGTGGAAGATGTCTTAAATTTTGAAGTCAAAGTGGGTTGGCGCAGTCAATATTGTGGCGTTAAAACCTTGAAATTAGGGGATGTCAGATATTATTTCATTGACAACTTATACTATTTTAATCGTGATCAATTATATGGATATTATGATGATGGTGAGAGATTTGCCTTTTTCCAACAAGCTATTATTGAAATGATGGAAAGAGTTGATTTTATTCCAGATATCTTGCATGTAAATGATTATCATACAGCGATGATTCCATTTTTATTACGTGAAAAATATCATTGGATTGAAGCGTATCGTCCAATTAAAACTGTCTTGACTATTCATAATTTGGAATTCCAAGGCAAGTTTAATCGTAGTGTCTTATCTGATTTATTTGGAATGTCAGCTGAGCGTTACGATGACGGCACCATTGAATTTGAAAACTGTGTAAACTTTATGAAAGCTGGAATTCTTTATGCCAATAAGATTACTACAGTTTCACCTTCTTATGCACAAGAAATTCAAACGCGTGAATTTGGCTGTGGACTTGATGTCATTTTAAGAATGGAAAATAGTAAATTATCCGGGATTGTCAATGGTATCGATATGGAAGTCAATAATCCAGCAACAGATAGCCATTTACCACATCACTATTCAAAAGAGGATTTAAGTGGTAAGTCTGAAAACAAACGACTATTGCAAGAAAAGATGAATTTACCTCAACGTGAAGATGTGCCAGTCATTGGGGTAGTCAGTCGTCTAACTTATCAAAAAGGTTTCCATTTGGTCGTTGAAGAGTTAGAAAACCTATTGCAATTTGATGTTCAATTTGTCTTGTTAGGTACAGGTGATCCGCGATTTGAAGCTGCCTTTAGTCAAATTGGGGCACGATATCCAGAAAAATGTGCAATCAATATTGATTTCAATTTAGGCTTGGCTCAATTGATTTATGCAGGCTCAGATATATTCTTAATGCCATCTGCTTTTGAACCATGTGGCTTATCACAAATGGTGGCGATGAGATATGGTACTTTACCTGTTGTTCATGAAATTGGTGGTTTGAAAGATACAGTTGTTCCTTATAACCCAATTACCAATGAAGGTACGGGATTTGGATTTAATGACTTTAGACCATTTATTATGATGCAAACACTCTTACAAGCTGTTGATTTATATGCCAATCATCGGCAATATTGGGATCAATTGGTTCAAAATGCGATGAGTCGTGATTTCAGTTGGCATCAAAGTTGTATGGTTTATTTACAATTATATAATTCAATCCTTTAATGATTAAAGATGAATAAGGCAAAATTTCCAAGAGGTTTCATCTTATTGGAGTTTTGCCTTTCAATGTCATTTGATTTATTTAGACATACATAACGAGGGGGAAAAGAAGATGTCGGAACGTCAAGTAATGACACGTGATGAATTTATTGAAGATTTAAGAAAAAGATTAAGAGAAAATTTTGCGATGGAAATTGAAACAGCAACACCAAATGAGTTGTTTGTTGCTATTGGTCAAATTGTACGAGCAAGCTATGCGGATTCATGGCACCGTACACGTCAACGTTATTTAGAACATAAACAAAAACAATCTTATTATTTTTCTATTGAGTTTTTGCCAGGACGAATGTTGAAGAGTAATTTATTAAGCTTAGGCATGTTGGATATGGTGCGTGATACAGTAGAAGATTTTGGCTTTGACTTTGATGATGTCCTTCGTGTCGAAAATGATATGGCTTTAGGAAATGGTGGCTTGGGTCGTTTAGCATCTTGTTTCTTAGATTGTTTGGCTTCACGTGAATTACCAGGTAACGGCAATGGAATTCGTTATGACTATGGTTTGTTCAAACAACAATTTGTTGACGGATATCAAGTCGAATTGCCGGATGCTTGGTTAAAGAGTGGCAATGTATGGGAAGTTCGTCGTGAAAGCGAATCAGTTAATGTCCATTTCGGTGGTAACGTTTATATGAAACCGATGCCTGATGGTAGTTTAAAACCAGTTGCTGAAAACGAACGAATCTTAAAAGCTGTGCCATATGATACAGGTGTTGTTGGTTATGAAAATGATACAGTAAATACTTTACGTCTATGGAGTGTAGAAATTCCAGCCTCTGAAGAAGGAAAATATCGTAGTATTGAAGAACGACGGATGGTTGAAGATTTAACAGCTGTATTGTATCCAGATGATTCCAACGAACAAGGTCGTTTAACTCGTTTGACGCAAGAGTATTTCTTTGTTTCAGCAGGGATTCAAAGTATTATTCGTTACTATAAGAAAACGAAAATGCCAATTAGTCGCATCAATGAATATATTGCTATTCATATTAATGATACGCACCCTGCCTTATGTGTACCTGAAATGATGCGTATTTTACTTGATGAATTCGATCTATCATGGGAAAAAGCGTGGGGATTAACAGTAAGTATGATGAGCTATACAAATCATACTATCATGCAAGAAGCGCTTGAAAAATGGCCTGTTTCAATGGTGAAATATCACTTGCCTCGAATGTATCAAATCATTGAAGAAATTGATCGTCGTTTTGTGACAAATTTACAAGGTTTATACCCAGATGATTTAATTCAACGTACACGTATTATTCAAGGAGACCAAATTCATATGGCGAACTTGAGTATTATTGGTAGTCATAGTACAAATGGTGTGGCTAAACTTCACTCTGACTTATTAAAATCAGTGGTATTGCATGATTTTTATGTACTATATCCTGAACGTTTTAATAATAAAACAAATGGGATTACACAAAGACGTTGGTTACAATTATCTAATGAACCTTTAGCTAATCTATTAGATGAAACGATTGGCACTTCATGGCGTAAAGAACCAACGGACTTGCAAATGTTGATGAATTATTATGATGATGACCGTGTATTGGAATTATTAGCCGATGCCAAACATAAAAATAAAGTTCGTCTTGCTAAATACATCAAAGAAACTTGCAACATTGAAGTTAATCCAAATGCTGTTTTTGATGTACAAATTAAACGTCTACATGCTTATAAACGTCAATTATTGAATTTATTGCATATTGTGAAATGTTACTTAGATTTAAAAGATGACCCAAATCGTGATTTTGTACCACGTGTCTGGATTTTTGGTGCAAAAGCTGCTCCAAGCTACACCTATGCGAAATCAATTATTAAAGCAATTAATGAAACAGCCAATTTAATTAATAACGACCCAGATATTGGCGATAAGATGAAGATTGTTTTCTTACCAAACTACAATGTTTCACTTGCCGAAATCATTATTCCAGCAGCAGATGTCAGTGAACAAATTTCGCTAGCAACCAAAGAAGCTTCTGGTACAAGTAATATGAAATTAATGGCAAATGGTGCTGTAACAATGGCAACGATGGATGGCGCAAATGTCGAAATCCGCGATTATGTAGGTGCCGATAATATTTATGTCTTTGGTTTAACAGAAGATGAAGTTTATCGTTATTATGAAAAAGGGGATTATTCTGCTCAAGCAATTTACGATCAAGATCCAGTCGTTCGTCGTGTGCTAAATGCCTTTGTAGATGGTACGATTCCAAATATTCAACGTGAAGGTCAAGAAATTTTTGATTCTCTATTAAAATATAATGATGAATTCTTCTTATTAAAAGATTTTGAACCTTATTGTAAAGTTCAAGAACAAGTAAGTCAGGATTATCTAGAGCAAACAAAATGGCGTAAGATGAGCTTGACGAATACTGCAAAATCTGGTATCTTCTCTGCTGACTACACAGTAATGAAATATGCTGAAGATATCTGGCAAATCGAACCAGTGAACCTTCATAAGGAAAAGAGGAATTAAGATTTTGGAGATTTATTACAATCCTTGGTCCAGTAAATATAAACGACCATTTGGAGCAGTTGAGGAAGGAAAAGTTGTTAGCTTCACGATACGTGTGAGTGGGATTGATGTGAACCGTGTTAGTTTAGCCATTCATAAAGATGGGCATGAAAATCAGCAAATTGATATGCACTTGGTTGGTAAAGATCTTTATCAATGCCAATATCAATTAGGAAAAAATGCCGGTCTCTTCTACTATTCATTTGAGATTATTTATCAAGAAAATGGACAAGCTCGTAGCGTCTATTATGGTTCGAATGAGCTTGGAGGTGTCGGCCAAATTTATGATTGTGCTGAGGCTGTATGGGATTATCAACTCACTTGTTTCAATCAAAAAGATGCAGCACCTAAATGGTATCGTGAAAGTGTCTTTTATCAAATCTTCCCTGATCGTTTTTATAATGGCAATGAGAATGGCGTAATTAATCAACCAAAACCAAATAGTTTCATTTATGGGCAAACGCAAGATGAACCCATGTATATCAAAAATTCTGATGGTGAAGTTGTGCGTTGGGATTTTTATGGTGGTAATTTAAAAGGGATTGTGAAGAAAATTCCTTATCTAAAAAAATTAGGTGTGAATGCTCTTTATCTGAATCCGATTTTTGAAGCTCGTAGTAATCATCGCTATGATACTGCCGATTATTTTAAGATTGATTCTGTCTTAGGAACTGACGAAGATTTTGTAGCACTAGTGAATGAGTTGCACAAAAATGATATGCACTTAATTTTAGATGGTGTCTTTAGTCATGTGGGCCGTCATAGCCAATATTTTAACTATGACGGTGCATACGGCAAACATAATGGTGCTGCACGTAATCCGCATAGTTTGTATTTTAGTTGGTTTGAATTTGATCATTATCCAGATAGATATCGCTCATGGTGGGGGATAAAGGATTTACCTCAAATCAATAAAGAAGATGAAAGTTTTCAAGATTTTATCTTTAAAACAGATGAAAGTGTCGTTGCTCACTGGTTGGATAAAGGAATTGATGGTTGGCGTTTAGATGTTGCAGATGAACTTCCGGATGAATTTATTCAAGGGATTCGTCATCAATTAAATCATTTTAAAGATAAAGTACTAATTGGTGAAGTCTGGGAAGATGCCTCCAACAAGGTTTCCTATAACACGCGCCGAAAATATATTCTTGGTGATCATTTGCATAGTGTGATGAACTATCCTTTTAGAGATGCAGTATTAGCACTTTTGAACCATCAGAAAACGCCAAAACAAATTGCACATCGCTTTATGCAATTATATGAAAATTATCCTCGTGATATTTTCTATAATTTGTTTAATAATTTAGGGACACATGATACCGAACGAATTGCGACCATGCTTCATGAAGATGTGAAAAAATTAGAGCAAGCTGTGGCGATGATGATGTATGTACCTGGTGTGCCTTGTGTATATTATGGCGATGAGGCTGGGTTAACTGGTGGTAAAGATCCGCAAAATCGGAAATTTTATCCGTGGGAAAGTGTGAATGAAGCAAGTTATCAAATTTATCATCGTTGGATTAGTCATCGTAATGCGCAACAAGTATTAATTGATGGAGAGTTTGCGCTCTTTTACGATGAAAATATTTTTGGTATTGTGCGATTTAACCAGAAAAAGATGAGTATTCTTCTTCTTAATCTTTCTTCTGTTAATCAAACCGTGAAGTTAGAACAACTGACTACCTTAAACCTTCCTGAAGAACAGTTCAAAATTTTTGCAAAATTAGTGGGCGATGTGGTGTTATTGCCGCATACCACTGAGTTTATTACGAAATAATCTTTTCAACCTTTGGAAACGCAATGTTAGTGCTTGTTTTCAAAGGTTGTTTTTGTAATCATTGACGTTACAACAATATTTGCTTATACTTAATTCGAGGTGAATTGTATGCAAATTTCTAGTCGGTTTACGATTGCCATTCACACTTTGACTTGCATTAGTATTTTTCAGGGCGAGCATAAAGTAACCAGCGAATTTCTTGCTAGAAGTGTAAATGTCAATCCAGTCATTATTCGAAAAGTTTTAGGACAATTAAAAAATGCTGATTTAGTACAAGTTCAACGTGGTTCAGGTGGAGCAACTTTAGCTAAACCACTTGTTGAAATCACACTTTTAGATGTTTTTAATGCAGTCGAAAGTATTGAGAATAAACAATTATTTAGTTTTCATGATCAACCCAACCCGGATTGTCCAGTAGGAAGAAATATGCATCAGGTATTGGATAATAGATTAGAAGAGATTCAAAATGCGATGGAGTTAAAAATGAAGTCTATGAATCTTGAAGATATTGTTAAAGATGCCCAGTCGTTTATTGAGAAACAAGAAAAATAATGGAAGATAAGCCCTTTTTTATCAAATTCGAATCAGTATATTGAAAGAAGAAGCTAAATATGGAATTAAGAAAATATTTAGGAAAACTTGTAAAAATCATTGATAATGATCAAAAAGAATGGATTGGTAAGGCGGTTTCGGTTGATTTAGCAATAAATTATGATGATGTTGCGTATGATTCACTTGATTTAAAAATTGCTGGTCGGGCTGGGATTGTCGCCTTTCCTGAAGATGAAATCAAATCTATTCAAATATTAACGTAGGGGTTGACCCAAAAGTATTTTAGCAAGATAATTAAAAAAAGAAATACTTATGATGAGATAAATAATTCATAAAAGACAAAGAAAATCCGAATGTTCAACTTGATTACTCATAAAATCAACGATGAACGTTCGGATTATTTATATATTCATTTTTTATTAGTGACTATTGGGTCAGCCCCTTTTTTTACGGTTAAGTAAGTTTTCACTGCTTACATTATTCGTCTTGAAGTCTTTAAACAAAGTCTTTGGATATTATCGACAAAGATTTATTGGATTTCTAAGTTGTAACTATTGACATTACAACTAAAACAAGTTATATTCTTGTTGTAATAAAAAACGTTACAACGATTTGGAGGATATTTTTATGAAATTAATGGTTATCGGATCAAATGGAAAAGCTGCGAAAGAAATTATTAAAGAAGCAAAAAGTCGTGGTTTAGAAGTAGTTGGCGTCGCACGTTCAGCCAATCAAAATGAAGGAATTGAATTTATTCAAAAGGATTTATTTGATTTAACCAAGGAAGATTTAGCCAATGTGGATGTGGTCATTGATGCATTTGGTGCTTGGACGCCTGAAACTTTACCGCTTCATACAGAATCACTAAAAAATTTAGGTGATTTAGTAGCAAATACTGAAAAACGCTTATTAGTTGTTGGTGGGGCTGGTAGTTTGTATGTAGATGATACTTTAACAACCCAATTATCTCAAACTCCTGATTTTCCTGAAAGTTATTTACCAGTGGCTAATGCAATGGGAGAATCTTTGACTTATTTAAGAACACGTGATGATGTACGTTGGACATATGTATCACCTGCTGCAGATTTCCAAGCAGAAGGAAAGCGTACAGGAGATTACCTTTTAGCAGGTGAAGTATTTACTGTAAATGATCGTGGAGAAAGTGTGATTAGTTATGCGGATTATGCCATCGCAATGGTGGATGAAGCACAAAAGGAACATCATATCAAAGAACGAATCAGTGTGTTAGCTAAATAATTTAGACGTAATAAGTGGAATGTTTAATCGTCCGCTTATTTTTTTTGCGTCAATATTTTGTTATAATGAACGAAAAGGAATGGAGCAATTTTCATGAGGGAAATGATTAGAAATAGAAATTCAATTACTGAGTATGGTCTTCATGACAGCAGAATCAAGAAAATTACTTTAGCGGATGATCATCTGGTTTTTACTGTGGATAAAGTTTTTCACTATTCTAAGAGTGGAGAAGAACAAGGATTTGAAGCAGAAGTTATTTTTACAAGGTGTCATTTGGAAGATTGTTGGGTTTTGGTTTATGATGGTGTACTTTCAGAGGAAAAGTTTTCAGGACAAAGGATAGCCATGCAGGACTTTATTCAACAGTACGATCATCAAGAATTTGAAATTATCACTGAGTTGCATAATGGCTATTCCACATTTTTTGTTGGCTGGCTATGGAAAAATAAAATTCCTGTATCTGCTCAAGTAGAAATATTTAATTTTGGTGAAATGATTATCCGAATCGGGCAACAGGTTTTTTAGATTAAAGGTTTGTGCAAAGAATAAAG
>NZ_JAKUDS010000017.1 GCF_023221775.1 Enterococcus cecorum | reverse complement strand
GGCGAGAACTAATCATTAAGTTTTCGCCTTTTATTATAAAATCAATCACAAGAGAGGACTGACTGAGATGCAAACAGTGGAATATATCCAACAATTAACAGCTATTCCATCACCAACAGGATATACACATAAGGTGATTCAATATGTAAATGAAACACTTCAATCATTTGGTTACGATCCACAAATCACTCCTAAAGGTGGTTTAGTAGTTACAGTGAAGGGTGAAAATGATACCCAACAACGATTTGTCACAGCCCATGTAGATACACTTGGAGCAATGGTTCGTGCTATCAAACCAAATGGACGTTTAAAAATTGATTTAATTGGTGGTTTTGGTTATTCATCCATTGAAGGTGAAAACTGTTTGATTCATCTATCTGGAAGCGAGAAAACCATTTCAGGTACAATATTAATGCATCAAACCAGTGTGCATGTTTATAAAGATGCGCGTACAGCTGAAAGAAACCAAGAAAATATAGAAGTACGCTTAGATGCGAAAGTCTTTAATGAAGAAGATGTCCGTCAATTAGGTATCGAAGTAGGAGACTTTATTTCTTTTGATGCGCGTACCCAAGTGACTGATTTAGGCTTTATTAAGAGTCGTCATTTAGATGATAAAGTTTCTGCCGCTATTTTAATGAATCAATTACGTCAAATCAAAGAAGAAAGCTTAACACTTCCCTTTACCACACATTTTGCTTTTAGTACCTTTGAAGAAGTCGGTCATGGCATGAACAGCAATATTCCAAGTGATGTGGTTGAATATTTAGCAGTGGATATGGGTGCGATGGGCGATGATCAGCAAACAGATGAATATAGTGTCTCAATTTGTGTGAAAGATGGTTCGGGGCCTTACAATTTTGATTTCCGTCAACATTTAGTACAATTATGTAAAGATAATGCAATTGATTATAAGCTTGATATTTATCCTTATTATGCTAGCGATGCCTCTGCTGCCCTTTCAGCTGGTGCCGAAGTGAAGCATGCGTTATTTGGTGCAGGAATTGAATCTAGTCACGCATATGAACGCACTCATATCGAATCTGTGCAAGCAACAGAACAATTAGTACACGCTTATTTATTTAGTCCATTAGTTTAAAGATTTTCTACAAAATTGATTCAAGCTGTTTTTTTACATAAAAATTGTGCTATAATAAATCATACCATGACGAAATTGGAGTGAGAAAGATGAAAGAGGTTTCTAGAGAACATGCTGTAGAGTTACTACAAAATGAAGCCCAACGCATTCGTCGCTTAATTGCAAATCAAAAGAATAGTTTATGTGTCGCACATTGTAAAGCTTTTGAAGAAGTGGTGGATACGCAAATGTATGGTTTATCACGACAAGTTGCTTACGCGATTCAGTTAGGTATTTTAGATAGTACAGAAGGACAACAAATTTTAAGTGATTTAGAAAAAAACTTAGATTTATTGTATCAAGAAGTTTATAAAGAACAGCATGTTGCAGAACAAAAAGATGAAGATATGACTTTAAAGTAGTTAAATATAGTGGGGGGATAACGAAATAGCTTCATGAGTTATTCCCTTTTTTATTAGAATAGTTACGATGTTTAGAAAGGAAATGGGGCGACCCAAGGATGATAAATTGCCAAAGAAAGTAAAAAAAAGACATTTATTAGATTATAGTATATTAATTCCTTATTTAATTTTAACAGTTATTGGATTAATGATGGTTTATAGCGCATCCTCTTATTCTTTGATTTCTCAAGGGAAAAATCCAATTACGGATATGGTGAAACAATCCATTTTTCTAGTCGTTAGTATTACCTTAATGGCTGTTATTTACAAAATGAAGATTTCGATGATGAAAAATTTGAGATTTGTTCGAATTTTCGTAGCAATCGTATTAGGTTTAATGGTCATCGCATTTGCATTTACACCAGTAAACGGCGCGCATGGTTGGATTCAAATTCCTGGTCTTGGAACGATTCAACCAGTTGAATTTTGGAAATTTGTAATGATTTGGATGCTTGCGGCACAAGTCTCAGATCGACAAGTACTTATCCCTGATAATATTGTTGAGGCCTTTAAGGTACCTGTGGGATTGTGCGGGTTATCCTTAGTGATATTAGCACTATACCCAGATTTTGGGAATGCTGCTATTATTGCGCTATTATTAATTGTTATGCTAATGATAAGTGGGATTAACTACATATATGGTTATATTATTGCTTTAGGTACGTTTATCTTCAGTTTTATCTCAATTACGTTGATTCGTTTGACAAATGGAAGTTTCTTGCCAGCTCACGTAGCTTCACGTTTTGCTGTATTTTTAAATCCGTTTAAAGAAGAATATGGTGATGGTCATCAATTAGTTAATGGCTATTATGCGATGTTTAATGGAGGCTGGTTTGGCCTTGGTTTAGGAAACAGTATCCAGAAGAAAGGATTCTTGAATTTTGCCGCTTCTACAGATTTTATTTTTGCAATTGTCGTTGAGGAATTAGGTTTAATCGGAGCAATCGTTATTCTTGGTTTATTGTTGTTTTTAGTTGGTCGTATTCTTTTGATTGGCATTCGATCAAATGATGCCTTTAACTCAATGGTGTGTTTGGGTGTGGGTTCACTATTCTTGATTCAAATCTTCATCAATTTGGGTGGGATTACTGGTGTGATTCCACTTACAGGGATTACTTTCCCGTTCTTTAGTCAAGGAGGCTCTAGCTTGCTTGTATTATCTGCGTGTGTTGGTTTTGTTTTAAATATTAGTGCAGATGAGAAAAAGAAAAAATTGATGTTGTATTGATAAAAAATATTTAAGGAGTGGTTCGATGAAAAAAGTATTAGTTGCGAATCGTGGTGAAATTGCCATTCGCGTTTTTCGTGCTTGTGCTGAGTTAGGAATTGCAACAGTTGGTATTTATGCTTTAGAAGATGAATATTCTGTTCATCGTTTCAAAGCGGATGAGGCTTACTTAGTTGGTGAGGGGAAAAAACCAATCGAAGCTTATTTGGATATTGAAGGTATTATTCAAGTAGCTAAAGAATCTGGAGCAGATGCAATTCATCCAGGTTATGGGTTTTTATCAGAAAATCTACAGTTTGCTAAACGTTGTCAAGAAGAAGGCCTGACTTTTATCGGACCCAAACTTGAACACTTAGATATTTTTGGTGATAAAATTAAAGCAAAAGATGCGGCAGTAAAAGCTGGAATTCAGTCTATTCCAGGAAGTGATGGACCGGTAGAAACTGTTGATGAAGTGATTCAATTTGCAAAGGATTACGGCTACCCAATCATGATTAAAGCTGCTTTAGGTGGTGGTGGTCGTGGAATGCGCGTTGCTTTCAATGATGCTCAAGCTTTAGAAGGATATAATCGTGCAAAAAGTGAGGCCAAGGCTGCATTTGGTAGTGATGAAGTTTATGTTGAAAAATACATAGCTGATCCAAAGCATATTGAAGTGCAGATTCTAGGAGATACTCACGGAAATGTCATTCATTTATTTGAACGTGACTGCTCGGTTCAACGCCGTCATCAGAAAGTAGTTGAAGTTGCTCCTTGTGTTTCGTTATCAGATGAAATGCGGCAGAAGATTTGTGGTGCTGCTGTTCAATTAATGAAGCATGTTGGTTATGTCAATGCAGGCACTGTTGAATTTTTAGTTAGTGGGGATGATTTTTATTTTATTGAAGTAAATCCACGTGTTCAAGTTGAACATACAATTACTGAATTAATTACTGATGTTGATATTGTAACAAGTCAATTATTAATTGCTCAAGGAAAAGATTTACACAAAGATATTCATTTACCAAAACAAGAAAATATCTATCTTAAAGGAGCGGCGATACAGTGTCGGATCACTACAGAAGATCCGTTGAATAACTTTATGCCTGATACTGGTAAAATAGATACATATCGTTCGCCAGGTGGTTTTGGGGTTCGTCTTGATGTAGGAAATGCCTATGCAGGTGCAATAGTCACTCCGTATTTTGACTCATTATTAGTAAAAGTTTGTACGCATGGCGCAACGTTCCAAGCTGCTATTCAAAAAATGCAACGTTGTTTGAAAGAATTCCGTATTCGTGGCGTTAAAACGAATATTCCATTTATGCAAAATGTTATTCATAACGAAGTCTTTCAATCTGGTGATGCAAAGACTACTTTTATCGACAATACACCAAGTTTATTTGAATTTTCTAATACGCGAGACCGCGGAAATAAAACAATGAAATATATTGGTGAAATCACAATTAATGGTTTTCCTGCGATTGATAAAAAAGAAAAGCCATTTTTTGAAATCCCGCGTGTACCAAGATTTGAAAATGGATCATCAAAAAAAATTATCAGTGCAAAAAATATTTTAGATCAGTCTGGTCCACAAGCAGTGGCTAATTGGGTAAAAGGACAGAAAGAAGTATTATTAACGGATACGACTTTCCGGGATGCACACCAGAGTTTATTAGCCACTCGAGTTAGAACTCATGATATTGAAAAAATTGCTCACCAGACACAAATTGCGATTCCAGAACTTTTTTCAAGTGAAATGTGGGGTGGGGCAACTTTTGATGTCGCTTATCGTTTTTTAAATGAAGATCCTTGGGAAAGATTACGCAAAATTAGAAAACAAATGCCAAACACCTTATTACAAATGTTATTTAGAGGGTCTAATGCTGTTGGTTATTCTAATTATCCTGATAATGTCATTCAAGCATTTATCAAAGAATCTGCAAAACAAGGAATTGATGTATTCCGTATTTTTGATAGTTTGAATTGGACTGCTCAAATGGAACCAAGTATACAAGCGGTTATAGATAGTGGAAAGATTGCCGAAGCGACTATGTGTTATACCGGTGATATCAATGATCCGCTTCGAAGTAAATATGACATTCATTACTATAAACAAATGGCCAAAGACTTAGAAAGTATGGGGGCGCATATCATTGCAATTAAAGATATGGCCGGCTTACTTAAACCACAGGCTGCCTACCGCTTAATTTCAGAATTAAAAGATACTGTTGATGTACCGATTCATTTGCATACCCATGATACTTCAGGTAATGCAATTATGACCTATGAAAAGGCAATTCAAGCTGGAGTAGATATCGTTGATGTAGCTATTTCAGCCATGAGTGGTCATACAAGCCAACCAAGTATGTCAAGCTTATATTATGCTCTTGTAGGCGATGAACGTGCACCAAAATTGGATATCGAGAAAGTGCAATCGTTAAATCATTATTGGGAAGATGTTCGTCCATACTATCAAAGTTTTGAAAATGGGATAAATGCTCCTCAAACGGAAGTATATTTACATGAGATGCCCGGTGGACAATATTCAAACTTACAACAACAAGCTAAAGCAGTTGGATTGAGTGAAAAGTGGGATGAAGTCAAGCGGATGTATCGTAAAGTGAATATGATGTTTGGAGATATTGTAAAAGTGACTCCTTCATCTAAAGTAGTGGGGGATATGGCACTCTTTATGGTTCAAAACCAATTAACAGAAGCAGATTTATATGAAAAAGGTGATACTTTAAGTTTCCCTGATTCAGTTGTATCTTTCTTTGAAGGCCAACTCGGACAACCAGTTGGTGGTTTTCCAGAAAAACTTCAAAAAATTATTTTAAAAGGACGTCCTGCAATCACTGTGCGTCCAGGGCAATTAGCACCAGCTGTTGATTTTGAAAAGGTTAGAGATGAGCTTGCAGATAAAGTTGAGTTTATCCCGAGCGATGAACAGGTCTTAAGTTATCTAATGTATCCTCAAGTCTTTCTTGATTATTGTAAATCTCAAAAACAATTTGGTGAAGTGAAGTTACTAGATACACCAACATTTTTCTATGGTATGCGCTTAGGTGAGAAAATTAATGTTGAAATCGAAAAAGGAAAAGTATTAATTATTCGTTTAGACGAAATAGGTGAAGCTGACGAAGAAGGCAACCGCATATTATTCTTTAATTTAAACGGGCAAAGAAGAGAAATCGTTGTTAAAGATAGATCCGTGCAAAGTACAGTTGTTCATCGAAAGAAAGCGGAACCTACGGATAAAAATCAATATGGAGCAACAATGTCTGGATCTGTTTTACAGGTTTTAGTGAAAAAAGGGGATCATGTGAAAAAAGGCGATGTCTTAATGGTAACCGAAGCGATGAAAATGGAAACAGCTATTGAAGCACGTTTTGATGGTGTTGTAGATCATTTATATGTTCATCCAGGTGAAATGATTCAATCCGGAGACTTATTGATCGAATTGAAGTAAATAGTGTTAAGGAGGAATTGAAATGAAATATCGTAAATTAACTTTTATGATGATTTTTCTTTCAGTCCTCCTTTTTGTTTATCTTCAACCAGTCTTTTTCCCTTTCTCTACCAACTCAAAGCCACAGTCCAATACAATGATTAATAATCAACCGAAAACAAATCAATCGCAAACAGCAAATCTTTCAGCTGATAAATATGCACAGATGATTGGACAAGATTATACTAAAATGAAATCTCAATTTTCAACTGAGTTGTCAGCTGTAGAAACTGGATACGGATATACTCAACATTTATTTGTGAATCAAGATAATCATTATCATACAGATATCATTACCAGAAACAATAAAATTCATGCTATAACAGTATTTGGTAATAGTGGTAAAATTAATGATGATTTTCGACTTGGAATGAATTTAGAAGATATATTAAAAAAGACTGAAATTTCTGCGACAGTGACAATTAATAATCAATCTAATGAATATCAATTTGAATTAACTGAAGAAGACATGAATTATCGACCATTGGTACATTTTGATAATCAAGTATTTGCTATTTTTTATTTTCATCAAGTGACGGGTAAACTATTTGCCATTCGTTATTTTGATGCTAATTACTTATTGAAATCAGCGCCATATCAACTTATTGGTGGAAATTATGGTAAATTTGATGAAGAGAATAATCCAATTAATTGGGATCATATAAGTGTTGAAAAAGCCAAATATTTACTGACAGTTCTCAACCTTTTTTCTTCTGGTGTAGAATATTCATGGGAAGATTCAAGTGTTTCAGCAAGTAGCTTATTAAATCAAATTACACTAACTCCAGAAAAATTTTTAAGTACTTCAAGGATATTGCAGTTAAATCAAATGAGAAAACAGAGAAATATGCCCTATTTTAGCTTTACTAATGAGGAATTGAAAAACTTACTTGAAGCAAACCATCTTCAAAATACGAATGGAATTTTTTTGACCCCCGCTGTTGACTGTATGGATATAGCATTGCAATTACAAACAGATCCGATTTTACATAACAAGATGCTTAGTAATCAATCTAAAACATTAAGTATTGCATTTCATAAACAAGATATGTTAGTCTTATTACTGGATAAATGATAAAATAAAGGGAGCGTTTTGTGTGGTTATAAATGAAGAATTAATCATGCTTGATGAAAAAGTTGATCAATTAATAACTGATATCGTACATTCTGATACTTATCATAGTTATATCGAAGCTCAAAAAGCCGTGAATCAAGATGAAGTATTACGCCAATGCATTCTTGATTTTCAAAATAAAAAACAACACTTTGAGGATATTGAACGATTTGGCTCGTTTTTGCCAGAGTTTAAAGAAAGCAGAAGAGAATTACAACGTTCAAAAAGAAAAATGGATATGCAACCGAATATGATTGATTTTCGTCAGTCTGAAACGGCACTTCAAGGAGTACTAGATGAAGTTTGTTTGTCATTAACTTCAGTGATATCTGAGAATATCAAAGTGGATGCAGGCAATCCATTTTTTATCCGTCAAAATCATCATTCTTGTGGGGGAAGTTGTCATGTCTGAAAATGAATTACCATTTGAACTAACCAAACGACGCGGAATTATTGTCTGGGTTTATTCTTTAAGACAATTAAAAAGTTTAAAACGCTATGGCTTGGTTCATTATATTTCTAAAAAATCAAAATATGTTTGTATGTATGTAGATGAAGATAAAGTCGACGATGTGATTCAAAAATTGAGTAGACTACACTTTGTACGAAATGTTGAACCGTCGTATCGTCCTGATATTGAAATGAATTTTGCTGAAAGAATTGGCACGAAGAAAGCTTATCAAGTGGAAGATGATGGCTTTGAAATAGAGGAATTAAGTACTAAAATTCGTCTAGCTGATGAAGTATTTTAGGGGGATTTATGCGAGTAATATCTGGTAAGTATCGTTCTAGAAGGTTAAAAAGTTTAAGTGGCGATAATACTCGTCCAACCACAGATAAAGTAAAAGAATCCATGTTTAATATGATTGGTCCCTATTTTGATGGGGGGCTTGTATTAGATTTATTTTCTGGCAGTGGTGCCCTAGCAATTGAGGCTATTTCAAGAGGGTGTGAGCATGCCTACTGTGTGGATCGAAATTTTTCTGCCATTAAAATTATTAAAGAAAATATTGCTTTAACGAAAGAAGAGCAGTTGTTTAGTGTAATAAAGTCTGATGCAAACAAAGCCATTGAACGATTTAAACAAGAAAAACTTTGCTTTGATTATGTTTTTTTAGATCCACCCTATGCAAAACAAGAAATTGAAATACAAATAGAAAGGTTACAGGAATATCACCTTTTAAGTAGTTCTGCGATTATCATTTGCGAAACGGATCATCAAGTAACATTAAATGAAAGAATCGGTAATTTACAAAAAATTCGTGAGCAAAGCTATGGTATTTGTAAGGTGACAATTTTTGAAATGGAAGCAAATAATGAATAATAAAATAGCTTTATTTCCTGGTAGTTTTGATCCATTAACTTTAGGACATTTAGATACAATTGAACGCGCTTGTGGTTTATTTGATGAAGTCATAGTGGGAATCTTTACGAACACTTCTAAGACCTCATTTTTTACAACTGATGAAAAGATTCAGTTGATTCAAGAGGCAGTTGCACATATCCCTAATGTGAGAGTAATTGCAAAAGATGCGGACTTAACAGTTAATATTGCGAAAGACTTAGGAGCACGCTATCTAGTACGTGGTATTCGGAATATGAAAGATTATGAATACGAGCGTGAAATTATGGAAATGAATTATCATCTTGATGATTCAATTGAAACAGTATTTTTCTTAGCTAAATCAAAATATACACATATTAGTTCGAGTTTAATAAAAGAAGTGGTTCATTTTGGTGGCGATGTTTCTGACTATTTACCTAGGAATATAGATTTAGCAATTCGGAGGAAACAAAATGAAAAAGAAAAAAATTAGTAAGATACTAGGTTTTATTTTTGTTTTCTTACTTATTTTGGCTTTCTTCTTCTTCCCACTTAATAAGTACATTGAAAAACCAGGTGGTATCGTTGATTTAAGTACTTTAGTGAAGGTAGATCAAAAGAAGGATACCGAAAAAGGCTCATTCTCGCTAACCTATGTAACTTTCCAACAGGCTTCATGTTACCAGTTACTTCGAGCTCATTTTGAACCATATTGGGATGAACTCTCATATGAAGATGTGCTAGGTGGCTCTTCTAATCAAGAAAGTTATGATTTTTTACAAAACTACTATTTTCAAAATGCGCAACAAATGGCAGTTTATAATGCATTTAAAGCAGCGCATAAAGAAGTAGAGATAGCGTTTAAGGGATTGTATGTATTAGATTTTGCAGAAAATACAAAAGCAAAAAAAATATTAAAAGTTGGCGATATCATCACTGCAGTTGATAATCTAAAGCTAGAAAATAGTCTAACATTGTATAATATATTAAAAACTAAAAAGCCGGGTGATGAGCTTACTTTATCAGTTACTCGTAAGAAAGAAAATTACACTATTCAGGTGCCATTGATAAAAGATAAACAAAATCAAATGAAAATTGGAATTATCATCGGTAGTGCAATAGATATGAAAACAAGCAAAAAGGTTAAATTCGATGCAGAAGGCTTTGGGGGTCCATCTGCCGGATTAATGTTTACGCTTGAAATTTATGAACAGTTAACAAAAGAAAATATTCGTCATGGACAAAAGATTGCCGGTACAGGAACAATGGATGAGCTAGGCAATGTAGGTCAAATTGGCGGTATAGATAAAAAAATAGTGAGTGCTAATGAGGCAGGTGTCGAAATCTTTTTTGTTCCTAAAGATTTGTCCAAAGAAGATGACAACGAAAAAATTGCTAAGAGCGTGGCTAAAAAAATTCAGTCAAAGATGAAAATTGTTCCTGTGGCTACATTTGAAGAAGCACTCAGCTATTTAAAAAATCAGAAATGAGGAATAAAGATGGAAATTTTAAGAGAGTTACCGATTGTTGATGCTTATCATTTTGATAATCACGTTGAAGAAGGCGAAGAAACTCAGATTCAAGTAGGTTTTGTGCCTTTAGCTGCAAATAATCCAGAGTTTACTGAAAATAATACTTTATTAGGTTCTCAATTACAATTTAATGTCATTTTGGGAAGTTTCAAAGTGTCTGGACAAATACGTCAGGTAAATCATATTAAAAACCGAAAAATTCAATCTCCTGAGGATTTGACTCATGAAGAATCTGAAGAATTGGTTGAACCATTATTTGATGTATTACGACGATTAACTTATGAAGTAACAGAAATCATCACCGATGAACCAGGAATAAATTTGGAGTTTAATTCCCAGTTTGAAAGTGATCAAAATCAAGGAGAATAATATGTTTACGGATCAAGCACAATTAGTTTTATATGTAACTGATGTCAAAAAAGCTGCTGATTTTTGGCAATCAATTGGCTTTGAAGTACTATCTATTGAGGAAATGGATGGTAGCCTTGTTGCAGAAATCTCACCTTGTTCAAATAGTGCTTTAACTTTTAGCCTATATGATCGACAATTTGTAGAGGAACATGCACAGCAAGTGAATACAAACGCTCCTCAAATTATGTTTTTTGCGCAAGAAATCGTGCAATTATATCAAAAAATGCAAGAACAACAAATTGAAGTTGGTCAACTGATGCAACTAGAAGAAGACCGCTTTATTTTTAACTTTGTTGATTTAGAAGGAAATTATTTTGCAGTGACAGGCAATTGATTTGGCTGACTAATTCTATCAAGAGTGAGCACATAGATTGATGTTCACTCTTTTTCATTAGTAAGATATTAAAGGAGTGTAAAAATGGATCAATTTATTATTCAACAATTAGTGTCAGAACTTACACCAATTTCCAAGGAACAGATTGAAGCTGTTTTAAATTTATTATCCGATGGGGCGACGATTCCTTTTATTGCACGCTATCGAAAAGAAAAAACGGGCAGTCTAGATGAAGTGCAAATCAAAAATATCCAAGACCGCTATCAATATTTAGAAAACCTACAAAAACGTAAAGAAGAAATTATTGAAAATATTTCAAATCAAGGAAAATTAACAGAAGAATTACGTGCAGAAATAATAGCTGCTAATGTTTTACAAAAATTAGAAGACTTATATCGTCCTTATAAGCAAAAGAAAAGAACAAAAGCGACAATTGCTAAAGAAAATGGATTAGAACCATTAGCTGAGGCAGTCTTTCAAAACCAAGATCAAGCAGTTTTAACAAAGATGGCACAATTAAGTATAAATGAAGCAGTACCTACGATAGAGGATGTTTGGAATGGTGTCCATGAAATCTTGGCTGAAAAAATTGCCGATGAGCCAAAATACCGTGAATGGATTCGCAACTTTACCTATAAAAATGGTCAGTATACATGTCAAGTTAAAGATGAATCATTGGACGAAAGAAAAGTATATGAAATTTACTATGAATTTACGCAACCCGTCAAATCAATGGTTTCACATCGTATCTTAGCAACGAATCGCGGTGAAAAGGAAGGTATTTTGAAAGTTAACATTGAAGTGGATACAAATAAAATCCATGAATATTTGGCAAAACATATTATTCCAAAAAAGGCCAATGAATTAGTCGTTGAAAAATTAACCACAGCTTATGAAGATGCCTATAAACGCTTTATTCAACCGGCTATTGAACGAGAAATCAGAAATGAACTAACAGAAAAAGCAGATGAACAAGCTATTGATGTCTTTGGGGAAAACCTTAGAAACCTATTATTGCAATCGCCACTAAAGGGAAAAGTAGTTATGGGATTTGACCCTGCTTATCGAACAGGTTGTAAATTAGCAATTATGGATCCAACTGGTAAAGTTTTAGCCATTGATGTCATTTATGCTACGATGGGCTCAGATCAACAATTAAAAAATGCAGCCAAGAAGTTCATTCAATTAATTGAGGACTATCAAGTGGAAATGGTAGCCATAGGTAATGGAACAGCCTCAAGGGAATCTGAACAATTTGTTGCTGAACAATTGAAAAAAATCAATCGTAAAGTCTATTACATCATCGTAAATGAAGCGGGGGCCTCCGTTTATTCAGCCAGCGAAGTTGCCCGAGCAGAATTTCCAGATTTACAAGTCGAGCAAAGAAGTGCTGTAAGTATTGGTCGTCGTTTACAAGATCCATTAGCAGAATTAGTGAAAATCGATCCAAAAGCGGTGGGAGTTGGTCAATATCAGCATGATGTGTCACAAAAACAACTAGCGCAGCAATTAGACTTTGTAGTTGAGACCGTGGTTAACCAAGTCGGTGTCAATGTGAATACTGCTTCTAGCCAATTGCTTGCAAGAATTGCGGGCTTAAATAAGACGACTGCGCAAAATATTGTTAATTATCGTGAAGAAAATGGGGCTTTCAGTCAAAGAAATCAATTGAAGAAAGTTCCGCGCTTAGGTCCTAAAGCTTTCGAACAAGCTATTGGGTTCCTACGTATTCCGAATGGTGAAAACATACTTGATAATACTCCAATACATCCAGAAAGTTATCAAGCAACCAAAGATTTGTTAGCTACGTTAAACATTGACCTCGATAAGCTCGATACACCGGAAGCAAAGAGTGAATTACAAAAAATAGATATCAAACAATTATCAGAAAAACTAGCCGTTGGTCGTGAAACCTTACAAGATATTATTGATTCCTTACTTAAACCAGGACGTGATTTACGCGATGATATGCCAGCTCCTATTTTACGCTCAGATGTCTTATCAATAGAAGATTTAAAAGTTGGGATGAAGCTCCAAGGAACAGTGCGTAATGTCATAGATTTTGGAGCCTTCGTAGACATCGGTGTGAAACAAGATGGACTAGTTCATATTTCTAAACTTAGTGATCGCTTTGTTAAACACCCTAGTGAAGTCGTTGCAGTAGGGGATATTGTGCAAGTCTGGATTACAAGTGTTGATATTCAAAAAGGGCGAATCAGTTTATCTATGCTTGCAAGTGATGGTCATGAATAATCAGACGTTAACCCAACTTGTTCAACAAATTTCTCTTGAGTTTTTTAAAAGACCTTTTACGCATCAAGCCGTATTTAATAAAAGACTGAAAACAACAGGAGGAAGGTATCATCTAAACGATCATCATATTGATATCAATCCCTTACTTTTAAATGTAGATGAAGAAATATTATATGGTGTCATTAAGCATGAATTATGCCATTATCATCTGCATTTACAAGGCAAAGGTTATCGTCATGCAGATCAAGACTTTAAAAAACTATTGGAAGCAGTTAGTGGATTGCGCTTTACACCAAGATTACAACAGCCTAAATACTGCTATCGGTGCAAGGATTGTCGGCAAGAGTATTTTCGAATGCGACGATTAGATGTACGTAAATATGCTTGTGGGAAGTGTGCTGGACGATTGCAGTTGATAAAAGACTATTAAAAAGCTTTTTAAAGTGCGTTGAAAAGAATTGATATTTTGTTTGTTTTGTTAGATAATGAATTGTCTTTTTCATTGTAATATCAATTATTTGACAAAAAACACGTGAAAGATTATAAATTTGCTATATTGAAAATACGAAAAGAGGCAACTTAATGATTAGTAAAGATCAAATTTATCACTTTGTTGGGATTAAGGGTTCTGGCATGAGCTCTTTAGCTTTAGTCCTTCATCAAAAAGGATATCATGTCCAAGGTTCAGATGTGGAGCAATATTTCTTTACCCAACGTGATTTAGAAAAAGCAAACATTTTAATTTTGCCATTTAACGCTGATAACGTAAAAAAAGAATATATTGTGATCGCGGGAAATGCTTTTCCTGATACTCATCCTGAAATCGCTCGTGCTAAAGAAATTGGTGCTACGGTGATTCGCTATCATGATTTTATCGGTAAATTCATTGAACAATTTACAAGTATTGCCATTACGGGATCTCATGGTAAAACAAGTACGACTGGATTACTTGCTCATGCGATGTCTGGCGTGGTTCCTACGAGCTACTTAATTGGCGATGGTACAGGTCATGGTGAACCAGATGCGACTCATTTTGTATTTGAAGCGTGTGAATATCGCCGTCATTTCTTAGCCTATTCACCTGATTATGCGATTATGACGAATATTGATTTTGATCATCCAGATTATTATGAAAGCATTGAAGATGTGTTTACAGCATTCCAAAGTTTAGCCCATCAAGTTAAAAAGGCAATTTTTGCTTATGGCGATGATGTTTATTTACGAAAATTACAAGCAGAAGTGCCAATCTATTATTATGGATTAAAAGAGACCGATGATTTTCAAGCTAAAAATATTGAACGTACAACGAACGGTTCACAATTTGATGTGTATCATGGTGCAGAATTCGTTGGTCATTTTGCTATTCCAGCTTTTGGTGAACATAATATTAAAAATGCATTAGGTGTGATTGCGGTATGTTTTGTCGAAGGTTTTGATATGAAATTAATTGCTGATGAGTTAAAATCATTTGCTGGGGTAAAAAGACGTTTTAGCGAAAAGAAAGTGGCGGATATGACAATCGTGGATGATTATGCGCATCATCCAGCAGAAATTGCAGCTACTATTGATGGCGCGCGTCAAAAATATCCAGATAAGCAAATCGTCGCTGTCTTCCAACCACATACTTTTACACGCACAATTGCTTTACTTGATGAATTTGCTCAAGCACTTGATTTAGCTGATGAAGTTTATCTATGTGATATCTTTGGTTCAGCACGTGAAAAATCTGGTCAAGTAAGTATTGAAGACTTATCTGCAAAAGTGAAAAAAGGTGGAACAGTCTTAAAAGAAGAAAATATGTCTCCTTTATTAAATCATGAAGATAGCGTCATTATCTTTATGGGCGCAGGTGATGTACAAAAATTTGAAATTGCCTACGAAAACCTATTAAGCAAAACAACGCGAAATGTTTTATAAGAAAAATTTTTACCAGCTTGAATTTGATTTTGAGCTGGTTTTTTTTTATTTTAAATTCAAGTATCAAACTTGCACTTTTCTCTAGATTTGATTAAAATGATTGTAATGAAATATTTGGAGGAATGAAATTTGAATATTGGTAAACCTAGAAAGCTTGGTAAAACAATTGAGGAGATAGAAGAGGGCGATTCGTTATCATTAACCGAATCTATTGAAGACCAGCAACTCTTACTATACTTGGGACTTACAAATGATGCGAATCCATTGTTTATTCAACATGACTATGCACAACAAACGGAATACGAAAGACCAATTGTTCCTATGGTTATGTTAAACGGGATTATTTCTAGTGCAATTTCAAAGCACTTACCTGGTCCGGGATCACATATTGTGAATTTCTCAATGAATTTAATTGAGCCTATTTATCATTATGAAACTTTGACCTTTAATTTTGAGGTAATCAAGGTGGACAAGATGAAAAATGTCGTAACCATTTCTGTTGAAGGGAATAATCAAGAAGGGGAGCGCGTACTAGATTCAGTCGTTATGGTTCAACCGCCATTGATTGTTCATCCAAACACCGAAAATCATGATGAATTGGTTAATGAGTAACTTCAAATAATGAAATGAGGGAAAATTATGAATCAGGAATATACTACAACTACAGGATTAAATCGTTTTTTTGCAAAAGTATATGGCATTTTTGGTGTAGGACTTGCCATTAGTGCACTTGCTGCTTATCTTTGTTCGACTGTTTTTGTCAATCAGTTTCTAGCTACTGTCAATCAAATGACCTTTATCTTATTATGGGTTTTTGAAATTGTCTTGGTCTTAGTAATTGGTCGTCAAGCTTTTAAAAATCCAGCTTTAACATTAGCCGGTTTTATTGTTTATTCACTATTAAATGGAGTGACGCTCTCTGTTACTTTATTGGTGTATGACTTTGGTACAGTGACATCAGCTTTTGCGGCTAGTTCTTTAACCTTTATTGCAATGGCTGTCTTTGGCATCTTTACTAAGAAGGATTTATCTGGCATTGCACGTGCTTTATATTCTTTTTTAATTGGTGCTCTAGTGGTCATCTTAGTCAATATTTTTATGCAAAGTAGCGCCGTTGATTATTTTATTTCTTTTGTACTTGTCATTATCTTTAGTGGCTTGACAGCATACGATAATCAACGTATTCGTGAAGCTTATTTTAGCTATCAAATGGAAAATGATTTTGGTATTGCTACTTTTATGTCATTAAATCTATATCTTGACTTCATCAATTTATTCTTAGCATTTATTCGCATTTTTGCTAGGGATTAATATTTAGTCAATAAAAAATTTAAGCATCAAGACAATTTGTTTTGATGCTTTTTTTGGAGGGATAGGATGACGACTTCAACTAAATACCAGTTAGAAGCTGCCTTAAAAAAATATTTGTTAATGAAGCCATTGGATAAAATTACCATTCATGATTTAACCGAAGAATGCGGGATTAGTCGCATGGCTTTTTATTATCACTTTAAAGATATTTATGATTTGGTGGAATGGTCTTGTATAGAAGATGCCAAACGTGCGCTTAACGGAAAGAAAACGAAAGATACTTGGCAAGAAGGCCTACTAGATATCTTTGCTGCGATTTATGAAAATAAGCCGTTTATCATGAATGCTTACCACTCCATTAATCGCGAGCAATTAGAAACGTTTCTATATCAGCGTACATTTGAATTACTTTATGATGTTGTCGAGTCACAAGTGAAAGATCATCAAATTTCAAAAAGTGATCAAGAATTCATCGCCCAATTTTACAAATATAGTTTTGTTGGTTTAGTTCTTGAATGGATTAATCAGGGAATGACTGCAGATTATCGTCCCTTAGCTGAAAAAATGATTACCTTAATGGAAGGGGCAATCGATACAGCAATTAATAAATTTGAAAAATAGCAAAAATTTTATCAATCTTGTTATATTGTAAACTATTTTGTTTAAAAAATTTTATCATTCAAGTTAAATTGTAAATGGTTTCTCTTCTTTAATCGCGTTATTATGAACTTGTGAAATGATTAGAAAAGAGGTCATGGATATGTCAAAAAAATTCAAACTTGGTCTTACTAGTGCATTAATTGCAGGAAGTAGTGTGGCAGCTTATCAGTTAGCAAAAAAACGACAAACAAACGTGACAAAAAAAGCCGATGCCAACAAAGCTGAAGCGAAACGACTAGCTGAATATCGTAATACCGAAAGAGGTCTAGATGGACGCAACAGCAAAGGTATTTATTATACAAGTGGGAATTATGAAGCTTTCGTCACTCCTGAAAAACCAAAAGGCATCGAAGAAAAACATGCTTATTTAGTTGGTAGCGGACTTGCCTCTTTAGCTGCGGCCTGTTTCTTGGTTCGTGATGCTCAAATGCCTGGCGAAAACATCCATATTTTAGAAGCGATGGATATTGCTGGTGGTGCCTGTGATGGTATTTTAGATTCCACACGCGGTTACATTATGCGTGGTGGACGTGAAATGGAAAATCACTTTGAATGTTTATGGGATTTATTCAGAAGCGTTCCATCACTTGAAAAACCAGGATTATCGGTATTAGATGAATATTATCGCTTGAACAAAGAAGATCCAAACTATTCTTTATGTCGTGCAACAGAAAATCGTGGTCAAGATGCGCATACAGATGGTAAGTTTAATTTAAGTCAAGAAGGTTGTATGCAAATTATGAAGCTCTTCTTTACTAAAGACGAAGACCTATATGACAAACGAATAGATGAAGTCTTTGATGATGAAGTCTTTAACTCTAATTTCTGGTTATATTGGCGTACGATGTTTGCGTTTGAAAATTGGCATTCAGCATTAGAAATGAAATTATACTTCCAACGTTTCATTCATCACATTGCTGGTTTACCTGATTTTTCTGCATTGAAATTTACGAAATACAATCAATATGAATCCTTAATCTTACCAATGCAAAAATACTTGGAAGATCATGGGGTTACTTTCCAATTTAATACAAAAGTAACGAATGTCGTCTTCAAATTTGAAAATGGTCAAAAGATTGCTTCTAGAATTGAATGTTTAGTGAATGATGAAGCTCAATCAATTGAACTTACAGCGAATGATTATGTATTTGTAACGAATGGAAGCTGTACAGAAAGCACGATTTATGGTAGTCAAGATCAAGTACCAACAGGAGATGCAGAAATTCGTGAAAGTGGTTGTTGGCAATTATGGAAAAATATAGCTAAACAAGATCCTAGTTTTGGTCATCCAGAAAAATTCTGTTCAGATATCTCTAAAACCAATTGGGAATCCGCTACGATTACATTAAAAGATGATCGCATTATTCCTTATATTACCAATATTTGTAAACGCGATCCACGAACAGGGAAAGTGGTTACTGGTGGTATTGTCAGCTGTAAAGATTCTTCATGGTTGTTAAGCTGGACTATTAATCGTCAAGGCCAATTCAAAGACCAACCAAAAGATGAAGTCTGTGTCTGGGTATATAGCTTATTTACTGATGTGAAAGGTGATTATATTCAAAAACCAATGAAGGAATGTACTGGTAAAGAAATTACAGAAGAATGGTTATATCATTTAGGTGTGCCTATTGAAATGATTAACGAGTTAGCAACTAATCATGCTGTCTGTGTGCCAACAATGATGCCTTACATTACAGCATTCTTCATGCCTCGTGCCAAAGGGGACCGTCCTGATGTGATTCCTGATGGTTGTGTAAACTTTGCTTTCTTAGGTCAATTTGCTCAAACACCACGAGATACAATCTTTACCACAGAATACTCTGTTCGTACCGCAATGGAAGCTGTCTATGGTTTATTTGCAATTGAACGAGGTGTACCTGAAGTTTGGGGTAGTGTCTATGATGTTCGTGCACTTCTAAATAGTAGTGTATGCTTAATGGATGGTAAATCACCACTTGATATTGAATTGCCATTTGGTTTAGATGCTTTGAAGAAACCAATTATTAAGAAAGTGCAAGGGACCATTTTGGAAGACTTATTCCTTAAATATGGTATATTGCGAAAGGATATGCTTGAATAAATAGTATAAACAAAGATGCTTGGGGAAAAAACTCCAAGCATTTTTGTTGCAATTTCAAAGTATTCTTCTTGCAATTTATTTGTTCGCGCAAACAAATATAATAAAGAGGGATAAACAATGAATATCGTCATATTTTAATTTTAGGAGCTGCTGGACAAATTGCTCGAAAACTAACAACTAAGTTACCTTTAGATAGTGATCTAGATATTATTTTATATGGTCGTAATGTGAGTCAACGCTTAGGCTTACACCATTCACGAGTTACACTAGTAGATGGCTTATTTAGTGAAGCAGCTAAACTATCTGAGTTGGTTTCAAAAGTCGATTTAGTCTATATTAATGCGATGGAAAATCCTGAAGATATCAAAGTAATTGCTGAAGTATTAGAAAAATATCCAGAAGTGAAGTTGATTGGTGCTTCTATGGCTGGTTTACACGATGAAGTACCTAGTGAGTTAGCAAAATGGACGCAAGAAAATTTACCTAGTAGCTACATTGAAGGTGAAAAACAATCTGCTACCATCATTGAACAGTCATCCATCAACTACACACTCTTGCATTTAACTTGGTTATATGATCAAGAAGATGATTTGACTTATGAATTAGTTTTGACACCTGAAAGTTTTAAAGATGCTGAAGTTTCTCGTGAGGCAGTCGTTCAAGCAATTTATGATATTATCACTGACGAAAATCAAGAAAAGTATAAACGCAAAGGATTTGGCGTTGGACGACCAAATACCCATTATGCTAAACCATCCTTTTATTAATGGAGGCAAAGCAATGATTGAGCAATGGATGAAATTACAAGCAATTGAAAGAGAAATCAATCAAGAATTATCTCAAGCCTTAAAGACAATTCCTGAAGCTATCTTACTTAACGAATTTTATGTTTTATATTTTTTAAATCAATCTCAAGGTCAAAGTTTAACAGTGAGTGATTTAAGTAAAAAATTGGTTTAAGTATTAGTGCAACTTCCAGAATGCTCGTGAAATTTGAAGAAAGTTGTCGCGTAATTGAGCGAAAAGCAGGCGAAGATAAGCGAGAAGTACAGATTATCTTGACTGAAAAAGGGAAAAGATTTACTAAAACAAGGGATCGTCAGCATAGAAGACGTGTTATCTCGTTATCATTTAGATAAAATTGAAATAAATACTGAAAAATAAGTGAAATCACACTACAAGAATTTCATTTTCTGCTACAATAGAAAAGGAAGAAATGAATAACAATTAAAAGAGGTGTGATTGTGAGTCAGAAAAAGATTCTTTTAGTCGATGGAAATAGTGTGGCATTTCGAGCGTTTTATGCACTATATAATGTCATGGATAATTTCAAAAATGCAGACGGTTTATATACAAATGCAATTTTTACTTTCAAAAATATGTTTGAAAAGATTTTGTTACAAGAACAGCCGACTCATGCTTTAGTAGCTTTTGATGCAGGTAAAACAACTTTTCGAACAGAGATTTTTCAAGATTATAAAGCTGGACGTGCAAAAACGCCAAGTGAATTCAGAGAGCAAATGCCTTTTATTAGACAGCTGATTCATGGGTTTGGGGTCAAAGAATACGAACTTCCTAACTATGAAGCGGATGACATTATCGGAACTTTGGCGACAAAAGCCAGTCAAGAAGGATATGAGGTCGTGGTTGTTTCTGGAGATCGCGACTTAACGCAGTTAGCAAGCGAGAAGATTACTGTGTATATCACTGTCAAAGGAATGTCAGAATTAGAAATCTGTACGCCTGCTTTTATTGCCGAAAAATATGATGGACTTACTCCAAAGCAAATTATTGACTTAAAAGGCTTAGCTGGTGATAAATCTGATAACTTGCCAGGTGTTACTAAAATTGGTGAAAAAACGGCGATTAAGTTATTGAAACAATATGAGTCTGTTGAAGGTATTTATGAACACATTGATGCGTTTAAGCCAAGTAAGATGAAAGAAAACTTAATCAATGATAAAGAGCAAGCCTTCATGTCTAAACAATTAGCGACAATTAATGTGCAGGCACCAGTCGAAATAACTTTATCTGATTTAACTTATCAAGGTATGAATGAAAATGAGTTGATTGAACTATATCGAAAATTAAACTTTCAATCATTTCTAGATAAAATGAATGTAGTCATGGATAGTCATGAAATGGAAGAAATTACTTATGAATACATTCAAGAATGGCCAAATGATTTACCCGAAGCTGCAAATTTAGCTTTATATGTAGAAATGCTGGGTGAAAATTATCATTTAGAAGATATTGTAGGATTTGCTTTTGGCTCGGCTGAAAAAATCTATGTGAGTGATAATCTTGATCTCTTAAGTAGTTCAGAATTTAATGATTATGTTCAGAAGGCAGAGCAATTGGTTACCTTTGATATGAAATGCCAAAAAATTGCTCTTTCTCGTTTTGGTGCAAAGAATATTTCATTTACTTTTGATACTTTATTGGCTGCTTATTTATTAGATACCACCGATAATAGTAGCGATATAAGTAGTGTGGCGCATAATTATGGTTTAACTGAGATACTAAGTGACGAGCAAGTTTATGGGAAAGGGGCTAAAAAAGGGCTTCCGACAGATTCTGATGAATTTTACGAACACTTAGCACGAAAAATCGACACATTACATCATTTAGTTCCTATTTTGACGAAAGAATTAGAAAACAAAAATCAATGGCATTTATTTACCGATATGGAGATGCCTTTAGCCGATGTTTTAGCTAAAATGGAGCTGACAGGTATTAGTGTCGATCCTACACGATTACAGCAAATGAAACAAGATTTTGCTGTTCGTTTGACTGAGATTGAACAACGGATTTACGACTATGCAGGTAAAGAATTTAATATTAATTCACCTAAACAATTAGGAGTGATTTTGTTTGAAGAATTAAGCCTACCCGTGATTAAGAAAACGAAAACCGGCTATTCTACGGCTGTCGATGTTTTAGAACAGTTAAAATCAGCCCATCCGATTATTGAAGAAATATTAAGTTATCGTCAATTAGCAAAATTGCAGTCAACTTATATTGAAGGATTGCTCAAAGTGATTCAAATAGATGGGAAGATTCATACGCGGTACATTCAAACGTTAACTCAAACAGGGCGATTAAGTTCTGTGGATCCAAATCTACAAAATATTCCTATCCGATTAGAAGAGGGACGTAAAATCCGCCAAGCTTTTGTGCCTAGTCATGAAGATTGGGTTATGTATTCATCGGATTATTCCCAAATTGAGTTACGTGTACTTGCACATATTTCTGATGATGAACACTTGAAAGATGCGTTTATTCATGGTCAAGATATTCATACTTCTACTGCTATGCGGGTCTTTGGTATTGATGATCCAAGTAAAGTAACCAGTAATATGCGCCGGGATGCTAAAGCCGTAAACTTCGGAATAGTATATGGTATTTCTGATTTTGGATTGTCACAAAATTTAGGGATTTCTCGTCAAGCGGCTAAACGATATATAGATACCTATTTCGAACGTTATCCAAATGTTAAAAAATATATGCAAGATATCGTCAAAAAAGCTAAAGAAGATGGTTATGTGGAAACGTTGTATTATCGTCGCCGTTATTTACCAGATATTCATGCTAAAAACTTTAATGTGCGTTCGTTTGCTGAAAGAACTGCGATTAATTCACCGATTCAAGGTACAGCTGCCGATATTTTAAAAATGGCGATGATTGAATTAGATAAACGATTGCAAGCAAGTGATATTCAAACTAATATGCTTCTTCAAGTTCATGATGAGCTCGTATTCGAAGTGCAAAAAAATCAAGTCGAACAACTAGACGCCTTAGTTAAAGAAGTGATGGAACACGTGGTAAACCTTCATGTACCTCTAATTACGGATAGTAGTTGGGGCGACACTTGGTATGATGCAAAGTAGGTGATATTATGCCTGAATTACCAGAAGTAGAAACAGTTCGTAAGGGGTTAAGTCAATTAGTCATTGGAAAAAAGATATCTAAGGTAGAAGTCTTTTGGCCAAAAATCATCGAACTATTATCCCCAAGTGAATTTAATCAGCGTGTCAGTGGTCAGACCATCCATGAAATCAAACGTAGGGGCAAGTTTTTAATTTTTTGTTTGGATCAAGATGTGATTATTTCACATTTACGCATGGAAGGGAAGTACCATTATTTTCCGGAGACAACAAAGCCAAATAAGCATGTCCATGTAGTCTTTACTTTTTCAGATGGTAGTCAATTACACTATCAAGACGTACGTAAATTTGGTCGAATGTGTGCATATCATAAAAATCACGTGGAGGAATATCCTGGCATTGCCAAATTAGGTCCTGAACCATTTAATGAAACCTTTGACTTGAAAATATTCCAACAACAGTTAAAAAAATCTAGCAAAGCAATCAAGCCTTTGTTACTCGATCAAAAATTAGTTACAGGCTTAGGAAATATTTATGTAGATGAAGCACTTTGGCAAGCAAAAATTCATCCCGAAACGCCGGCAAATGAATTGAAGTCTAAAGAAATACAGGAATTGCATCATGCGATTATTGAAGTGTTAGCTAAAGCCATTCAAGCAGGGGGAACAACTATTCGCAGCTATGTCAATGCTTTAGGCAATGCTGGGAATTTTCAAGTTGAGTTAAATGCTTATGGTCAAGAAGGAATGCCTTGTCCGCGTTGTGGTACGCCAATTCAAAAAATAAAGGTCGCGCAACGTGGCACACATTTTTGTCCAAAGTGCCAGAAGAAAAGAGGGAAATAATGGCTTTTGTATTAGGAATCACCGGTGGTATTGCTACAGGAAAAAGTAGTGTCGTTCAATATTTCAAAGGACTTGGCTTTCCTGTAGTAGATGCTGATATTATTGCACGTCATCTTTTAGATCAAAATATGCCTGCTTATAATGAGATAGTGAAAGTATTTGGCTCAGAAATCTTGCAAGAAAATGGGGAAATCAATCGTCAATTATTAGGTGCTCTTGTTTTTAATCATCCAGATAAATTACAGCAATTAGATGAATTGATGGCTCCTTTTTTAAGAGAAGAGATTATGGCAGCTATCAAAAAAGAAAGTCACAATCAAAAATTAGTAATCGTGGATGTGCCCTTGATGTATGAAAAAGGGTATGATGAATGGATGGACCAAGTTGCAGTAGTATATTGTACCCCTGAGCAGCAGCTAAATCGTTTGATGAAGCGAAATCAATTAACAGAAAAAGAAGCCAAACAACGTATTAACAGTCAACTTCCGATTGAAATGAAAAAATTATTAGCAGAAATTGTATTTGATAATTCAGCCAATTTAAAACAAACGCTAGAACAAGTCAATACTTGGTTAAGCAATCGAAAATATATTTGAAAAGAGGAAAATGTAGTGAATGAAATGATAGAATTACTGCAAAATCATGTTTCTGTTAGAGATTATGACGACCGTATTGTGAGTGATGAAGTTAAAAACGAATTGGTCAAGAGTGCTCAAAGTGCATCTACTTCCAATTTTGTTCAAGCATATACAATTATTGAGATTAAAGATAAACAAATGAAGGCTGAATTAGCTGAAATTACGCAGTTTTCTGGTCATTTAGCTAAAGCACCGCTGGTATATGTTTTTGTAGCTGACCTTTATCGACATGCTATTCAATTAAAGAAAAAAGATGTTTCTTTAGATGGTTTAAGGAATATGGAATCAATGGTTGTTTCGATGGTTGATGCAACTTTAGCAGCCCAAAATATGGCGATTGCTGCTGAAAGTCTAGATTTAGGTATTTGTTATATCGGTGGTATTCGAAATGATTTAACTCGAGTAAAAGAATTATTACACTTGCCTGAATTAACTGTACCATTGTTTGCGATGACAATTGGTTATCCTGCAAGCAAAAATGATATTAAACCACGTATGCCATTAGAAAATGTGATTGCTACAGATACTTATCAAACATCATTGACGGATTTATCAACTTATGATGAACAAATCCGTAGTTACTATCAGAACCGAAATAATCAACAGACTGATACGACCTGGACACAAAAAAATGTAGACTTCTTTAGCATTGTTAGACGTCCAGAGTTTGCTCAATTTTTACTTGACCAAGGTTTTACTCTAAAATAATTCATTTTGCAATCTAATAAGCGATACTTTCGTTTGTTAGATTGCATTTTTTACACACTTTTTTTAAGAAACATGTTATAATTCAACTGAATATACATAAAATGAGGTGAAATTTATGCAATGTCCAAAATGTCATCACCAAAATTCAAGAGTTATTGATAGTCGTCAAGCTGATGATGGTCGTGCTATCCGACGCAGAAGAGAATGTGAAAATTGTGGTCAGCGTTTTACCACTTTTGAAAGAATAGAAGAATCACCACTACTTGTTATCAAGAAAAATGGTGTACGTGAAGAATTTAATCGTGAAAAAATCTTGAGAGGAATTATTCGTTCGGCTGAAAAACGACCGGTAGCAATGGAGCAAATGGAAAAAATTGTAGATCATGTTGAGCGACGTGTTCGAGAAAAAGGCGTGACTGAAATTTCTAGTACCGTGATTGGTGAGTATGTTATGGAAGATTTAGCTCAAGTTGACGAAATTTCATATATACGATTTGCAAGTGTTTATCGTCAATTTAAAGATATGTCAGTATTTTTACAAGAACTTCAACAAATTGTCGACAAAGCAAAAGATAATAAGCAAGATTAAGGAGGATTCGTGTGGCACTTTTACCTAATGAAAGTTATCAAGTCTACTGTCATAAAAGGATGAATGAAGATGAATGGGTAAGTTTGACTAGCTTATATCAGCCCGTTATTGGTAGTTTTGCCATGAATTTATATCAGACTTTAATCTTACAAGGTCAGTTTGAAAATAAGGAAAATTTTTTACATTTGGATTTATGTAATACACTTGATTTGGGTATTCAACAACTTGAACAAGCTCGTGAAAAGCTAGAGGGATTAGGTTTATTAAAAGTTTATCGCAAAGCAGAGGAATTCAATACCTCACACTATCTATATGAAATTTTGTTACCTATGCCAGCTACTGCATTTTTGAAAGATGAAGTCTTAAGCTTTTTATTGTTAGAAAAAGTGGGGGAAACGAATTATCAGCGTTTAATTTCTCGCTTTTCAAATGATTCTATATTAACTGAAGGATTTCAAGAAATAACTAAGACATTTAAAGAAGTGTATACCATTAATCAACAAAAGCTTGCGAATACATTAAATGATTTACAGCAAAATAAAGATAAAATAGCTTCCCCATCCATCACCTTTGACTATCAGCACGATGCTACGAATAGTGGAAATATTGATTGGCAATTTTTATTTGATTTGGCAACTAAAAAATTTATTAGCAAAGATAAATTAACAGAAGCTGTATGTCGAAAATTAGCTATTTATCATTCTTTATATGGCTATGATGAATTTAAGCTTATAGACTTGTTAACTCAGTCGGTTCAATATTCTACTGGCGAGATTGATGAAAAGATACTTGAGCAACAGGCAATCGCTCAATCTAAAACCTTGTATACTTCAAAAATGCCAACTTCAGAAGAGGAAAACCAAATGCTACGTAAAGATAGATTATTAAAGCAAGGTTTTTCAGAGGCTGATTGGCAACTCATTGTACAATGTGAAACTTATTTTCCAATGGAGTATTTACAAGAAGTAAAAAGATTAAAAAATAGCTTTACGACCAAACAAGAGGAATGGTTAATCAGAGATTTAGTTGAAAGAAGTCCATTGAGTAATGCTGTTATTAATGTCTTAATCAATTATTTATTAGTTATTCAAAATAAGACAAATTTATCTCCTCAATTAACAGGAAAGATAGCAACTGATTGGTCTGAGAAAAAAATCCAATTACCTGAGCAGGCGATTAGTCACGTGCGTCAAATCGTCAAAGAAAGTAAAGAAAAGCAAAAAGCAGTGCCAGTGACTCGAAAGAATTATCCAAATCGAAATGTTCGGATAGAAGAAATCCCTGAATGGATGAAAAATCCACCGCAAGAAGTCAAAAATCCAGAAGGGGTTGCTGCAGCTAAAAAAGCACTGGATGCACTGTTAAACAAAGAAGGTGAAAAATGATGCAAGATGTTGGAAAAAATTTAACAAAAATTCTACGCCAAAAAAATTATCTGCAGGAATATGAGCAAATGGTGAAGAGCATCAATGAAAATCCTGAGGTTCAACGCTTCATTAAACAACATCAAGATGAATTGACGCCTGAAGATATTGAGAAAAGCTACGGTCAATTGTATGAATATATTCAACAGAGGGAAAAGTATCTGGCAAATGACCCTAAGATGATTGCACCTGGTTATGAGCCTAGATTACAGATATCCCATCATGTCATTGAAGTTACTTATACACCCACTCCTGAATTATTGCAACGAAAAAGTTTAGAGAAAATTAATAATCGAATAACAACACTTTATCTCCCTAAAATGATTAAAGAAGCTTCTTTAGAGGATTTCGAAATAACTGATGGGCGTAGTCAGGCCGTTCAGGAAGCAAGTATCTTTATCTCTAGTTACAAACAGCATCCATCTATGTTTGTTAAAGGATTATATTTAGTGGGCAACTTTGGTGTAGGTAAAACTTATCTTTTAGGAGCGATAGCCAAAAAGTTAGCAGAAGATGGCTATGATAGTACCTTAATACATTTTCCATCATTTGCGGTAGAGATGAAACAAGCGATTGGCAAAGATACCATGATTCAGCTTTTAAATAAGATTAAAACTGCTCCTATTTTAATGATTGATGACATTGGGGCAGATGCGATGAGTAGTTGGATTCGCGATGATGTCCTTGGGGTTATCTTACAATATCGGATGCAAGAAATGTTACCCACCTTTTTCAGCTCTAATTTTACGATGAAAGAGTTAGAAAGACATTTAACTGTGACGCAAAAAGGCGATCAAGAACCGATTAAAGCAATGCGTATCATGGAGCGGATTACCTATTTATCTCAAGAAATTATGATGATTGGCCAAAATCGTCGCAATCCATAAATATGAGAGGAATGAAAGAATGAATGCACAACAATTATCTAAACGACTCGCAAAAGTAGGTGAATTTGTTCCGAGTCAGGCCCGATTAGCAGATATCGGCTCTGACCATGCTTACTTACCTGTTCGTTTAATGTTGGCTAAAAAAATTAGTTATGCGGTTTGTGGTGAAGTAGTAAAGGGCCCGTATGAATCAGCATTACATCAAGTAACTTTACAGGGACTAGCTGATAATATTACGGTTCGTTTAGCGGATGGGTTATTTGCCATTGAGCCAAGTGATAAGATTGATACCATTACAATCTGTGGGATGGGTGGTACTTTAATCAAACAAATCTTATTAGAAGGTAAAGAACGAATTACTGGTGAAGAGTTATTGATTTTACAGCCTAATGTAGGTGAGGCTACTTTAAGAAAATATTTAGTAGCCAATGGATATACCATCATCGCAGAAGAAATACTTGAAGAAAATAAAAAAATCTATGAAATTATTGTTGCTAAAAAGTTAGTACAGCCAATGAGTTTGAATGAAGCCCAATATTTATTTGGTCCGCTTTTAATGCAAGAAAAATCACCCGTTTTCATCAAAAAATGGCAAAGAGAGTTAATGCAACGACAAAGGGTTTTACAGCAATTACAAAACTCAGCACAAAATCATGATCAAAAGATAGCAGAACTTCAAGTTGAAATGAAATTAATTGAGGAAGTGTTAGCATGAAAATAAGAGAGTTCATTGCCCCGTTTGAAGCTTATTGTCCCAAAGAATTAGCCTTAGATAAGGATTTTTGCGGGTTACAAATTGGTTCTCTTGATGCGGAGATTCAAAGGGTACTATTTACCTTAGATGTGCGTCCACAAGTGGTAGAAGAAGCAATTAGAATTGGTGCAGACTTGATTTTTGCCAAACACGCCCCTATATTTAGACCCATCAATCAATTAACTGATGAAAATCCACAAACTAAAATGCTTTTGGATATTTTACAAAATAAAATCAATGTCTACGTTGCCCACACCAATATTGACGTGGTAGCGGATGGTTTGAACGACTGGTTTTGTGAATCACTCGAATTAACTGAAGTGGAGATTTTACAAAAGACCCAGACAAAAGCATTAAAAAAACTTATTGTTTATGTCCCTGAAACTCATGCAGATCAGCTGCGTCAAGCAATGGGTGAGGCAAAAGCTGGCATATTGGGAAATTATCATCACATGAGTTATACTAGTAACGGACAAGGACGTTTTATCCCATCTGCACAAGCCAATCCAACTATTGGGCAAGTAGAGCAAATGAGCATTGTTGCTGAAGAAAAGGTAGAATTTATTGTTGAAAATCAATATTTACCAAGTGTTTTACAAACAATGTATCGCGTCCATCCTTACGAAGAACCGGCTTTTGAAGTTTATGATTTAAATCCGGCCTCAAACGGCACAAAAATTGAAGGTATTGGACGGATTGGTCATTTAGCTAAACCACTTGAATTATCAACTTTTATAGATCGAGTTAAGTCAGCTTTTCATTTAAAGCATTTGAAAGTGATTAAAGCAAATCACATAAGCAATCGACAACTTATTTCAAAAGTGGCGATATGTGGGGGGAGTGCGGAAAAACTGTATCGAGATGCTTTAGCCAAGGGAGCTGATGTCTATATTACAGGAGATGTCTATTATCACACGGCTCACGATATGCAAGAGTCAGGATTAATCGTTCTTGATCCAGGTCATCATATTGAAGTTCTTTTTGCAGATAAGTTGAAAGAAAAATATGAACAATGGAAAACAACAAATAAATGGCAGATTGATTTAATGGTTTCGACCGTTAATACTGATCCATTTGAAATAATATAAAGGAGTTTTATTATGTATTCTAATTTATTACCAAGATTTTTAAAATATGTGAAAACTGAGACTCGTTCTAATCCAATGAGTACGACGACACCATCAACACAAACACAAGTAGCTTTTGCCCATGAGTTAGCTAAAGAGTTAACTGATTTAGGAATGCAAGAGGTACATTACAACGAAGAAAATGGTTTTGTAACAGCCACTTTACCAAGCAATACTGATAAAGAAGTACGTTCTATTGGTTTTATTGCTCATATGGATACTGCAGATTTCAATGCAGTCAATGTCAATCCACAAATTGTTGAAAATTATGATGGCCATTCAACTATCCAATTAGATAAAGAAGGAAAATATACCCTAAATACTGCAGATTTTCCTAATTTAAAAAATTATGCTGGTCAAACATTAATTACGACTGATGGTACCACTTTGCTTGGTGCGGATGACAAGTCTGGTATTGCTGAAATCATGACAGCCATGGAAATTTTAATCAAAAATCCTGAAATCAAACATGGAAAAATTCGTGTTGCTTTTGGTCCAGATGAAGAAATCGGTGTTGGGGCAGACAAATTTGATGCAAAAGGGTTTGATGTAGATTTTGCTTATACAATGGATGGCGGTCCTGTAGGTGAATTACAATTTGAAACCTTTAATGCGGCTCAAGCTGATTTAACTTTCCACGGTAAAAATGTCCACCCAGGAACAGCCAAAGACACCATGATTAATGCAATTCAAATGGCCATTGATTTCCAAAACGAATTTCCACAAGAAGAAGTACCTGAACATACTGAAGGTTATGAAGGATTTTATCATCTACATGGCTTCACTGGTACGCCTGAAGAAGCTAAGATGTCTTATATCATTCGTGATCATGACCGTGAAAAATTCGAAGCACGTAAACAATTTATCGTTGATTTAGTTGCGAAATTCAACGCAAAATATGATCAAGAACGTGTTGAATTAAACTTATTCGATCAATACTACAATATGCGTGAAGTCATCGAAAAAGATATGAGCATTGTAGAATTGGCTAAAAATGCGATGGAAGAATTAGAAATTGTCCCAGTGATTGAACCTGTTCGCGGAGGGACTGATGGTTCTAAAATTTCTTATTTAGGAATTCCTACACCTAATATCTTTGCTGGTGGCGAAAATATGCATGGACGTTTTGAATTTGTATCTTTACAATCAATGCAAAAGGCTACCGATGTTATTGTGAAAATTGCTGAACTAAATGTAAAATAATGAAGTCATAGCGAGTGTTGTATGCGTAGTGTCACATAGCACACTCGCTATTTTTCTCGTTGAAAGGAAAACAAGATGAAGAAGATATTGATGATTACCACTGGCGGTACAATCGCTTCTAAAAAATCGCAACATGGTTTAACACCAGGAATCACTGCTGAGGAATTACTGACCTACATTCCTCAAGTACAAGAAATCTGTCATGTTGATACCTTAGCTTTATTCAATCTCGATAGTACCAATATGACCCCTAAACACTGGTTGAAATTAGCCCGTACAATTGAGGAAAAATATACCATTTATGATGGATTTGTCATTTGTCACGGGACCGATACCTTGGCTTATACCGCAGCTGCATTATCTTATTTAATTCAAAATTCTGCTAAACCTATTGTATTAACCGGCTCACAAAAACCCATTGATATGGATAGTACGGATGCGAAAGTCAATTTATTAGATAGCTTTATTTACGCTTGTGATGATTTATCACAAGAAGTGGTGATTGTTTTTGATGGTAAAGTAATCGTTGGAAGTCGTGCGAAAAAAGTCCGAGCGAAAAGTTATAATGCTTTCACTAGTATCAATTTTCCATATATTGCGGTGATTTTAGATCAACAAATTATCCGCTATATTCCAAGTCAACCACTTGTTCAACCAACTAGATTTTATCATCAATTACAAGAGGATCTCATTACCTTAAAGCTTACTCCAGGACTAGATGCAAAAGTACTAGCATTTGCATTTGAACATTATCGTTGCATTATCCTTGAAAGTTTTGGTGTTGGAGGTATACCAGAGAACTTAGTCGAGACCTTTTATCAGCTGATGAATCAATATCAAAAGGATCGTTTAGTGATTGTTAGTTCACAGGTAGCTAATGAAGGTAGTGATATGACAGTTTATGAAGTTGGTAAGAAAGTTAAACAAGATTTTCAATTATTAGAAGCCTATGATATGACTTTTGAAGCAGTAGTAACAAAACTGATGTGGTTAATGGCAGAATATGAAAATATTGAGGATATCCGAAAATATTTTTATCAAACGATCAACCACGACAGCATTTTGAACAATAAATATTAAGAAAGTTTAAAATTAGCACTCAAATATGAAGAGTGCTAATTTTTAGTTTGACCTTCATTGACTTTTGGAATATACTGTACATGTACTTAAGAAAAAGGAATAAGTACATTAAGATAAATCAATTATTTCATTCAACGATAGGAGGAATGGAGTTATGAATATTGAAAAGATGACAACGACGATGCAACAAGCCATTGCTCAAGCACAACAAATTGCAATGACTAGACATCATCAAGAAATCGATATTGCTCATTTATGGAAAATTTTCTTGCACACTGATCATTTTGGTGCAAATTTTTATAAAGATTTAGGGGTCAATGTAGCTGAATTTGAAGCAAAAGTTGACCAAGAATTAGATAAAATCTCTACAGTTGAAGGAAGTAATGTTTCTTATGGCCAAAGTTTTAGCCAAAATCTCTATCAATTGTTTATTGAAGCAGATAAGATTAGAGAAACATTCCAAGATGAATATCTTTCAACTGAAGTCGTTATTCTAGCATTAATGAAATTAAAACATCATCCATTAACTCAGTATTTGGTTCAACATCAAATATCTGAAAAAGACGTTAAGGATGCGATTGAAAATATCCGTGGGGGTGATCGTGTGACATCACAAAATCAAGAAGAAACTTATAAAGCATTAGAAAAATACGGCATTGACTTAGTACAAAAAGTCAAAGAAGGAAATATGGACCCTGTCATTGGACGTGATGAAGAAATTCGTGACGTCATCCGTATCTTATCTCGTAAAACAAAAAATAATCCTGTATTAATTGGTGAACCTGGTGTTGGTAAAACAGCGATTGTCGAAGGTTTAGCCCAACGTATTGTTAAAAAAGATGTACCTGAAAACTTAAAGGATAAAACAGTCTATTCACTTGATATGGGGTTATTAATTGCTGGGGCTAAATATCGTGGTGAATTTGAAGAAAGATTGAAAGCCGTATTAGATGAAGTGAAAAAATCTGACGGACGAATTATTCTATTTATCGACGAAATCCATAATATTGTTGGTGCCGGTAAGACAGAAGGTAGTATGGATGCCGGTAACTTATTAAAACCAATGCTTGCTCGTGGTGAATTGCATACGATTGGTGCCACGACCTTGGATGAATACCGTCAATATATGGAAAAAGATAAAGCTTTAGAAAGACGTTTCCAAAAAGTTTTAGTCAAAGAACCAACTGTTGAAGATACGATTTCGATTTTACGTGGCTTGAAAGAACGATTTGAAGTACATCACGGCGTAAATATTCACGATAATGCTTTGGTAGCCGCTGCAACTTTATCAGACCGCTATATTACTGATCGTTTCTTGCCAGATAAAGCGATTGATTTAGTCGATGAAGCTTGTGCCAATATTAAAGTTGAAATGAATTCGATGCCGACAGAACTAGACCAAGTGATGCGTCGATTAATGCAATTAGAAATTGAAGAAGCTGCTTTGAAGAAAGAAACCGATGATGCTTCTAAAAAACGTTTAGAAAACTTGCAAGAAGAATTAGCTGATTTACGTGAAGAAGTAAATTCAATGAAATTGCAATGGGAAACTGAAAAAGAAGAAGTAAATGCCATCTCTAATAAACGTGCTGAACTTGAACGTGTTCGCCATGAATTAGAAGATGCTGAAAACAATTACGAACTTGAACGAGCAGCAGTATTACGTCATGGTACCATCCCACAATTAGAAAAAGAATTAAAAGAATTAGAACGTAAAAATGATTCTGATCAATTAAAGATGGTTCAAGAATCCGTGACTGAAAATGAAATTGCGATTGTTGTCGGTCGTTTGACAGGTATTCCGGTGACAAAATTAGTTGAGGGCGAACGTGAAAAATTATTAAAATTAAATCAAACCTTACATCAACGCGTGATTGGTCAAAATGAAGCCGTAGATGCTGTAAGTGATGCAGTCTTACGTTCTCGTGCTGGTTTACAAGATCCAAATCGTCCACTAGGTTCATTCCTATTCTTAGGTCCTACTGGGGTTGGTAAGACAGAACTTGCCAAAGCTCTAGCAGAAAACTTATTTGACTCTGAAGAACATATGGTACGAATTGATATGAGTGAATATATGGAAAAACATTCAGTGTCTCGTTTAGTTGGAGCTCCTCCAGGATATGTAGGTTATGAAGAAGGAGGACAATTAACGGAAGCTGTTCGTCGTAATCCATATACAATTATTTTATTGGATGAAATTGAAAAGGCTCATCCAGATGTCTTCAATATTTTATTACAAGTATTAGATGATGGTCGTTTGACAGATTCTAAAGGACGCTTAGTTGATTTCAAGAATACCGTGTTGATTATGACTTCAAATATCGGTTCACAATTGTTGCTTGAAGGTGTGACTGAAGAAGGAACTATCCCTGAAGAAGTTTCTGATCAAGTTATGCAAGCTTTAAGAATGCACTTCAAACCTGAATTCTTAAACCGTATTGATGACACGATTTTATTCACACCACTTAGCTTAGAAGATGTGAAGGGAATCGTTGATAAGATGGTTCAACAATTATCTACACGACTAAACCATCAAGAAATCGAATTAAGTATTTCCGATGAAGCCAAAACATATATTGCACAAAATGCATATGAACCTTCTTTTGGTGCTCGACCATTAAAACGATATATTACAAAAGAAATTGAAACACCACTTGCCAAAGAAATTATTGCTGGTAAGGTGATGCCAAAAAGTAAAGTGACTGTTACTTTGCAAAATAATCAATTATCCTTTGAAACCGAATCGTTAACAGAAGAATAATCATACAATTTTAGACTAGTCAATTTTTTGGCTAGTCTATTTTTATGCATATTTTTATCTAAATAATCAAATATACATGGAAAATAAACAATTATTACAAGAAATAATGAAAAAATATACATAAAACACTTGAAAAACACGGAAGAAAGTTGTATATTTATACGCAACATTACAAAGGAGTGTTGGTTATGAGTTGGTTATTTCCGAATTACAGTAGAAAAAATTTCGAAATTATGAAAGGTAAGGGTTGTAAAGTTTATGATCAAAATAATAAGGAGTATCTTGATTTAACAAGTGGGATTGGCGTTACGAATCTAGGACATAATCATCCAGAATTGAAAAAAGCTTTACTCCATCAAATCGATAATATTTGGCATATGCCGAATCTATATCATAGTGAGATTCAAGAGCAAGTCGCATGTAAATTAGCCAATCAAAAAGATTATGTGGCTTTCTTTTGCAATAGTGGTACAGAAGCCAATGAAGCCGCCATTAAATTAGCAAAAAAAGCAACTGGTCGTAATAAAATCATTAGCTTTTGGCAGTCTTTTCATGGTCGTACGTTTGGTTCGATGAGTGTGACCGGACAAGCTAACATTCAGGCGGGTTTTGGTTCGATGTTACAAGATGTGGCTTACTTTCCATACAATGAAATTGATGAATTAAAAGAAGCCTTAGATGAGCAAGTGGCAGCCGTGATTGTAGAATTAATCCAAGGAGAAAGTGGGATTCATGTCGCTTATCAAGGGTGGATAAAGGAATTGGCGAATATTTGCCAACAAAATGGCACCTTACTTATTGTGGATGAAGTGCAAACAGGGATTGGTCGTTGTGGTTCCCTCTTTGTCTATGAACAATATGGTATTACTCCTGATATTATTACCAGTGCAAAAGCTTTAGCCAATGGATTGCCAGTTGGTGCAATGTTATCCAAGAAAAAATACGCCAATGCTTTTACACCGGGTAGTCACGGAAGCACATTTGGGGGCAATAAGTTAGCATTAAGTGTCGCTAATCAAGTTTTAGATTATGTGCAATCTGCTGCAATAGTAGAAAATGTTAAAATGCGCAGTCAGCAATTTTTTGATGGTTTAGCGCATATTCAATCTAATAAACTGATAGATATTAGAGGAAAAGGCTTAATGATAGGAATTGAATTAACAGATGAATATGTGTTGCAACATGTGATGCTTCAACTTGAAAAAGAAGGTGTTCTTACTTTAAAAGCCGGTAAAAATGTCTTACGGTTATTACCTCCTTTAACAATCAGTCAAGAAGAAGTTGATTTTGCATTAGATAAAATAGCGAAAGTTTTAGTGGGGTAGGTGATTGGATGAAAGCAGCAATTGTAGGTATAACGGGTTATACAGGTGTGGAGTTAATGCGTCTTATTGAACAACATCCCTATTTAGAAATCGGAACCCTTCATCGCAGTGGTAATAAAGAGTCCGACTTAACGGAAGAATTTCCTCATTTTTTACCATTAAATGCGAAAATTCAAGCATTCGATGCAAAAAATATAATGGCACAAAATGATCTTGTCTTTTTTGCCACCCCTTCTGGAGTCAGTAAGGATTTAGTTGAACCTTTTATTGAAAATAGTTTTCCAGTAATTGATCTTTCGGGTGATTTACGATTAAAGAATAGGGAAAGTTATCGAAAATGGTATAAAAAGGAACCAGCTAATCCAAATATTTTAATGCAAGCAAATTATTCGTTACCTGAATTTCAAACAAGTAAATCTATACTCATTGCTAATCCAGGATGCTATGCCACTGCGACGAATTTACTTTTAGCACCACTAGTCAAAGCACAAATTATTCAAACGGATTCGATTATTGTGGATGCGAAATCAGGACTATCAGGTGCAGGTAAAGGATTGAGCCAAAGCAGTCATTTTGTTAATGTTTATAACAATATGAGTATGTATAAGGCCAATCAACATCAGCATATACCTGAAATCATTCAATTCTTACAACAGTTTGACAATCAATTACAAAGTATCCAATTCACGACAAGTCTTATACCCGTCTCTAGAGGAATTTTTGTATCAGCCTATGTCAAATTGAAAGAGAAGGTTGAGCCTGAACATATCAAAACATCTTATGAGAATTGTTATGCTGATAAGTATTTTGTTCGAGTTAATCATCATCAAAAATTACCTGATTTACATCAAGTCATCGGTTCGAACTTTTGTGACATTGGTTATATTTATAATGAATGTACAGGCATCTTAACGCTTGTCGCTGTGATTGATAATTTGATAAAAGGTGCAAGTGGTCAAGCTATTCAGAATTTTAATGTATGGGCAGGATTAGACGAAGCATGTGGTTTAAAACAATTGCCTAATTTTATATAAAAAGGTTTATCTATAAAAGGAGAAGGTTGGTTATGAAGAAAATAAATGGGAATATTGCAAGTCCTAAAGGTTTTAATGCTGATGGTATTCATTGTGGGTTAAAAAGAAAGCGAAAAGATATCGGTTGGATTATTTCAACAGTGCCTGCTCAGTGTGCTGGCGTATTTACGACGAATCAAGTCAAAGCAGCTCCAGTATTAGTGACAAAGGAAAAAATCAAAAATAAATCCTTACAAGCAATTATTGTTAATTCTGGAAATGCCAATGCTTGTACGGGTAATCAAGGCTATCAAGATGCTATAAAAATGTGTGAAAAAACCGCTGAATATTTAAATATTGACGCTAATCAAGTCGCAGTTGCCTCTACAGGAATTATTGGCAAGCATTTACCGATGTTTCAAATCGAAGCTGGCTTGGAACTTTTAGCAAATAATCAAGAGTGCGCTGCTGAAAACTTTCAAGAAGCCATTTTGACAACTGATACGTGTCAGAAGGTAAGTGTCTACCAAGAAGAAATTGATAGAAAAACAATCACTGTGGCAGGTTGTGCAAAAGGTTCCGGCATGATTCATCCAAATATGGCTACCATGCTTAGTTTTATTACCACTGATGCGAATATTTCCAGTGATTTACTACAAGAATTACTTAGTGAGTTGACTGAAATTACTTTTAATCAAATTACTGTGGATGGTGATACTTCTATAAATGATATGGTCCTTGTCTTAGCAAATGGAGAGGCAAAAAATGCTGAAATACAAAAAGGATCGTTAGCTTATCAGCAATTCAAAAGTGTATTACAGGCTGTTTTCACTGATTTAGCAAAATCAATTGCTAAAGATGGCGAAGGTGCAACGAAGCTGATTGAAGTCCAAGTTGAAAATGCCATCGATGAATATTCCGCACGTATGCTTGCCAAATCAGTTGTTGGTTCAAGTTTGGTCAAAAGTGCGATATTTGGTCAAGATCCAAATTGGGGAAGAATTCTATGTGCGTTAGGCTATAGCGGCATCGATTTTGACAGTAATCAAATCGAAATTTATTTGGAAGATACGCTAGTTTTTGCCTTTGGTGTACCTACTGATTTCTCTTGTGACCAACTGAGTGAAAAGTTAAAACAAGCTGATATCACAATAAAAGTTAATATGCATGGTGGGGTAGCTAAAGGAAAAGCTTGGGGATGCGATTTGACTTATGAATATGTCAAAATCAACGCGTTGTATCACACATAATAGGAGGGCTGAACCATGAAAACATATGTAGTTAAAATTGGCGGTGTAGCAAGTGATCAGCTTAATAAACAATTTTTTTCAACCATCCATAAATGGCAAGCACAAGGTATTCAAATCGTCATTATTCATGGTGGTGGACATTATATCACCGAACTAATGGAACAATTTCAGGTTAAACGCCAAATCAAAAATGGCTTAAGAGTCACAGATGAAAACACACTTGAACTAACCAAAATGGCACTTCTAGGTCAAGTACAGCCTAAATTAATATCATTATTTCAAAAAGAAGGCCTACAACCAATAAGTCTACACGCTGGTTGCGATCAACTGATACAAGGAAAAATCATTAATCATGCTGAATTAGGTTATGTCGGACAAGTAACGGCAATCAATCACGACATGCTAAAATTGCAAATGAAACATCACAAAATTCCTGTAATTGCACCTCTAGGCATTACAAAGGAAGGACAATGGCTAAACATTAATGCAGATGAAGTAGCTTGCAAGGTAGCGAGTTGCATTCAAGCGGATGAGTTATTTTTATTAACTGATGTACCTGGGATTAGGGAAAATAATCAATGGTTAAAGCGGATTGATTTGTCGAAAATTGAAAAGCTAAAAGATCAGAATATAATTACTGGTGGTATGATTCCAAAATTAGATAGTGCAAAGTATGCCTTACTGCACGGTGTAAAAAGTGTGAATATCAATAATAATATTCATCGTTTTGGAACGAAAATTACGGCATAAAAAGAGGGGTAGGAAAACTTCCTAGCCCCATTTTTTATGCATTTGATTGTCTTTCTAATATTTCTTTTTGTAATTTTAACCCCGTCGGACTCGTTGCTAGGCCACCTTCTGCAGTTTCCTTAAAAATAGATGGCATTTGACGACCCACACGATACATCGTAGCCACAACTTCATCTGGTGGAATCACACTTTGAATACCAGCTAAGGCCATGTCTGCTGAAATCATCGCTTGACTCGCACCTAAAGCATTTCTTTTCACACAAGGGACTTCGACTAAACCAGCGACTGGATCACAAATTAAGCCTAACATATTTTTTAAGGTAATCGCTAAGGCATGAGCTGCTTGTTGCGCCGAGCCACCTTTTAAACAAACTAAAGCTGCTGAAGCCATCGCACTTGCAGAGCCAACTTCTGCCTGACAGCCACCTTCAGCCCCAGCAATCGAAGCGTTATTGGCAATCACTAATCCAAAAGCACCAGCCGTAAATAAGAAATCTAATTGTTGTTGCTCTGTTAATTGCAAGCTTTCACTAACAGCCATTAATACACCAGGTACAATTCCTGCACTACCAGCAGTTGGTGTGGCACAAATTAGCCCCATCTTCGCATTAACTTCATTTACGGCAATCGCATTTCGTACTGCACTAAGAATAGTCGGACCTGAGTATATATCGCCATTTAATATATAATCATTTAGCTTGGTCGCGTCTTTTCCTGTTAATCCGGTAACTGAGGTAACACCATCAATTCCTTGCTGTACAGAATGCTTCATGACTTCTAAATTTTTCTTCATTAATTCAATGATTTGTTCTCTAGTGCGTCCGGTTAATTCAATTTCTGTAGCAATCATTAGTTCAGCCACACTTTTATAATCCTTACTTTGTTGAATAATGTCTTCAATTGAATAAAACATGAATATCCTCCTAATCAAAATAAGTCACAGAATCAATGTGTGACAATTGACGTAATTTTTGACAAATGTCAGGATGGCGCTCATCAATCTCAATGATCATGATTGCTTTTTCACCTTTAGATTCACGGGTAACGGTCATCGTACCAATATTAACATTCATATCTGATAATAGTTTTGATACTTGAGCAATAATACCGGGTACGTCTTGATGAACAGTAATAATAGTAGGGGTACCCATTGTTAGTGAAATCTTAAAGCCATCTAACTCAGAAATTTGGATATTCCCACCACCAATCGATATACCAGTGACAGTCATTTGACGTTTTCCTTTTTTCAAGAGCATTTTAACCAAGTTTGGATGTTCCGCTTTTTCTTTTTTAGGTACGAACAATACTTCCATACCCTTTTCGTGGGCAATTTTTAATGAATCGCTCAATCTTTCATCGTCTGGCTCCATTCCTAATAAACCACCAACAAGGGCTATATCGGTTCCATGCCCGCGATACGTTTTGGCAAATGATTCAAATAGGAAAATATCGACACTCTCAGGTTGTTCGCCAAAAATAGTTCTGACAATTTTACCAATGCGTGCAGCACCTGCCGTATGAGAACTACTTGGCCCAACCATTACAGGTCCGATAATATCAAAAACGCTACGATACTTTAAATGTTCCATAACGAAAATCTCCTTTATATTTCAGTTTTATTAGTATAACACAACATAGCAAAAATGTTTAATGATGTGAAAAAATTTAGCAAACCTTTGATATTTCCTAATTTTATATTGTTGAAAACACAAGGTTAGACAAAAAAGGGAGAAGCATATAAAGAAACATTAGATAACTAAATTAGTGAATATGAATTTTAAAGTTTTTGAAATACTGAGTTGTTGATTTTTTGACTCGTAAATAAGCGTAAAAACTAGCAATAATACTACCGCAAGTATTAACAAATAAGTCCCCCATGGTGTCAAGTAGCGCTTTACGTCCAATTAAAGGTTGACCATGAAGTAGGTAACGTTGTAAATTTAGTCCTAAAAATTGGTCACATAAAAATTCCCAAAATTCCCATAAAACACCACACATCTGCGCAAAGGCAAATCCAAAAATCATAAAGAACCAAACTGAAGGGTACTGACTCCTTGAATTTTCAAGAAAATAGGTGAGAATACCATATCCGAGAAAGGTTAATACGATTGGACTACTAAAATGTAACAATTTATCATAATATTTAAAATAAGAGATGAAGTGCAAGCAAGTTCCTAAAAAGACAGAGATTAAAATAAATAACCAATACATAAAGATTAACTCATTTGGGAAGGTAATCTTCAATAGCTTTTTAAATATTGATGGGATATATATAAGTAAAAGACCTAATAAACCCTCAATTATAAAAATAATTCCCGACTTCATACTCACTTTTTGAATAATTAATTCATATACATTAAAAGCTACGACAACTAATGCGATAAATGTATATCCTTTTAGAATATTTTTCATGATATCAACCTCCATTCACTCAAATTATAGCATAACTAATGATTAATGATTCAATCTAATGACAATCTTTGGTATAATATATAGGTGTAATCAAAATAGGTGAGGGATCTTATGGTAACAATTAATCAAATCGCTCAAGAAGCAAAAGTATCAAAAAGTACAGTTTCTAGATATCTAAATGAAGGATATGTAAGTAAGGAAACTGCAGAAAAAATTGAAAAAGTGATACAAAAATATAATTATACACCTAATGAGTTTGCGCGTAATTTAAAAGCACAAAGAAGTAATTTTACTGGTGTCATTATTCCTCGTTTAGATTCGCCTTCTGTAGTGCGCATGCTTTCTGGATTAGAAAAGAGCGAACGAGAATGTGGTCGACAAATAATGATGGTCAATTCAGAATTGAATATTGAACGTGAAATTGAAAGCTTATATAATTTACAACAAAATAAAATTGCCGCAATCGTATTAATGGCTGTGGCTATCACAGATGAACATATAAAAGCGATTAATAAAATTAAAACGCCAGTCCTTGTTTTAGGGCAAAAAGATCGTCGTTTAATCACGTTAACACAAGATAATTACTTTGCTGGACGACAAATGGCGCTTGGTTTAAAAAAATATGGTCACAAAAAAATTGCTTATGTTGGTGTCGGAACACATGATATCGAAGTAGGAATTCGACGTAAACAAGGAGTGATTGACGGTCTAAAAGAAAGTGGGGTATCTACTGTGAAAGAGTATGAAACGACCTTCATGGTGAATGATGCCTACAAGCTAGGACTTGAAATATTACCAAAGAATGATGAGACCTTATACATTTGTGCTACAGACAATATAGCCATTGGCCTCATTAAAGCCGCGAACCAATTGGGTATAACCATTGGCAAACAAATTTCCATTGCTGGCTTTGGTGGTCATGATATGGGTGAATATGTTTATCCAACTTTGACGACAGTTGACTTACATCATGAGAAATTAGGAATATTAGCTTCAAAATATGTTGATATCATGCTGAAAAAACAACCAATCCCGGAAACAACAACCATTGCTACAGAAATGATTCATCGTGGTAGTGTGGGATATTACCATGAATAGTCAAATGAAGAAGAAAGCAAATCATTCAGCTTTCTTCTTTTTTTACTTTTTTTCTAAAAAAAATTCAAAAAAATGATTGACAACGATTTCAATCATGTGTATACTGAAAACGTAAACAAGGGACCGGTTCCACAGGAGTTGCTGTTTGGCTCTTATTTTATTTTTTTGATTAATGTGGGAACGGTACCGCAAAGAAAGAAAGGAAGAAAAAAATGGAAAATCGTGAAATTGCACAAGCGGTTATCGATGCTGTCGGAGGAAAGGAAAATATCAGAAGTGTTGCTCACTGTGCGACTCGTCTACGTTTAATGGTTAATGACCAAGATAAAATTGACGGCAAGACAGTCGAAAACATCGAAAAAGTTAAAGGAGCTTTCTTTAACTCAGGCCAATATCAAATTATTTTTGGTACAGGTACAGTAAACAAAATTTATGATGAAGTTGTTGCATTAGGTGTTAGTGAATCATCAAAAAATGAAATGAAAGCGGAAGCAGCCAAGTCTGGTAATGTTTTTCAACGTATGATTCGTACTTTTGGTGACGTATTCGTTCCTATTATTCCAGTCTTAGTTGCTACCGGGTTATTCATGGGGTTACGTGGCTTATTGACACAACCACAAATTCTAAGTATTTTTGGAATGACACCAAAATCAATTGATCCGAACTTCTTGCTTTATACTCAAGTGTTAACGGATACAGCTTTTGCCTTCTTACCAGCTTTAGTTGCTTGGTCTACATTTAGAGTATTCGGTGGTAGTCCTGTTATCGGTATCGTGTTAGGTTTGATGTTAGTTAACCCAGCATTACCAAACGCTTATGATGTTGCTGCCGGTGCTGCAAAACCAATTATGCTTATGGGCTTCATTCCAATTGTTGGTTATCAAGGTACAGTATTGCCAGCCTTCTTCGCTGCATTACTTGGTGCGAAGTTAGAACAACGTCTACGTAAAGTTATTCCTGATACTTTTGACTTGCTATTGACACCATTCTTAACACTATTAGTGATGAGTTTGCTTGGATTATTAGCCATTGGACCAGTTTTCCACTCACTTGAAACAGTTGTCCTAAACGCTACAGAATTTGTATTAAACTTACCACTTGGTTTAGCAGGTATCATTATCGGTTTCTTAAACCAATTAATCGTTGTAACTGGTGTTCACCATATCTTCAACTTCCTTGAAGTACAATTACTAGCAAATACTGGTAAAAATGCCTTCAACGCAATTATCACATGTGCGATTGCTGCTCAAGGTGCTGCTTGTTTAGCTGTTGGCGTGAAAACAAAATCTGCTAAATTAAAAGCATTATGTTTCCCATCAGCATTATCAGCTTTCTTAGGAATTACTGAACCAGCTATTTTTGGGGTAAACTTAAGATATGTTAAACCTTTCGTTATGGGCTTAATCGGTGGTGCTGCAGGTGGTTTTGTTGCTAACATTTTAGGTTTAGCAGGTACAGGTATGTCAATCACTGTTATTCCGGGTACATTATTATACTTAAATGGTCAATTATTCCAATACTTATTGGCTAACTTAGTGGCTGTAGGGGTTGCCTTTGCATTAACTTATACAATCGGTTATAGTGATAAAATGCCAGAAAACGCGTAATAGAAATTAGAAGGGAAATATCAGATGTTAGATGGAAATGTGAAAAATTCAAAATATCCCATTGGTTATCATATTACACCTTTAGCTGGTCTATTAAATGATCCAAATGGTTTAGTAAAATTTGAAGGTATCTATCATGTGTTTTATCAATTAAATCCAACAGATACAATTCATAAAAATAAACACTGGGGGCACATCTACTCTGAAGACCTTATAACTTGGCGTCGGGCGCCTATCGCTTTGGCTCCCGATGCTTGGTATGATAAAGATGGGGTGTATTCAGGTAGTGCAATTATTATCGAAAATCAACTACATCTTTATTATACAGGTAATGTCATCGATGAAGCAGGAGAGAAACATAGCTATCAGTGTTTAGCGATTTCAAAAGATGGCTTTACTTTTGAAAAACAAGGGCCAATTTTTGAACATCCAAAAGGGTTTACCCGTCATGTTCGCGATCCAAAAGTTTGGTATGACGAAAAAGATCAATGCTATTATCTAGTTGTTGGCGCCCAAAGAGAAAATTTAACGGGTACGACTTTAATCTATCGTTCAATTGATGCCAAGAATTGGGAATGCTTAGGCGATTTAGTTACAAATCCAGACATTCTTTCTCAAATTGGTTATATGTGGGAGTGCCCAGATTTAGTATTTATTGATAATCAAGCTGTTTTTATCTATTCACCTCAAGGAATTGAAGCACAAGGGAATCAATTTCATAATATTTATCAAACAGTTTATGCATTGGGAGAGTTTAATGAAGGGCATTTGCTGTTAGATGAGGATATGCGCGAAATTGACTTCGGCTTTGAATATTATGCTCCTCAAAGTTTTTATGATGGGAATAGGATTTTATCATATGGTTGGATGGGAATCACTCAGCCAGAATATGAAGCGAGTATGCCAACTATTGAGGAAGGTTGGATTCATTGTTTGACAATTCCGAAAGAGTTAACACTAGACGGGGATAAATTATGCCAAAAACCTGCAAATGAAATCTATCAATTAAGAAATCAAGAAGTTCAGCTAATTAATGGTTCTCAAGAAATACAGTCATCAATGATTGAGCTTATCTGCGAAGAAGAAGTTCAAGAAGATTTTAATATTACGATTGATGATGTTTTCACCTTAGCCTATCAAGCCGATACCCATGAAATAACTTTAAAACGAAAAAATTGGTATACAAATGAGGATGAATACCGTAAAGTTACCCTTGATGAACCGTTACAAAATTTTGACTGGTTCATCGATGGTTCGGTAAGTGAATTATTTGTAAACTCAGGTAGATATGTTGCAAGCGCACGACTTTTTAATGCAACTTATTCTCACTCGAAGAAAATCGAAATTAAATCCTCGCAGTCACTTGTTAAAGGTTACCAATTAAACGCTTTGGATGTTCATTAATCTAAAATGGTTTTAGTCTTGTACTAAAGCCATTTTATTTTTATAATTAGGAACGAGGAGGGGTAAAATGCAACTAAGATTAGCACAATTAGAGGATTTATCTGACATTTTAGCCATTTATGAATCAGCTATCCAATTACTGGCCAAGCAAGGTTCTACTCAATGGCAAGATGGCTATGGACCACAAAAAGAAGAGTTGATACAGCATATTCAACAAAGAGAATTATACTTACTCGTTGAAGAAAATCATATCGCGGCATTAGCTACCTTACAAACCGGTATCGACCCGTGCTACACTGCGATTGAAGGAAAGTGGCGAGGAAATCAACCTTATCTCTCCATTCACCGCTTAGCCGTCAGCCCTAAATATTCTCATAAAGGTTATGCTAAAAAATTATTACAAGCGTTAATTTTACAAGGAAAGCTTATGGGTTATTGTGATTTTCGCATTGATACGCATGTGTTAAATATGGGTATGAAAAAAGTGATTTTGGCATCTGGATTTACCTATTGTGGTGTAGTGACATTTCCAATTCCAGACGGTGAACGCTTAGCTTATCAATTTTATGATGGACTTGATTAATGCACTATTAGTTGTTAATATAATGTGGTAAGGACGGTGCAATATGAAGAAAAGACTAAAAAAGAAAAAAGCGTACAAAAATTATATTCGTTCTATTTTTAAGGGCTATGAAGAAATGCTCGAAAATCCTGAAATTAACGAATTACGCTTTGAATATTTAAAAGAAGAAACAATTCTAACAAGAGATGAGAAACAACAAATTCGCTTCAGAACAAAAGATAAGTAAGAAAGAACAATTTAGACTCGCTATTTTGGGTCTAGATTGTTCTTTTTTTCAAGCGATTTCATATAAATTTAATAAAAAGTATGTTAGAATAAATATAAAATGTTAGGAGGGATTTTCTATGCCTACATCTCAAGATCAGCAGCCAAGTTTTGGTGAGGTAAAAGCTAGTGCCTCAAAAAATATTGGGCAGTTATTACAAGATTTACAGTCGTTTGAGCATGCAATAGAAACTGAAAATGTGGCTGAGATTTATCGTATTTATCAAGGAAAATTGCATAAAGAACTTAAAGAGACCTCAAATCAAAACCATGAAATCGACAACTTACTAGCCAGGAAATTACACGATGCTTTATTAGCTAGATTTGAATATTTACAGTTTGTCAAAAAATCAAGTCCGACACTATTACAATATCGAATTGGACAATATTACCATCAACGGCCGACAATAATTGTTGATGTGAATGTACCAAAGATATATATAGAACCAACTGTATTAAATGAATGGCGTAATTTTAATGAAACGGATCAGTCTCAACTAAAAGATATTGAACAAAAAATGAATCAATTAGACGTTCAAAATCTAACACTGCAATCAGAAGTTGAAGAGTTAGAAAAAAAATTATCGCCAATTAATAAACAAATTCAACAAATGGCACAACAAAAGAATATTTTTAATCGTGTGAAGAACGAAGAAGAATACTTACAATTGTTGAATACCAAAAAACAATTAGAAGCAGATATTCAAAAATTAAACGCACAAAAAGATGATGATACAACGCTAAATCGAAGAAAAGAAGCTTATCAGCAAGATTATTTCAATATACAGCTTCATCGGGCATTAATTACAAAAGAACTACGCTTAGTTCAAAAATATGCCAATTCTTTAGACCACTTGGAAGCTGAATTAATGCAGTTTATAACTGATTATTTATTACGTAGAGAGGAGGGGCGAACAGATGCCAAATGATTCTAAAATTGAAGTACAAGAAAAAGAAGTCATGAATTTTTCTGAAGCTGCCATTCCTAGAGAGGAAATCAGTTATGCTACAGTCAATGAAGAAATGAACATTCAGACTGTCTATGATGAAGCAAAACAAAAAGATCATCAGAAAATTCTTTCGTTAATTCAAGCAGCTGAAGATGAGCTTGCTGATTTGAAATTACGTAGGGTGATTATGGAGGCTGATTTTGAAAAGTTATTATCTCTTTTTAATCATTATGTACTGAACGAATCTAAAATCTCAGCTTTAGCAAAACAAATTTTAATTGAATATATCAGCTATGAATTGCTTAGACCGTTATCATCTCTTGATTTACAAAAAGGGGATAGCTTTAATCGATGGTATACTAAGCATTTTCAAGTTATTCATCGCTTAGACGAGCAAAATAGACTTGTTTTTGAATTTCAATTAAATGTTTTAAATCCTAGTATGAATCCTACATTCATTCCTTTACTGGCATTTGACTTGCATACTATGGAAGTCGAAATATTTGATCATCATATGGCAGCTTTCATCCGTTTATGGTATGAAGAACATATTTTATCAAGAAATCAGCTTGCATTATTTAACCATGATTTAAATCAACTCTTGTTCTATGCAAAAAAATTAGGGTTCAAGGTAGAGCAAAGTTTATTAGATAATGCTTATGAATTGATTGTTAATTTTACAAGCCAGAGAAAAGTTTCTGAGTTAATTATTGATCGCATCTTTATTAAATTGATGTCTGTGAGTGAGTATGACTTTGAACTAGTTGGAAAACAGGATTTTGAAATCTTACTTGACCACCAACAAAAAGTAAAATTTTATCTAGATGAAAATCAATTTGCACAAATTACTATCGATTCTGCTCAACAGCGTCGATCCATTCTTGATTTCTTAACTAGTTATCCATTTTTAGTTCCATTATTAATCGGTAGCGAGTGAGAATGATTATTTCTAAATGAAAATAAAATTCCTGGACAATATAGGATTTTATAATATAAATCTATATTAAAATTATAATAATTATAACTAAAAGGTTGACCGATAACATATTTTTAGTTATATTTATATAGAGAGATGTCTCAAATATTTAAATTATTGGAGGAATAGCCATGTCATTAATTGGTAAAGAAGTAATTGAATTCAAAGCAAATGCATTTCATAACGGAGAATTCATCGAAGTTTCAAATGAAGATTTTAAAGGTCATTGGAGTGTTGTTTGCTTCTATCCTGCTGACTTCTCATTTGTTTGTCCAACAGAATTAGAAGACTTACAAGAACAATACGCTACACTAAAGAGCTTAGGAGTAGAAGTATACTCTGTTTCAACAGATACACACTTTACCCACAAAGCTTGGCATGATCATTCAGAAGCTATTTCAAAATTAGAATACATTATGATTGCTGATCCATCTCATCAAATTTCATTAGGTTTTGATGTATTAGATGATCAAGGTTTATCACAACGCGGAACATTTATTATCGATCCAGATGGCATTGTTCAAGCACTTGAAATCAATGCTGATGGTATTGGACGTAATGCTGCGATTCTTGTTGATAAAATTCGTGCAGCCCAATATGTTCGTACACATCCAGGTGAAGTATGCCCAGCTAAATGGAAAGAAGGAGCAGAAACACTTAAACCAAGTCTAGATTTAGTTGGTAAAATTTAAGAAAAGGGGATTGTCAAATGGCTTTAGATACTGAAATTAAAGCGCAATTAGCCCAATATCTTGAATTACTTGAAAATGATGTTGTTTTTGCTGCTCACTTAGATGAAAGTGAAAACAGTCAAAAGGTTCGCGAGTTTCTAGATGAAATCCAAGCAATGTCACCAAAAATTTCATTAGTAGATAAATCATTAACTCGTACACCATCTTTTATGATTAATCAAAAAGGGCAAGCAGATAGTGGTATTGAGTTTGCTGGATTACCACTTGGACATGAATTTACTTCATTTATTTTAGCGTTATTACAAGTAGGTGGACGTAAACCAAAAGTTGAAGAAGATATTATTCGTCGTATTGAAAAAATCAATCGACCTTTACACTTCGAAACTTATGTCAGCTTAACTTGCCATAATTGCCCTGATGTTGTTCAGGCTTTAAACATTATGTCAGTTTTAAATCCCAATATCAGTCATACAATGGTTGAAGGTGGTATGTTTAAAGAAGAAGTGGATGCTAAAAAGATTATGGCCGTGCCTACTGTCTTTTTAGATGGTGAAGAATTCGCTAGCGGACGTATGAGTATCGAACAACTTGTAGATTTAGCTGCTGGTCCAAGTTCTGTTGAAGAATTTGAAGATAAAGGATTATTTGATGTACTTGTTGTTGGTGGCGGTCCTGCTGGTAGTTCAGCTGCAATCTATGCTGCTCGTAAAGGTATTCGTACCGGTATGGTTGTAGAAAACTTTGGCGGACAAGTAATGGAAACAGTCGGTATCGAAAATATGATTGGTACACCATATACTGAAGGTCCAAAATTGATGGCCCAAGTCGAACAACATGTCAAAGAATATCCAGTTGAAATCATGAAAGGTCAACGTGCAAAAGATATTCGTAAAACAGATGTCGTGGAAGTTGAACTTGAAAATGGGGCTGTATTAAAAGCTAAATCAGTTGTATTGGCTTTAGGGGCTAAATGGCGTAATATGAATGTTCCGGGTGAACAAGAATTCCGCAACAAAGGAGTTACTTATTGTCCACACTGTGACGGTCCATTATTTACTGGTAAGAAAGTTGCTGTAATCGGTGGAGGAAATTCAGGTATTGAAGCCGCCATTGACTTAGCCGGTTTAGCCGAACATGTCTATGTTTTAGAATTTTTACCAGAATTAAAAGCCGACCAAGTTTTACAAGATAGAGTAGCAAAATTAGACAATATTACTGTTTTGAAAAATGTTGCTACAAAAGACATTGTGGGCTCTGACGAAGTAACTGGGCTTAACTATGTTGATCGTGCTACGAATGAAGAACATCATATTGATTTATCTGGCGTATTTGTACAAATCGGTCTTGTACCAAATACTGCTTGGTTAAAAGATAGAGTAGAACTTACAAATCGTGGCGAAATTATTGTGGATAAACATGGCCAAACAAGTATGCCTGGTGTCTTTGCTGCAGGGGATTGCACAGATTCAGCCTATAAACAAATAATTATTTCTATGGGTTCTGGTGCTACAGCTGCCCTTGGAGCTTTCGATTACTTAATTCGTCAATAATAAATATCAATCGTCTAGAGAATAGTACTAGCTATTTTTCTAGACGATTTTTT